>NZ_BMQI01000003.1 GCF_014648035.1 Shewanella algicola | reverse complement strand
AAAGTTGCACGCTGGGTTCTTAGGAGGGCGGCACTTGGTAACAAGTGTCGTCTATCCGACAAAAATGCGTCGGTTTATTCCCAAGGCGCTTTTCGTTTAAACAGCTTTTTGAGAGCTTCTACCTTGGCTGGCTCTGTCTCTGAATTCAGATATGTTACAAACTTTTCGTAGTCGGCGTCGTTTAACGCTATTAGTTCAGCTTTTTCTAGCATTTCAGTCCATTCTTTAATACTGACTTCACTAAGTTCATCTGCATGTGCTGTATAAGAAGTCATACTTTCTAGCACTTCTTTTTCAGTTAAGTTTTTTTTAGTCATCACAAATCCAAGGAACGAATTTTGGTTAGCCGCATTATAGCAATTATCGGTTTATATGATTCAAATTTAATCTGCGGTTAGCAAAGTTTGGGGCAAAAGTTTGTTAGATTTAGCAGAACGCATTGGGACTACTTTGCCTCAAGTGAGGCGATGACCTTAACAGCGATTTCTTGAGGGTATTCGCTATATGATTGCTGGAGATTAATAAATGCTGCAACTATCTCACAAAAAGCTCCAGTTAAAACCACTTGCTCACTCTTTTATACAAACTAATTTCGCTCTCAGTGAGAGCGAAAAGGTTTATTTCGCACTACCCTATAGCTGATGAGTGCTGGGTTACAGAGTATTTAATATAATTTATTAAAAAAGCAATGTTTGAAACGTTTGTTTGATTTATAAGTTTTTTTTCGCACTCACTGACTGCGAGTCATTTTCTATACCATTATATTTCGCTCTCTGCTGTAGCGAAATAATGACAGCTTTGGCAGTGTTTGTGCCTTATTAGGTACTGTTGCTGCCAATTGCGTCTGGATATTTTTCGAGGTTTAATGCTTATCGATTAACCGCACCCGATCATCAAATGTCATATTCAATTTTCTCAATATCCTTAAACAATGCTGCAACGTTTACATCTTTACCATAACGACTAAAAGTGATGTTTGGATTAGCGTGGCCAACGATTTGCGCCACGATATGCTCGCTGATATCCAGTTGCTTCATTTCATCGATAAACGTGTGTCTGAGGCCGTAGGCGGTTGGACGCTGGTTAGCTTGCATGCCTATCTCGGTTTGAAGCTTGGCGAGCTGTTTGCAGTAAGTTTTTGACCAATCTTCAATGATGCCGACAGGTTTATAATCAAACAGCTGGGTATGAATTGATTTTCTTTGCTCAACAAACGCAATAAAGCCTAGCTCAAGCAAGTATTTGTGAATGGGCACATAACGTTTGGCATTGAGGTTCTTTAATCGCTGTGCTGCACCGCTGTCATCAATGCTAATACAGTGTACGCCATCGATTAGTTTGATATCTCCAGGTTTGAGCTGGCAGGCTTCTGAAGGCCTTAAACCACCATAAAGCATCAAACGGGTGACCCATTTAAAATCGGTTGTTGAAGCCTTGAATGATGAGCTGCGAAGTAGTCGTTTAAGTTCAGGATGCGTCCAGCGGTCTCTAGCTTGATTCGGTTTAGCTTTTGGTTTTTGTCCGACAGTAACGCTTTTAAAGGGGTTGCTGGTGCAGTAATTCATTAATTGGCACCACTTAAAGAACTGAAATATGGCAGCTAAGTACTCTTTATTGCTTTTGTAGCTTCGGCCTTGAGTCAGTAAAGCATCGCGATAGGTCATCGCATCAGCACTGGTGATGTCATGCACACATTTATTATCAGTTTTAAGCTTGGTTTTAAGAGTGGATTTTGATGATACGGTATCAATAAAATGCCGAATACGCTGCTCAAGCTGCTTAATAGAGAGATGCCTGATGGCTGATTTTTGTTTTGAGATAATAAATGCGCTTAATGCTTCGTTTAACCCAATAACAGGCTTTGGTTGCGCGATAGCGTTAGTTTCACGGTGTTCTGACTGCTTAGTGTCCCTAATAGGGATAGCATGAGATTTAGGCGTGATATTGAACGTGATATCAGAATCAGCTGCATCAAACTGAGATCTGAGATGATTAATGACCTCATCAACGTAGCGAATAAAGTCATTAATACGGGTTTTATTGTCGATAGACTTGATGATTTTTTTGAGTGCTCCGGCAACATCGATGTTACGGATGACTGCTTCTGCTCTGTCACGAGTCAGTAAGGAGACTTTTACGTCAAAGGGAAAGCCTTTGTCGCGTAAATATTTGGCTAAACAGATACGTGTAAAGTATACGTTGTTGGGTGCTCGATAAAGATACATTGTCTGAGTCAATCCTTATGGAGAGCCCCACAAACGCCAAAAACAAAAAAAGCCGTTGATAATCAACGGCTTTTCTCGTATTTAATGTGGCGGAGGGATAGGGATTTGAACCCTAGAACGGGATAAACCGTTGCCGGTTTTCAAGACCGGTGCATTCGACCACTCTGCCATCCCTCCGAGCGGCCGAATAATATGACAATGGCAGTTTGGTGTAAAGGGTAAATTGAAAATAATCAGTTAAGTGGCGATAAAACACTCAGCGGATGAATGAATAGCGTGTGAATGTTGATTTATCTGCACTGTAAGGTCGATATAGTGACTCACATGGCTGTCATTTATAGGGTATTGGTAAATAGCCTGCATTCTTTAAACAGGTTATTTGGTCTTTTGCTAAGCAAATTATGTGATTAAACAGCTGATAACCGCGACTTTGCTTGATTTGATTAGGGTTAATGTTTACCTTTACAGCAAGTAATATTGCCGATGCCAAGGATAGCGAGATGCTTTCAGAACAAGCATTCGAAATGATAGATATAGTTGCCCGAGTGGGCAGTTTTACCGCCGCTGCGAATAAATTAAACAAAGTCCCTTCGGCGGTGAGTTATGCGATTAAACAAATTGAAGATGACCTAGGGGTCATCTTATTTGAACGTCATCATCGTAGTGTGAGTTTGACGCCTGCGGGTGAGCATTTTGTGGCTCAGTCGCGTGAGATCATGACTAAATTGAATAACATTAAGCGTGATACTCAAAAAGTGGCTAACGGTTGGCGCCCTTCGCTGTCGATTGCGATTGATAATATGGTACGCGCCGACAAAATCAGTGTGCTAATTGCCGATTTTTATCGTCACTTTACTGATATCGAATTAATCATTCGACTTGAAGTGTATAACGGCGTGTGGGAGTCGTTATCGACTGGCAAAAGTGATATCGCAATTGGCGCAACATCCACTATTCCGGTTGGTGGAGTGTTTAAATTTAGAGATATGGGCATGATCCCTTGGAGCTTTTTGGTGAGTAAAAACCATCCTTTAGCTAAAACGGAGCACTTACTTACTGATGCCGAATTACTGCCCTACCCATCTATTTGCCTGCAAGATACTGCCAATAATATTGCCCACAGGCCTAATTGGCTACTCAATAACCAGCGTCGTATTGTGGTGCCAGATTGGATCCGCGCATTAAACTGTTTCCGTGAAGGGTTAGGCGTGGGATATATGCCTTACCATTTAGCAGACGTGTTTATTAAAGCCGGTGCATTAATTGAAAAACAATTAGACAAACCCAAACAAGATACCGCCTGCTGTTTGGCCTGGAACAATGCCAATATGACCCCTGCGATGCAGTGGGTTCTCGATTATTTAGGCGATACACCTAAGCTTAAAAAAGAATGGCTAAGCTAAACGGAAGCTATTGAAGATTATAAGGTTATATTACCCTAAGCTTTATGGTAACGTAGCGACATGAATCGATGTCATAAATTAATTTATATTTAATGTACATTGCTTACGCTAATAACAAAGATTTACTGTCAGCGTGAAAATAGTAAGTTTTCGCGTTGAACAAATCATTGAGTTAATCTCTGGAGACGATAATGAGTCAACAATCAGTTTTATCCCCAAGTTTATCGACTACTGAAGTCAATAAACTATTAAAAAACACTTACATGCTGTTATCAATGACATTGGCCTTTGCTGCTGTAACGGCTGGATTGAGCATGTTATTTGAAATTGGTCGCTGGCCTTCACTAGGCTTATCAATTGGTGGCTTAGTGTTATTGTTTGTCACATTGAAAAAAGCAGACACCGCCGCGGGTATTTTTTGGGTATTTGCCTTTACCGGTATGGAAGGTGCGTCACTGGGTTATATTCTTAACCATTATGCAGGCATGGCAAATGGCCCCGGCTTAATTATGCAAGCGCTTGGCTTAACATCCGTTATCTTTGTTGCGTTATCAGCTTATGCACTAACCACCAAAAAAGACTTCTCGTTTATGGGCGGGTTCTTATTTGCCGGTATGCTCGTGATGATTGGCGCACTAGTGATTAACTTATTTGTGCAAAGCTCGATTATGTTTATGGCAATGAACGCGGGTATTGCGTTATTGATGACCGGTTTTATTTTGTATGACACTAGCCGTATCGTGAATGGCGGCGAAACCAACTACATCCGTGCAACCGTTTCATTATTTTTAGATTTCTTAAACTTATTTATGAGTCTTTTACATTTAATGGGTATGGGCAACGACGATTAATCGCCGATAGAGTTCAGCGTTAAATTACGATAAAATGGCCCTAATTTAGGGTCATTTTTTTTATCATGAGCAAATTCATCATCCAAGTAAACGGCAGTGTTTATGGCTCCAGCGCCAGTTTTAGGGCATTAGCTTTTTGCCAAAGTGTACTGGCCAATGGTCATGACATCATCACAGTTTTTTTCTACCAAGACGGCGTGACTAACAGCAATGCCCTTACCTGCCCGGCCTCAGACGAAATAGATATGCATGCTCAGTGGCAAGCCTTTGCACAGCGACATCAGGTTTCGCTCACCAATTGCGTGTCGGCGGCGCTTCGCCGTGGTGTGTTATCACAGCAAGAAGCGGTTGAAAACGGTAAAAGCCATTGGAATAGTAGTGAGCATTTTTCCATGGGCGGCTTAGGCGAATTAGTGGTTGGCATAGAAAAAGCCGATCGTTTAATCAGCTTTTAAAATCGATAGGATCAATAATGAAATCTGTGGCCATTGTATTTCGCCATGCACCTTTTGGGTCCACCAGTGGCCGCGAAGGTTTAGATGTTGCGATGCTGAGTGCAAGCTTTGAGCAGCAAGTGAGTCTTATTTTTACTGACGAAGCGGTATTACATCTCCTTAGTGGGCAAACCCCAGAGCAAGCAGGCGCAAAGGATTACTTATCAGCCCTTAAAGCACTGCCGTTATACGACATAGATACAGTTTTAGTGTGTAGCGAATCAATGCAACAATTAGGGCTTAACGCCAGCGAATTGAGTATTGATGCCGAGGTTGCTAGTGCCGATATGATAACCCAAACACTGCAAGCGGTTGATGAGGTATTAGTATTTTGATTTTACATCATATTCAAACTTCAGCATCAACCGACAATGCACTCAGTACGTGTTTACGTTATTTGCACCCAAACGACAGCATATTATTGGCGGGTGATGCGGTTAACTGCTTATTACAACCCCGGTGGCAACAGCGTTTAGCCTCGGTTAACCTATTTGTGTTGCAAGATGATATTCATGCGCGGGGGTTACAGCAGCGGATTGATGTGATTGCAAAACCTATGTCAGCCGAACTTTTTCATATTATCGATTACTCAAATTTTGTTGAGCAATCACTTAAACATAGCAAGGTAATCACTTGGTAAACTCTTTTGAATTTAATGGTCAGCACATTGAAGTTGATCATCAAGGTTATTTAAAAAATGTCGCCGATTGGCAAGAGGCAATGGCGCCAGTTATTGCAGCGTCTGAAAACATTGAACTAACAGAACAACACTGGGAAGTGATTCGGTTTGTACGCAATTTTTACCTCGAATACAAAACCAGCCCAGCGATCAGAGTGTTAGTTAAAGCCATTGGTCAAAGCTTAGGAGCAGATAAAGGTAACTCTAAATACCTTTATACCCTATTCCCAATTGGCCCTGCCAAACAAGCCACTAAAATTGCAGGATTACCGAAACCGGCTAAATGCTTGTAGATAAACACAAACAAAAAGCCCAGTTAAGCATGCTTAACTGGGCTTTTTACTGTCGCTGTTATTACTGCGGTAAAATGTTATCTAATACGATAATCGCCACTTGGCCAAGTAACACGAATACCAACAAGATAAAAAACATTCCAATTGAAGACGACACAAATTTACTGTTATTACGCTGACCTGTAGCCACCGCTTATTATCCTTTGAAAGTATCAAAAATGTTTGTCGCACTCGAGGAGGAGCACGACAAATACATTGCACCATTAACCAATAATGCTTAAACCACCCATGTATGGACGTAAGACTTCAGGTACCGTAATGGTGCCATCTTGGTTTTGATAGTTTTCAAGAACGGCAACAAGTGTACGACCTACAGCCAAACCAGAACCGTTTAGAGTGTGTAAAAGCGCAGGCTTATTGTCTGCTTTGCTACGATACCTGGCTTGCATTCTACGCGCCTGGAAATCTTTCATGTTTGAGCATGACGAAATTTCACGGTAGGTGTTTTGCGCCGGTAACCACACTTCAATATCGAAGGTTTTACTTGAACCAAAGCCCATATCACCGGTACACAATACGACAGTGCGGTATGGTAAACCCAATAGCTGTAATACTTTTTCTGCATTGGCAGTAATTTCGTCTAATGCTGCCATTGAGTGATCTGGGTGTGAAATTTGCACTAACTCAACTTTATCAAACTGATGCTGACGAATTAATCCGCGGGTATCACGGCCGTATGAGCCTGCTTCACTTCTGAAACATGACGTTAATGCGGTCATCTTGATTGGCAGTTCACTTTCATCAACAATCATGTCGCGAACATAGTTAGTTAAGGGCACTTCAGCGGTAGGAATAAGCGATAATCCCTGGCCTTCTTCAGTGGCCGGTTTGGTGTGAAATAAGTCTTCACCAAATTTAGGTAATTGGCCTGTACCCATTAAGCTGTCTTCGTTAACGAGTAACGGCACGTATGCTTCTGTGTAGCCATGTTCAGTGGTGTGAAGGTCAAGCATAAACTGACCTAACGCACGGTTTAAACGGGCAATTTGGCCACGCATAATAATAAAGCGTGAACCAGTAATTTTAACGGCACTTTTAAAGTCTAATCCGCCCAAGGCTTCGCCAAGATCTAAATGATCTTTAACTTCAAAATCGAAGGTTTTTGGGGTGCCCCATTGGCGTACTTCAACGTTTTCGCTTTCATCTTTACCCACTGGAGCAGACTCGTCTGGCAAGTTAGGTACGCTCATGGCGATTAAATTGATTTGTTGTAATAGTTCAGTAAGCTCAGATTTTTTCGCATCTAACTGCGCCCCTAAATCCCCTACTTGCGCCATAATGGAACTAATGTCTTCACCGCGAGCTTTAGCTTGACCAATCGACTTAGAGATCGCGTTACGCGATGCTTGTAAGTCTTCAGTTGCAACTTGAAGCGATTTACGCTTTTCTTCAAGTTTGGTCAATTGTTCGACATCAAGAGTAAAGCCTCGAGTGGCTAAACGCTCGGCGGTGACTTCTAGTTCATTACGCAAAAATTTTGGATCTAGCATGTTGTCAGTTCTTTTTAGTTAAACGCGAGAAAATACAAGTTGTTGACCTATATACACCATCAATAAACACAAGGTGACATTCAACAACACATTTAAAACAGCCTTATGCCAAAGGCCATCTTGGATCAGCAATAAAGTTTCATTTGAGAAAGTCGAAAATGTGGTAAGCGCGCCTAATAAACCCACACCCACCAAGGCTTTAATTTCAGGGTTAACATGACTCAGCTGCCCGAGCGCATAAACAACACCCATTAAAAACGATCCCAATAAATTGACTAACAGTGTACCAAAAGGAAAACTGCTTCCAAATAGCTGGATCATAAATATTGACAGAAGATAGCGCAAAACTGCACCAATTGACCCGCCAAGCGCCACAAGCAACACATTAGTCATAGCGTTTGACCTCACTTTGTCGGTCAAGCTCGTTGAGCTGGGCGAGTTTATCTTGAATGCGCTTCTCAAAACCACGGTTAGTCGGCTGATAAAATTGGCTGTGCTTGAGTGATTCGGGAAAGTAGTTTTCGCCAGGGGCAAATGCACCAGGCTCGTTATGGGCGTAGCGGTATTCTTTACCAAAGCCAATTTCTTTCATCAGTTTGGTTGGCGCATTTCGTAGATGATTAGGTACGGGTTCATGACCTGTTTGTTTAGCTAACTCTCGTGCAGCGCCAAAGGCACTGTAAACGGCATTACTTTTAGGCGCACTGGCTAAATAAAGCACAGCTTGTGCGATAGCACGCTCACCTTCTGCTGGGCCGATGCGGTGGTAACAATCCCAGGCATTGAGCGCTACGGTCATGGCAACAGGGTCTGCGTTGCCGATGTCTTCAGAGGCAATGGCCAATAAACGTCTGGCAACATAGAGTGCGTCACCGCCGCCTTCTAAAATCCGGCAAAACCAGTAAAGTGCAGCATCAGGCGCTGAGCCTCGAACGGACTTATGTACCGCAGAGATTAAATCGTAAAACTGATCTCCATTTTTGTCGTAACCTGCCGCTTGATGGCCTGCAACTTGAGTGAGCATCTCTGTTGTAAATTCGCCGCCATCGCTAACTAAATCACTCATAAGCTCAAGTAAGTTTAGGGCTTTACGAGCATCGCCTTCACTAATATCGGCAAGTTGCTGGGCAACGTCGTCTGGCAAGATTAACTGACGTTTACCTAAACCGCGCTCAACATCATTAAGCGCCTGAGTGACGATTAAATGGATCTCATCAGACGTTAAGCGGTTTATCAGGTAAACCCGCGCCCGTGACAATAGCGCATTGTTGATTTCAAATGAGGGGTTTTCGGTTGTCGCACCAATAAAGATCACCGTGCCGTCTTCAATAAACGGTAAAAAGGCATCTTGCTGGCTTTTATTAAAGCGATGGACTTCATCGACAAATAATAAGGTGCGTTGGCCACGACTTTGGGCAATGGCTTTGGCTTGCTCAATGGCGGCGCGAATATCTTTTACACCCGAAGTGACCGCTGAGATGCGTTCAACATGGGCGTTAGCATAATGCGCAATCAGTTCTGCTAATGTGGTTTTGCCGGTACCCGGTGGGCCCCATAATAACATGGAGTGGGCACGATTCGCCTCTAGCGCTTTACGCAGCGGCTGGCCTTCGCCAAGTAAATGAGCTTGGCCAATGTATTCACTGATCTCCCTTGGCCGCATACGTGCTGCCAAAGGACGAAAATCTGGAGCAAAATCAAAACCTAAATTAGCCATGCCACCACTTAATTTGCTTGTTTTAAACGTTGGTCATCAATATCAACGTTGTCAGGGATGGCAAATTTGAACAAGTCACCTTCTGCAGGTAATACTGCGCGCTGAGCAGACAGTTGAAATTGGCTTAGGTTACCTTGTTCGTCCGTTAAGTTAAATTGTGTGAGTTTGCTGTCGTTAAAGCACACGCTCACGGCAACGACACTGCTGTTTAACTGTTTAGGCTGAATATCAAAACAATTTGATTGTGCTTTGTTTTGACGCTTCATCACGGAGTATTTATTCCAAGTTTCATCGTCGCGGTGTACCAATAACGCCATTGGCGATGCATCAACTGCTTGTGATACATCCATCACGGTGACTTCTTCTGCAAACGGATTAAATACCCATAAGTTGGTTCCATCAGCCACAATAAGCGATTCATCAGGCTCAGTTAAGTGCCAATAAAATTGATTAGGATAAGCCAAAGCAAACACACCATTACCACTTTGAATAGGCTTTTTATTGATGTCGGTCACTTGCTGAGTAAAGGTGGCATGTAAGTTGTCTATTTTAGCTAACTTAGTGCGTAATTCAGTGGCATCGTCTGCATATGAAACGGCTGACAACATACTGGTTGATAATAATAAGCCTAATACTGTAATACGTTTTTTCATCATTATTCCTATTGGCTTCTTGGTGGTGGCGGAGCCAGCACCTCACGGTTACCGTTGTGGCCTTGTGCACTTACAATACCTTGACCTTCCATCATTTCAATAATGCGGGCGGCGCGGTTATAGCCAATCTTAAATTTACGTTGAACGCTTGAAATAGAGCCCCTGCGAGTTTCAGTGACAAACGCCACGGCATCATCATAAAGCGCATCATATTCTTCTTCGGTATCTGAGGTTTCACCTGGCAGCAATACTTGCTCACCTTCTGACACCCCATTTAAAATTTCATCAATATATTGTGGCTGACCACGTTCGCACCAATCGGCCACGACTTTATGTACTTCATGGTCGTCAATAAATGCGCCGTGGACCCGGTTAGGAACACTCGTGCCGGGCGGTAAATACAACATGTCACCCATGCCTAATAAGGTCTCTGCACCTTGTTGATCTAAAATAGTACGTGAGTCGATACGTGATGACACCTGAAACGCAATGCGGGTTGGGATGTTGGCTTTAATCAAGCCGGTGATCACATCAACCGATGGGCGCTGCGTGGCTAAAATTAAGTGTATGCCTGCCGCACGTGCTTTTTGAGCAATACGGGCAATAAGCTCTTCGACTTTTTTACCGACAATCATGATCATGTCGGCAAACTCATCAACCACCACCACTATTGATGGCAGCTTTTCTAATGGAGGCGCTTCATCTAACATACTTTCAGATGACTTCCATAATGGGTCGGGTATGTATTCCCCTTTGGCCGCCGCTTCTTTAATTTTGTAGTTGTACCCTTTTAAATTACGCACGCCTAATGCCGACATTAATTTGTAACGACGTTCCATTTCGCCGACACACCAGCGAAGTGCATTGGCAGCTTCTTTCATGTCGGTAACCACTTCACACAATAAGTGTGGAATCCCCTCATATACCGACAACTCAAGCATTTTAGGGTCAATCATAATAAAGCGTACATCATCAGGACCAGACTTATATAGCAAGCTGGTGATCATCGCGTTAACCCCAACAGACTTACCTGAGCCTGTCGTACCAGCCACTAATAAATGCGGCATTTTACCTAAATCAACCACAACGGGCTCACCGGCTATGTCTTGGCCAAGTACCATAGATAGCGTCGATTTACTGTCGTTAAAGGCGGCGCTGTCTAACACATCGCGCATAAACACGGTTTCACGGAATTTATTGGGTAATTCAATACCAACATAGGCTTTACCCGGGATAACTTCGACCACTCGCACGTTTTCTGCCAGCAATGAACGCGCTAAATCTTTAGCAAGGTTACTGATTTTAGATGCTTTTACACCGGGTGCCAGATCAAGCTCAAAACGGGTAATAACAGGGCCCGGGAACACACCAACCACATTGGCAATGATATTAAAATCGGCCAACTTGGTTTCAACCAGTCTTGCAACTTGATCAAGCTCTTCTTCGCTTATCGGGTTTTTCTTACGATCGGGTACATCCAGCAAGGTGATACTCGGCAAAGGATCCATTTTGCGTTTTTCTTGTGGCGCTTGACCATCTATAACGACTAAACCATCTACAATTTTGGCTTCTTTCTTCGGTTGCTGCTGCGCAACAAGTGCCCCACTTGAATGCGGTTTTTCAAAGGCGCCGTCAAATGGGTCTGGTGTGACGTCATCGTCAAGATCAATATCGCTGTCATCATGCGCACTAAAGCTGACTTCATCGTCATCTTTGCTCGCCACCCAAGGCGCGAATGACTGCTCGTCGTCTTCAAGTTTGATGGACGGTTCTTGGCGATCGTCAGCGTCTAATTCGTCATCATCGATTTCAAGGGGTTCAAACACATCAACCACTTTCGGTTTGCGGCTAAAGAAACGGCGTTTTTTCTCTACCACTGGCGCAATATCGTCATCTTCAGAGTCGGCTTGAAATGCAACAGTCTCTTTTAACGGCTGCGGCACGACTTTGTCATTGCTCTCTAATGGGGCTTGATCGTCTAGTTCTTCACGGCGCTGTTTAAATTTGTCGACCAACGACATGAAGCCTTTGGTGTCTTCGGTTTCGCGCTCACGTTTAAATAAGCTGGGTAAATTCCACACACGTTTAATACACCAAATGGCGCCAAAGCCTGTAAGCTCAATAATAGTGAGCCAACTAATGCCCGTGGCTAAGGTAAACCCTGCGCAAATAAAGCACATCAACAGTAATGTGGTGCCTAAGCTATTAAAATAAGGCAACATGGCTTGGCCGATGACATCTCCGGCAACACCACCGGCTGAAAACACAAACATGTTGTCGGCATTCATACTGACTAATGCCGCAAGGGCCAAAAGCATCAACATAAAGCCAATAATGCGTAAACCTACTGAAAAATAATCGATTTCAAAAATACGATGGGCACGATTGAAGATAAACCAACCGGTTGTGGCAATTATCACTGGGATTAAAAAGGCAATAAAACCAAAAAAATAAAACAGCACATCTGCCGTCCAAGCACCTACAGCACCAGTCCAGTTATGAATTTCACCTTGAAAATGCGACTGACTCCACCCCGGATCATTGGGATTAAAACTCGATAGCGCCAATAGAATGTAGGTTGCAACCATGCAACAAAGAATTAAACCACCTTCAAGCAAGCGTTGTAAGCCGCTGAGTGTTTTTAGACTATTTTCCTGAGTCAAACGAAAACATCCATAAAAGAGTGAAAAATAAGGGTTAAGATAACAGAATATCACTGTATTTGCAGTGATTATGCACCTTGATTTACTGAAGCTCAATGGATTGTGATGGCGAATTAATCCAGTCAATCAAAAGCGATATCGATAATGATAAAACGGCTGTGTTAATAGACAAAATTAATCTCTAATGAAACAACAAAACCACATCAATTAGTGGCTCTGTGTTTCATCGTGATATGGCAAAGCACATTCAGCAAACAGGTAAAACCACTTACCCCTTAAGATAGGGTTATCCTAAGTTATATAGCGCCACTTTATTGGTTTGCTTTACTTCTTCCATCACAACATATGTACGAGTATCTGACACTGAAGGTAGCTTCAACAAGGTTTCACCTAATAATCGTCGATAAGCAGACATATCTGACACTCTAGTCTTCAATAAGTAGTCGAAATCACCAGAAACTAAGTGACATTCCTGAATATCATCTAATAGCTGTACTGCACGATTAAAGCGATCGAAAATGTCTGGCGTGTCCCTATTTAAAGTGATTTCAACGAAAACCAGCAAGGATGCACCTAAAAAGTGTGGATTAACTAGCGCGGTATACCCATTAATAAAACCTTGTTTTTCAAGCCTTTTAACTCTTTCCAAACACGGAGTTGGGCTTAAGCCAACTCGTTTTGACAATTCGACGTTAGAAATTCTGCCCTCTATTTGGAGTTCATGAAGAATATTACGATCAATGCGGTCTAAATCTTTAATTGAGAAGCTTTTGCTGCTTGCCATACATTTAACCTTGTTTTGTCCCTAAAACAATATTTAAACCTCTTAAAGGGGAATCTTCAGCAGCATAATCTGCCTAACCGGCACTATACTAGAGTTCCCTGAAATAAGCACGTTCAGGTCACAATTAATAACAACTATACCCACTTAAAGTGGGTTTTTTATAAATCGAGGCTTTAAGATGATTATTGGTGTACCTACAGAAATCAAAAACCACGAATACCGTGTAGGCATGGTACCGTCAAGCGTACGCGAATTGACCATTAAAGGTCATGACGTTTATGTTCAAGCTGACGCAGGTGTGGGGATCGGTTTTACTGATCAAGATTATATTGATGCTGGCGCTTCGATTTTAGCTACTGCGGCTGACGTATTTGCCAAAGCTGAAATGATTGTGAAAGTAAAAGAGCCATTAGCTGTTGAGCGTGCAATGCTACGTGAAGACCAAATCCTATTCACTTATTTACACCTTGCACCCGACTTAGCACAAACCAATGACTTAATCGCCAGTGGTTCAGTGTGTATTGCTTACGAAACCGTAACCGATGACCGTGGTGGCTTACCGCTACTTGCGCCTATGTCTGAAGTGGCTGGCCGTATGTCTATTCAAGCGGGTGCTCGCGCACTTGAAAAATCACTTGGTGGACGCGGTATGTTATTAGGCGGCGTACCAGGGGTTGAACCGGCTAAAGTCGTTATTATTGGTGGTGGCATGGTAGGAACAAACGCAGCGCAAATGGCTGTGGGTATGGGTGCTGATGTGGTTGTTTTAGACCGTAGCATCGATGCATTGCGTCGTCTTAATGTTCAATTTGGTTCTGCTGTGAAAGCCATTTATTCAACTGCGGATGCCATTGAACGCCACGTACTTGAAGCTGATCTTGTGATTGGTGGTGTATTAGTACCCGGTGCTGCAGCACCAAAATTAATCACCAAAGAATTAGTTAAGCGCATGAAACCAGGTAGTGCCATTGTTGATGTTGCTATCGACCAAGGCGGTTGTGTTGAAACCTCTTACGCAACCACTCACCAAGAACCAACTTATATTGTTGATGACGTTGTACATTATTGTGTTGCTAACATGCCTGGTGCTGTTGCGCGTACATCGACATTTGCATTAAACAATGCAACGCTTCCTTATATCATCAAGCTAGCTAACCAAGGTTACAAAAAAGCATTATTAAATGACAAGCATTTATTAAATGGCTTAAATGTTATCCATGGTAAATTAGTATGTAAAGAAGTCGCTGAAGCATTAAGCCTTGAGTTTACAGAACCAAAGAGCATGCTTAACTAATCTCACTCGAGATCACTGAGCAACTGTTTGTTGCAATAAAATGCCGCATTAAATGCGGCCATTTTTTATGAATAAACAACAATTTTGTCCCGTTAATTTAATTGTGCTTGTTTGGCTAGTAGCTCAAAAAAGGCTTCTTCCGACATAGGCTTGTAAAAGAAGTACCCTTGCACAGCCTCAATATCTTGTTGTTTAATAAAATCCAGTTCGTTCTGGGTTTCAACCCCTTCAGCCACAATCGTTAAATCCAAAGCACGACTCATACTAACAATCGCTTCAATGAGTGCTTCGTGTCGAGTGCCTGAAGAAATCTTTTGAATAAATGATTTATCAATTTTAACCTGGTCCACTGGGAAGTTAGCTAAATAAGATAATGACGAATAACCGGTACCAAAATCATCCACCGAAATCTGCATGCCACGTCGACGAAGTTCAATCAGCAACTGACTAACGCTGTCTTGCTGTTTCATCATTAACGACTCGGTGATTTCAAGCGTCAACAAGTGATAAGGTAATTTTTCCTGCCCTAATTCAGCTTGTTTATTGTCGAAATAGGTTAAAAATCGTTGTTGTAAATCATCGGTCCAAAACTCAATGGTCGACACATTAATAGCCAGTGGCACAGCAAGTTTTTTACGTTGTAATTGCTTTAATGCAGTCAAGGCTTCGGTCCTGACCCATTCACCAATATGCACAATAAACCCAGATTCTTCAGCAATAGGAATAAATTCATCTGGCGAGATAAATTGACCGTTATATTGCCAGCGTAGTAACACTTCAGCTTTAACAATTTTACCCGTATTCGGATTAACAATGGGTTGGTAGTACAAGGCAAATTCTTTACGGCTAATGGCTGACTTTAAATGCAGGTGTAATTCTGCATTTCGCTCTGCATCTTTTTGAATTTGCTGATTAAAAAATTGAAAACCATCACGACCACGTGATTTAGCATTATACATTGCTTGAGTGGCACAATTGAGTATCTGCTCCACTTTATTAGCATCTTCGGGGTAACGCGCAATACCAGCACTGATGGTTAATTTAAGATGCTGCCCGCCAACCGAAAAAGGGTTGTCGAGTACCGCTGTGACTTCATTAACCATATCGACTAATGATTCTGTAGTCATTTTACCCGGCAACACTAATGCAAACTCATCGGCGGCAATGCGCGACAGCAAAACATTTTCAGGTATTGCACTCACTAACCGTTTAGCAATTAACTTTAAGACTAGATCACCTTTGTCATGGCCTAATGTGTCGTTAATTTGCTTAAAGTGGTCAATGTCGATCAAAATCAAATTAAAGGCATGTTCACCTTCATGATGAATGTCGTTTGACTCAACCATAACTTGCAGGCTTTGAAACAGATACTTACGGTTGGCTAAGCCGGTAAGTTGATCATAATTAGTTTGAAAATTAATGGTTTGCTCGGCATTTTTTCTAGAAGAAATATCATTAATAAGCCAGGCAAAACAATTTTGTTGAGTAAATGAATCGCGGATAACCGCAACGGTTAATGAGATATCAATAATGTCATTATCGGTCCGTAAACCTCTAAGCTCACCGTGCCAGGCATGACCCCGAGATAAATGCTCAAATAAGTCATCAACAAGCTCTTTGGGCGAATGACTTAAAAAGCGCTGCACATCAAATAACTTAAGGTTGGCATAGTAAGTTGAGGTTAACGATTTAAACACGGGGTTTGCAGAAAGCACCGAGTTATCTTCACTGGTAATGACCAATGCCAAAGGCAAACTGTTAAAAATTTTACTGCTTAAACGTTGAACGTGCATACCGCGGCTACGTTCAATGGCAAGGCTCGCTAAACGGGCCGCCTCTTGAATAAGGATTAAATCTTGCTCTGTAGGTGTTTTTTGGGTGTCATAATACATTCCAAAGGTGCCAAGCACTTTATTTTCACTGTCTTTAATGGGCTCCGACCAGCACGCTTTTAAACCACAGTCAATAAGAATTTCTTTATATTGCAGCCAATTAGGATGAGTATCCATGTCATCGACTATCACACGCTCGCCTAAAAAAGCCGCCGCACCACATGAGCCGATTTCAGGGCCTATTTCAAGACCATTAATGGCTTGGTTATAGGCGTCAGGTAAATTAGGGGCAGCACCAGACAACAAGCGTTTGCCATCTTCACTGAGCAACAGCACTGATGCTTTTGTGCCAATTTTTTGCGCTTCAATCAGTAATACCAAGGCATTAAGCATTTCGCCGAGTGGCAAGCCTTGCAACACCATATTCAAGATAGTGCTATAGCGCTCTAATCTTGATTCATGGTAACCGTCTTGTTGAGGTTGTTGTGCTGAATTGTCGATATTCGGTCCTATATCCATATGGCTCCGTAATGGTATGAGCTAACTCATATTACAACTGAATAATATGTTAATAACATTATGCATTTATAGAAGGTTTATCAACGTTAAATTATTCTTTTATCCTATAAAGCGCTATAAAATCTATTTATTATTATACCAATAAAAAAACGGTTCCCAAAAAAGCACCGTTAAGTAATTGTTAATTATAAGTTACACCAAGTGCAGTCCAATAACGTTGATAAAACCTTGTTCAACTATTATTCGGCAATGCGTTCCATCTTAGCAAGATAAAAACCATCGAAGCCGCGCTCTGACACTAAAATATTTTCATCTTCTAATAAAGTAAACTGCGGGTTTTGTGCTAAAAATGCGTCCACTTGCTGACGGTTTTCTTCTGGCATAATTGAACACGTTGCGTAAATGAGCATACCGCCCACTTTGACCATGCGGCTATAACTTTGCAATATATGTTTTTGCAATTCAATTAACACAGGCAAGCGCTCTGGTGTATCACGCCATTTTGAATCGGGGTTACGTTTTAGTACACCTAAACCTGAACAAGGCACATCGAGTAATACTCGGTCGGCACTGAGCTTTAAGCGTTTGATGGTTTTAGAGCTGGCAATAATGCGGGTTTCAACATTATGTGCACCAGCACGTTTTGCGCGGGCTTTTAGATTGTCTAGTTTCCACTGCTCTACATCCATCGCCAGTAAGCGGCCTTTACCTTGCATTTGGGCAGCAATATGCAGCGTTTTACCACCCGCACCAGCGCAGGCATCAACCACACGCATGCCAGGTTTTGCACCGACGGCATTGGCCACTAATTGCGAGCCCGCATCTTGTTGTTCAAACCAACCATCTTTAAAGGCATCGGTTCGAAACAGTGCAGAATCTGAGGTCACCTCAACTGCAGAGGCAACATCTGGCAATGCAACGGCTGTTACGCCCTCTTTTTGCAAACGTGCAATCAGCTTTTCACGATCGCACTTAAGCTCATTTACACGCAAATAACGCTTAGGTTGCTCAGCTAATGCGGCGCGTTCTGCCGGCCACTTATCGCCTAATTGGGTTTGACCTAATTCGTTTAGCCATTCTGGACATCCATCCCACAACACAGGATCGGTTTTGGCTTTTTCAAGGTTGGCATCAAAAGAAGCTTGTTCGATTTGCAACGAATACTGCATTTTAGGCAAATCAAGGCCATGAAATACATGCCAACCATTAAGCAGTTTTGACCCCTGACGCTCAAACTCATCTGAAGTAATATCCACTAAAAAACAATACAGATTAAGTCGACGTAAGATATCGCCAGTAACTTGGGTGATCCGCGCTTGCTCTGATGGATTAAGTGATAAACCAGAAAAGTGCTCCGAATAAGCTCGGTCTAATGGTTTTCCTCGGGTTAACACCATCGTCAGTACGTTTAATACTAATTCAGATGAACTGCCAGACAGCGGGTAAGTTAACATGGGCTCTCTCATAAAATGACAATCAGTGTAAAAACGTGCCGATCATAGGGATTAAGCCCGCTGATAGCAAGAAAAAGCGACCCGAAGGTCGCTTAGTGTGTATGGCAATGAAAGTGATATCACCAATTACATTTTTGACCCTTTCGCGCCGTAGAACAATATAAAGCCATAACACACAACCGGTAAAATAAACGCTAGTTGCAAGCCCATGGTGTCTGCCATTACGCCTTGTAATAACGGCACAATGGCGCCCCCCACAATGGCTAAACATAAAATGCCACTGCCTTGTGAAGTGTGAGGCCCTAAACCGCGTAGTGCTAAGCTGAAAATAGTCGGGAACATAATAGAATTAAATAATCCCACGGCTAGAATTGACCACATCGCCACTGCGCCGCTACTGCTCATTGCTATCAAGACAAGTACCGCTGCCACTAACGCATTAAATGCTAATAGGGTACCGGCTGGAATTTTTTGCATTACCGCTGAGCCAATAAAGCGGCCTAACATTGCCCCGCCCCAGTAATAGGTTATGTATTTAGCCGCGTCAGCTTCTTTTAAGCCGGCAATATGTTCTTCGCCTAAAAAGTTAACTAAAAAACTGCCAATTGAGACTTCTGCGCCCACATAAACAAAGATACCCACTGCGCCTAAGACCAAGTGAGTGCTCTGCCATGCGCTGGTTTTACCGTTATGGGTAACAATGCCATTATTGTCTGACACCTCATTGTGCTCAGCAATGGTCGGTAAGTTTAGTTTGGCAAAGATTAATGCCAATAACCCCAGCATGCCAGCCAAAATAAGGTATGGCAGTTTAACCACTTCCGCTTCCGCTTCAGCTTGTGCATGGCTTAGGCCTTCAACTGCGCCACTTGCCACAGACAAAATCAATATCGCGCCAAAATAAGGGGCGACCGTTGTACCTAACGCATTAAACGCCTGAGTAAGGTTTAAGCGGCTTGATGCTGTTTCAACGCTACCTAATGCATTGACATAAGGATTAGCGGCAACTTGTAAAATAGTAATACCTGATGCCAATACAAACAGCGCGCCTAAAAATAGGCCGTATGTGGCCAGCGCGGCGGCAGGATAAAACAATAAACAGCCTAAACAGGCGATTAATAATCCACACACTATGCCTTTTTGATAACCCATCTTTTTAACTAACTTACCTGCCGGCAATGACACTAAAAAGTAAGCACCAAAAAAGCAGAATTGGATCAGCATGGCTTCGGTATAGTTAAGCGAGAACACCGCTTTTAAATGCGGAATTAAAATGTCGTTTAAGCAGGTAATAAACCCCCACATAAAAAACAGCGATGTTAATGACACCAGAGCAAAACGGTAATTACCGCTACCTCCCTCTGTTGTTGTGTGTTGTGTACTTTGCATTGTTGAAGCCATAATTGGTCTCTTCTCGTTAGTTATTGTTATTTGGTTTTTTTCTTGTAAATTTCAATGGATGGCATAAAGGCTAATACAACTCAAGAGATAGCCTTGAGATCAAAAAAGCCGAAACACTGAGTATTTCGGCTTATTCTGGTTAATTGATAAAGGCATAAAAGCTGCTAAAGCTTGGTAACACAATGGTGTTTGCTTGCTGCTGATCTTGATGCCCTGTTGCTAGCCCATGTCCATCAAGCACACTGTTAACCTTAATGTCAGCCAACTCAAAGTGTGATTGCTGAATCGATAAGTTAAATAATACCAACATCCGCTGCGTACCTAATGTTCTAACAAACGCCAACACATTTGGGTGTGCATCGACAAACTGAATATCACCATCAATTAACACATTCTGTTGTTTACGCCATGCTAAAAAGTGACGGTAGCTGTTTAAAATAGAGTCGCTATCGGCTTCTTGTACATCCACGGCACTATTGATGTGCTGTGCTGATATCGGTAACCAAGGTTGTGCGTCGCTAAAACCGGCATTGTCTGCAGACTTAACCCAGGGCATTGGCGTACGACAACCATCTCGGCCTTTGAACATTGGCCAAAAGGTAATGCCAAACGGGTCTTGTAACTGGTTAAACTCGATTGGTGCTTCAGTTAACCCCAACTCTTCACCTTGATAGCTGCAGACACTGCCGCGTAATGAAAACAGCATGGCATTGAGCATTTTGACCATGGTCGGGTTAGCTTGTTGCTTGCCCCAACGCGTGGCAACACGTTGAACGTCATGGTTGCCTATTGCCCAACATGGCCAACCGTCACCAATACTGGCTTCTAATTCTTCAACGGTTTGGCGAATATAAGCTGCACTAAAATCATCGGTTAATAGCTCAAAACTGTAGGCCATATGTAGGCGGTCATCGCCTTGAGTGTATTCAGCCATAGTGGTAAGAGAGTCTTCAGACGAGACTTCACCTAATGTCACCGCGCCAGGATAGCGGTTAATCAATGCACGTAATTCTTCAATAAAGCCCACGGTTTGCGGACGGGTATTATTGTAATAATGATATTGGTACGCATAAGGATTGTCTTCGCTGAACCCACGTCCTTGACGTTGATCTTTCGGTTTAGCGGGGTTGTCGCGTAATAGTTCGTCATGGTAACAAAACGTGATGGCATCCAAACGGAAACCATCTACGCCCTTTTTAAGCCAAAACTCGACGTTATTTAACACGGCTTGGCGAACCTGTGGGCTATGGAAGTTTAAATCCGGTTGGCTTTTAAGAAAGTTATGTAAGTAATACTGCTGGCGGCGAGGTTCCCATTCCCAAGCGCAACCACCAAAAATAGCGAGCCAGTTGTTAGGTGCACTGCCATCATCTTTAGGATCCGCCCACACATACCAATCCGCTTTATCGTTATCACGGCTTTGGCGGCTTTGCTCAAACCACGTATGTTGATCTGAGGTATGGCTTAAAACTTGATCAATGACCACTTTGATATTGCGCTGATGCGCCTGGTCAATAAGCTGTTCAAAATCTGCCATGGTGCCAAACAAAGGATCAATTTCAAGATAGTCACTAATGTCGTAACCAAAGTCTTTCATTGGTGATTTAAAGAAAGGTGATATCCAAATCGCATCCACATTTAAGCTGGCAATATAGTCAAGCTTGGCAATAATGCCTTGCAAATCACCCACACCATCGCCATTAGAATCCATTAAACTGCGAGGATAGACTTGATATATCACTCCACCACGCCACCAGGTTACCTGACTCATTGCTTCCCCTTGATGAGTTAACCCAATTTCGACCCGTGAGTTAACTTAATGTTGCGTTCGCGTAATAGAACGCTGTTGTTATTTATTATCCCCGAGGATACGTGAATAAGGAAATGAGGTTCAATACACCTGCATACGTATGCAAAGAAATTTGTTTGCATACCACAAAAAGAGGTAACGGCATAACCATTATTAATCAGCACTTTACATTGCAAAAGTGTGTTTAAAAAGATGTTTAATAAATGTAATAAACCGTCACAACATCCTGCCTACCACCTTTGAATACGTATGCATAACATTGTCGGAAAAAGTGAACTGAGAGTAATATCGTAACTGTTGTGCAACAATTTGGTCATAACTTCGGCACTTATGCAGTCACTTATAAAGTTAATTAAGCATGCTGAAGCATAAACACAATAAAAGACTGTAACCAAAATTCAAAAGGGCACTAACACGCGATCTAAATTAACGGGTTAAGTGTTCAAAAAAGGGGAAAGATGAATGTTGCTATTTAAACCGAGCCTACTAACGCTAGCATTAGCCGCCGCGGGTGCCAGCATGAGTGCTTACGCTGCTGATGATGTTCAAACTACAGAAGCTGCTGAAGAAAATATTGAAGTGATTCAGGTCACTGGTATTCGCCGCAGCTTACAAGAATCACAATCATTAAAAATGTCTTCATCCTCAATTGTTGAAGCCATTTCTGCAGAAGACATTGGTAAATTACCAGACGTCAGTATCGCGGAATCTCTAGCCCGTTTACCCGGCATTGCCGCACAACGTTTAGACGGCCGTGCAAACGTAATCTCAATTCGTGGTTTAGGCCCAGACTTTACCACCGCTACCTTAAACGGTCGCGAACAAGCGTCAGTCAACGACAACCGTGGCGTTGAATTTGACCAATACCCTTCAGAACTACTTAACCGTGTTGTGGTGTACAAAACCCCTGATGCATCTGTCATGGCCCAAGCCATCGGCGGCACAGTCGACATGCAAACTATTAGCCCGTTAACCCATGGCGAGCAAACCATTGCGGTGTCATTACGCGGCGAAATGAACGATTTAGGCTCGTTAAACAGTGGTTCGGATGATACCGGCTACCGTGGCAGCATTTCATACATTGACCAATTTGCAGACGATACCATTGGTGTGGCATTAGGTTACGCCCGCATGGTGTCGCCAAACCAAGAAGAGCGCTGGCAAGCATGGGGTTATCCAACAAATGACGCCGGTGATAGCGTGCTAGGCGGAGCAAAACCGTTTGTACGTTCAAGTGAATTAGAACGTGACGGTGTGTTAGCGGTATTTGAGTATGCACCTAACGAGCAATTTACCTCTGTGGTTGATGTTTATTACACTAAATTTACCGATGACCAGCGCTTACGTGGTATTGAAATCCCAGCAGCATGGGGGGCTAATGGCGGCGTGACCGCATCAACAACTGAAAATGGACTTGTCACTGAAGGCACTATTGTTGGCGCAGAAGTGGTTGTACGTAACGACGTTAACAAACGTGATGCGGACTCAATTTCAATCGGTTGGAACAACAAATACACCATCAACGACAACTGGAGCGTTGAAGCTGACATCGCTATGTCAAAAGTTGACCGTACCGACATTGGTATGGAAACTTACAGTGGTACAGGTCGTGGCACTGGTGTTGGCGCAGTTGATGACTTAGGTTTTGCGTATAACGGTGATGGCGGTTACGACTTTACTCACAACTTAGATTACGCCGATCCTGATGTCATTAAGCTAGGTGACCCACTTGGCTGGGGTAGTCCATTAGGGCCAAACACCCAAGACGGTTTTATCAACAAACCAGAAATTGAAGACGAACTTAACTCATTCCGTTTAAGTGCTGAATACATATTCGACGAAGGTGCTGTTCGCAGCGTTGAATTTGGTGTGAACCGCACTAACCGTGACAAGAGCAAGTTAGATAAAGGTTATTACCTCACTCTAGCGGGTTATGACGGTTCAGATAACTACTTAGAAACTGTGCCTGATGAATTTTTACTATCACCAACGTCATTAGACTTTTTCGGCATGGGTGATGTATTAAGTTACGACGCACTGGCATTTTATAATGCTGGCGGTTACACCGAAACTGACGTAGCAGATGTCGATTTATCTCGTGCAACTAACTCTTGGGCTATTTCAGAAGAAGTCTCAACCATTTTTGTTAAAGCCAATTTAGAGACTGAACTATTTGGTTTACCGGTTACAGGTAACGTAGGTATTCAAGCAGTGCACACTGACCAAAGCTCAGACGGTACAGTGGCGACGGTTGAAGATGGCGAGGTTATTGTGACCCCTCGCACCGCAGGTGACTCTTACGTTGAATGGTTGCCAAGCTTAAACTTAGGTTTTGAAGTAGCCGATGGGCAAATGGTTCGCTTTGCTGCTGCTCGTACCCTAACCCGAGCGCGCATGGACAAAATGAATGCTAACGTCAACTTTAGCTACAATCAGAATCCAAACGACGGTGTTAACTGGTCAGGTGGTGCAGGTAACCCTGAATTACGTCCTTGGTTAGCGCGTCAGTACGACATTAGCTACGAAAACTACTTTAGCGATCAAGGCTACTTTGCATTAGCGGTATACTACAAAGACCTTGAAAACTTCGTATATGACCAACAGTCAGAGCTTGATTTCAGTACCTTTTTACCACAATCACCTACAGACAACCCAATTGGTATTGTCACCCAGCCACAAAATGGTAATGGCGGATATGTTCAAGGTATTGAAGCTTCTTTATCGCTAGATTTTGGTTTGTTTGCTGACCAACTAGAAGGTTTTGGTACCATCTTAAGTGGTTCGTACAATGACAGTGAAGTAAAAGAAACTTCAGACAGTGAACCACAAAAGCTAGAAGGCTTATCTGAAAAAACCTTTAACGCGACGGTTTACTACGAAAACGCAGGCTTTGAAGCGCGAATTAGTTCTCGCTACCGCAGTGACTTCTTAGGTGAAGTCACCGCAATCAGCTTAACGCGTGTCAATGTTAACGTGAAAGCAGAAACCGTAGTCGATGCACAAATTGGTTATGACTTTACCGAAAGCGGAATCGATGCCCTATACGGCTTGTCGGTTCAGTTCCAAGTGAATAACTTAACCAACGAGCCCTTTACCTCTTACACAGGTGATGACCAACGCTTAGTTCGCGATTATCAAAACTATGGCCGTAACTTTATGTTAGGTGCTAACTACAAGTTTTAATTTGCATTAAGCTGACAAAAAGCCTCTGTACCTTTTACAGGGGCTTTTTCTTTATTGACCCCATCACACAATAAATAAAGGCGATAACAATGAAACAAACAACAATAAAAAACATTGTCATTGTGGGCGGCGGCACCTCAGGGTGGATGACCGCAGCCATGTTGAGTCGATTATTTAACACTCAGCTCAACATTACCCTCATCGAGTCTGATGCCATTGGTACTATTGGTGTGGGCGAAGCGACAATCCCACCTCTACAAATTTTTAATAGCGTACTGGGCATTAAAGAAAGTGACTTTATTAACGCAACCCAAGCCACTTATAAATTGGGTATCGAATTTGAAAACTGGTATCAGCAAGGTGATGCTTACATGCACGCCTTTGGCAATGTAGGCCGCGACCTCGGTTTTACGTCATTTCATCATTATTGGCTTTGCGCCCAGGCAGCTCACAACGCTGACTCAAACACGCAATATAATCCGGCAGACTTTTGGCGTTATTCCATTAATTACCAAGCCGCTAAACACAATAAATTTCAGCCTATTGCCACTATTCCCAATGCACAAATGTCGGGCATTACTCATGCCTACCATTTTGATGCCAGCTTATATGCCACCATGCTGCAACAATATTGCTCGCAACGCAGTGTTAAGCGCCTTGAAGGTAAAATAGATAACACAATACTTGATAGCAGCGGCAATATTGCCAGTGTGATCTTGCAAAGCGGCCAAACCATCGCCGGTGATTTATTTATCGACTGCTCGGGCTTTTCTGCCCTATTGATAGAGCAAGCCTTAGGTGTCGATTATGAAAACTGGCAACATTGGCTACCTTGCGACAGTGCCTACGCCGTGCCGTGTGAAAGTACCCACCCACTACTGCCCTACACTAAAGCCACCGCACATGATGCAGGCTGGCAATGGCGTATTCCGCTGCAACATCGCACCGGCAATGGCATTGTTTATAGCAGCCAATACATGAGTGATGCGCAAGCAAAACAGCAGTTACTCGACAACCTTGATGGGACACCTTTAGCTGAGCCCCGTAAAATTAATTTCACCACGGGTAGACGGGTAAAGCAGTGGCATAAAAACTGTATCGCGATTGGTTTATCGAGCGGATTTTTAGAGCCGCTAGAATCCACCAGCTTACATTTAGTGCAATCGGCGATTATTCGCTTAACCAAATTGTTTCCGCATCACGGCATTCAATCTCAGCAAGTGGATGAGTTTAATCGCCAATCACAAACTGAATTTGAACAAATTCGCGACTTTATTATTTTGCACTACCACCTCAACGCCAAACAAACACAGCCAGATAACCGCGGTTTATGGCAACATTGCCGCGACATGAGTATTCCTGAGAGCTTGCAGCAAAAAATCGATTTATTTAGCCAAACTGCCAACGTATTTAGGCATCAAGACGAACTGTTTACCGAAGCCGCCTGGATCCAGGTGATGCTCGGCCAGGGCATTACACCGGCAGACTTTCATCCGCTCGCGGTAGCGGTTGAGCCCGCAGCATTACAAGATTATTTAGGCAACATAAGTAAAGTGATTAACACCACAGTTGCCAACATGCCTGAACATAGCGCGTTTATTAAGGCGCTTTAACCTGTTTACGTAAACCAATAAGACTCATTAACGTTATAAATAACAAAATAAAAACGACATAGGATGCAATATGACTTTATCAATTAGCCATATACACACACCAAAACCAGCAAAAAATCGTTTGTTTACCAGCTCAGCTTTTTTAGGATTGGCGATGTGTTGCTGTGCATTGTCTGTTAATGCACAGGTTAACGTTGAGCCCCTTTCGTGGTGGGCAGGGATGCACAATCCACAACTGCAATTATTGGTTGCTGGCGATAATATTCGTGGCCACCAGGTTAAACTGCTCAACGCCCAGGGCGTAAAGTTGGTTAACGTTGAGCAAACCGCAAGCCCCAATCATTTGTTTATCAATTTAGATTTACAAGATGCCAAAGCACAACAACTAAAAATTGGCCTTTATGATAATGATCAGCTAGTCGAACAATTTGATTATGCCATTCAAGCACGGGAGCCTGGCGCGCGCGAACGCCAGGGGTTTAGTAATAAAGATGTGATTTACTTAATCACCCCAGACCGCTTTGTTAATGGAAATCCAGATAACGATAATCACCCAAGCATGCTCGAAAAAAGCGATCGTAGCTTTGATGGTGGTCGTCACGGTGGCGACATTTTGGGGATCCGCAAAGCACTGCCCTACTTACACGATTTAGGTGTGACTCAGCTATGGATTAACCCGCTGCTTGAAAATAACCAAGATAAGTATTCTTATCACGGTTATTCAACCACCCATTTTTATCAAATAGACCCACGTTTTGGTACCAACGAAGAGTACCAAGCATTAGTGCAAGAGGCGCGCAGTTTTGGCATTGGGGTGATTAAAGATGTCATTGTGAATCACATGGGCTCAGGTCATCAATGGATGGCAGATTTCCCGAGCGAAACCTGGGTTAACGGTCAACAGGCCTGGCAGCAAAATCCGCAAGATATTCTCTACACCAGCCACCGCCGCACCACAGTACAAGACCCATACGCTGTGGCCAGTGACACCGCTGATTTTGACCAAGGCTGGTTTACCGACACTATGCCCGACATGAACCAAACTGATCCACACATGGCAACTTACTTAATTCAAAACAGCATTTGGTGGGTTGAATATGCAGGCTTGAGTGGTATACGCGAAGACACCTACTCTTATGCAGACAAAGCATTTTTAACCCATTGGTCTAAAGCCATTATCGACGAATACCCAAACTTTAATATTGTTGGCGAAGAGTGGACAAGCAACCCGATTACCGTGAGTTATTGGCAGGCAGGCAAGCAAAATAACGATGGTTACATCTCATACACCCCAAGTATGATGGACTTTCCACTGTACGACACCTTGATTGCCAGTTTAACCGAGCCAGAAGGCTGGGACACTGGCTTAATTAATTTGTACCAACGCTTAGCCGACGATGTGGTGTATGCCAAGCCGACAGACTTAGTGTTATTTGAAGGTAATCACGACACCAACCGTTTATACAGCTTAATGAAAAACGATTTAGGCTTGTTTAATATCGCAATGGCCTACGTGCTCACCAGTAACCGCATTCCACAGATTTTTTACGGCACAGAAGTGCTAATGCAAAGCCCAAGTGAAGGCAGAAACGATGGCGCGGTGCGCGGTGATTTCCCTGGTGGATGGCTTCAAGATAAGATCAACGCCTTTACCGGTGAAGGCTTAAATAATCAGCAACAAGCGACATTGTCGTTTATGCGTAGCCTGCTCAATTACCGTAAAAATTCTGCGGCAATACAACACGGCAATTTGCGCCATTTTGTGCCTAAGGATGGCGTTTACGTGCAAAGCCGCCATGCTGATAATGAAACCTTGTTGATTATTTACAATAAAAATGAGCAAAGCGTAGCGCTCGACTTACAACGCTTTAGCAGCGTATTTAATGGCAATACTCAAGGCATTGATATTATCAATCAACAATCTTATCAATTAGATGCCCCGCTCAAGCTTGAACAAAAAGGCGTGACTATTTTGTCGCTCAAACGATAAGTTTACACATTGCTAAGGTTAGGCTGAACCACTGTGGATTAGCCTAGCCGTGATAAACACACACGCTTATGCACCACAGCAAGTGGATACCAAGATAAAAGAGTCCCTATGTTATTACCTTCAGTATCAATTAACGTTAACATGCGTCCCCTCACCTACATAGCCGTGATAGGGTTAAGCTTAAGCATCAGCGGCTGTAAGCTCACCAATACCGACATTCAAATGACTGAAGATGTGAGAGAATCGGCATTATCAATGACACAAGTTAAGCCATCGCCAACAACCGGTAAACCTGTGGTGTACCAGGTTTTCACACGCTTATACGGCAATACTAATACCACCAATAAACCCTGGGGCACCATTGCCGAAAATGGTGTGGGTAAATTTGGCGACTTTACCGATACCGCTTTACAAGACATCAAATCTCTCGGCACCACTCACGTATGGTATACCGGTGTGCCTCATCACGCCGTGATTAACGATTACACCAGTATTGGGATCAGTAATGACGACCCCGATGTCGTTAAAGGCCGTGCAGGCTCACCTTATGCGGTAAAAGATTATTATAACGTCAACCCAGATTTAGCGGCCAATCCAGCTAATCGCCTGGCTGAATTTGAAGCCTTAATCGAGCGTACTCACGCCAATGGCATGCAAGTGATTATCGACATAGTGCCCAATCATATTGCCCGTAACTATCACTCTCTGTCAGCCCCAAAAGGCGAAGCAGACTTTGGTGCCAATGACGATACCTCACAGGTTTATAGCAAACATAACAACTTCTATTATGTTATCGGTGAAGACTTTGCCGTACCCGATGCTCCCAATAGCTACGCCCCGTTAGGCGGAGACACTCACCCTCTGAGTGACGGTAAGTTTGCTGAATCTCCAGCAAAATGGACTGGTAATGGCTCACGTTTAGCCAAACCGGACGCCAACGACTGGTATGAAACCGTTAAAATAAATTATGGTGTTAAGCCCTATGGCAGCCATGACTTCCCCGCACTGCCAGTTGACTATGCAAGTAAAACGGCCGCGGAACATTTGGCTTTTTGGCAAGCACAAACCGCGGATGATATTCCAGATTCATGGCGTAAGTTTGAGCACATTGCCCAATACTGGTTAGCCAATGGAGTGGATGGATTTCGATACGACATGGCCGAAATGGTGCCGGTTGAATTTTGGAGCTACCTCAACAGCCACATTAAACACACAAACCCTAATGCCTTTATTCTGGCAGAGGTATATAACCCTGATTTATATCGTGATTATATTCATTTAGGTAAAATGGATTACCTGTACGACAAAGTGGATTTATACGACAGCTTAAAAGCCATTATTCAAGGTAAAGCCAGCACCGCGGTTATCGCCACTGTACAAGCAAAAGTGAGTGACATTGAACAACATATGTTGCACTTTTTAGAAAACCACGACGAGCAACGTATTAACACCGCCGATTTTGCCGGTAATGCATTTAATGCGCTGCCGGCAATGGTGGTGTCGACCACATTAAGCCGCTCACCCACACTGTTGTATTTTGGCCAGGATGTCGGCGAGCAAGGCGCGCAAATGGCCGGTTTTGGCCAGCCTACTCGCACCAGTATTTTTGACTATGTTGGCGTGCCTGCACATCAACGCTGGATGAATAACGGTAAATTTGATGGCGGGCAATCCACACCTGATGAAAAGGCATTACGCGCTTATTATCAAACCTTGCTAAACCTAAGTCATAGTGCGCCAGCGCTAACCGGCGAATACCTAGCATTAGACCTCTTACAGCGTCAGCTTAATACCCAGGGCTATGATGATCAGGTGTTTGCCTTTAGCCGGTATAATGCTGAGCAGCAATTGCTCATTGCCAGTAACTTTAGCCAAACCGAGCCTAAAACATTTACGCTTACACTACCCAAAACACTCATTGAGCAATGGCAACTTGTTGAAAATGTAACGCTGATAGATTTACTCACCCAGCAGCCATATGAGCACGCTTTGATATTGAATAACCACGACAGCGCCAGTGTGCAAATGCAATTACAACCATTGCAATCAGTGGTACTTGAGTTAACTCAAAAACACTAAACTCAGAATGAGTTGGTTAAAACAAATTGAGTTGGTTAATACAAAAGCGCCGCAGATAAGCCATCTGCGGCGCTTTGTTAATATCTAGCTGTATCAATCGATTAGTACAATCTTTGTTTCGCAGCGGTATCGCATCGCCATTGACGGACTCTCAACCTTAAAACCAACAAAGCCCTGATAAATAGACTAGAACTAGTGATTACAAATCTTATCTGCAGCAGTAGTGATCCCGCTGTCACTATCAATAAACTTGCCTTTATTTTCTAAAAACGTAATCAACATATCCGCATCCATCTCAGTTGCTGAACAAGTGTGATAACAGGTATCAGCACCGAATGTCGTGTGCATCATATTTTTAAGTTGTTGTTTAGTGAGTGCTGCGCCATGTTCTAACATCATTTGCATCACTTGATGCCCATGGATTGATTCAGACATTGTATCTCCGATTAAGATGTAAATTATTTATACTTTATATCTTATTATTGTCAGAGAAACCCTGATCTCACACACAAATTCATTAACATGTTGCTCATTTAGGGTAAACATCAAAGTGATTTAAATCTGTGATTCACTTTAAATCGAGTTCAAATAGAGATAATGCAATTGGGCAATCCAGCAGGATAAATCTACCGTTAATAGTAAAGTCACTCTCTGCTTAAGCTTGATTTTGTATCAAAAAATCAGATACAGAGATTAATCGCATTACAGCAGTCACTAAAACTGTGATAATAAGCAATAAACTTTGCCATTAATCGCCATTAATCAGTTTGCACATACAAATTAGATTATTGATTAATGGAGAAGGGAATCGATTTTTGCTTAATATTTTCCAATAGGATTTACGATGCGCGCTTTTGTAGTTCGAGCCAGAGCGGCTCCAGTTGATAGCCAGCAATTTTTGGCGGGTATAGGTCAATCTGCTCATACCGAAATTTTAGCCCACACCTTAATGAATACCCTCTTTGTTGCGCAGTCTCATCGCGATGATGTCGTAGTGTATTTAGTGTTAGAAAGCACAAGCGATTTTTCACGCACTATTTGCTTTCGTTCAAGTGAGCTAGGGCATATCGGTGGCTTTCATGAGCAAAACCTCACCAATAAAATAGCCAAGGCATTAACGGTATCCAAAGGTATGGATAAAGAACAGTTACGTGACGTAGAAGCAGGCATTACCGTCCGCACTGTGAGCTTTGAAAAATTAGTGCAAGAATTAGCCGAAGATTATCAGCTGTATATGTTAGAGAAAAAAGGCACCCCGGTTCGCGATGTTGAGTTTGCGCAAAACCCATGTTTTTTACTAACCGACCATATCCCTATGCCTAAGAAGAGTTTTAACAGCCTTAAACGTCTTGGTACTAAACACATTAACTTAGGCCCTAAAATGCTGTTTGCATCGCAATGTGTAGTGTTGATCCACAATGAATTAGACATGAGATTGTAATCAGCAGCAGAGTTAAGCAGACTTTATTGATTTGAGTGCACAATTCATACTGTAGAATTCATACTGTAGAATTCAGACTACAAAATACATACTGCACTCAAGTCTTTCATTGCTCGCTTCAGTAAAAACAAGTCGTCATAGGAGGCTCTTTTATATGGAAATTCACGAACACTATAGTGATGAAGCACGGATCCAACTCAGCTTCTTTTCTTTTATGGCCATCGCACTATGGGTTTGTTTTGGTGCTGCCTTGACCTTTTCTATCGCATTTCATTTGGTCATTTCAACACAAATCCATGTTGAAGGTTCAGAAGGTGACGTTTTTTTGTTCGCTAGCCTAATGTATGCTTTTTTAGGTTTTGTTTTTTCGGTAATTGGCGCTGCACTCATTTACCCTGTATACAGCTTTTGGTGTGAACGTTCGCGAGGTCAACAAGTAAAAGGTAAATTTGCGCTGGTAAAACGTGAGTAACCCACTTCCATCCTTTGGGTTAGCGTCTCTTTTCATGCAGGTAAAACAAAACCATCTTGTCATTCTCGCTTTGAATACGTATGCAAATCTTTGCGGTAAAATCTAAAAGCGTCATATATTACTTGTTGATAACAATATAATAATAAACAACAAGGATACCGTATGACGCCCTCATACCCACAGCCTGCGGCTTTGTGTCGTAGTGTTGAGACTCAATCTCGATTTAATAAATCCATCATTAGTTTAACCTGCGCTTTAGCACTTTCTGGCTTAGCATTTTCTAGCATCGTAAATGCTAAAACCGTGCATGTGACCTCGCCAAACACCCACATCAACATCAGCTTAACTGACGACAATGGCCGTCCTGAATATCAAATAGACTTTAACGGTAAAACCGTCATTAACCCGAGTAAACTTGGCTTGGTATTTCAGCAACTAGGTGAGTTTGGTAGTGAATTTACCATTAAGAATGTCAGCCGCAGCAGTGTTGACCAAACCTGGCAGCAACCCTGGGGTGAGCGTGAGAATGTGCGCGATCATTACAATCGCATCAAAGCTACCTTGTCTAACGGTAAACTCGATTTTGATATTGAATTTAAAGCCTTTAACGACGGCATTGGCTTTCGTTATCTTGTGCCAAAACAAGCGGGTCTAACGAGCACACCCAAACTGGATATTACCGACGAGCTCACCGAGTTTGTTATCCCAAATCCACAGCTTACAACAGCCTGGTGGATCCCCGGACGTGGCTGGAACCGCTACGAGTATTTATACCGCACCACCACGCTGGATAAAATCGACCGCGCCCATACTCCAATGACGTTTAGAACGACTGATGGCGTGCACATGAGCATCCATGAAGCCGCCCTAACTGATTATGCCGCCATGGTGTTAAATCAAGGCCGTGACGGGACATTACGCGCAGATTTAACCCCATGGTCAGACGGTATTCGGGTGAAAACCCAACCAGGATTCACCACACCGTGGCGCACCATTCAAATTGCCAGTAACGCTACAGGCTTACTCAATTCGGACTTAATTTTAAACCTCAATGAGCCTAACAAACTGGGCGATGTATCCTGGGTGCAACCGGGTAAATACGTCGGTATTTGGTGGGGCATGCACCTAAACGAAAACACCTGGGGCAGCGGTCCAAAACATGGCGCCACCACCAGCGAAACCAAACGCTACATGGACTTTGCAGCGCAATATGGCTTTGATGGTGTATTAGTAGAAGGTTGGAATGAAGGTTGGGATGGCAGTTGGTTCCATAATGGCGATGTATTTAGTTTTACTAAAGCCTACCCTGACTTTGATATCGATGCGATTAGCCAATACGGTAAAAGTAAAAATGTTCGCTTAATTGGCCACCACGAAACCTCAGGCTCTGTGACCAACTACCGTAATCAAATGAGCAATGCCTATGATCTATATAAAAAACATGGCGTCACTCAAGTTAAAACCGGTTATGTAGCCGATGGTGGCGACATCAAGCGCATTGACGAAAACGGCATAGTGAGACACGAATGGCACGACGGTCAGTTTATGGTCAATGAGTATTTGCACAGCGTAACGGAAGCGGCAAAACGCGGCATTAGCATTAATACTCACGAGCCCATTAAAGACACTGGCTTGCGCCGCACCTACCCTAACTGGATTGCCCGCGAAGGGGCGAGAGGCCAGGAGTTTAATGCGTGGGGCAGCCCACCTAATAACCCTGAACACACCGCCATATTGCCATACACCCGAATGCTGGCAGGGCCAATGGACTTTACTCCTGGGATTTTCAACTTAGCCCCACAAGGATTAGATGCCGAAAACCGCGTACAAACCACGCTAACCAAACAACTGGCGCTTTACGTTGTGTTATACAGCCCCATCCAAATGGCGGCAGATTTACCGCGCAATTATGTGCAACGACTCGATGCATTTCAATTTATTCAAGATGTGCCAACCGACTGGAGCGAGAGTATTGCCCTTGCCGGTGACATTGGTGATTATGTGGCGTTTGCGCGCAAACAACGCGGCGCGGAAGATTGGTATCTAGGTGCTTTAACTGACGAAAACCCACGTAAACTCACGGTTAAGCTTGACTTTTTAACGGCTGGTCAACGTTATGAAGCCCAAATATACCGTGATGGTAATAACGCAGATTGGCTAACAAATCCGTATGATTACGTCATAGAAACCAAGGTTGTGAGTGCCACAGACACTCTTGCCCTGTCACTCGCCTCAAGTGGCGGTAGCGCGATTCGCTTTAAAGCGCTGTAATATGTTGCGTAAATGTATATATTAGGTTGCTCGAATATCATGAATACGTATGTAGTAAGTTGAACCCATAACAAGCTCAAGGCTACTATAAAACCTGCTATTTCGTTCTGGACTTGCGTAATGAGAAGGGCTAGGTCGTTTCTGGTAAGCCACTTGTTGAGGCCACCAGCTTTAAAGCACCTTAATTGCCTTTATTGATGGTTTATTAGGAAATAAGCCATCGATAGAGCTTAGGTCTTGGCGAATACTTGTCTTAGAGAGATGCGTATTCGCCATTTTTTTATGTATACCATTATCTCAAGTTTGTATCTGGCAAACCTGAGAGTCACGTAGCATCATTAAAAGTAATAATAAAAAATCAGCATAGCGACTGATAAAAAGGGATATAACATGTCTGCGGAAAATCATCATAAAGTGACTCAACAGCCACAGCTCAGCTTTTGGCAAATCTTTAATATGTGCTTTGGTTTTTTGGGGATTCAATTTGGTTTTGCCCTACAAAATGCCAACGTCAGTCGTATTTTTCAAACCTTAGGTGCTGCCATCGACGACATTCCTATTTTATGGATTGCCGCGCCACTTACTGGGTTAATTGTACAGCCCATTATTGGTTATATGAGTGACAACACTTGGAATGCCCTTGGCCGTCGTCGTCCTTACTTTTTAATTGGCGCAGTGTTAACCACATTGTCACTGTTTATTATGCCTCACTCACCTACCCTGTGGATTGCTGCAGGGATGTTGTGGATTATGGACGCATCAATCAATATCGCTATGGAGCCATTTCGCGCTTTTGTTGGCGACAATTTACCTAAAAGTCAGCGTACCCAAGGGTACGCAATGCAAAGCTTTTTTATTGGCATAGGCGCCGTTGTCGCCTCAGCAATGCCTTATATGTTGACCAATGTATTCGACGTAACCAATACCGCTGCAGCGGGTGAAATTGCAGATTCAGTGCGCTACTCATTCTACTTTGGTGGCGCGGTATTATTTGTGGCTGTAGGCTGGACTATTATTTCAAGCAAAGAGTATTCACCTGAAGAATTAGCCTCGTTTGAGCAACATGCCAATCATGTCGACGCCGCAGAAAATACCAACAGCCGTACCAGTAAACAATATCAAACAGGTGGCATCATTTGGATGCTCATTGGCGCCCTATTTACTGCAGCAATAATAACCCAAGACCTTGATAAGCAACTTTATATTCTTAGTCTTGGTATTTTTGCTTTTGGGCCTCTGCAACTGTTTTGTGCCCATAAACTGACTCAAGCAAACAATACAAGCGTGCAACGCGAAAACTTTGGCATGCTGTTTAATGTGGTCGATGATTTGTTTCATATGCCAAAAGCCATGCAGCAATTAGCCGTTGTGCAGTTTTTTGCCTGGTTTGCCCTCTTTGCCATGTGGATTTATACCACTGCGGCCGTGACTTCACACCATTACGCTACCAGCGACGTACTTAGCCAGGCGTATAACGACGGCGCCGATTGGGTAGGGATGTTATTTGCTTCATACAATGGTTTTGCCGCAATTGCCGCCATTATTATTCCCTTTTTAGCCAAAGCCGTCGGCATTAAATTCACTCACACCATTAATATGTTTTTAGGTGGCATGGGGTTAATAAGCTTTATGTTTATTGAAGACCCGAATCAATTATGGATCCCCATGATAGGTGTTGGTTTTGCCTGGGCCTCTATTTTATCAGTGCCCTACGCCATGTTGTCGTCTGCGTTACCGGCTAAAAAAATGGGGGTGTATTTAGGGATTTTTAACTTTTTTATTGTGATCCCTCAGCTACTTGCTGCCAGTATTTTAGGCTTGCTGTTAAAAGTCTTTTTTGATGGCCAGCCGATTTACGCCCTGGTATTGGGCGGCGTATTTATGATGGTGTCGGGCATTGCCGTACTGTTTGTAAAACAAGATAACTAAATCAATTAATCGTTTAATAAATACAAAAACATAAATAATAAAAGTGATCTGTCATCGTTACAGACAATATTTTGGGGAAGTATATGTTAAAGCCACACTCACATCGTAGTGCAATTTCGAGTGCCGTAACGGCAAGCTTATTCGGCCTGTTATTAACGGGTTGCTCACCTGCTGACACATCATCAAAGGGTGAAGTGTTACCAACAACGGCACCTTTGAGTTTTGTCGCGCCTGGCGCACCGGGCGCTGAGCCAACGTGGGCGTTTTCTGGCAAAACCGGCATAGGCACATCATACGAGCCTTATATCAATGGTCAGTATCAAGACCAGGCCACAAATCCTGTCAGTAAAGTATGGTTTTCTGTTGCCCAGGGCATACTCACCGAAACCATGTTTGGGCTTATTCATAATGCCCAATTAAAAGAGCTGCAATTTATCATCAGCGGCAATGGCTTTGTCGATACTGAAAAAGATAACACCATTAGCACCATTGAATACCTCGACACTGACGAACAAGGCCGACCATTGTCGCTCGCGTATAAGATTATTAATAAAGACGTGGAAGGCAAATACCAAATCGAAAAGCATATTTTTACCGATCCTGATAGAAATAGCTTAATGATGAACGTAACCTTTACCGCCTTTGAAGCCGGGATTACCCCGCACCTTTATGTTAATCCGCACATCGATAACAGCGGTGCTAATGATATTGCCTTCGTTGATGGTCAAGCACTGGTAGCGCACACCAGTGACGCGAGTTCAACGGTGATGACCATTAAAACCGACATTGATTTTGTTCACGCAAGTGCAGGATTTGTGGGCACATCAGACGGGATGATTGATTTACAAGACGACGGAAAATTTGATAACCGCTACCAAACCACCAGCGATAATAACCAAGGCGGCAACGTTGCACTTACTGCGCAATACCCAACATTAACCAAAGCAAACGACAGTTTACGCTTTAATCTAGTCATCGGCTTTGCCCAAGACAAAACCAGCAGCTTAGCCACAGCACAGGCCACATTAGATGCCGGTTACGATGCCGTTAAGCAGGCTTATTTAGGCGATGACAGCCACACAGGTTGGAAAGACTATATTGCCTCTTTAGCGCCATTAAACGACATGAGCACTAATACCGCAGATAACGGTAAACTGCTGTATGCCAGTGCACTTGTGCTCAAAGCGCAAGAAGATAAAACCCACGCTGGCGCGCTAATCGCATCCTTATCAAACCCTTGGGGCGACACAGTATCAGCAAAAGTAGGCAGCACGGGTTATAAAGCGGTATGGCCACGCGACTTTTACCAATGCGCCATGGCATTTTTGGCCATGGGCGACACTCAAACACCTAAAGTGGCGTTTGAGTATTTAAAGAAAGTACAGGTTAATCAACAAACACCAGGCTTTGCCGGCACACCAGGTTGGTTTTTACAGAAAACCCACGTTGATGGCGAAATTGAGTGGGTTGGCCTACAACTCGACCAAACTGCCATGCCAATTATGCTCGGTTGGAAACTGTGGCAAGCTGGCGTGTTAACAGATGCAGAGATCACCACCTGGTATCAAGACATGCTTAAACCTGCCGCTGACTTTTTAGTCAGCGGTGGCAAAGTAAAACTGGATTATAATGAGCTCGACATCACCCCGCCAAACACCCAACAAGAGCGCTGGGAAGAACAAGCAGGCTATTCGCCTTCGACCACTGCGGCCATCATAGCCGGTTTAGTCGCCGCGAGCGATTTGGCTAGATTGGCAAAAGATCCACAAGCCACTGTGTATCAGGAGCTTGCAGCTGAACTGCAAAGCCAGCTTGAAGCAACCATGGTCACCACTAACGGCTTGCTTAATCCGGCAGACGTCGCACAAGACTACACCGCACCTTATTACGTGCGCATTAGCCCTAATGGCAACCCCAATACCGCTGATAAGCTTTTAGATAACAACGGCAAACCAGGATTAGATCAACGGCTAATTCTAGACGGCGGTTTTTTAGAGTTAGTGCGTTATGGTGTTGTGGATGCGCAAGACCCTGTCATTAAAAACAGCGTGATGCTTATTGATAATCAACAGCTTGAAGATAACTTACGGGTTAAATACGAGTTTACCGCTAAAGATGGCAGTAAAGTACCGGGTTATCGCCGTTACGGTAACGACGGCTACGGCGAGGATACTGTCACAGGCCTAAGCTATGCCGAAAAAGGCAATACAGAAGATCAACGCGGCCGGGTATGGCCCTTCTTTACCGGCGAGCGCGGCCATTACGAGTTAGCTCTTGCTAAATCTGAAGGAAGCTTAACCCCTGACAGTAAAAAAGCTTTGATTAACACCTACGTACAAGGCATGGAAACCTTTGCAAACCAAGGGTTAATGTTACCAGAGCAAGCGTGGGACGGTGTCGGTAACCCAACACGTTATGATTATAAAATGGGTGACGGGACCAACTCAGCAACGCCTTTGGCCTGGACTCATGCTGAATACGTTAAATTGGTGCGTTCAATGACTGATGAACAAGTATGGGACTTTTACCCTGTGGTGAAACAACTTGACCAATAACGTTTTGAGACGATTAACATTAGGTAAACGCTTATTTTAAAATGATTAGTATGCGTCTCCCTACTAAAAAGCTGTTGCTAAATGCAATGGCTTTTTTTTGACCAAATCAAAATATAATATTGATAATTAAACACTATTTTGTAAAAATGATTCATATTAATAAAAATTAACGTTAAGGACTAACGAATGGATTGGTATTTAAAGGTTTTAAAACAATATTTTGATTTTAAAGGTCGCGCGCGTCGTAAAGAATATTGGATGTTTGTATTAATTAACAGCATTTTCAGTGTGTTACTGACGTTAGTTGATATGGGTACAGGTCTGTACAGTGACACATCCGGCGCAGGTTTATTGAGCTCGCTTTATTCATTAGCAGTATTAATTCCAAGTATTGCGGTCAGTGTGCGCCGCTTACACGATACTGATCATTCGGGGTGGTGGTTATTTTTATTGCTTATCCCGCTGATCGGCGCACTAATTATTTTGGTTGTACTGTGTTTTAACAGTAAAGATGACAATGAATACGGTCCAAACCCAAAAGCCCAACCAAGCTTTACCGATAACGACAATTTAGCGCTTTAATTAATGCGTTAAAACACAAAAGAGCAAGGTCGATGACCTTGCTCTTTTTTATATCATTCGCTTACGGCGTTAATTTATATCATGATTTACCGAGCGCTTTAATGCAGTTACGTTAGCTTTTTGATGGTATTAATTTCATCACGCCATTCATTAATAACACTGCTAAGCCACCTGCAACCACACCAAATACGGCATTAAGCACACTGGGCGTTAACAGCCCTAAAACCCCGCCCACTACACTAACTTGCTCAACAACCACTGCGGCATGTTCTATCCATTCAAACACCACATGAATACCGTGAGTTAAAATGCCGCCGCCCACCATAAACATGGCGATGGTACCGACAACGGTGAGTATTTTCATTAAATAAGGCGCAGCAGAGACTAGTATTAAACCAATATTGTGGCCTAAGCCTTCGGCTTTACGTTTGGCAAGGTATAAACCTAAATCGTCAATTTTGACAATACCAGCGACTAAACCATACACGCCAACGGTCATGATAATAGCAATAACCGATAAGGTTAAAAATTGGCCCATTAAATCCATGTGAGCAGCAACACCTAAGCTGATGGCAATAATTTCAGCTGACAACACAAAATCGGTACGAATAGCGCCTTTGATTTTGTCTTTTTCAAATGCGGCCAAATCGTCAATGTCAGCTTTGCCTTTAGCAACAATAGTTTCATCGTCAGCAGGTGCAGCCTTTTTATGCGTCATCGAGTGATAAACTTTCTCAAAGCCTTCATAACATAAAAACAAGCCACCAAACATCAACAGCGGCGTAATGGCCCAGGGAATAAAAGCACTGATTAATAGCGCCAGCGGCACCAAAATCAATTTATTACGAAATGAGCCTTTAGCCACCGCATATACCACAGGTAATTCACGTTCAGACGCGACGCCAGATACTTGCTGGGCATTTAAGGCTAAATCATCGCCTAGCACGCCTGCTGTTTTGCGCGCCGCCACTTTACTCATTGCTGCTACGTCATCCAAAATCGTCGCAATGTCATCTAACAAGGTTAATAAACTGGCGCCTGCCATAATTGCTTGTATCCTTTATCAATCAAAAATAGAGTGTGTTGTTTTATTATTTATGGTGTTTCTTAGCCGTTATTAATCGTCAACGACGGCTCACTTATTCGTCAACGTTAGCACCGCATGAACTGCGAACCACTAAACTGGTTTTAAGTAATCGTTGGCTCACTTCTTCGCCGCGGATTAATTTCAGCACGCTTTCAACTAAAATCTCACCGGCAAACTGTGTATCTTGTTTTACTGTGGTGAGCGCAGGGTTGGCAAAACTGGCCACTGGAATATCATCATACCCTACAACAGCAACGTGTTCTGGTACTAACACGCCACGTTTTTTTAATGCTCTAATTGCCCCAATCGCTATCAAATCACTCGCAGTAAAAATGGCTTCAAATGGCACACCATTGTCGAGCAGCGCGTTAGCAGCCTCATAACCTGATGCTTCGGTATTAAATGCATCATGCTGTAACTGTTCATCAGCTTGAATATCCGCTTGGTTTAAGGCTTCAACGTGGCCAAGATAACGGTCGCGAAACTCAGGGCTATGGCTAGATGAATCACCTAAAAAGGCGATTTTTTTATGGCCTAAATTTATTAAGTGTTCAGTGGCAATATAACCACCTTGGTGGTTGTCGCAACCAATTGATAGCACAGCTTTATTGTTGTGCTCTGCCCCCCAAATGACAAAGTGGGTGTTTTTTTCAATTAAGGTTTCTAGCTTATGGGCGTAGTCCATGTAATCGCCATAGCCTAGTAGAATAATGCCATCGGCTTTGTTGCTGTCTTCATAATCGGCGTGCCAATCTGACGACAATTGTTGAAACGACACCAGTAAATCATAGCCTTGGCGCGCTGTTGCTCGGGTAATTGACCCGAGCATGGATAAAAAGAACGGATTGATCATAGAATCGTCATTTGTGGGGTCTTCACAAATTAACAAGGCTAAGGTTAGGCTATTTTGAGTACGTAAATTACTGGCATTCTTATCAACTTTGTAATTCATCTCTTTGGCAATCGCCTGGATGCGCTGACGCGTTTCTAAGTTCACTAACGGGCTGTTTCGTAACGCACGCGAGACTGTCGACTGCGACACACCAGCACGGTACGCGATATCAATAGAAGTCGCTTTTGAGGTCATTGTTATTTATCACCCTTAATCGTCATCGTCATTGCCACATAAAAAAACAACCAAGATAAATCACTTTATTTGGCTGTTTTTTATATTATTTACTACAAAAAATTATAACCCAAGCTCGCTCAATAAATCGTCGGCATCATCAGCCACTAACCCTTTTACATTAGGATCACCTAACATGTCTGATTTAGACTCTGATTTTTTGGGCGTATTTTTACCGTGAGTTTCTATTAATGAATCTAGGTCAAACTCTTCATCTACCTCAAAGTCTGCTGAGCGAATAAACTCCGTTTTGTCCATGGCAAACTCAAGATAAAAAATATGGTTGTTTTCTGTTTTAAATGACACCCGTCTTGCCACTGCATCATCAAGGTTAGTATCTACCGATATCGTTAATTCTTTATTAATCGTTAACATTTTCGGCTGGCTTTGGCTAATTGAAGTTTGCAATTCTTTTGAAATTTTGCCAATAAAGTCACCCAAAATTTGATTCATTAACTCGCCCATGACATTACCCACATCATCAGATGTGTGCGAAAAGGCCAATTCAGACTCTGGCATGCCCATGTTGATCATATAACGGCGGTAAATTTCAATTGCCGCGTCGGCAGAAAAGTTGATAACAACTAAACCTGAAAAGCCGCCATCAAATATCGAAAAACAACCCAAATCAGGCTTTAAGCGAGTACGAGAAATACTTTGCACCATACCTGCGTGACTAATCTGACTGGCACTGGTGCTGGAAAGTACATGAGAAACTGAATGGCACAGTTTTAAAAGAATGTCGTCGTTGTTAACTGTATTCGTGGTCATGGCTTGGATACCTTTTCATTATTTAAGCTAATCTTGCGGGTAAAATGCAAAAAAATCAAAATTAAAACAATTGATTAGCATGTAAAATAACCAAACGAGCTCAAAATGTGATTAACCGCATGATATATTTGTAATTTTATTACTTTAGCTACCACACTACAAAAATGTTAAATCTTATGCTTTGCTCACATAAATGCAGTTACGCGGTTATCATTTGTACCAAATCTATTATAATCACGTCACCTTATATGGATATTTTGTTTGGGACTGTAAATGATTGAATTATTGAGACGTTTAACAATATTAAAGCGTTTATTTATTATGCTAATTCTAGCCGCGATTGGCACAGTGGTGTTCGGGTCTTTTTCAGTAAAAGAACAATACTCTCATTTAGTCGATGAGCAGCAAAAACAAGTCACTGAACAAGCAAGCTTAATGGTCAACATGCTGAAGGTACTGCAACAACAGCAGCAATTACCTCAAGACGATTTACTCACCTTTGTCGCAGACATTCAAATAAGTCAGTATATGGATTTACTGGTGGTTGATAATCAAAGCAAAGTGCTTTTTAGCACGATTAAAGGTACAGCAGGCCAAGCCATTAGTGCACTAACCACTAATAGTGACAAGACATACAGCCAATTAATCAGTGGCGCGAAACAGTCAACAACACAAGCACAGTTATCACTCAAGGTGGGTGGCAATGAAACGCAAACCGTATTAGCCGCAGCGGCTTATTTACCAGCCAATCAATTGACCTTTATTACCCAAGCTAATTTAGATCTAGTCAACCAAAGCATGACCGGTATTATTATTGATTACTTAATCATTATGTTATTTATTTCGGTGCCTATTTTTGCGTTCTTTTTATTGCTCAATCACTCTATTACGCAACCGTTAAAAGACGCCACTAATGCCATGGAGCAAATTGCCAAAGGTGAAGGCGACCTAACCCAACGCTTATCGACTATCGGTAATGATGAAGTCACCAAGCTTGCCGATGGCTTTAATCAATTTGTGATAAAAATAGCCAACATGGTGGCGCATTTACAACCGTTAGGACACAGCCTAAACGAAGAAGCGCAACACTTATTTGAAACCGTTAAGCAGTCAAATCAGAGCGCCAATCAAGTCAACAACGAAACCCAAAGTGTGGCAACCGCGATTAATCAAATGTTGTCCACCAGCCAAGAGATGGCCCGTAATACCCAAGATGCAGCACAAGGTGCGAACAACGTTAAGCATCAAGCAGAACAAAATCAGCAGTTAATGCAACAAACCGTTGAGCACACTGAAAGCTTAGTCAGCGAACTCAAACAGTCTGAACAAGTCTCTGTAAGCTTAAGTCAATCATCTGCTGAATTGGCAGTATTTTAGATGTCATAGGCAGTATTGCCGACCAAACAAACCTGCTAGCATTAAATGCGGCCATTGAAGCGGCGCGAGCCGGTGAGCACGGTCGTGGCTTTGCGGTAGTGGCAGATGAAGTACGTGCGTTAGCCACTAGAACACAATCATCAACCAACGAAATCAATAAAATTGTTGGCCAAATTCAGCAGGGAATTCAATCGGTAATCGACAGCAATACTCATACTCAGCAGCAGTCATCACAATTACAATCAAAAGCCGTTCAATCTAGCGAAGCCATTATTGAGATTTTAGCGCTCATTGAAAACATCAGTAATATGACCGCACAACTTGCCAGCGCCACTGAAGAGCAAGCCTTAGTCACTGAAGACATTAATCGTAATGTGACGACTATTTCAGAGCTAACAGAGTTGTCGCTCAGTACCAATGAAACCCATGCTCATGCTGCGCAATCATTGCAAACGGTGAGTCAAGACATGAGCCAAACATTGGGACAATTTAAGATTTAAGCCACCCGCTTTAACACTCTCTACCCCCAAAGCCAGCAATCGTTATTGCTGGCTTTAGTTTACTTATCTAATGCCTTTTTGCTCTAGGGTTTGCGCTTAACATCACTTTTAGCCCTGCATACTTTAGGGTATATTAGGCGCTTCAGATTGAATACCTGAGTATTTCAGCCTTATTTATGCAGTCTCAATGAAATTAAAAAAATCATAAACACCTGAAATATAGCGTTAAATGAGTATTTAGTTGTCATTCATTACCGAGTATTTTCTCTATGTATCAAAAAACGGTTACGATTGTTGCTCCGCATGGTATCCACACTCGCCCTGCGGCGTTGTTAGTAAAAGAAGCGAAAGCATTTAGCTGTGACGTTATGGTAGAGTGCAATGGCAAGCAAGCCAGTGCCAAAAGTTTATTTAAATTACAAACATTAGGTTTATACCAAGGTGTGTCTGTAACGGTATTTGCCACAGGGGAACAAGCGCAAGCGGCAGTCGACAAAATTGCCTCATTGCTGATCACTCTCAGTTAAAAGGACACTTTATGTCATTCAATGGAATTGTTGTTTCCCCGGGCATCGCGTTTGGTAAAGCATTAACCATGACCTCGCAAATGCCGCCGCTGGATTTTAAACTCCTCAATGCAGAGCAAATTAAGTTACAGCAACAACAATTAACCCATGCCATTGACCTGCTCATCAGCCATTTACAACATTGCCAGTGTCACCTTTGTAAAGAATGTGAAAACTTTCAACTTATCGATGCCGATATTTTGTTGCTTGAAGATGAAGAATTACAACAAGCATTACTGCAGCACATAAAGCAATTTAAAGTGTGTGCGGCGGTGGCGATAGATAGAATATTTAATCAGCAAGCGGCCCAATTATCTGAACTAGACGACCCATATCTTGCTAATCGCAGTAGCGATATTCTCTGTTTAGCTAAGCGGCTCATCAGTGCCTTGCATGGTCATTTACAGTGGGATTTATCAACACTCATTGAAGACACCATATTGCTGGCCGATGATTTAACCCCGGCAGAATTTGCCATTTTGCCTCTAAAACACATCAAAGGCATTGTGTTAGAGTCTGGCGGATTAACCAGTCACACGGCAATTTTAGCTCGCGCTGCGGGCATACCTGCGCTGTTAAATTATCAGTTTTCCGAGCACCATCAGGCCATAAAAGACGGCGAACCATTAATTTTAGATGCTATCTCTGGTGAGCTACACACCTCTCCGACTGCAGCGTTGTTAAGCCAATTGCAACAAAAGCAGCAACAAGAAATCCAACGCCGTCAGGCTCTCACCGCATATAAAGATAAGCCCAGCATCACCCAGGATGGACACAGCATCACTTTATTAGCCAACGTAGGCAATTTAAGTGAGGTATCTCATGTCACCGACGTTGGCGCGCAAGGCATAGGCTTATTTAGAACAGAATTTTTATTGATGAATGCCAAGGCGTTGCCTAATGAGCAACAACAATACAAATTATATAGTGAAGCATTGCACAGCCTCCAAGGGCAAGTATTGTCGGTACGCACCTTTGATATTGGTGCCGACAAAGAAATCCCTTACTTACAACAATCGCCAGAAGATAACCCCGCACTGGGAATTCGTGGGATCCGTTATAGTTTGGCTCATCCAGACACTTTTATTAGCCAGGTGAAAGCAGTGCTTCGTGCCGCCAATCACGGACAAGTGAGGTTAATGTTCCCGATGGTGAGCCAAGTTGAAGAACTTGAAGGTGCCATGGCATTAATTGAACAAGCTAAGGCACAATTGATTGAGCAAGAAAAAGGTTTTGGTGAGATCAGTTACGGTATTGTGGTTGAAACACCTGCTGCAGTGTTTAACTTACCTAGCATGTTGCCATTACTGGACTTTGTAAGCATCGGCACCAATGATTTAACCCAATATACCTTGGCCGCAGACCGCACCAATCCACATTTAGCCAAACAGTATCCTGCATTATCACCGGCAGTGATTGAGTTAATCTCAATGACCATAGCCCGCTGTAAACAGGCTAAGGTTAAGGTCTCTTTGTGTGGAGAACTGGGCAGCGACCCGCAAGTTTTACCCTTATTAGTCGGCTTGGGTTTAGATGAAATCAGTATTAATCCAACAAGCCTGCTCGAAGTCAAAGCCACACTCATTAACGGCCGCTATCAGGATTTTGTTACTCATGCGCAAAACGTCAAGCGCCTAAAACGCATTGACGAAATACGCACAGCTATAAACACTATTAATTGTAATTAAAACTGGTAAAGTTATCAGAGCTGTTTACAATTAAACACATAAAAATATTAATAAAAGGTGCCTTTCCTTATGGGATTTTTAAGCCGCATTAGACGACTCATTTCAGGCCAACCGCAATTAACTGGCGGTATTGCTATTTTAGCACCGGTATCAGGTGACATTGTTGCCATCGAAAAAGTACCCGATGTTGTTTTTGCCGAAAAAATAGTGGGCGATGGGATTGCTATCGACCCTAAGGGCGAGTTTATCGTTGCCCCTATCGACGGTACCATAGGTAAAATATTTGAAACCAACCATGCCTTTAGTATTGAGTCACCACAAGGGCTCGAGCTATTTGTGCACTTTGGCGTCGGCACGGTTGAGTTACGAGGTAATGGCTTTAAACGGTTAGCCGAAGAAGGCCAACAAGTTAAAGCTGGTCAGCCTATCCTGTCCTTTGACTTGGCTTTTTTACGAGACAATGTTGAGAGCTTATTAACCCCAGTGGTGCTTGCCAATATGGAAGATGTTAAACAACTCGATAAAGCCCAAGGGAGTGTGGTTGCGGGCAAAGACGTAATTTTTACAGTACAAATGTAGCGTTTAACGCTGAGCCTTAACGACTCTTTCTAACAGATTAAAATGCAAGTGCCCGTGGCTTGCATTTTATGAAATCTATTCAAATGCCCGCAATAACCTTGTTCAAGCTGCGACTCAATGCCACAATATCAGCATCATTTTTAGCAACAACGGCCTAGCCTCTACAACAGTCGCTAAACCCATTTATTACCTCACCGAAAAAAGGGAGTTTTCTTTTGACTTTATACGGCATTAAAAATTGCGATACTGTGCGTAAGGCGCGCAAATGGTTAGAAGCCGAAAAAATTGATTTCACCTTTCATGATTTTCGTGAAGACGGCTTAACCGCTGATACCGTAAAACAATGGGTAGACATTGTCGGCTGGGAAGCCCTATTTAATAAACGCAGCACCAGTTTTCGCGGATTAACCGATGCCGAAAAATCTGACATCACCCAAGACAAAGCCATTGCCTTAATGCTGCAACATCCAACCTTAATAAAGCGCCCTGTTCTGGTTAAACAAGACAGCATCCTTATCGGCTTTAAACCAGAACAATATCAAGCGTGGTTTGCATAATGAATGAAGTTATTGAGTTAACAAAAGACTTAATCTCGCGTCCATCGGTCACTCCGTTGGATGAGGGCTGTCAAACATTAATGGCTAACCGCCTTGAAGCCATTGGTTTTGATATTGAACCAATGGTGTTTGAAGACACCACTAATATGTGGGCAAGACGCGGCAAAGGCCAACCAGTATTTTGTTTTGCCGGCCACACCGATGTGGTACCGGCAGGTGATTTAAACCGCTGGCATACCCCACCGTTTGAGCCAACCATCATTGATGATTATATCCATGGTCGCGGCGCAGCTGACATGAAAGGTTCATTAGCGGCAATGATTATCGCGACTGAACGTTTTGTGGCAAATCATCCTGACCATAACGGCTCGATTACCTATTTGATTACCAGTGATGAAGAAGGCCCATTTATTAACGGCACCACGCGGGTCATCGACACTCTAGAAGCCCGTAATGAAAAGATCACCTGGGCATTAGTGGGCGAGCCATCATCAACCCATAAGTTAGGCGATGTAGTTAAAAACGGCCGTCGTGGCAGCTTAACTGGCAACTTAACGGTTAATGGCATTCAAGGTCATGTGGCATACCCTCACCTTGCCGACAACCCAATTCACAAAGCCTCGCCAGCACTAGCAGAACTTGCGCAAATGCATTGGGACAATGGTAACGAATTTTTCCCACCGACCAGTTTTCAAATTGCCAACATCAATGGCGGTACAGGTGCATCGAATGTGATCCCTGGCGATTTAAAAGTGATGTTTAACTTCCGTTACTCGACTGAAGTGACCGCTGAAGAATTAATTACCCGTGTGGTTAACATTCTTGATGCTCACGGGCTCGATTACGATATTGACTGGGTGTTTAATGGATTACCGTTTTTAACAGGCGATGGCCCACTGCTTGAGGCAACCCGAGACGCCATTCGTGAAGTGACAGGCTATGACACCGACCCACAAACCTCTGGCGGCACCTCTGATGGGCGTTTTATTGCCCCAACCGGCGCCCAAGTCATTGAGCTTGGCCCTGTCAATGCCACCATTCATAAAGTGAATGAATGCGTTAAAGTGTCAGATTTAGAAGTCCTAGCGAATTGTTATGAGCGCATTTTGGAAAAATTGTTGTGCGACTAACCCCAACGCTCAATGTTGATATTCCCCAGCAGCAAGCTAAATTGTATGGCTTAGACAGCCAACATTTAGTTGCCGTTGGGGATTTTTTACTCGAGCAGCACACGGCAGCGGCCTTTAGCAATATGCAACTCGCCGCTGCAAATAGTGGCATAGACTTGCAGCTTTGCTCAGCTTATCGACCTTTTGATCGCCAAGTGCATATTTGGAATGCCAAAGCCTCTGGCACTCGACCTTTGCTTGATAAAGCATCGCAACCTATTGATTATGCTTCCTTGTCAGAACAACAGCTTATCGACACGATTTTGATTTGGTCTGCCTTACCCGGCGCATCGAGACACCATTGGGGCACCGATATTGATGTGTTTGATGCCAAGCAAATCAATAAACAATCGCTGCAATTAGTCAGTGCTGAATATCAAGGCTCTGGCCCATGCGCGGCAATGCATCAATGGTTACAACAACATGCAAGCCAATATGGTTTTTACTTCCCGTATCAAACACAACAAAGTGGCGTAAGCCCTGAGCCGTGGCATTTAAGCTATTACGCCATCGCGGATAACTACTTAGCCCAATTTAACTCTACCGAATTAGCTAAAGTATTGTCTGGCGCAGAAATAGCATTACAATCGCCGCTACTCGAGCGATTAGCTGAATTAGTTGATCACTATGTTTTTTATGTCGCGTCCTCTCCGGCTTAATGCCTGCGTACTACTTTTTATTTTATGAGCCAGCTAAATGTCATTACAATTAACCCGTAAAACCATCAACCAACACCCTCTTCACTATGTTGACCAAGGCACAGGGCCTGTCTTACTTTTTTGTCACGGTTTGTTGGCAAGCAGCCAAATGTGGCAAGCTCAGATAACCGAGTTAACCAAGCAATACCGCTGTATCGCCGTTGATTTTTGGGGGCATGGTCAGAGTAAAACCCTGCCAGAACGTTGTGAAAATTTACAAGATGTTGCCAAAGACTTACTCGATTTAATGGATACACTTGAGGTGAGCAACTTTGCTGTCATTGGCCATGGTAGTGGTGGAGCTATTGCCGCAGAAATGGTGCTCATGGCCCCTGCCCGAGTACAAGGCTTAGTTATGCTCAACAGTTTTGTCGGCTTTGAACCACAAGTTAACTGTGTAAAGTATCAAGGTTTTATGGCACAAGTGGCTAATGCTCAGGCTATGCCCACGGCATTAGCAACTAGCTTAACAGAGTTGTTTTTCAGTAAAGATGCCATGCTGCTCAGTCAGCAAAATGTGGCATTAACCCAAGCCATTGAACAGTTTAATCAACAGCTAACCGACATAAATGCAGTGCAAGTCCCCCCGTTACTTAAGTTTGCTAATATGGCGATTTTTAAACGCGACACCTTAGAGTCTGTTGAGACGTTAACGTTACCGACCTTAATTGCGGTTGGCTTAAATGGTTACTTACGTACAGCATTAGAAAGCTATTTAATGCATGATTGTATTGATGGCAGTCAATTATTGCATATTGATCAAGCTGGACATTTGGCAAATATCGAGCAAGCCGAGTTTTTCAACCAGCATCTTATTGATTTTTTGAGTAAAGTGAATTTTAATTAATCAACAAGATGGATAGACCAGATCCCTCTACATTGCTGATATACTCGTTACAAAATTTCATATTGTCTGTGAATCGTCACAGGCAACCTAGTCAAAAAATCAGAGCGCCAATGAAACTTCTTAAACCATTATTTGATAATAATCGCCGGTGGGCTGAACGGATCAATAAAGAAGATCCGACTTTTTTTGAACAACTTGCCAAACAACAAAATCCAGAATACCTATGGATTGGTTGTTCAGATAGCCGCGTACCATCGAACCAGATTATTGATTTATTACCCGGTGAAGTATTTGTTCACCGAAATATTGCCAACATGGTGATTCATACCGACTTAAACTGCTTATCGGTACTGCAATACGCGGTTGATGTATTAAAAGTGAAGCACATTATGGTCGTTGGTCACTATGGATGTGGCGGTGTGCGCGCCGCAATGGGTACCGAACGCTTTGGCTTAATTGATAACTGGCTTGGCCATCTACGTGACATTCATCGTATTCATCATGCAGATCTTGAATCAATGACAGAACAACAGCGTTTTGACCGTTTATGTGAATTAAACGTCATGGAGCAAGTGTCAAACGTGGTATCGACCAATATTATTCAAGAAGCATGGGATCGCGGCCAAGATGTCGCCGTTCATGGTTGGATCTACGGCATTAACAATGGGTTACTCACAGACTTAGATGTCACGGTTGACCGTGTTCATGGTCGTGATATTCCGTAAATATCACATCACTTAAACATTGGCCTGCATTATCCTACAGAGGATATTTCGCAGGCTTTTGTTTATGTTAATCGTCAACGGCTTGCGAGTTAACTTTTTGATAAAACAACATCAACCGCGAGTTTTTTAAACATCCATCCCTTGATGTCGGGATGAATTAACGAAAGATGCAGATAAAAATATTACCTTGTATATAATAAACTTCATCTGCTAACCCAAGTTGCGGTTAACTCACAACATATTCTGTTATTGAGGTGTCGTTTATCCTCAATAGATATTGTCTACAACCAGTAAGGCTAATTTAATGAACGTTACTCTTATCATTCCTGCACGTTATGGCTCAAGCCGTTTTCCAGGCAAACCCCTCGCACTCATTGCGGGTAAGCCTATGATCCAACGCGTGTATGAACGAGCGGCACTGGCTAGAGGTATCGACAATATCTTTGTTGCCACTGATGATGATCGAATTAAAAATGCAGTCGAAGCCTTTGGTGGTAAAGCGGTCATGACAGATCCAGATGCCGCATCTGGTACTGACCGTATTAACGATGCTATTGAACGTTTAGGTTTAGGTGAAGACGACTTAGTCATTAATTTACAAGGCGACCAACCCCTTATTGACCCAAGTTCAATTGAACAAATGGTAAGCTTGTTTCAACAGCAGCCAGGTGAATTTGAAATGGCAACACTGGGATTTCAAATTACCGAAGAAAAAGAATTAAACGACCCAATGCACGTTAAAGTGGTATTTGATAACGACTACAATGCATTGTACTTCTCGCGCGCGTGTATTCCATTTGGCCGTGATATTAAAGACCATCCTGTTTACAAACACATTGGTGTCTATGCTTATACTAAGCGCTTTATTAATGCCTTTGCCAAGTTACCCGTAGGCAGACTAGAAGACATTGAAAAGCTTGAGCAATTACGTGCTTTAGAGAATGGTCACAAAATTAAAGTAGTGATCAGTCATTACAATGCACCTGAAGTTGACGTACCTGATGATATTGAAAAGTGTGAACGCATTTTAGCAACAAGCTAAATCCATTTCCGCGTCCATGATGTGATGTATATGGCGCAAATTAACTGGAGTGACACATGAGTTTAGAAGGTTATGAAGTTTGGCTGATAATCATTTTAGTCTTAGGCGTAATTGCCAGTAATATTGCAGTGTTAAAGTACTCGGCTAAATTTAAAATGCCGCAATTTGGCGATCCTAAAGAGGGTAAATCATCAGAAAAGCCCAAAGATGAAGCGCAAGACGATTCAACCTCTCCGGTAGACTTAGATGATTCAACAAGTGATAACAACACTGATATCACAGACAGTAAATCTAAAAGTGAATAGATAAATATTCACGCAAAATAGTGCCATAAAAAACGCTAGCAAGTTAACCTGCTAGCGTTTTTTATTTATTCGCGATGATTTATAACCGATTATGTGTTAGAGATAGTCGCTTGGTGCTTATTCACTGTCTAGGGTCATTTTAGGTGACTCTGCATTAGGCCAGGCATTTAAAACAGCTTTAACTAACGAGGCTAATGGGATGGCAAAAAATACGCCCCATACGCCCCACAGACCACCAAACACTAGCACCGCAGCAATGATAACCACAGGATGCAAATCTACCGCATCAGAAAACAGCAATGGCACCAACACATTACCATCGAGCGCTTGAATAACGCCGTAACTCAGCATCAAATAGCCAAATTCAGGGCTAAAACCCCATTGAAAGAACGCCACTAACGCAATAGGAAGCGTCACTAAGGTTGCCCCAACATACGGAATAAGCACCGACAGGCCAGTTAATACGCCTAATAAGGCTGAGTATCGTAAGCCCATCAAAGCAAACACGATATAACTCACCACGCCTACAATCACAATTTCAATCACCTTACCTCGGATATAATTGAAAATCTGTTGGTCCATTTCAAGCCATACTTTTCTGGCTAAATCCCGATTGTCCGGGAAAAAGCGCTTACTGCCTTTTAATAATTGATCTTTGTCTTTTAAAAAGAAAAACACTAACAAAGGCACTAAAATCGCGTAAACCATCAACACTAATAACGATGCAGAATACCCTAAAATTTGTTTACCCAAATCAAGTAAATGTTGAGTGTCTAGCATTTTATTGATTTCTTCCATCATAGAATCCAGTTGTGCTGCACTGATAAATTGCGGGTATTCGGCACTTAACCCTTTGGCAATTGACATCCCTTTATCAATCATCGTGGGTAAATCTGCCACTAATGACACGCCTTGACGCCAAATGCTTGGGGCTAGGCCTAACATTAAAATCAACATTAACCCTAAAAATGCAACTAATACAATACTGGCGGCTGCAGTACGGCTAATCCCTAAACGAGACATCTGCGCCACTGGCCACTCAAGTAAAAATGCCAATACTAGCGCAATCAACAAAGGCGCAAGTAACCCGGCACCAAAGTACAACGCCAAACCAATACCTACAATAATAAACATCAACGTAATGGCATGGGGATCGCTAAAACGGTTTTTGTACCATTCAGTTAAAAATGACAGCATTGAACAACCTTTATATTAAAACGCTAAATTAGTTTGTTTTGGTGATAATCACGGATAAACAATGCGACTCATCAGTGACGATTTCAATACCAAAACCCATTTTTTTCATTAACAAGGGAACATCTCGGCGTGAGCCGTGGTCAGAGAGTAAAACATGTAAGGTTTCACCCACTTGCATCTGCTTGAGTAAAAGCTTCACTTTCACTAAAGGATAAGGGCAAGAATATGGGGTTAAATCAATAAAAATCATTATGAACTTGCTTTAATCATTCTAGGGCTATTATCCTAGCTTGAACACTAAACCACAAGCGATGTTGCAAAACCAACTTGTGCGTTAAGCCAAGAACTTACGACTCATTTAGCATTATAGGTTTCGCTTGCGTAAATTATCATTATCAAGTTTTTCTAAAGCATTAACAGCCACAGCGATAAGTATTGTGCTGGCGGGCAGTATTGCCCATAGCTTTGCCAATAACGACCTTCCAGATCTTGGCACCGCAGCCGTTAATACCTTCAGTCTAGAGAAAGAAAGCGTGTATGGCGACGCATACATGCGAGTTATCCGCTCAAGTGCGCCCGTTTTAAACGATCCGGTGTTAAGCCAATATTTATCCGAGCTCGGTAATAAACTGGTGGCCAACGCAACAGGCGTTAAAACCCCGTTTTATTTCTTCTTATTGCGTAATGATGAAATTAACGCGTTTGCCTTTTTTGGTGGCCATGTTGGTGTGCATACCGGACTATTTTTAAATGCTAACAATGAAAGTGAACTCGCCTCAGTTTTGGCCCACGAAATTAGCCATGTGACGCAACGCCATTTAGCACGCTCTATTGAGGCACAACAAAAAAGCTCAACGGCAACCATTGCAGGGATGCTAGGCGCGATATTACTGACCATCGCAGCGCCACAAGTGGGTATCGCGGCACTGGCAACCACCCAAGCCCTTGCAACGCAATCGAAAATTAACTACACCCGACTCCACGAAAAAGAAGCCGACCGCATTGGTATGCAGATTTTAGTTGATGCCGGTTTTGACCCTAATGCAGCGGCGACATTCTTTGGACAATTGGCTGTACGTTACCGTTTTTCAACCACCCCGCCACAAATGCTATTAACTCACCCATTACCTGAATCTCGGATAACAGAAGCCCGTAACCGTGCGGCTCAATATCCCGCACGGTATGTTCCAGATAGTTTACTGTATCAACTAGCTAAGGCGCGGATTCAAGTACGATTTTCAAGCTTTAGTGATGATGCGGCATTGTCACTATTTGAGCAGCAATTAAAAAAACGCGAATATACCCACAAAGATGCGGCGCTTTACGGTAAAGCCTTAGCATTGTTTCGCTTAGAAAAGTTTGAACAGGCAGAAGTCATCATTGATGAGCTATTGAAAAATGATGACAATAATTTGTTCTATATCGATACTAAAACCGACTTATTGGCTCAAAAAAAGGCTTACCCACAAGCCATTGCGCTATTAGAGTCACAGCGAAAATTAAAACCTACGTCACAAGTGATTAATATTAACCTTGCCAATATTTATGTTGAAGCAGAACAACCCACTAAAGCCATCCCATTGCTGGAAGAAACAATCTTTTTCGACAAGCAAAACATGCTGCCTTATCAAATTATGTCCGATGCTTACCGCAAGCTCGATAACAAAGCATTAGAGTATTACAGCAATGCTGAAGTTATGGCGCTTACAGCAAACTATCAAGGTGCAATTGACCAATTAAACTACGCTTACCGTTACTCAGAAGGCAAAACGTTGCAATTAGCCCGAATTGAAGCCCGGATAAGACAGTTCAGACAAGCTGACAGAGAAATGGACCAGTTTAAGTAGGTATAACTGTATCTCTTTACGCATAATTTTTTGATAGAATAATGGCAAACGTATTGTTTGCCATTTTTTATGACGGAAAATAAACATGACAAAAACTAAAACGACTATTCTACACAACCCTCGTTGCTCAAAAAGCCGTGAGACACTTGCATTATTAGAAGCAAATGGTGCAGACATCACTGTGGTTGAGTACTTAAAACAACCGCCTAGTGAAGCTGAAATCAATCATATTTTATCGTTACTCGGTGTTAGCGCCCGCGAAATGATGCGCACCAAAGAAGACGAGTATAAAGCCCAAAATTTAGCTGACCCAGCACTGACTGAAGCACAACTGATTAGTGCTATGGTCGCCACACCAAAGTTAATTGAGCGCCCAATCGTACTGGCTAATAATCAAGCAGCTATTGGCCGTCCACCTGAAAATGTTTTATCTATTCTGTAACGAGTAACATAATGACCACACAAACCTTGTTCCAACTCAGCCGTATTGGTTACCTTGCTCTACTCTTGCTACTTAGTGGCTGGTTTATACAACAAGGCTTAAATGGCACTTATTCACTTGGTTTTAGTCTAATTTGGATTGTCCCATTACTCTTTCCGCTAAAGGGCATTATTACCGGTAACCCTTACACCTATGCCTGGGCCAGCTTTATTTTATGTGTGTATTTGCTACATGGCTTAACCCTAGCTTATATCACCACTGACGCGTTTGCCTTTGCACTGATTGAATCTGTGTTGATTTGTATTTTATTGGTTACCTTTCCTTTCTATGCCCGCAAACGCGGCCGCGAATTAGGCTTAGGATTAAAGAAAAAATCTGAACAAAAATAGTGTTCTAACATTTAAATTGTTTTATTAAAAAAGCACCTTTGGGCGCTTTTTTTGTTTATTGCATTTAATAAACAATGCGTGTTAGGTTAGCGTGTTAACAAGATGTTATATAAGTATATTTTATAATTCTAAAAATAAACATGGAGTCGTTTAATGAATGCATCGCGTAATGTAGGCTTTTACAGTCTTATAGCCAGTACTATATTACTCACAGCCTGTGGCAGTGACTCTTCTGATGATAACTCAGGCATACCATTCTCTTCAGCTTTTGAGATTTGCAGTGACGATTCAAGCACAAGCTTAATCTCCACCGATTCTGAACTGGTTTTTATCGTTGAACAAGATTATGCCGCCAATAAACCTGGCAGTATTACCGCATCAATAGCCGATCAAAATAGTGCCGGTCGTATGTTTTTATGGCAACAAGTCTCAGGCCCTAGCCTTGAGTTAGCCTCAGTGAATAGCCCAGTATTAGCCTTTACACCCAGCAGTAACGATAACTACAGTTTTAAAGTGACGGTAACCGGCAGTTCGAGCAATTATGAAGAGGTAGTGTCTATAACCGCTGACTCTACTGATAATATTTTACGCATTAACAATGACCATCAGATGGTGGCAAATATAGATGCTAGTTTAAGAATTCAAAATATAAATGGCCAAGTACCCACTGATATAAGTTGGTGCATGTACCCAAACATCGACAACGTAGGTTTTAATAGCGTCGATTTAACTGACATTAATCGACCACTGTTTAACGCACCAGACGTAAACAGTGACCAACTTATTAGCCTAAAAGCCACTGCAACCTTTGACGGCCAAACTGTCAGTGATGATGTACATTTACTTGTCACAAAAGAACAAGCTATCCCATCGAAAGCTTACATCACTTACCCTCTTGCACGGGTACATCCCTACAAAGCAGATTCAGCTTATGCCGATAACCTTGTTAACTGTACTTACTCTAACCAGCAAATTGCCCCATGTAACATACTCAACGAGCTACCATTTGTAAGCCAAGACAGTCAGCCAGACCCGATTGATACCATAATGGATAGAGTCGTAGTGTCCCATGACTGGATGGGACAGAATTTTGAAACTTATCTTCGTGCACAAACAAACACTGACTTTGTTGAGTTATTACAATCCGTGACTGCGGTCATTATTAGTTACGATATCAGGCCAGCTTATTATTCGGGTTATATCGGAGCCATCTATCTCGACCCTGAATATTTATGGCTGACGTCTGCACAGCGTGACACCATTAACGAAACCCCAGACTATCGCAGCAGTTTTGGTGAAGATTTAAAATACTTATCTCCATATCGTTATGTTAAAGATAACGATTATGCAGGTGTATATATAGAAAAAGATAACCGTATCAACCGCACCATGGATGATATGTCTTCTAATTTTGCAAGGCTCATGTATCACGAACTGGCTCATGCTAATGACTATTACCCGCAAAGCATTCATGCCACACTGCAAGGGCCAAGCCTAAGAGAGGAGTTTGATCGTCGCTTAGCAACCGATGACATGCCATCAGACCAACTTCAAATGCGTTACCCATTACTCAGTGATGAAATGTATGGCCTTGCTGAGGTTCAATACGCAGGGAAATCTGCAAACAGTACTCAAAAAGCGTTTAGTCCCAGTGATGTCGCTGAGTTTTTTGCTAATGATTTAGCAAATGATGATTATGCTTACTCGTCAAAACGTGAAGATGTTGCCATGCTGTTTGAAGAAATAATGATGAGCCATCGCTATGGCACTTTACGTGATATCGCCATTACAGATAAACCAGAAGTACAAACAAGCTCAACCATTACTGTTGAATGGGGAGTGCGCGGCCGAGTTGGACAAACTGAATTGCGCGATCGCGCCAGCTACGTTCTCGGACAAATGCTGCCCGACATTGACACTCAACTCGTGATGGATGGTTTACCAGAGCCTGCTGCGTTAGTGAAAGGCCAAACCTGGGCACAGAATTTAGTCTTAACTGCGGATCAATCTAAATCACCACAAAAAGTCTCTAACCAGTCTGATAGTGCTGTCATTGATAATCGACCATTGCAGTTTAGTGGCGACCAACATGTACATTAGTCACTGTATTTAACCTGAGTTCGGGATAATAAACGCCTTTCAAACAGTCCTTTGCCCTGCTAACGGCGTTGAATCGACTTACAATAGGCTAACTATTGACGCGTCAATTCGCCTTGTTAGCAGAACAAATGACAAGCTTGAAAGTGAGGGAGGGTAACATCTTGATTTTAAATAACATAAGTTCACCCCTTATCCCAAGCTCAGGTTATTTAGATAAACAAAAACGCCAAATGAATTCATTTGGCGTTTTTTATTGTCATTTACAATGTATGACTGCGTGTTCGCGACATGGCTAAGCGTGATTTATAGCCTAAGCATTTCTTTAATGAACGGAATCGTCAATTTACGCTGATGTACCATCGAGGCTTTATCAAGCTTATCGAGCACGTCAAATAAAGTACGTAAATCACGTGCCATACGGGTGAGCAAAAAGCGCCCTACTTCATCAGATAACTGTAAACCGCGCATTGCCGCGCGGCGTTGTAATGCAGCGAGCTTTTCATCATCAGCCATGGGTTGAAGCTGATAAATTAATCCCCATTGCATACGCGAGACTAAATCAGGTAAGGAGAATCCCGCCTCTGAGGGCGACGCATTACCACTGACAATCAAACAACAATCTTGCTGCTCAGCTATACGATTATACAGATGAAAAATGGCTTCTTCCCACACAGGATGGCCCGCAATAGCTTCAACATCATCAATGCAAATAAGCTCTAATGACTCGAGCCCTTCAAACATTGCGGGTGAAATACTGGCATGGATCCCAAGTGGAATATATAAGGTGCGACGTTCTAAATCATTCGCGTGTGCACAAGCGGCATGCATTAAATGAGTACGACCTGATTTTTCAGGACCATAGACATACAAAGAAGACGTTAATTTACCTTCAGCACTGGCTTGAAGCTTTTGGATCAGCTCATCATTACCCGAAGCAGGGTAATAACTCTGAAAGGTTTCATCGTCAGGTAAATAAACGGGTAAAGATAATTGTCTCGGTGAGTTTTGTGTCACTCAGATAGGTCTCAAAATCAAAAAACGAACTAAAGTCATTATACATGTAAGCGCTCTGTAAATACAAAGCGCTACCATTGATAAGGTTATTGCCCCAACCATTGATACATCAGTTTAGGTTGAACGATTTCTGTTTGTTGTTGATAAAATGATTCAACACTGCCCATGGTATCAATTTGTGATAAACGGTTATCAATATTCAGTAAACGCTGTAAATCATCAACATTGCTAAATAACGCGATACTATAAGTTGCAGTGCTGCCTTTAAATTGGCTTAAACTAATTGATTTAACGGCGCTTAACTGACGTAAATAAGCTTCAACATTAACAACTTGAGTCATATTATTTAACCCGCTAAAGCTCACCTCTGTAGCAGCATTACTGCCCGTTGATGCTATCGCATACTGGCTAATGTAATAATCGGCTAAAATACTCATCATGCGTTTTATTGCTTGTTGGTTATCGCTCGCCTCACCTTGTTGTGCCACCAAAGGTTGAAGTACACCATTGGTTCTCACTTTATTAAATAGGCTAATTGAAAACATCACTCTGCTGCCTTGGTTTTCAATATTGGCGATAGCAAAATAGTCAGACTGATAACGAGCAGAAGCAATAAAAACGCTGTCGGTAAAACGGCCACGAACATCATTGACAGTCACCCCCATCACATCATCTAAGTCCATCACTGGCAACAAAACCGGTATGCCTTTATTGGTAGATTGCTGGCTTAAATCATCACGGATAGCTGATTGTGAGGCATCGGCAAGAATAGTAGGTTCACTGTTATCATCAACAGAAAGCCACATTAAGGTCAAAGGACGTTGACTCCCCCACACGGGTAACCCTGCTTGACGTAATTTTTCAATGACGCGTTGATGATCAAAACTGGCTTTCAGCATGAGCTCACCGTTTTGTTCAAAAAAGCCATACTGAGTCAAAATAATTTCAGGCTCATCTATCTGCGCTTTAATCAACGGATTTAACACCACACTTGGGTTACCGGAATTTTTTAAAAACACTGCCGCGAGGGCTTCTTTCAAAGCATTGCTTTTAACATCATTTGCACGCGAACTTACCGCAATATCAGCTTCATCGAGCTTGCCCACTTCAGCAGCTTGCACAATTGAAATTGAAGTTAACGCAATTAAAGGTAACACAATGAGATTAATTAGTTTTTTCAGCATCAGATAACATAAACGCAGCAACAGATATAAGTAATAAAATTATATCATAATAAAAAATGGATAACGAAAACTCTTTTTGACTGCACCATAACACTAAGGTCAATTTGACCAAGTATTGTAGCGTTATCAAATAACTATAATCGCGACACAGACCTAATACAGGTTATGAAATTAGCCGGTTTTATGTGACAATTCGCGCCGTTTAATCACACGCCTACTTCTAAATAATGATGGAGAAAAATATGAAACGCGTGTTAATTCCGCTTCAAGGCGCACAAATGTTATTTGTCGCTTTTGGTGCGTTGGTGTTAATGCCACTGCTCACAGGCTTAGACACCAGTGTCGCCTTATTTACCGCCGGTTTCGGTACCCTACTGTTTCAAATCGTCACCAAACGCCAAGTCCCCATATTTCTTGCTTCTTCATTTGCCTTTATCGCCCCGATTTTATACGGCGTACAAACCTGGGGGATTCCTGCCACTATGGGTGGGTTAATGGCGGCAGGGGTTGTGTATATGCTACTTGGCTTAACGGTTAAGTTGCGCGGCACCGACTTTATTCACACCTTATTACCTCCTGTTGTAGTTGGCCCAGTGATCATGATCATTGGTTTGGGTTTAGCCCCAGTTGCGGTCAATATGGCCTTAGGCAAAAGTGGTGATGGTAGCCTTGTTATTGTTGAACAAAATACTGCCCTGTTTATCTCACTATCTGCGTTAGCTACAACGGTTTTAGTTGCGGTATTTGCCAAAGGCTTAGTACGCTTAATGCCCATTCTTGCGGGTATTTTAGTGGGTTATGGCGTCAGTTTAGCGTTTGGGATTGTTGACTTTACGCCCGTCAGTCAAGCTGCTTGGTTGGCAGTACCTAACTTTGTTGCGCCGGAGTTTAACTGGCACGCCATTTTATTTATGATCCCCGTCGCCATCGCCCCAGCAGTTGAGCACATTGGTGATATTTTGGCGATTTCAAATGTAACCGGTAAAGACTATCTTAAAAAGCCAGGCTTACATCGCACCTTAACCGGTGACGGTATTGCCACTATCGCTGCATCTGCTTTAGGCGGACCACCTAACACCACCTACAGTGAAGTAACAGGCGCAGTGACTCTCACCAAAAGTTTTGATCCGCGCATCATGACGTGGACCGCTGTAACGGCGATTACTTTAGCGTTTGTCGGTAAACTGGGGGCATTAATGCAAACCATTCCGGTACCGGTCATGGGGGGGATTATGTGTTTATTATTTGGCTCTATTGCTGCGGTAGGCTTAAATACGTTAATCCGTCATCAAGTGGATTTGAGCGAAGCACGTAACCTCAGTATTGTTGGTGTGACGTTAGTGTTTGGCATTGGCGGTATGGCATTTGGTATCGGTTCGTTCAGTTTAACTGGCATCAGCTTGTGCGGTATTGTTGCTATTTTAATGAACTTGATTTTACCCGCAGCTAAAAAGCATAAAGCAGACGCCTAAACATTGCGTGAACAACTAAAGCGTTAACAAAAAGCCCCAATGGCACTATGCAATTGGGGCTTTTTCATTGTGTGTAAATAAACACACATCTAAAAACGGTTATTCTGCAGCGTCTTCAGTACGGAACTTGTCAGCTGTCGCTTTGATGATGGGTTGAAGCTCACCTTTTTGGAACATCTCAGTGATGATGTCACAACCACCAATCAACTCGCCTTCAACCCATAATTGTGGGAATGTTGGCCAGTTAGCAAATTTAGGTAATTCAGCACGGATATCTGGGTGCTGTAAAATATCCACGAATGCAAATTGTTCACCACAGTTGATCATCACCTGAGCCACTTGAGATGAAAATCCACAGCTTGGTAATTTAGGCGAACCTTTCATGTACACAATAATTGGGTTTTCACTAATTTGCTGTTTAATCTTTTCTACAGTTTCCATTTGATTTCCTAAGTACGACGACTGAACATTTAATCGCTATTGTACGACACCTAAGCCAATAACAAAATCCCACAGATTGTAAGGTTTATTTAAAATCCATAAAATCAATGGTTATATCAAAGATAAAAATACCCTAAACATAACCAACACTTAAATTATAACCACATAAACTTAAGGCATAATATCCTAATTAAGCTTTTGAACATTAAATCGCTTAAAAAGAACACATTACCTGTTAAAAAATGTAACAAAAGCGTTAGTTTAAACACTATGAGCCATTTGCTATGCAATTTTGACCTCACGCTAACGTTAATTCCCTAAACAATGATTCACATCACAAAAATAATCAGTACAATAGCACTAGAGCAATGTTACCTGATGGGTAAACAAAAACGATAACCTGAATCCATGGAGAGATACTAATGGCTTTCGAACTACCAGCATTACCTTATGCAAAGAACGCACTTGAACCGCACATTTCACAAGAAACTATCGAGTTCCATTACGGTAAGCACCACAATACTTACGTGGTAAAACTAAATGGTTTAGTTGAAGGAACTGAATTTGCTAGCAAAACGCTAGAAGAAGTTGTTAAAACTTCAACAGGTGGCATGTTCAACAACGCAGCTCAAGTTTGGAACCACACTTTTTACTGGAACTGCTTAGCGCCTAACGCTGGCGGCGAAGCAACTGGCGATATCGCAGCAGCTATCAATGCATCTTTCGGTTCTTTTGAAGAATTCAAAGCTAAGTTTACAGATTCTGCAGTCAATAACTTTGGTAGCGCTTGGACTTGGCTTGTAAAAAAAGCTGACGGTTCTCTCGCTATCGTTAACACTAGCAATGCTGCTACTCCGTTAACTGACGAAACTGTGACTCCGTTATTAACGGTAGATGTATGGGAACATGCATACTACGTTGATTACCGTAACGCACGTCCAGAATATTTAGCTCACTTCTGGCAGCTTGTTAACTGGGAATTTGTTAACAAGAATTTTGCTGCATAATCTTAATTAGCAGCAAAACTTAAGGAGCCTACAGGGCTCCTTTTTTATGTGTGTCATTCATTAAAATTAAAACTTTCTTACTACTTCTATTTTTGCAACTATTGCAAATGCTACTGTTTGTCATTGTTTTTATTTGATTTATTTTAAATAAAACTTCGCGAAGTCTTTTAGCCTGTCCTACACTTTAGTCGTAAAACCTAATATAAGCTGGATAGGTCTAGCATCTTGATTACCTAGATCCTCACCCATCACTCTGGCTTTTAAAAGTAAGACTACCGTTGTTTTGAGGGGGTTACCATGGGTATTTTTGAGCATTATCAACAACGTTATGAGAAAAAACTCGACGAGGAATACACCTTAGAGCAATTTCTTGATATTTGTAAGCAAGACAAGAGCGCGTATGTGTCTGCTGCTGAGCGATTATTAATGGCTATTGGTGAAGCTCAGATGGTCGACACCGCCAAAAACCCCGTTTTGAGTCGTATCTTTTCCAACCGACTTATCGCCAGCTACCCGGCTTTTAAAGATTTTTTTGGTATGGAAGACTCCATTGAACAAATTGTGGCTTACCTTAAGCATTCAGCTCAAGGCCTAGAAGAATCAAAACAGATCCTCTACTTACTAGGACCTGTAGGTGGCGGCAAATCATCGCTGGCAGAAAAACTCAAAGCATTGATGCAACAAGTGCCCATTTACATTCTCAGTGCCGATGGTATGCGCAGCCCGGTTAACGATCATCCGTTTTGTTTGTTTGATCCTGAAGAAGACCGTGACTTGTTGTTAAACGAATACAAAATTCCTGCACGTTACCTTAAAACAATCATGTCTCCATGGGCAGTAAAACGACTGCATCAATATGGTGGTGACATTTCTAAATTTAGGGTGGTTAAAGTCTACCCGTCAGTATTAGATCAAATCGGTATTGCGAAAACCGAACCCGGTGATGAAAACAACCAGGATATTTCAGCCCTTGTCGGTAAGGTAGATATTCGTCAACTTGAGCATTTCTCACAAGATGATGCCGATGCTTACGCTTATTCAGGCGCACTGTGTCGTGCTAACCAGGGGTTAATGGAGTTTGTCGAGATGTTTAAAGCGCCAATTAAAGTGCTACATCCATTGTTAACCGCCACTCAAGAAGGTAACTATAACGGTACCGAGGGTTTATCAGCACTGCCCTACACAGGGATTATTTTGGCTCACTCAAACGAGTCGGAATGGTCGACCTTTAGAAACAACAAAAACAACGAGGCGTTTTTAGACCGGGTATATATTGTCAAAGTGCCTTATTGCTTACGAGTGTCTGAAGAAATGGCCATTTATCAAAAGTTATTGGCCAACTCGGAATTATCGATGGCACCATGTGCACCAGGTACTCTGGAGACATTAGCGCAATTTAGTGTATTGTCGCGTTTAAAAGTCCCAGAAAACTCATCGATTTATTCTAAAATGCGGGTGTATAACGGCGAGAGCTTAAAGGACACCGATCCTAAAGCAAAATCGTACCAAGAGTATCGAGATTACGCCGGTGTTGATGAAGGCATGCAAGGTTTATCGACCCGTTTTGCCTTTAAGATTTTATCTCGGGTGTTTAATTTTGACAGCGCTGAAATTGCTGCCAATCCAGTGCATCTTTTCTACGTACTCGAAAAGCAAATTGAGCAAGAGCAATTCCCGAGTGAAACCAGCGAAAAGTACCTTGAGTTTTTAAAAGGCTATCTTATTCCTAAGTATGTTGAATTTATTGGTAAAGAAATTCAAACCGCCTATCTTGAGTCTTATTCTGAATATGGCCAGAATATTTTCGACCGTTATGTTACCTACGCAGACTTTTGGATCCAAGATCAAGAATACCGCGATCCTGAAACCGGTCAGTTATTTGACCGTGGTGCATTAAATGCTGAATTAGAGAAAATAGAAAAACCTGCAGGCATAAGTAATCCTAAAGACTTCCGTAATGAAATCGTTAACTTCGTTTTACGTGCCAGAGCCAACAACGAAGGTAATAACCCATTGTGGACCAGTTATGAAAAACTGCGCACAGTGATTGAAAAGAAAATGTTTTCTAATACAGAGGATTTATTACCCGTTATTTCGTTCAATGCCAAAACCTCAAATGATGATCAGCGTAAACACGATGATTTCGTCAATCGGATGATGGAGAAAGGCTATACCAAGAAACAAGTTCGATTATTGTCTGAATGGTATTTACGCGTTCGAAAATCATCGTAATCAACACCCAGACCTGGCTGAGAATTACTCAGCCAGATCCTTGACTTGGGGGGGCGTATGGCAAATTTTATTGATAGACGACTCAACGCTAAAGGAAAAAGCACGGTTAATCGTCAGCGGTTTATTGAACGCTATAAAAAACAAATCAAAAAAGCAGTCAGTGATGCGGTGACGCGTCGTAGTGTCACCGATATTGATAAAGGTGAAAAAATCAGTATCCCTACCCGTGACATAAGCGAACCGCTGTTTAGGCAAGGTCAAGGTGGTAAGCGTAATCGTGTCCATCCGGGTAATGATCAGTTTAATCGTGGCGACCAAATACAACGCCCACGTGGTGGTGGGCAAGGCGGTGCGGGTCAAGGTGATGCTTCAGACAGCGGCGAAGGTAATGACGATTTTGTCTTTAATATTTCAAAAGATGAATACCTAGAACTGTTGTTCGAAGACCTAGAGCTACCTAACTTGCAAAATAATCGCCTTAATAAGTTGGTTGAGTATCAAACCTATCGAGCAGGTTTTACCAATGACGGCGTGCCTGCCAATATTAATATTGTTCGTTCACTGCGATCGTCCCTAGCCCGCCGTATTGCGATGTCTGCCAGTAAAAAACGCGCGCTTAGGGAGTTAGAGGCTGAGCTTGAGCAGTTACAAGATATGCCGGGCTCAAAAGCTGAAAAAATACTCGCGTTAAAAGAGCAAATTGAACAGCTCAAAAAACAAATCGCCAATGTGCCATTTATCGACACCTTCGATTTACGTTACAACAATTATGCAAAACGTGAAAAGCCGTCCAGTCAGGCTGTGATGTTTTGCTTGATGGATGTGTCAGGTTCAATGGATCAAGCCACCAAAGATATCGCTAAACGTTTCTATATATTGTTGTATTTGTTTTTAACCCGCAGCTATAAAAACCTTGAAGTTGTCTATATCCGTCATCATACCCAAGCCAAAGAAGTTGACGAGCATGAGTTTTTTTACTCGCAAGAAACCGGCGGTACCATTGTATCAAGCGCATTAAAACTGATGAACGAAATTCAACAAGCTCGCTATCCTGAAAACGAGTGGAATATTTACGCAGCGCAAGCATCTGATGGAGATAATTGGTCCGATGATTCGCCCCATTGCCATGACTTATTGGCTAAGTATATTTTGCCTAAAGTACGTTATTTCAGTTATATCGAAATCACCCACCGAGCCCATCAAACCTTATGGGATCAGTACCAGGATCTGCAGCAACAATTTGATAATATTGCTGTGCAACACATTCGTGAAGTCGAAGACATTTACCCAGTATTTCGCGAACTCTTTAAAAAACAAGCTGTATAGGGGGCAATCATGGTTAAAGCAACCCGTAAACCGTTGGATGATGGACCCGAATGGACATTCGACTTATTGGAAAAGTACCAACACGAAATTGCCAACGCGGCTGAGTTTTTTAAATTAGACACATACCCTAATCAAATAGAGATCATTACCGCAGAACAAATGATGGATGCCTATGCCGGCATTGGTATGCCCATTGGTTATACTCATTGGTCTTTTGGTAAACGTTTTATTGAAACTGAGCAAGGGTATAAACGCGGGCAAATGGGCCTTGCCTATGAGATTGTGATTAACTCAGACCCATGTATTGCCTACTTAATGGAAGAAAATACCATCACTATGCAAGCACTTGTTATGGCCCATGCCTGTTATGGTCATAACAGTTTTTTTAAAAATAATTATTTATTTAAAACCTGGACCGATGCCAGCTCCATTATTGATTACTTAGTATTTGCTAAAAATTACATTCGAGAATGCGAGGTTAAATACGGTATTGAGCAGGTTGAGCTAACCCTCGATTCATGCCATGCCCTAATGAATTATGGCGTGGACCGTTATAAACGCCCTTCTGAAGTATCATTTAAAGAAGAACAAGCTCGCCAAAAAGAGCGTGAAGATTATCTGCAAACCCAAGTGAACGACTTGTGGCGCACGATACCCACTCAACCACAACAGACACCGCAAAAGAGTGATAAAATATTCCCTGAGGAGCCGCAAGAAAACATTTTATATTTCATTGAAAAAAACGCTCCATTATTAGCCCCTTGGCAACGTGAGCTGGTGAGAATTGTACGCAAAATGGCGCAGTATTTTTACCCGCAAAAACAAACTCAGGTCATGAATGAAGGCTGGGCCACATTTTGGCATTACACCATTTTGAACCACCTATACGATACAGGAAAAGTCAGCGACCGCTTTATACTCGAATTTTTGCAAAGTCACACCGCAGTAGTTGCTCAACCCTCTTATAACAGCCCGTATTACAATGGGATTAACCCTTATGCTCTTGGCTTTGCCATGTTTGTCGATATCAGACGCATTTGCGAACACCCAACGGATGAAGATCGTCATTGGTTTCCTGATATAGCCGGAAGTGACTGGTTAACAACAGTGCATTTTGCGATGCAAAACTTTAAAGATGAGAGTTTTATTAGCCAATATTTATCCCCAAAAGTCATTAGGGATTTTAAATTATTTGGCATATTAGACGATGAAAAACGCAGTCACTTAGCCGTTTCGGCGATTCATGACGAGCAAGGTTATCAAGACATTCGTAATATCATGTCGCAGCAGTATAACTTATCCAATATCGAGCCAAATATTCAGGTGCAACAAGTGCAAGTCAATGGTGACCGCTCTATTACGTTACGCTACATACCATTTGATAACATCCCGCTGGCCGACAATCATCAAGAAGTTCTAAAGCACTTACATCGCTTGTGGGGCTTTAATGCAAGGTTAGAACAAGTGGATGAGCTGGGAATGATAAAAATCATTTCAAGTTGCCCTGAAACGACAGAGGAGCATATTCGTTCACACGATGTCATCGCATAAATCAAAAAAGCCAATCGTTTAACGATTGGCTTTTTATCTCACTGACAATGTCTTAATCGATATCTAAATCAATATTAATGTCATTAATTAATGATTTAACTATTGTCATGACCAATTTCAGCAGGCATGTCATCACGCAATTTTTGCCATAACTTACCACTTTCAATGCCATTATTACGCATTAATGCAGGTACATCGGCATAGTTTTTGTCTTTGGCGAGTTGTTCGAGTTTAACGTAGAAGCGCATGGTTAACTCTCGTGCTTCTTGGCTCTGAAAATAAAAACGGCCTACTCGGTTATACAAGCCTTTGAAACCATTTAATATCAGTACATATAGTGGGTTTCCTGACGCAAAAGCCAAGGTGTGATGTAATTGGTAATCAAACTCAGCATAGGCTTCAGCATCATTTTCTAACGAATGAATCCCTGCTAAAGCGGCAATCGCTTTGTCTGGATTGTGTCTAATCGATGCTCGAAAATAAATATTACTGACATTGCCACGTGCGGACATAAGCTGATCAACCAATAATGGGAATCCATCTGGGTTTAAATCGGCAATGGTTTCGAGAATATTAAGTCCGGAGGTTTCCCAAAAGTTGTTTACTTGGGTTGGTTTACCATGTTGAATTTTCAACCAACCATCACGTGCTAAACGCTGTAGTACTTCACGTAATGTCGTACGCGTTACACCGATGAGTTCAGAAAGCTCACGTTCTGCCGGTAAAATGGATCCGGGTGGAAACTTATTTTCCCAAATGGAACGAACAATGTATTTCTCAGCAAAACTTGCTGGGCCTTTGGCATTGATGATCATTAGCCTTCATATCCTATTGCTAAACAATGGCGAAAATATTGCACTGATCATACCAGAGCGGTAGAAAATAAAAACCATTGTTTATTCACAATACCTTTAAAGCACATTTTTTAACCTGCACTGAATCACTCAAATTTGATTTATTGAATAGAGCTCACATTACTCCACTAGAATCATCATGATAAGGCGATTTTACTCGATAAAACCGACCAAGTTTAGTATATACTCATGTAGCTGTTTTGTTAGTGCGATGTATGATTATTTGCCCAAGCAACGAGATTACAATTCGATTTTACTTACGCTACACTAACGGCAAATTTAATGGCCATATCGCGTACACCTATTTAACAGGTGAATTAACGCATTGTTTGTTAAGGCAATACATCGCTATTTTACAACAAAAAACAGGCTGTTTTATACCAATAACGTGCCTAGGGTTTTAATGAAAATTAATGAAATATTGATTTTCATCAAGTTTTAAATCTGAACTTGCCTCTATTCTCCCAAACTTGTTGAAAATAATGATGTGTTGTTTGATATCAAAAATGGTACCAATACTGTCACAATAACAATACTGGAGAGGCTGCAATGCAGGCAACCAAGAGTCAGGCGCTGTTTGTTAACTTTTTAGGCAATTCGCCTAAGTGGTACAAATATGCAATTTTGGCATTTTTAGTCATCAATCCCCTGCTGTTCTTTTACGTTAGTCCATTCGTCGCTGGATGGGTGTTGGTCGTAGAATTTATTTTCACCCTCGCGATGGCATTAAAATGTTATCCATTACAACCGGGTGGATTACTCGCGATTGAAGCGGTCATGATTGGAATGACATCCCCCACGCAAGTACTGCATGAGATTGAAGCCAACTTAGAAGTACTTTTACTCTTAGTGTTTATGGTTGCAGGTATTTACTTTATGAAACAGCTATTGCTGTTCGTATTTACCAAGATGATCACAAAAGTACGCTCAAAAATTATTGTATCTTTGATGTTTTGTACTGCATCAGCATTTCTGTCTGCCTTCTTAGATGCCTTAACGGTTATTGCGGTTATCATTGCGGTCGCAGTAGGTTTCTACTCTATCTATCACAAAGTGGCCTCAGGCAAGAGCTTTAGTGATAACGACGGCCATGATCATACATCAGAATCATCTGGGCAACTCAACGATGATGAATTAGAAGCATTTAGAGCGTTTTTACGTAACTTACTAATGCACTCTGGTATTGGTACTGCTTTAGGTGGTGTGTGTACCATGGTGGGTGAGCCACAAAACTTAATCATTGCAGCGCAAGCCCATTGGCAGTTTGGTGAGTTCTTCTTACGTATGTCACCAGTGACAATGCCAGTGTTAGCAGCCGGTATTTTAACCTGTTTCCTTGTTGAAAAATTCAAGTGGTTTGGCTACGGCGCGCAGTTACCTGATGCTGTACATCGCATTTTAACGGATTATGCTGCGCACGAAGACTCGCACAGAACCAACCAAGATAAAATGAAATTGGTCATTCAAGCATTAATCGGTGTGTGGTTAATTGTTGGTTTAGCATTGCATTTAGCCTCTGTTGGCTTAATTGGCTTATCTGTCATCATTTTAGCAACGGCCTTTAATGGCGTAACAGATGAACACGCGCTGGGTAAAGCGTTTGAAGAAGCCCTGCCATTTACCGCATTATTAGCCGTTTTTTTTGCGATTGTCGGTGTAATTATTGACCAAGAGTTGTTTGCGCCAGTAATTCAATGGGCACTGAGTTATGAAGGCAATATGCAGTTAGTGATTTTCTATATTGCTAACGGCTTACTGTCTATGGTGAGTGACAACGTGTTTGTAGGTACGGTTTACATTAATGAAGTTAAATCGGCGCTATTAAGCGGTCAAATTACCCGCGATCAGTTCGACTTGCTTGCTGTAGCAATTAACACAGGTACTAACCTACCATCGGTTGCCACGCCCAATGGCCAAGCAGCATTTTTATTCTTGTTAACGTCTGCAATTGCACCACTTATTCGACTCTCTTATGGTCGTATGGTGTGGATGGCATTACCGTACACCATTGTATTATCAATCGTCGGTGTGCTGGCAATTGAAACCGGTTTCTTAACCGATATGACCCAATCACTATACGATTCCCACTTAATTATTCACCATTCGGCGAAAGATTTGGGCGGTATGGTTAGCGGCCATTAATACGGTTGAACACCCAAGGGGAATGGACTTAATAGATAAATTATCTTAAAGTCGACACAACCCATTTGAACACCCTCAATTGAGGGTGTTTTTTTATCTGTAAAATGTATTAGGAGCAGCACTTGTCAGCGTTACAACTTTTTTGTCGTGGCCGTTTATCATGGGGCTTGCTTGCCCTATCAGGTGTCGTGTTAGAACTAGTCGCCCTTTTTTTTCAGTACACAATGGATTTGGCCCCTTGCGTCATGTGTATTTATGTTCGTGTTGCCGTGCTTGGCCTAATATTGGCAGGGTTGATTGGCATGCTACAACCTAAACTGTGGATTGTCCGCTTTGTAGGGTTAGTGAGTTGGGCTGTCTCTTCTGTATGGGGATTTCGACTAGCCTCTGAACTTAACGACATGCAAGTGAACCCGTCACCTTTTGCAACATGCTCTTTTTACCCTGAGTTTCCAAGCTTTATGCCATTAGATGTGTGGCTACCTTCAGTGTTTTCACCTACTGGGATGTGCAGCGATTTACCCTGGACTTGGCTGTCGGTGAGCATGGCACAATGGATGATGGTGTGTTTTGCTATTTACGGTGTAATTTGGTTAATAATGCTTGTTCCGAGTGTAAAACCGCTTAAGTAGCTAGGTGGGACGCATAAACAAAAAAGACCTCAAATGAGGTCTTTTTTGTTTATGTTGTCATCAATGATTATTGTGATTTAACTATTCAACGTCCAACAATGGCCACAATACAATGCAGTCTTCTAGGTATTTTACTTTCATTTCGTTAACAGTTTTGCCTTGCACAGAAATACCCGCAGCATGCATTGCGTCTTTGCTGCCAGTTAAAAGCGGATGCCAGCTAGGTAACCCTTTACCTAAATGTAGACGACGATAAGCGCAACTATTAGGTAACCAGGTTAACTCGCTGATATTATCTGGCGTAATCGCAGTGCATTCTGGTACGTATTTAAAACGTTCAATGTAGCGTCGACATCCGCAGCTGTCGCTGTCTAATAAATGGCAGGCGGCATTGGTGTAATAAAGCTCGTCGGTTTCGTCATCGATTATTTTATTTAAACAACATTTTCCGCAGCCATCACAAAGTGATTCCCATTGTACAGGTGTCATTTTTTCAAGCGGTGTGGTTGTCCAAAATTGCGTCATCATGGTCTATCTAACTGGTTATTGATTTAAATTTGCCGTTATTTTACACCTAAAACTCCAATGGTTACTGCTTAATTTTTTCAGAAAGATAGGTTAACGCTAAAGTGTCATGAATTGATGCCGTAAATTGATCTAATAACCGAAAGTTTTCATACACCAAATAAAAACGTCCTTGAGGGCCATCTGGCGCAATAAGTGATGCGGTAATGTCATCTCGCTGCGGTAGATTATTACCATTAAAACGTCTAATCCCATATGCCTGCCATTGCAAAAAGGTATGCGTACTGGTTAACCCCAGCAAGCTAGGATCTAACATCATTGTCGCTTTGACCTGCCTGCCCCAGGTTGCATCATACTGCCATCCTTGTTGATTGAGCATATTTGCAGCACTTGCAAAGGCATCTTCTGTGCTGCTCCAAATATCAAAATGACCATCATTATCACCATCGACTAGGTAACTTAATAGTTGCGATGGCATCATTTGCATTTGCCCCATGGCTCCAGTCGATGAGCTTTTGAGAGCATTCACTTTAAACTTACTTTGTTCAATGAGCTTAAGTGCAGCAATAAACTCGTTAACATAAAAAAGCTGATTTTCACCATTAAAAGCTAACGACGCTAATACTGATAACGCAGGGAAACGACCAGGGCGTTCACCAAAACGCGAGTTAATTCCCCACAATGCAATCATAAACCGTGGTTGCACTTGGTATTGCTGGCTCAGGTTATTGAGTAAGGTTTCATGCTGTTGAAGCATAGCTCTGGCGGTACTGACACTGATTTCAGGCACCATTTGTGGTATGTAAGTTTCAAGAGTGTGTTGTGAATCGTTATCGATATTGGCTTTTTTAAATATTTTGATGTTGCCAATTAGGCGTTCGGCTAACAAAGGCGATACACCGGCGCTGATGGCTTGCTGTTGTAGAGAAAGTAGATAATCTTCAAATTGGTGATGGCTATTATTAGCAACCACCAAATGAGAAGTGAAGAAGTAAATAATTGTGCTTAAAATGATTTTTAGAATCATATGAGTCCTGTTTACTCCTCAAGAGATTCTGTTTATTGCTTAAAACCTATCTCTTGTTTATGTTGATCAAGCAAATTAACGATTGGGGGCGGTATTTGTAAATAAAAGCCCTTTTCTTCTAACGCGCTTTTAACTTTGTCTATGTCAGCAATACCAAGGTGATCACGCTTAGATAACGGGAAAACCATCACTAACATCGGTGCGCCAAACATTTCCATTAATGGCTCTGGAACATCATCAAAAACATCACGTTTTTTGACAAAAAGGTATGTATCGGCTTTTCTGCTACTTTTATATACTGCACAAATCATTTTAGTTTAAATTTCCAAAGGTTCAAACTTGATAGTCAACTAAGCACACTATAACATGGTGACTCAAGAAAATAATTGTAAATCAGTTTCAAGCTGATGTTTTGGAGAACAATGCCGGGATGGCTAAACAAAGTCTCGAATTAAAAGCCACGTCTTTTACATTATCAGTACTGCATATTAATCATCACGATCTCGACCTTGTCGCTGCTGAATTAGATAATAAACTGGCTCAAGCGCCTCAATTTTTTCTGGGTGCTCCTCTGGTATTAAACCTGTCTGCCATCCAGCATGAACAAATTGATTTTTACGCCCTCAAACAATTATTAACTGACCGAAATTTAATTATTGTTGGGATTACCGATGCCAACAAAGAACAAATTGAACAAGCCAAAGAGATGGCGATTGCAGTAGTAAAGTCTGGCAAACAAGCACCAAAAGCTGAGTTACCCAAACGCGCCACAAAAATTGTTAAGCAAAATGTGCGTTCTGGGCAACAAATATACGCACAAAATGCTGATTTAATCATTTTTGGTGCAGTTGGTAATGGCGCAGAAGTCATTGCTGATGGTAGCATTCATATCTATGGAGCCTTGCGTGGCAAAGCCATGGCAGGTGCTGCGGGTGATAATCAAAGCGTGATTATTGCAAACTCGCTAGAAGCAGAATTAGTGTCGATTGCTGGACAGTATTGGTTAACAGAACATTTACAACAATACGTTCTCAATCAAAGAGGTTGTGTCCGCCTTGATGGCGAATCTCTCACAGTAGAATCATTGCCCCAATAATTGGCAAATAAAAGGATTAAAACAAAATGGCGCAAATTATTGTTGTCACATCAGGTAAAGGCGGTGTGGGTAAAACAACATCCAGTGCAGCAATTGCCACCGGGTTAGCTTTAAAAGGCAAAAAGACCGTCGTTATCGACTTTGATATTGGCTTACGTAACCTTGATTTGATTATGGGTTGTGAACGTCGTGTAGTATATGACTTTGTTAACGTCATTAATGGCGAAGCCAATTTAAACCAAGCGTTAATTAAAGATAAGCGCTGCGATAAATTGTTTATATTACCCGCCTCACAAACGCGCGACAAAGATGCCTTAACCAAAGAAGGTGTTGGTCGTGTGTTGGACGATTTAGCCAAAGATTTTGACTACATTGTGTGTGACTCACCAGCCGGGATTGAACAAGGCGCAATGATGGCATTGTATTTTGCCGATATCGCCATTGTAACCACTAACCCAGAAGTCAGCTCAGTACGCGACTCCGACCGTATTTTAGGGATGTTACAAAGCCGCTCTCGCCGTGCAGAGCAATCACTTGAGCCGATTAAAGAATATTTACTGCTGACGCGTTATTCTCCTGCTAGAGTAAAAACAGGCGAGATGCTTGGCGTTGAAGATGTGAAAGAAATTTTAGCGATTGAACTGCTTGGGGTGATCCCTGAGTCGCAGTCAGTACTTAAAGCATCAAACTCTGGTGTACCGGTCATTATTGATCAAGAAAGTGATGCAGGTTTAGCTTACAGTGATACTGTCGCGCGTTTATTAGGCGACGATGTACCGGTTCGATTTATAACAGAAGAAAAAAAGGGATTCCTTAAAAGGATATTTGGTAGCTAACTATGTCGATACTTGATTATTTCAGAAGCAATAAAAAAACCAATACCGCATCGTTGGCGAAGGAAAGATTGCAAATAATTGTGGCTCATCAGCGTGGAGAGCGCGGTGCCCCCGATTACTTCCCAAAGATGAAACAAGAAATCATTGAAGTGATCCGTAAATATGTGCAGATATCAGAGGACCAGGTGTCTGTACAACTCGACCAAAACGATGATAATTTATCGGTATTAGAACTTAACGTAACGCTGCCCGAGTCAAAATAAACGGCTTAGTAAGGCGTTCATAAAAAAGGATACTGGCATATATTGCGAGTATCCTTTTTTATTGCTATTAGGGCTTAACCAAAGCGCACATCTGCCAGTAAATCTTTTACTAATTCACCGCGCCAACCACTTAACAGTAATGGAGTTGCAGTTTGCTTCTCATGATAAAGCCAAAGTAAATATTCATGTATATGACGTTTAGAGCCCACAAACTCAAGTGACACAGCTTCACGTTCGCATAATTCGGTTAAACGATTTTTAACGTCTTTAAAGGCCGACTTGTATCCTGATTTAAGCGCAACAATGTCAACAACCTCTGGCAAGTGAGTTAAGTCGGCAGTTGCCATTACACTTAACAACTCTTTGCCATGAATCCGTTTTTCTTGCTCAGTTAAATCGGTTAAACGGTTTAACTCAGTTAGGGTTGTTGGCTGTTTTTTCGCTAACGCAATTAATGCATGATCTTTAACCACAAAACCCAAAGCTAAATTACGATTAACGGCTTTATTTAAACGCCACTTTGCTAACACTTTTAAGTAAGCTAATTGCTGACTATTTAATTGAAAAGCATTTTTAACTTTCAGATAAATGGTGTCGCCGTCAGGTAATGACATCCGTCCTTCGGTCATGCGCTGCCCTTCTTCAAACAGCCAGGCTTCACGCTGGCTTTCAGCGAGCTTTTGTTGAAGTTGCGGATAGAGCTTATATAAATAATACACATCGTTTGCAGCGTACTGCAGCTGCGCCTCAGTCAATGGGCGTTTCATCCAATCAGTACGAGATTCACCTTTATCAATTTCAACTTGCAAACAAGCATCAACGAGCTTGGCATAACCTAAACCATGGCCTAATCCAGCAAGACTGGCTGCAATTTGGCTATCAAATAGCGGGCTTGGCTGACACTCACCATAATGGGCAAAAACTTCAAGGTCTTCGCTGCATGAATGCACTAACTTCACAATCTGTTGGTTGGTGAGTAATTGCCAAAAGGGACTGAGATCGGTAATAGCAACTGGGTCGATTAACGCTAAAGTTTTACCGTCATAAGCTTGGATAAGCCCTAATTTGGCATAGTAGGTTCGAGTGCGGACAAATTCAGTATCAAGTACTAATAAGGTGCTCTGTTGGTACTGCTCAACTAATGATAAAAGGCTGGCATCATCACTGATATATTCAAACGTTAACAAAATAAGCTCCGCTAAAAATACAAATGGGGAAAAACACCAATAAAAAAGCCGGCTCAATTGCCGGCTATTATTTTATGCTTTGTTAACTTCATCTCGAAGTTGTCGGCGTAAAATTTTACCCACATTCGTTTTTGGTAATTCGTCCCTAAATTCTACCAGCTTAGGTACTTTATATCCCGTTAAATGTTGTCGGCAATGCTTAATTAGATCTTCTTCGGTCAAAGATTTATCATTGGCAACCACAAATACTTTGACTAATTCACCACTGGCTTCATGAGGTACGCCTACAGCGGCCACTTCAATCACCTTAGGATGCAACGCAACGACCTCTTCAACTTCATTCGGGAATACGTTAAAGCCAGACACTAAAATCATGTCTTTTTTACGGTCAACAATAAAGAAAAAGCCCTTTTCGTCCATGTAACCGATATCACCTGTTGCGAGCCAGCCATCTTTATCAATGACTTTTGATGTCTCTTCAGGACGTTGCCAGTACCCTTGCATAATCTGTGGGCCTTTTGCGAATAACTCGCCGGTTTCACCTTGGGCTAGTACATTACCATCATCATCACGAACTTGAATAAATGTTGATGGCGCAGGAAAACCAATAGAACCGTTATAACCTTCTAAATTATAAGGACAACACGTCACCAATGGCGATGCTTCGGTTAACCCGTAACCTTCCAATAAGCGAGTTTTGGTAATTTTCTGCCATTTATCAGCCACTGCACGCTGTACGGCCATGCCGCCGCCAATGGAAAACTTAAGCCCAGAAAAGTCTAGCTTATTAAATTCTTCATTGTTCACTAAGGCATTAAATAAGGTGTTCACCCCAGTTAAGGCGGTAAATGGGTATTTTTTCAGCTCGCTGACAAACGCCGGAATATCGCGTGGGTTAGTTATTAATAAATTTTTGCTGCCTTTATGTAAAAACAATAAGCAGTTAACGGTTAAAGCAAAAATATGATAAAGCGGCAGTGCGGTGACCACAAACTCAACACCGTCTTCCAGTGCTGGCGAATAGGCGCCATTGGCTTGCAACACATTGCTGACCACATTTTTATGGCTGAGCATCGCCCCTTTTGACACACCGGTGGTGCCGCCGGTGTACTGTAAAAATGCTAAATCATCACCATTGATGTCTGCTTTAATGTATTGCAAACGGCGACCTTTGCTTAACGATTCACGAAACGATAAAGCATGTGGCAAATGGTATTTAGGTACCAACCTTTTGATGTACTTAACGACAAAATTAACCAGGGTACGTTTAGGCGCACTGAGCTGATCGCCTAAGCTGGTAATGATGACCGATTCTACTGGGGTTTGATCAACTACCTCTTCTAAGGTGTTTGCAAAGTTTGATACCACAACAATGGCTTTTGCGCCCGAGTCGATTAATTGATGCTTTAGCTCACGAGGGGTATAAAGTGGATTAACATTCACCACCACCATTCCGGCACGTAAAATGCCAAATAATGCAATTGGGTATTGCAGCAAATTGGGCATCATAATGGCAACACGATCACCTTTATTTAAGTGCAAATCATTTTGTAAATAGGCCGCAAATGCGCGACTGCGTTCTTCAAGTTTGCGATAAGTCATCGTCGCACCCATGTTGATAAATGCAGCTTGATCGGCATATTTTGCCACTGAATCTTCAAACATGTGTACTAAAGAACTAAATTGAGATGGGTCGATTTCGGCCGGAACTTGTTCAGGCAGGTGATTAATCCAAGGCTGGTCCACAGGTGTCTCCTAATAAATCCCACTGTGCTAAGACGTGCATTCCCCGTCAGTGGTAAAATTTTTAGCGACTGCGTATCATTAATATTGTTATCGCAGGCTTTTATGTTACTTATAATGAAAAATGCTAATGACAAACTGCCGTGACAAAAATCATACAAGCGTTTTAATTTTTGACCATAATCACATAAATGAAATCAAAATAACAGCGATTTCAGTAGCCATAAGCACTAATTTAGAACAAAAGCTCCAATCGTTTCTGCGACCTGGTTGGCATTCCCCATATGTAAATGATGATCGCCAGTTAATGTTACCATTTTAATGTCGCTAAACCAGGTATTTGCATGTTCTTCGGTAAGGGTAAGCTGTTTATAACCATCTTGAGCTGCGATAAAAAGCGTTGGGGTATTACTGATGGTCATTAATCCGTCAACCTGTTCAAATGTAAAACGATTTAATGAATCCAGCTTTAATCTAGGGTCGCTTCGCCAGGCGTATTTTCCTTCAAAAAGTTGCATATTCCGCGCAGTAATCATTTCGCACCAAGGCAGTGCTAGCCCGGTTAATTGATGGCGAGCCTGAATGGCAACCTCTGTCGAAGCATACGTTGGCGTGGGCCGAGATAATTGCTGATTAAAACGTTGCTGTTGCTGTAACCCCTTATGTAGCCGAGTTTTAGCATTAGTAGCAGACTCAAATAATGGCGCTAGAGCTTCAATTAAAATCAACTTTTCAATATTGTCTCCCATACACGCATTATAAGCCGATGCGACAATGCCCCCTAAGGAATGACCTATCACAGTGATGGGTTGTTTTTCTTGGCTAAGCGATTGAATAATAGCATGTAAGTCATAAATGTAATCAATCCAGTGCAGCGGATAATGCCCTGGGCGGTGGTCTGATAAACCATGCCCAGGCCAATCAATGCAGATTAATTGATATTGATTAAGTAATCCCTGCTGCTCAAAAGCTTGTGCCAAAGGAATAAAACTGTCTACGTTGTCTAACCAACCATGTAATGCCAACAAAATCGGCTTATCTTTTTGGCCATAACGCTTTGCTGCAAGGGTAATATGCGCCAAAGGTAATTGAAATTCGGTTGAGTTCAGTGTCAGCATGCTTGGCTCACTTTTTATTGTAAAACGACATTGGATGGAGATAAGGATTGTGACAGAGACGGCACATTTACAGGCATAGACCCTAAAGCCTGTTGATCTTTCAAGGTTGTTTTTGCAGTGAATGTTGGTCATTACTCACATTTACAACTGCGCGACAGAGACTTTGAGGTGTAGTTATTCTACATAAAAAGTCAATAACGCAGTAAAAATGGCCAACAAACGCTGCCCGAAGGGTTCGGCTAAAAACGTTTTTAACTTGAAAAAAATTTAACCAGCAAAGCTCAACAACCCCTAGTAAATGACCAATGAAGAAATCATTTAAATAACAGGGGTAACCCACTGCAAACACTCAGTAGATTACCCCTTAGCTGCTTATTTAGCCGCTGTTTTGGTGAACTTCAGTGTCATACGATCACTTTCACCAATGTCGATGTACTTCTGTTTATCTTGCTCGCCCATGGCTAAACGTGGAGGAAGAGTCCACACGCCTTTTGGATAATCTTTGCTGTCTTTTGGATTGGCGTTAATTTCTGAGCTCGCAGTTAACTCAAAACCATACTTTTTAGCCAATTCGACCATTTGGTTTTCATCCATATAGCCGCTTTCTGCTGCCATACCAATATTGGCACGGTGCTCAACAACGCCAAATGAACCACCCACTTTTAACACATCATGGGCTGCTTTAAACACACCTTCTAACTCGCCTTTCATTGCCCAATTATGCAAGTTACGGAATGTCAGCACGTGATCAGCTGAGTTATCTTTACCTAATGAAAATTTAGCCGGTGGATCTAACGTCACAAATTGCACATTACCGACACTGGCTTTGTTGTCACTCACCCACTTTTCAAAACGCAAACCTGCAGATTTATAATAAGCAGTTTGCTTGGTATCTGCAGCCGGTTCTGTTTCAAAATTTGCCGCTACGTACTTACCTTTTTCAGCTAAATAAGGTGCTAAAATTTCAGCATACCAACCACCGCCAGGCCATAGTTCAATCACGGTTTGTTCTGGTTTAATGTCAAAAAACGCGAGGGTTTCTGCTGGATGACGATGATTATCACGCAGCTTATTTTCTGCTGTACGGAACTCACTTGCCACCGCTTTAGCTAACGCGGTATTCACTTGAGGTGCCATCACTTGTTCAGCGGGTACTGCATCTGCCGCAAGTACAGTGGTGGAAAATCCTAAGCTCGAAAAACCAATTAAAGCGCCTAACATCATGTTACGTTTCATTTAATTACTCCCTTTTTATAATCGACTTTCTGCCAACATAACCAAAGCATTAATCCGCTGAATAATAGCCACGTCATAACCCATATCCATGCAGGTATCCAAGTCAATTGCGCTAGCATGACCGCATCGCCCTGGCCGCTTAAGCCTAATAACACCATTGGACTCGCCATGGCATTCAAAATTATCATGAGCCCTAATATACGCAGTAAGGTGTTTAACACACTACTGTTTTTTAATTTAAGTGGTAACAAAAAAAGTATTGTTAGTACCAACAAAATAGCCATGGTGAGTAAATCGCGGGCCCAAAACACTAATGATGCTGCGACAGTTAACCCGAGTAAGCCGAGTGTAAAGCGAATACTGCTTCTTTTAGTCGCTAATAAAAAAATCACATAACCCCATAATGCCGCACCGAAATAGCCCGCGTATGCAATAAGCATACTGCTTCCGCCCTGGGTAAAACAAAAACCGGCACCATTAGGAAATAACTGGATATGACTCACTATGCCACCGGTTAATAAGGCGGCAATACCATGTGATAACTCATGAAAGTAGCTTTCGAGCCATTTGAAAGGGATAGAAATAAAAGGCAAACGCGTCAGTAAAAAGGCCACCAGCAGTTCAAGCATAAAACGACTGCGACTAGGCGTTGCCGAAACCGCACTAGGCATATAAGTCGATACCGACCATTTGTTGAATTTCGTCACGCTTAGCTGAATGTTGTGTAGACAAATATTGGGCTATCGCGCCGCGTTGACTCGTGGTGTCACGATCATATTCAACGCGAGCTTGTTGTTTTGCGGATAAAGTCACATCATCAACGATTGCAAGCTTTTGACTGTCATTGTTTTGCTGAGCAGCATCTGCAGGAATAGGGTTAACAACAATAAGATCACTTGCTGGAATAATGGGTCGATTTCCGGCAACAGCTTGGCTCAGGCTAACGGGGCCTGATTGATTATACGCTGTCGATAGTGCTGGATTAATCGCCATTTACGATTCAGTTGCCTTATATTGTCATTAACACGTCTATGTAAATAATATGTCAAAATTTCGCCAATGGCTATTCTCGACCGGGAAGTTTTTTCCAGGTGACGGTATCTCGTAAGTAAACTGGTGCGAGCTCATCAACGCTGGTATGCAAACCCTGTTGTTGACCTTGCTGAGCCAAAACAAGCATATACTTGGCATCAGGATAACGGCCTTCGGCACAGAGCACCGTTTGAGGCGTCAGTGTTAACAGTTGTGGATATGCATCAAATCCGGTACCACAAGCATGAATAACTTGGCTTGAGTCAAGTAACAATTCAATCGATTCAGGTGCACTAACATGCTCCTCACCCACTAATATCGCAATGCCATCTTTAGCAATATATTGTCCCCAATACACTTCATTCATGCGCGCATCAATACAGCAAAGCACCTGAGTGGCGCCGGTTTCAGTAATGGCAGCTTGTGCCATTGCCGCAAGTGTAGAAATACCAATCACAGGTAAATCAAGACCTAACGCTAAACCTTGAGTCATACTGGTGCAAATCCGTATTCCGGTGAAGCTGCCAGGACCACGGCCATATGCAATTAAATCCACATCGGCTAACGTCACTTGAGCTTGTGCTAATACGTCATCAACCATAGGTAATAAACGCTGGCTGTGCTCACGTGGGGCATCAGCAATCTGGGCAAACACCTTGCCATTGACAGTAAGTGCAGCAGAACAGGTTTCGGTGCAGGTATCAAGCGCAAGGATGGTTAACAGCTGTGACATTATAAAAAAGTACCCAGTAAAAAAGCATCAAATAATCCGAGTATGATAACTGATGCGCCGCGTTTTAAAAAGCTTAAGGGATGTGTTTTAAAAACTGCAGCGCTTTGTCTAAATCACGTGTGCGCTGCATTGGCGGCAATGAATTAATAAAAGCTTGCCCATAAGCGCGATTGACAATGCGGTTGTCGCACAAAATCAACACGCCGCGATCTTTTTCATCACGAATAAGCCGGCCAACACCTTGTTTTAAGCTAATCACCGCCTGGGGTAACGATATGTGACTAAAAGGGTCTAACCCTTGGCGTTCAGCATTGGCTGCTCGTGCTTTATAAAGAGCATCATCAGGCGACACAAACGGTAACTTATCGATGATGACACAACTGAGTAACTTACCGCGCACATCGACCCCTTCCCAAAAACTACTGGTGCCGAGCAGCACCGCATTACCAAGTTGCCTAAATTTATTTAATAAGCTTTGTTTACTTGCCTGTCCCTGTACCAATAACGGATAAGTTGTACGTCCTTGCAATGATGAGGCAACTTGCTCAAGCATTTGATGGCTGGTGAACAATATAAATGTTCTTCCCTGCGCGGCATTAATGGCTTGAATACACACATCAACCAATTGTTTCACCGTATGTTGCGATTGCCCTACCTTGCCTAAATGTCTCGGTACACAAAACATCGCTTGATTGGGGTAATCAAACGGACTGTCTAAAATGATCTGTTTGGCTGATGTTAAGCCTAACTCAGTGGCAAAATGGCCTAAGCTGCGGTTGACCTGTAATGTGGCCGAGGTAAAAATCCAGCGGGTGTTAGCATCAAATAATTGTTGGCATTGCTTAGCCACATTAATTGGGCTTAATCTTAGCATGACAAACCTTGTACCTAATTCAACGCTGTAGGCCGCTTGCATGTCTTTACATTCAAAATAATCTTGTAGTTTTTCAGCGAGCTCATGGAGTTGCTCAAACGCTAAATCAAGCTGGTCGTCGCGACCAAGATGATGGGTCATGAGTTTTGCCAAGTCAGCTAATGCTTGTTGCAAAGTCCACGAGACTGTAGCTAACTGTTTGTTAGCCAAAACTTTACGCCAGTCAGACACTTGATTGTCGTACATGGCGTTATGCCAATTACTTAGCGCCTGCAAACCCCGTTGGGCTAATTGCTCTATTTGAATACTGTCGCGAATCACTTCTCGATGAAGTTTGATAATATCATTGAGTAAGGTGTCGATTTCACGGCTGGATATATGGCTGCCAAAGTAATTAATGCAAATGTCTGGCACTAAATGGGCTTCATCAAAAATCACCACGTCGGGATCGGGCAACAACTCTGCAAATCCGGTGTCTTTGAGTAATCGGTCGGCAAAAAACAAATGATGATTCACCACCACCACTTTCGCATCCATAGCCCGCACACGTGCTTTACGAGTAAAACACACATCGTAATGTTCACACTTTTTACCGGTACAGGTTTCTTTAGTGCTGACCACACTAGGTAACACCTCAGAATGTTCGGCAACCGAGGTTAAATTACCTATGTCACCGTCTTTACTTAAATTCGCCCATTGATTAATTTTGAGTAAATCGTCGATGTAATAGTCACTAAAATGAGCGGCATTTTGCATTTGTTTTTCAAGACGTAACTGGCATAAGTAGTTATTACGCCCCTTAAGTAATGCGATGGGTACGTGCATATCTAACATGGTTAGCAACGCAGGTAAGTCTTTTAAAAACAACTGCTCTTGCAAGTTTTTACTGCCGGTGCTAATCACCGCTTGTTTGCCGCTGAGAATAGCAGGGATTAAATAGGCAAAAGTTTTACCGACGCCAGTGCCGGCCTCAAGGATGACATTTTGTTTTTGGCTAATCGCCTCACTCACCGCCACCGCCATGTCGGTTTGACTTTGACGGTTATGATAATTGTGCACATTTTTCGCCAAGGCGCCATGCTGGCTAAATTGGTGAATTACTGTTTGAGTAAGTCTTGAACTCAAAATGCCCTCAAATGGTCGACAAATACTGACTTAAATTGTTAAGTATTATGCTGATAACACGCTAATGTTCCAACTATTAATCACAACATAAATACGCAAAACATTATTTGGGCTGGTGTATGCCATAAAAGCACATAAGCTTAACTAAAAAATGCACGAGTTATCCGATGAAATCATTACTTTTATTGTTCATACTGTTAACCCCGTTTAGCACCTTGGCCAAACAATGCAATAGCCTCAATCAACTAACAGGCTTGATGGGCAAATGGCAAAGTGTACAAGCACACAGCACATTACAAGAGCAGTGGCATCAAGTTAGTGACAATACATTCGAAGGCAGTAATGAAACTTACAACGACCAATGGCAACATAATGAGTCACTGCGTTTAGTCAATATGTCCGGAGGGATTTATTATCTCGCTAAAGTCAGGCAAAACCCATTGCCTGTGGCCTTTAAATTAACCCATTGTAAAGATGCCTTAGCCGTGTTTGAAAATCATGACCATGATTTTCCTAATAAAATTGAATATGATTTTATCGACAGTCAACACATCCGCGTTACCGTAAGCGGTCAAGATAACCAAGGCTTTGAGCTCAAGTTTACTCGGGTCAACGAACCCCATAACAAGGATGAATAATGCAGCCAAGGCAAGAACCCAAGTTTGCTTAACCTCAACAGTTTACAAGCCAAACTTAATGTAATGCTCGCCCTTCCTTCGGAGCAACTGGCAAGCTTAAGCACAGGTGACTGGAATAGTGATCAGGTGTTTAGCCATTGTGCGCAAAGTGTCGAATTTTCAATGAGCGGATTTCCGCAACATAAATCAGCGGTATTTAAGCACTCTGTAGGCGCACTTGCCTTTGCTGCGTTTGCCACTAAAGGTGCAATGACTCACAGCCTTAGCGAAGCGATACCAGCAGCTCCTGCACTTGACCCTAATGTTGATGTAAAACAAGCTCTGACAAGGTTGTTAAACTCTGTGACAGATTTTGAGCAGTACCAAGGGCCATTGGCACCCCATTTTGCTTACGGAGAATTAAACAAAGCAGATTATGAACTTGCCCATGTTTTACATTTTTATAATCATCTCGACACGTTTAACGCGTTTAGCTAGATCAACATCATCATTAATGGAACTTGTGGTTAATGATGGCTGCGTTTAAACGTAATGCCCAGTTACCGTTATGCTGTTGTTGGCAAGCGGTTTCAGTATCAAAGCTAACCTGTTTATCTATATTGTTAAGTACAATACCAACGTCTGCTAGGTTGCGTTTAATGTGGGCTAGCAACGCGGTTTTATGGCCTTGATGATTAAAGTGCCTTAATTGCTGCTCAGCATCAAACACACACACAATGCGTAAACTTTTAGGAAACGAGTCATAATCTACGGTATGGGTAATCCACTCAAATCCTGGATAACATTCAAGAGCATGATCGCACACATCAGTTAACGCCAGCCTCAATTGATTATCTATTTTTTTATCGCTTTTACGCATGATACCGCTCTCTAATGTTCTATGATTCTACCTATACAAGGTTCTATTCAGGGTTAAGGATATCCATGCCACAATGATGCTAAGTGACACAAATTATTGCAATTGGTAATGCATCATAATAACGTTAACCTTCTTCAAGGTAAAAAATAGCGTTAACAACTCCAATGCAAATTGTGCTTAAGGAAAAGCAAACATGAAATGGTTAATTGTGGTGATGCTCAGTTGGGGTATTGGCTTTATAAGCTACCCGCTTCTTTGGCAAAGTGATGCTGATAATCTCAAAGAGCAGCAAACGGTCAATACTCAAGCTGCAATATCTCAGCCCGTTGTTGTGGCCGTTTCATCTAATACGAATGTTAGCACACCGCAGCAATATGATGGTTCTGGTCATGACCGTGAAGCAATGAAAGCGTCTATATCGCAAGATGACACCTCTTACATGTCGATTTTTAGGATATTGCAACTTGCAGAACAAGACCCTTTAGAAGCCCTGTTAATTGCCCAAGAAACACAACATGAAGACTTATATGGCTTCATATTAGAAATTGCTGGCAAAAAACAATTCTCAAATGTGATTTCATGGATAATCGAGCAAAATACCAGCGACGATTACGAGTCGTTAGTTGACAGTTATTTGCGCGGCATAGCCTCAGTTAATCCCCAGCAAGCATTAAGCGATGTTGACCTACTCACCGTTGAGCCGATGAAAACCTCTGTCATTATGTCTATTGTCGACTCATGGGCCAGTACTGATGCCATGGGTGCATTTGAGTGGCTAAAGCAGCAACCCGAAACATCCTCCACGCTCAAAATGTATTTAAATACCATGTACTACTATATCGAGCAATCCCCTACCGAAGCGGCTAGTTTAATATCATCATTACCATTAAATGAGTCGACTAATTACCTTATCACTTCGATGGTTTATCAATTAGTTGACAAAAATGTTCAAGAGGCCGTCGACTGGCTCGACAGCATTGCCACAGAGCAGCGCGCCAGCGGCGTGTTTATTATATCGCGTAAAATGGCAGAAACTGATCCTGAAGCAGCTTTAGTATTTTTAAATAACCAAAAACAAACTTACGAGCTCAACCAGGATTATTACAATAGTGCCGTGGCAGAGATTGCCAGTGTCGAGCCAGATATGATGCTTGCGCGCATCGATGATTATGAGATTAATGTGCAGCGCGACATTATCATTAACGCCAGTTATGCCCTCATTGATCATTCTGAAACCACCTTTTTACAATCAATTGACTCGTTAACTGACGACAATAAAGACATTGCCTTTCGGCAACGAGCCAATCAGTTAACCCAAACCGATCCACAGCAAGCTTTTAATGTTGCTGAGCGCATTAGCGATACCAGTGTTCGTTTAGAATCCATTATCAATACGGTTAATGTGTGGAGTGCTTTCGATAAAAAAACGGCATTGATTGCCATTGATAACTCGACACAATTAACCGCTAGCCAAAAAGCAGACATCAGTAATCAAATGCAGCTGCAGCTCACCTCATCTAATATTATTTATCCATAAACCCATGAAGTGATTAAAATCCATGCACGCATCATGAGTAAAAATCATCATGAAGGTGCAATGCATAAGTTATGCAATAAATTTGGTAATTAAATGACAAAAATGCTTTGTTCACTATTGCAAACAAGCATAAATGCGGTTAAGTTAACTGCAAGTCGTTTTACACGGCATTAAGTGAGTGAATAAGTCCTCATATAAAGTGATTATTTAAGACAACACCAAGAGATAAATTATGAACATCCAAGTGACTACAATCCATCATCATCACCATATGCGGTAGCCTTCGGATGCTTACTGCCGAAGGACGTTATCCTTCTGGTGGTGAACACTATTTCACATAAACCCCTGGAAGGAATTTCAGGGGTTTTTTGTTTTCTACAGAATTACTTTTATTTAAGCTTTTAAATTTACAACATTTTATATTTAACATATTAAGGAAGTACCACATGAGCCAGTCAAAGCGTTTACGCATCGCCATTCAGAAATCAGGTCGTTTATCAAAAGAATCTCAGCAACTACTTAAACGTTGTGGTGTAAAATTCAACGTCAACGAACAGCGCCTTATCGCTCACGCAGACAACATGCCAATCGATTTATTACGCGTTCGTGATGATGACATTCCAGGCTTAGTCATGGACGGCGTTGTTGACCTCGGCATCATTGGTGAAAACGTACTAGAAGAAGAACAAATTGAGCGTCAATTAGCGGGCAAACCAGCACAATGCACTAAACTACGTGAATTAGACTTTGGTTCATGTCGTTTATCACTTGCCGTACCAAATGAGTTTGCTTACAAAGATGCTACGTCACTTGAAGGCCTTCGCATTGCCACTTCTTACCCAAATCTGCTACGTCGTTTTATGCAAGAAAAAGGCATTAACTACAGCGACTGTATGTTAAAAGGCTCTGTAGAAGTTGCCCCACGAGCTGGTTTGTCTGATGGCATTTGTGATTTAGTCTCTACCGGTGCCACACTTGAAGCTAACGGCTTATATGAAACGGAAGTAATTTATCGCTCAATGGCCTGCATCATCCAATCAAATGAAACTCAATCGACTGAAAAGCAAGCACTTATCAACAAAATATTATCGCGTATTAATGGTGTTATTCGTGCCCGCGAAAGTAAGTACATCTTATTACACGCACCACTTGAAACCTTAGATCAAATTGTTGCCCTACTGCCAGGCGCTGAAAACCCAACAGTATTGCCATTAAATGATGACACTAACCGTGTGGCTATTCACGTGGTAAGCACAGAAGATTTATTCTGGGACACCATGGAAGAATTAACCGCATTGGGTGCAAGTTCTATTCTTGTGATGCCAATTGAAAAAATGATGGGGTAACACACATGCAAATTCTCAATTGGGCGTCTTTATCTAAAGCTGAACAACAACAAACGTTAGCGCGTTCGCCATTAATTGGTGACGCCAGCGTTGAGCAAGGTGTGCGCGATATTATCGAACAAGTTAGCAGCCAGGGTGATGCGGCGTTAATCAACTTTAACAAGCGTTTTGATGGTGTTGAACTGACCGAGCTCGCTTTAACGGCTGAGCAAATTAATGCAGCATGTAAGCGTGTCAGTGACGATGTAAAAAACGCTGTAGCGCAAGCTGTTGCCAACATTGAAACATTCCATAACGCACAAGTGTTTAATGGTGTCGATATTGAAACCCAAGCGGGAGTTCGCTGTGAGCTTCGAAGTGAGCCAATTGAACGTGTAGGCTTATATATTCCTGGTGGTACAGCACCACTGATTTCGACCGTGATGATGCTAGCGTTACCCGCAAAAATCGCCGGTTGCGAAAAACGTGTATTAGTAAGCCCACCGCCGATAAATGATGCCATTGTGTATGCCGCCAATGTGTGTGGGATTACCGATATATTCCAGGTCGGTGGCGCCCAAGCCATTGCAGCGTTGGCATTTGGTACCGAATCAGTGCCAAACGTCGATAAAATTTTTGGCCCTGGTAATCGATATGTCACTGAAGCTAAACGTCTTGTATCGCAAGATAGTCGTGTCAGCGTGTCGATTGATATGCCAGCAGGCCCGTCTGAAGTATTGGTGATTGCCGACAAAGACGCCAATGCAGGTTTTGTGGCCTCTGATTTACTATCACAAGCTGAGCATGGGACTGATTCACAAGTGATGTTAGTGACGGACTCCGTTGACTTAGCAAAAGCAGTTAACCAAGCGTTAACTGAACAACTTATGCAGTTGAGCCGTAAAGACATTGCTGCAACTGCACTAGAATGTAGCCGCAGTATTGTTGTCAGCGACATGAGTCAAGCGGCTAAAGTGTCTAACTTATATGGCCCAGAACACTTGATTATTCAAACTAATTCGCCACGTGATGTGCTTAAGCAAGTACGCGGTGCCGGCTCTGTATTTTTAGGTGCTTATACCCCAGAGTCAGTTGGTGATTACGCCAGTGGCACTAACCATGTATTACCCACCTATGGTTACAGCCGCTCGGTTTCAAGTTTATCACTCGCTGATTTTAGTCGCCGTTTTACCGTGCAAGAGCTCAGCAAACAAGGGTTACAAACTTTAGGCCAAAATGTCATGGTACTGGCCGAAAATGAGCTGTTAGATGCGCATAAAAATGCCATCGCAATTCGTTTAGCCAGTTTAAGTTAAGATCGCAACAACACAAGATCAGTTAACACCTATAACGTGTAGAAAGTAGAGAGCAAAACCATGAGCCAAAACACCGCAGCGACTTTTGACCCAAAGCAATTAGCCAGACCAGAATTGCTACAGTTAACCCCGTACCAAAGTGCCAGACGTATTGGCGGACGTGGTGATATTTGGATCAATGCTAACGAGTCACCGTTTAACAACAGTGATTTAGATAAAGTAAATCGTTACCCAGAGTGCCAACCTCCTGAGCTGATTAATGCATATAGCAACTATTCAGGCGTAAAGGCCAGTAACATTATTGCAAGTCGCGGCGCGGATGAGGCTATTGAACTGTTAATCCGCACCTTTTGTGTGCCAGGTGTCGACAGCATCGCTTGTTTTGGTCCTACTTATGGCATGTACGCCATTAGCGCTGCCACGTTTAATGTTGCGGTGACCACTTTAAGTTTAACCGATGATTATCAGCTACCACAGGCATGGCCAACTCAAATTTGTGCCGCTAAAATCGTGTTTATTTGTAACCCAAATAACCCAACAGGTACGGTTATCTCTAAAGACGACATTGAGCAAGCCATTCAAGCTGCGCCTAATGCTATCGTGGTGGTTGATGAAGCCTATATTGAATTCTGTCCACAATACAGCGTGGCAGATTTACTGGGCACCTACCCTAACCTAGTCGTACTGCGCACCTTATCAAAAGCATTTGCATTGGCCGGCGCCCGTTGTGGCTTTATGCTCGCCAATGATGCCATTATCGATTTAGTCATGTTAGTGATTGCACCTTATCCAGTGCCACTACCCGTGTCTGAATTAGCCACTAAAGCCTTAAGTGCGCAAGGCCTTAATACCATGCAAACCCAGGTGGCGAGTTTAATCGAACAAGGCCAGCGGTTAAGTGCAGCATTAAGTTCATTTGGCGCTAACGTTTTGCCGGCAAATGGTAATTATGTATTAGCCAAATTTGACGACGTTACTAGCGTAGCTGAGCGCCTACGAGACTCAGGTATTGTTGCCCGCGCATACAAAGATCCACGTTTAGCTGATGCTATTCGCTTTAGCTTTACCAACGAGCCACAAACCAATGCCATTGTTGCGTTGTTTGACGGCTCTGCGGCATAACCCAATTGAAACTTGTAAAAGTTAACTATAAAAATTACACCCTATTCTTAAGGTAGTCACATGAAACAGAACATATTATTCATCGACCGCGATGGCACATTAGTCGAAGAGCCTGCAATCGACAAGCAACTAGACAGCTTAGAAAAATTGGTTTTTGAGCCGCAGGTTATCCCTGCATTACTCAAGTTACAAAAAGCCGGTTTTCGCTTAGTGATGGTGAGTAATCAAGACGGTTTAGGCACGCCATCGTTTCCAAAAGAAGACTTTGATGCCCCGCACAATATGATGATGCAAATCTTTGCCAGTCAGGGGGTTAATTTTGACGATGTGGTGATTTGCCCACACTTTAATGACGAAAACTGCAGCTGTCGCAAACCCAAACTTGGCTTGGTTAAAGACTACTTAACTCAAGGTAAAATCGACTTTACCACCTCTGCCGTGATTGGCGATCGTGACACTGATGTAGAGCTTGCCAATGCCATGGGCATTAAAAGCTTTAAATACGACCGTCAAAGCCTTAACTGGGATGACATTGCCAATGCTCTATTAAGCAAAGGCCGTATCGCGAATGTTGTACGTACGACTAAAGAAACCAACATTAACGTCACTATCGACTTAGACAGTCAAACCAAAGGTTCAATTGAAACCGGCATCGGCTTTTTTGACCACATGCTTGACCAAATTCAAACTCACGGCAATTTCAAAATGGACGTCCACGTTGACGGCGATTTAGAAATTGACGATCACCACAGTGTTGAAGACACAGCCCTGGCCATTGGTGATGCTATTCGCCAGGCGCTCGGTGACAAACGGGGTATTGCTCGCTTTGGTTTTAGCTTACCGATGGATGAAGCCAGCGGCGAATGCTTAATGGACATTTCAGGTCGCCCATTCATTAAATTCACCGCTGACTTTGACCGTGAAATGGTCGGCGAAATGGCCACTGAAATGGTGCCGCATTTCTTCCGTTCATTTGCTGACGGTCTTCGTTGCACATTGCACATTGGCTCAACAGGCGATAACGATCACCACAAAGTGGAAGCACTATTTAAAGTATTAGGCCGCACACTTCGCCAAGCTGTGAAGGTCGAAGGCGATATACTGCCATCAAGCAAAGGCGTACTGTAAGGAGTTAACGTGACACAAGAATCTGTTTCTTCAAGCAATGACCTCACAGTGATTATCGACACTGGCTGTGCCAATTTAAGCTCTGTGCGCTTTGCTTTTGAACGCCTTAACGCCAATGTCATTGTCAGTGCTGACTTTGATGTTATTCGCAGTGCTGCTCGAGTGGTATTGCCCGGCGTTGGCACCGCTGGCGCTGCGATGGATGCGTTAAAGCAAAAAAACTTAATCGGGTTAATTAAAAGTTTAACTCAGCCCGTCATGGGCGTGTGCCTTGGCATGCAAATGCTTGCCAGTTTATCGAATGAGCACGGCGGACGTAGCGAGCAAGATATTACCTGTTTAGGCCTAGTACCGACTGATATTGGCGATCTTGACAGCAAAGGCTTGCCATTACCGCACATGGGTTGGAACCAAATAGATGTAGGTGAGCACCCGTTATTTACCGGGATTGAAAATGGCAGTTATGTGTACTTTGTGCACAGCTACCGCGCGCCCATCAGTGAATACACCTTAGCCAGCAGCACTTATGGCGAATCATTTAGTGCAGCCATTGGTAAAGATAACTTTTTCGGGGTGCAATTTCACCCTGAAAAAAGCGCCAAAGTCGGTGCGCAAATTTTGCAAAACTTTTTAAATATGGGGACATCACAGTGATTATTCCTGCCATAGATTTAATTGACGGCCAAGTTGTGCGCCTATACCAGGGCGACTACGATAAACAAACCACATTTGACTTAAGCCCGCTGGCACAACTGCAATCGTATCAAGCACAAGGTGCTAAGTTACTCCATATAGTTGACCTCACTGGCGCAAAAGATCCCAACAAGCGCCAAACCCAGCTTATCAGCGAATTAGCCGCTGGGCTCGATGTTGATATTCAAGTTGGCGGTGGTATTCGCAGTGAAGAACAAGTCGCAGAGCTGCTTAATATTGGCGTTAAACGTGTGGTGATTGGCTCCCTTGCAGTCAAAGAACCTGAACTGGTTAAAAGCTGGTTTGTAAAATACGGCAGCGATGCTATTTGTTTAGCCCTTGATGTCAATATCAATGACGCTGGCGAAAAAATTGTGGCGGTTTCAGGCTGGCAATCAGGTGGTGGTAAGTCACTCGAATCGTTAGTCGCCGAGTTTGAAACAGTTGGCCTTAAACATGCTTTAGTCACTGACATCAGCCGTGATGGCACCCTAACAGGCGCTAATACAGAGCTTTATACTGAACTGGCATCAACTTACCCTCACATTTTGTGGCAAGCATCAGGCGGTATCGCCACCCTAGATAACGTTGCCGCAGTGCGTGACAGTAAAGCGTCGGGCATTATTATTGGTAAAGCCCTGCTAATTAATCAATTTACCGTTGAGGAGGCAATACAATGCTGGCCAAACGCATAGTTCCGTGTCTTGACGTTCGTGAAGGTAAAGTGGTTAAAGGCGTGCAATTTCGTAACCACGAAATTGTCGGTGACATCGTTCCCCTCGCCGCCCGTTACGCTGACGAAGGCGCTGATGAATTAGTGTTTTATGACATTACCGCCAGTGCCCACGACCGGGTTATCGATAAGTCCTGGGTGAGCCGCGTCGCTGAACAAATTGATATCCCTTTTTGTGTTGCCGGTGGCATTAAAACCATTGAGCAAGCGCGTGAGAAACTGGCATTTGGTGCCGATAAAATCTCGATTAACTCGCCAGCATTAACCGATCCAAGTTTGATATCGCGCTTGCAAGATGAGTTTGGTCGCCAGTGTATTGTCATTGGGATTGACTCATACTACGACGCCGAAACTGATAGCTACAAAGTGAAACAGTTTACCGGCGATGAAGCCGCCACCAAAGACACGCAATGGTATACTCAAGACTGGGTGGAAGAAGTGCAAAAACGCGGTTGTGGTGAAATTGTGCTTAACGTCATGAATCAAGATGGCGTGCGTGGTGGTTACGACATTAAACAACTCAGCATGGTACGCGCTATTTGTGACGTGCCATTAATTGCTTCCGGTGGTGCGGGCACCATGGAACACTTTAAAGACGTGTTTGAACTTGCCAAAGTCGACGCCGCATTAGCTGCAAGCGTATTCCACAAAGGCATTATTGATATTGGCGAATTAAAGCAATACTTACGCGCCAATCACATCGCCATTCGTTTATAACGTTGCCGAAAAAAAGAGAACATCAATGACTGATATCGTATTTGACAGTACAACTGTAGATTGGGACAAACAACAAGGGCTTATTCCTGCGGTTGTTCAACATCACCTAACAGGCAAAGTGCTCATGCTTGGCTACATGGACCAGGCCGCGCTAGAAAAAACCCTTGCCACTAAGCAAGTCACTTTTTTTAGCCGCTCGAAGCAGCGTTTATGGACCAAAGGTGAAACCTCAGGTAATACACTCGACCTTATCGCTATCGACAAAGATTGCGACAACGACAGCTTTTTAGTGCAAGTCATTCCGAACGGCCCAACCTGCCACAAAGGCACAGAAAGCTGCTGGAAAGACGGCAACGCGCACCCTTTTATTGATAATCTGACCAATTTGATTATTTCACGTAAAGGCCAAAGTGCTGACTCAAGCTATACCGCATCATTATTTGAACGTGGTACTAAGCGTATTGCCCAAAAAGTCGGTGAGGAAGGTCTTGAAACCGCTCTTGCTGCAGCCACTCACGACAAAGAAGAGCTGGTCAATGAAGCCTCTGATCTGATGTATCACTTAATCGTGCTACTTGAGGACCAAGGACTATCAATGGCTGATATCAATAAAAATTTATTGGATCGCCACACTAAAGCCAACAAATAACATCCATTTAGCCATGCTTTAGTGCTGCTAAATAAACAACAAAAAAGACGCCGCGGCGTCTTTTTTATTATTTCAAAATGGTGGGCAGTTACTTTTTATGGCTTTGAGTAATCGTTAGATTGCCATCGACATGTAAATCACGTTGTGGGTAGGCTATGACCACTTGATGCTCATTAAACAGTTCATACATTCTAAAACGAATTTCGCTGCGCCGACGGCGAATATCGGTTTCAGATACCGCACTCACCCAAAATATTAAGTCAAAAATAAGTGCGTTATCACCAAAGTCTTCAAATAAAACCAATGGCTTCGGTTGCTGTAAAAAATCATCGCGCTCACCAATCACTTGATAAATCAAATCGCGGACTTTAATCACATCAGAAACGTAAGCCACCCCGACACGAATAAAAGTACGGGCATTTTTATCAATTAAGGTCCAGTTGGTTACGGTATTTTCAAGTAATTGGCTGTTGGGCACTAACATGTGCACCCCATCATTACGACGAATTAAGGTTGAGCGGGTATTAATACACTCAACCACACCTCACGCTTCGCCGACTTCTAAAAGTCGCCAATACGGATTGGCCGCTCCCACATTAAAATCCAACCACTGATAAAGTTATTAATGATGTTTTGCGCACCAACACCGATGGCAATCGCACCCGACACAAACGCAAACGCGGTCAATGGAATATTTAAAATCTCCATGCTGGTAAACACCAGCACCGCAATACTGATAATAAAGTACATGCGGGTAAATAAATGAATCGCATCTGCGCCAACATGACGCCGCTTTAACGCCTTGACAATGAGCCGACCGGCCCGAGTAATAATAAACCAGGCTAAAAAGAGGTATAACGGCACTTGCAACAATTGCAACAAGGTAATTGGGCTGTTGTCATAAGTGAATACCACAAACGACAAGGCAGATAACAATTCGTTAAAATCCATATATACCTCTTTTTATTTTTGTGAGTATTAGTAAAACCTCTTTTCACCAGGTGGGCGGGTTTTGAGTAGTTTTAAAAACCACATGTATTGTTCTGGGTAGGCTTTAATCACCTGCTCAACCGCTTTGTTTAATGCCAAAGCTTCGTTTTCTTTACCTGCCATCTCTTGTGGACTAATGGCGGGCATTATCGTCATAACAAATTGCTTAGCTTGTTCATTATAGCCAATGTTAACTGGCATGACTTGAGCGTTGCCTGCTTGAGCAAGACGCCCTACTACAGGTAATGTCGCTTTTACTGTACCTAAAAATGGCGTAAATACGCTTTTATCTGGCCCTAAATCTTCATCGGGCAAATAAAAGAAGCTGTTATCTTTTTTTAGTTCAGCTAATAACGCGCGGATCCCAGCTTCACGCATATACACTCGACCATTTTGACTGGTGCGCATGCGATTACTAAACCAGTTAAATAAGTCATTCCGGTGTGCTTTTGCCATGGTCACGATGGGAATTTCCATGTTCACACGCAGCCCCGCATACTCCATTGGCCACACATGAGGCATAATAAAAATAATTGGCTGGCCGGCATCTCTGGCCGCTTTAACATGCTCATAACCATTCATTTGGATACGACGCTTTAAATGAGCCGTTGATCTAAACAGTAATTCAGCTTGTGAAAGCAGCACCAACACAAACATCTTCACATTTTGCTTAACTAATGTTTCAACCTCTGTTTTCGACATTTCAGGAAAACAATGACTGATGTTAATTCTGGCTATTTTTATGGGCTTTTTGGCTATTTTCATCACAATAACCGCTAAAAACCTGGCAATAGGATCGCGCACACTGGCGGGTAAAATACCAAATATAACCAATACCGCTATGGCTAACCATGTCAGCCAAAAACGCGGATGTAATAACGCCATTTTAAAGCGGGTATCAAAATGTTTTGCTTCTCGAGACAAAAGGAACACTCCAAATAAACGTGCACGGACAATACACACTTAAGATTGATATCTAGGATTATACCAAGGGTTTGGTAAACTCAAAAACAAAAGAGCCACTCAATTAAGAGTGGCCCTTTGTAATACAGATCTAAAATCTGAATTGGCGTATTAACCAGTGATCTATTTTTTACCCGAGTTTGCAGCTTCAACGCGTGATTTTAACTTCTGTCCAGGACGGAAGGTAACAACACGGCGAGCAGAAATGGGAATATCTTCACCAGTTTTCGGGTTCCTTCCCGGTCTTTGATTCTTGTCCCTAAGGTCAAAGTTGCCAAAGCCAGATAGCTTGACCTGCTCACCATTTTCGAGTGCTTCACGAATCTCTTCAAAAAAAGACTCAACCATCTCTTTGGCTACACGTTTGTTAATGCCTAACGTTTCAAAAAGATGTTCTGCCATTTCGGCTTTGGTAAGTGCCATACTTTAATCCCTCAACGATGCGTTGAACTCGGTCTTAAGAGCAGATATTACTGAATCCATAGTTTCGGTAATGTCTTTTTCTTCAAGTGTACGAGTAGTGTCTTGTAATGTAAGTGCGATAGCGAGGCTCTTTTTGCCAGGCTCAACACCTTTACCTTGGTATACATCGAACAAGTTTAAGCCAACCAACTGATTTTCGCCAACTTTTCTTATCAAATTCATAACATCAGTGGCAGAAACTGCTTCATCTACTACTAGCGCGATGTCACGACGGTTAGCAGGAAACTTAGATACAGCTTGGGCTAGCGGCAAACGGGCCTGCAATAATGCATCCAGTTCTAACTCAAAAACAATTGTTTTGCCATTGAGTCCAAAAGGCTTTTCCAAGCTAGGATGGATAGCGCCGATGTAACCAATGACTCGATTATTTCTTAATATTTCAGCACATTGTCCTGGATGCAGCGCAGGATGAGTTGCCCCTTTAAAACTAAATTCTGAAGCGGCAACTGTCAAGCCTAGAATCGCTTCTAAATCACCTTTTAAATCAAAGAAGTCGACTGTTTTCGACTCCATTGACCAATGTTCTTCGTTTTGCACACCTGAAATTACCGCGCCCAGCATGGCTTGCTGGCGTACGCCAGAATCTGCTTGTGCATCAGGAACAAAGCGTAAACCTGTCTCAAATAATCTTACACGACCTTGTTGACGGCTTTGGTTGTAGCCAACAGCAGTTAATAGCCCTGTAAACATAGACAAACGCATTGCCGACATTTCGATTGAAATTGGGTTTGGTAACACCATAGCTTCTTGACCAGGATGCACTAAATTTTGCATTTTAGGGTCAACAAAGCTGTAGGTCACTGCTTCTTGGAAACCACGTGCAACAAAAATGCTACGAACACGCTTAAGTGAAATGTCCGCTTCTTTGTGATCTGGCATAGTAAGTGCTGCTTGTGGCGCTGTATTCGGGATGTTGTTGTAACCGTAAATACGTGCCACTTCTTCGATTAAATCTTCTTCAATCGCCATATCAAAACGGTACGTGGCGGTCGTGACCTGCCATGCATCATTTGCCGTTTCAACGTTAAAGCCTAAGCGCTGTAAAATCTCAACAACATCAGTATCAGGAATATGGTGACCTAATGTTTTGTCTAACTTGTTACGACGTAAGGTAATGGTGGCTGCTTTTGGTAAATGTTCAGTTGAAACAGCTTCAACCACTTGGCCTGCTTCACCACCACAAATATCCAATACAAGACGTGTAGCACGATCCATCACCTTATGTTGTAGCTCAGGGTCTACGCCACGCTCAAAACGGTGTGATGCGTCTGTGTGTAAGCCTAAACGACGTGATTTACCCATAATGGCAAGGGGAGCAAAAAATGCGCACTCTAACAAGATGTCTTGGGTATTTTCATTCACGCCTGTGCTTTCGCCGCCAAACACACCTGCAAGTGCAACGGCTTGTTTGTCGTCTGCAATCACTAAAGTGTCGTTTGGCACGGTAATTTCGTTACCATCAAGCAAGGTTAACTTTTCAACACCGTCGGCTAAACGGACGTTAATCCCACCGTTTAAGGTGTTTAAGTCAAACGCGTGCATAGGTTGACCGAATTCAATCAACACGTAGTTGGTAATATCGACAATCGGGTCGATTGAACGAATACCACTGCGACGTAACTTCTCTTGCATCCATAACGGCGTAGCGGCTTTAACATTGATGTTTTTAACCACTCGGCCTAAATAACGTGGGCATAAATCTGGCGCAATCACATTAATGCTAAATGGCGCATCAATTGTTGCATCTGCAGCTTGCCATGTTGGCTCTGTCACTGCTTGACGGTTCAATACGCCTACTTCGCGGGCAAGACCGGCCATACCTAGGCAATCAGCCCGGTTAGCCGTTAAGTCAACGTCGATAATGACGTCATCTAATTGCAAAAACTCACGCACATTAACGCCTAATGGTGCATCTTGTGGCAGCTCAATAATGCCATCGCTTTCGATGTCGATACCGAGTTCACCGTATGAGCACAACATCCCCATTGAGGGTTGACCACGTAATTTGGCTTTTTTGATTTTAAAATCGCCTGGCAATACTGCGCCCACCATAGCAACAGCGACTTTTAAGCCTAAACGGCAGTTTGGTGCACCACAGACGATGTCGATAAGCTCATCGCCACCCACATTGATTTTAGTTACACGTAGTTTGTCAGCATCAGGGTGCTGGCCACATTCAACCACTTCGCCAATAATCACGCCGCTGAAATCAGCCGCTACTGGGTCTACGCCGTCGACTTCAAGGCCGGCCATGGTGATTTGGTGTGATAATGCGTCACGACTTACTGATGGGTTTACCCACTCACGAAGCCAAGATTCACTGAATTTCATCTAATTATTGCTCCGTTATTTGAATTGCTTAAGAAAACGTAAATCGTTTTCGAAGAAGGCACGTAAATCATTCACGCCGTAGCGCAACATGGTTAAACGCTCTACGCCCATACCAAAAGCAAAACCAGAGTATTTTTCAGGGTCAATGCCCACACTGCGCAGTACATTTGGGTGCACCATACCGCAGCCTAAAACCTCTAACCATTTACCGTTTTTACCCATTACGTCAACTTCAGCAGAAGGCTCAGTGAATGGGAAGTAAGATGGACGGAAACGCACTTCTAGGTCTTCTTCAAAGAAGTTGCGTAAAAAGTCATGCAGAATCCCTTTTAGCTCTGCAAAATTAACATTCTCAGCCACCATCAACCCTTCCACTTGGTGGAACATTGGCGTATGAGTTTGGTCGTAATCATTACGGTAAACACGGCCCGGAGAAATGATACGCAGCGGTGGTTTTTCGTGTTCCATGGTGCGAATTTGCACGCCCGATGTTTGAGTACGTAACATCACTTTTGGATTAAAGTAAAAGGTATCGTGATCGGCACGAGCTGGATGGTGCTCAGAAATATTTAAGGCGTCGAAGTTATGAAAATCATCTTCGATTTCAGGACCTTCCTTAACAACAAAGCCTAATTCACCAAAAAAGGTTTCAATACGTTCGATTGTACGCGTAACCGGATGTAAGCCACCGATTTCTAAGGTACGCCCAGGCAAAGTCACATCGATTTTTTCAGCAATTAATTTTGCTTCTAATTCCGACGCTTTCAATCCATCGATACGCTCAGTCAGCTTTTGCTGTACGGCTTGTTTAGCTTGGTTGACGGCTTGACCAAAGGCAGGCTTTTCTTCTGCGCTTAATGATCCCATCATTTTCATCATGTCAGTGATTTTACCTTTTTTACCAAGGTAATCGACACGGATATCATCCAATGTCTTTAGATCACTGGCCTTGTCAATGACCTCTAAGGCTTGTTCTACGATCTCGGTTAACTGCTGCATGTTATCATCCACTGCATTTGTGCATATCAATGCGATTGGGCGCCTAGTCTGCTATTGGTGAGTCGATAATCAAAATCAATCACAACATTAATAGCGGCGACGCGGTAGTTTAACGCTTCTATGGCTTTAATTAGCCACAAAGTGCTAAAACTAGGGTTAAAATAAAAGAGTGAAATTTTACGTGAGAGACCGCGATTTTACTAGTCATTATTGGACTTTTTAGTGGCAAATAGCTGTATTTAACTGCAATTTAGCTTTCTAGACTCGTCGTGATAGCTCATCGTCAGTAATCTTAATTATCCGCACCGCCTTTTTGCTGACAAACTAAAATTAACAGAATAATTGAAGAGAGAATTAACGACAGAGTTAAGCATTAAAAATATCAAGTCGAATATGAAAACGATAATACCCAGAAACGCTAAAACCCTAAACAATCCTAATTCGCAACCTCTCTTTATGTCGCGCAAACTTAAGGCAAGCTATTGATAATAAACACAAAAATAATTATTAATATCGATTTTTAAATCAGGCGTTATCAGGCAAGACTGATTAACGCTTTAGCCGATAACGATGCACTGTCAAAAACAGGTCAATAAAATAAAAATACCGCTTTTTATTAGCGGTATTGTTCAGGTCTGTTATTTGAAGTTCAGCTAAACTCAATGCTCTTGCGACACATCAACAACATAATGACCTTGAAGCCAATTGCGCCCAATCAGCAATTTGTAACCCATTTTTGTGCGGTCTTTTAAGTTAACATCCACTAAATATTCTTTCCTGGGTTCGCCGACACTGAGCCTTACCATGTAACGAACTTCAGTGCCCTGGGCATTACGAATAAACGAAGTGCCACGAATTTTAGTCCGCACATCGACCGTTTCGCCTTTGTCATTTTCGGTGGTAAAGGTGATCATTTTACCGACGTTATTGGCCTTATCGTTAAGATCTTCATCATCAATGCGCATGTCGACCGCATGCAATGAGTTTTCTACCGCGCCGGTATCAATGCGAGTATTGAATAACAAACCGGTTTGTTTGATGCTAAGTTCTGCCACTGGGCCAATGATCTTTTTTCGAGATACATCGACCAGATAGCCTTTCTTTAAAAAGTTACGCCCAATGAGAAGTTTGTAGTTCATGTGGCTGCGGTCGCGTAAATTAACATACACATTATGCAGACTGTCTGGAAAGCCAACGTCGAGCTTTACCATATAGCGGGTTTCTCTTCCTTGTGAGTTTCTGACGGTTGAAGTACTAACAATTTCCGCTTGCATCCGTTTCTTGTCACCTTGCTCGTTGACAGTGGTAAAGGCGATAGTTTTGCCAATGTTTTGTTTCATATTGACAGATTCGCCGCCAATCACTTCAAGGTCGACAGCATGCAGAGAGGTATTACCTGCGCCGGTATCAATACGGGCCTTAAACATTAAGCCTGAATTGGCCACGGTCATGGTTTCAATTTGACTCACTACAATGGCTTGACTATTGGCAAAAACAGATAATGATAAAACACATAAAACAGCAGAAATAACGACTTTTTTAAACATGTTCAATTCCAAAAACAACCACGCTTAAAACAACCAAGTTTACTGTGCAGTTAAGCTAATAAATGAGCGATTTCTTGATCGAATAAATTTTTAATTAACCCTGAAAACTCAGTAATAAAAATACTTTGTTCAGGCGTTGCCTGTTGGTTGGCCACTGACGCTAAAATCTCCTCTAAATCGTACACAATCGCGTCGATTTCACGGATCACCATATTACGCTGCGCAAATGACAATTGTGGGTTTTGACCACACACCATAATAATTTGTGCAGATAATTGCTCTTCAAATAATTCCATTACGGTCTCCGTCGCGGCCGCATTCTGTTCAGGCGCTTCAAACAAGCCTAAATGTTCAGTTAAATACTGAATTAAATGCATGTATCCGTCTTTATCGGTAACCATTTTTTCACCTTTTTTTACGATTATTTAATGGGCAATGGCTTAGGTTTAAAGTGCGAAAAGCCATTGCGCCATGGTGTTCAATTATTGGGCTAAGGTTAGCACAAACGATACTGGCACCGCTAAGCTAATGCTTGGCAAACCAGCGATTTCTCTTAACTTTTCAACACCTGTCACTAAATTAAACTCGTCAGCTTGAACTAATAAGGGGGCAAAGCTGCTGACAACTAATTTGTCATCAGATAATTTAGCCACAAGCACTTCAACGCTTTTTTGCTGTTTTTTACCATGCAACTCAACAGTGGCATCAATTTTTGTTGTTAAGGTGTCACCGACTTTCATTCCCATCAATAACTGAGGATTAATCACGGCATTGACTTTCAATTGCGGAAATTGTGCTATTTCAAACAACACCGTTTGCATGCGGTCGTCACGAATTTTAATGCCTGTATCAACCGAATTTAAATCTATCGATAACGCAAAAGCTCCCGCTTCGGTCAATGAGCCCGCAACTTGCTTAAAATGGTGCACTTCAGCAATGTCGTTTTTCTTTACCGAGATAAAGCTAACGCGCGAGTGATCTTGGTTAACCTGCCAATCGCCTGCCATGGCTTGAAAACTTAACAACCCAGCTACGAACAAAGGTAATGCGATTTTCATTGTTGACTCCTTTTAATTAAAATTAACACGTTATGAAACAATACAACTTGAGTATAGATAAGTCTTTTATCAATTAGGTAAAAACCGTTATTTTACTTTCGCAAGCCATTTATCTAATGCCTGCGCAAAAGCGTGCTTGTCAGCCTGAGAAAAACTATTAGGGCCACCGGTGTGAACCCCACTGCTGCGCATTTCTTCCATAAAATCGCGCATGGTCAAGGTTTGTTTGATGTTTTCTGTGGTGTACACAGTCCCTCTTGGGTTTAACACCAACGCGCCTTTTTCAACGGCCTCTGCCGCCAATGGAATATCGGCAGTAATAACCAAATCACCCGAGTCCACTTGCTCAACGATATAATTGTCGGCTTCATCAAAGCCCGAGCTCACTCTAATCATCGAAATCAACGGAGAAATCGGCACTTTAATCAATTGATTAGCCACCAATACTAATTGAATCGACTTGCGCTCTGAGGCACGAAATAACATGTCTTTTACTGCATTTGGACAGGCATCGGCATCGACCCAAATTTTATTGCTTATCACGCGATATTGCTCCCATTTATTAACACAGATTAAGGTGCTAAACGATCTATTTGCCAATCGCTATCCGTTTTACTGTACATAAATCTGTCATGCAGGCGATGTTCACCACCTTGCCAAAACTCAATACTGCTTGGCCGGACTAAATAACCGCCCCAAAATTTAGGTAAAGGCACTTCGCCTTGAGCATATTTAGCCTTCATTTCAGCAAACTTGCCTTCTAACGCTTGGCGCGCTGAAATTTTACTCGACTGTTTTGATACCCATGCAGCGATTTGGCTATCTTTAGGTCGGCTCATAAAGTATTTAGCCACATCTAACATCGATAGAGGTTCAGCCTCACCGATGACGGCAACTTGACGCTCTAATGGATGCCAGGGAAACAACAAACTGATTTTGTTATTTACACCAATTTGTTTGGCTTTGCGGCTTTCAAGGTTGGTAAAAAACACAAAACCGTTATCGTCAAAACGCTTGAGCAACACAATGCGCTGAAAAGGCTGCCCTTGTTCGTCAACCGTTGCGACACACATAGCCGTTGGATCGGTTAATTGCGCATCTTTAGCTTGCTGCATCCATTTTTCAAATAAATCCATTGGATTAGCAGGTAAATCACCACGTCTTAAGCCACCTTGGGTGTACTCTCGGCGAATATCACTTAAATCACTCATTGCGCTTCCTTGTTTATGCTTACTCACACTATTTTACGCTGAGCATACACAAAAAAGCCAACGCCTAAACGTTGGCTTTAGCATTTAAAAGGTTATATCAACGACTTTTTAATTAAGGCTTTACGTGCGACTCAAAGGTGTAACATTTTAAGGTATCAAATTGTACCTGAACAGTTACATAAATTCTGGGCTCAGTACTTCTGAGTCAAGCTGTTGAAAATGGCCAAAGTGGACATGATAATCTGGCTCAATCGGGTATGAACAATGGGCTAGGCATATATTTTTAGGCTTAGCTGATGCAATCACTGGTGTATTAAATCCGATAGTGTCCCAACTAATTGGCTGTAATAAAGCTAATAATTGCGAAGCAATGGGATTGTCGGGTGAGTTAACATCGACATTGGTTTCAACACTGACATATGAGCTCTGCTCTTGCGGGGTAATGTGAATGGTAAAATAGTGCTCATCTTTTATGCCGTTAACTGAAAACCCTAACGGAGTAAATAAGTGGGCATCGTAGTCAAACCCCTCAAACAATTTGCTTAAGCCTAATAATGCGCAAATTTGCTCTACTGTTTGTTCTGTTGAGGTTAAATACTCGGCGACTGGCCCGCTAATGTGATACATCAATAGTTCGCTGGTGTTATCTTGCACGGTTAATAAGCAAGGTGTGTCACTGGTAAAAATAAAATGATGATGACTGTCTAAGTGGCCAATTCGACACGCTGTACCGGGTATATATTGACGTAAGCGGGCAATGTCATCGGCAAACGTTGAGGCTTGCAAATGCGCTAAATATTCATTTTTACGTTGATAACTCACAAACGCCACGTGGTCGACACCGATATGTTCGAGCATGGCCAATAAGCTGTCTATCAAGGTCGACAAACCGCACGTTAGCATGACGATGCGGTTATCCCAGACAAACAAACTCGACTCGCTTAATAAATACGCATCGCAATGTTGATTATGAATAACCGAGATAATATCCGCTTTGGCGAGGCTGACTATTTGAGTCCAAAAATCAGAATCAAGTGCACGCAATGAACCATGAGTCGATGCGGTTATAAGCTCAATTTTTTTTTCGGAACCTTCAAAAAACATCAGTGTGGTTAACCCTCAAACAACGATATATTGCTCATATCATAAAGTAAGCCTTAGCAATAAATAAAGGCTTAGTTATTATACATAACTAAGCCTCTCATCTGTCGTTGTTTATTTTACGCTTACCTTTAGAAATCTTCTAAGTAAGTATAACCGTCAAGACCGACTTGTAACTCTTCTAAAATACTGGCGCGTTCATCTTCAACAATATGTTGAGTCACTAGTTCTTCAAAAGTGCGCATAAACTCGTCAGCATCTAGATTTACATAACGTAACACGTCTGCAACAGTATCGCCTTGTAACACTGACTCAATATTTGCCGCGCCGGCTTCATCTAAACGAACTACGGCCGAGTTAGTGTCACCGAATAAGTTATGCATATCGCCTAAGATTTCCTGGTACGCACCGACCATGAAGAAGCCTATTAGATATGGGCTTTCTGCGCTCCATGCAGGCACAGGTAATGTGGTTTCAATACCTTGACCATCTACGTATTGATCAACAATACCGTCTGAGTCACAGGTAATATCAAGCATGACAGCACGGCGCTCTGGTGCTTTATCTAAACCCGATAACGGCAACACAGGGAACACCTGGTCAATCCCCCAAGCATCAGGTAATGACTGGAACAATGAAAAGTTAACAAAAAACTTATCAGCCAGTTTTTCGTTCAATTCATCAATAATTGGGCGATGATAGCGGTTATTATTGCTCAGTAAGCCTTTCACTTCGTGACACACACGTAAGTGAGCTTGTTCAGCCCAAGCACGGTGCGCTAAACTAAATTGACCTACTGCAAATAAAGAATGCGCTTCAGCGATATCGCTTTGGGTATCGTGATAAATTTCAATAATGGCACGTTGGTCGTGTCCGCCACTGATTTCCTCCCAAGACTGCCACATGTTATGCAACAGTTGCGGCGCATCGTCCGCTGGTGCTTCAATCACTTCAGGCATGTACGCTTCAGTGCCAATAACATCGGTAATCAATACCGCGTGATGCGCAGTCAAATGACGGCCAGATTCCGAAATAATACGTGGCATTGGCTGCTCGTATTCATTGCATAAATCGGTTAACACATTAACGATGTTGTTAGCATACTCATTTAAACCGTAGTTCATTGAGTTATTGCTTTGGCTACGAGTGCCATCATAATCGACCGCTAAACCACCACCAACGTCAAAGCATTCGATCTTAGCACCGAGTTGGCGTAGCTCACAATAAAAGCGCCCAGCCTCACCCACACCCTGACGAATATCGCGAATATTGGCAATTTGCGAGCCTAAATGGAAGTGCAATAACTGTAATGACTCAAGCATGTTAGCTTGTTGTAATAACTCGACCACTTTTAGTACTTGAGCAGCAGACAAACCAAATTTAGACTTTTCGCCACCACTTGCTTGCCATTTACCTTTACCTTGGAAAGCTAAACGCACACGTAAACCTAAGCGAGGTGTCACGCCGAGCTTCTCAGCTTCTGCCAATACCATTTTAAGCTCAGACATCTTTTCAAGCACGATGTAAACTTTATGGCCTAACTTCTCGCCGATTAAGGCTAAGCGCACGTATTCTTTGTCTTTATAACCATTGCACACGATCACAGAACTGGCTTTTTGAGCCATGGCCAATACCGCCATTAACTCTGGCTTACTGCCGGCTTCAAGGCCTAGTTGCGGTACTTCTTTAGATTTTTGGCTCGCCAAGATCTCTTCAACAACGGTTTGTTGTTGGTTAACTTTAATGGGATAAACTAACAAATAATCATTTTGATATTCGTATTTAGTAATCGCATCATTAAAGGCTTCACATAAACTTTCCACTCTGTGGTGTAAAATCTGTGGGAAACGAACAAGTACCGGTAACGAAACGCCCGCTTTAACCATATCTCTAGCCAATTCATTTAAACCGACTTTATGATCTGGGTTTTGTGGATCAGGTGACACTGTGACTTCGCCATCTTCACGAATACCGTAAAAGCCTTGGCTCCAGTGAGTCACGTTATAACCCGCGCGAGCATCTTCGATAGACCAATCAGACATAATTATTTTCCGTATTTGTATCAAAGTTAAGCAGCACTTTTTATGAGACTGCTTGTTAACATCCAGATAACGACTTAGCGCTATCGCTGATATAAGTTGCCATGTTTTGTGCTATTGGCACGTATTCATTGGCGTTGTATTCTGACGCATTAAGCTCTCTGAAGGGTTAAGTTTAATGCTCACAACCATCAGATTTTATAGAAGCAACACCCTTTTTTAGCCCGATGATGCTTTAACTAAAGGCATAACACATCTTAGTCACACATCTGCATGGCTTGCAAATATTGCCGGTCCAACATCACTCAATTTTTGTCACGAGTGCTTTACTGCTTAAAGCAAAAATAAGATCACTTTATCAAGGTTAAACCGACTTGCTAAAATCGGCGCAATTAAAACCTGCAATGCAGTGTAATGCAAGTAAATTACCCATTAATTACAGCAAAAAACCTGATTTTTTACCCTCAGCCAAGTTCAATAACGCACTGAGCGAATAAATCGATTTCAACTCACGGTAAATGACACAACTTAGTGTTGATTTACGTGTATAATTAACCGATTGAAAACACCTTTTCATTTTTTATTAAGTAGAGTCATTCATGATACAAATCGGTAAACGTTATTCATTAGAAGTGGTTAAGCAAGTGAACTTTGGGGTTTACTTAAACGCTCAAGAGCTAGGACAGGTCTTGCTTCCTAATAAATTTGTCCCTACCGGTTGTAATGTCGGTGATATGGTCGATGTGTTTCTTTACCTCGACTCTGAAGACATTGTGATTGCAACTACCCAAAAAGCTCTGGCGCAAGTGGACGAGTTTGCTTACTTAAAAGTAGTGGCCACCGGCCCATACGGTGCATTTTTAGACTGGGGCTTAGACAAAGATTTGCTACTGCCTTTTGGTGAACAACACAAACCGGCAGAAGAAGGCCGTTCTTATTTAGTTTATGTTCATGCAAACCATGCTGATGAGCGCATTATGGCGTCATCTAAAGTGGATAAGTTTGTCGACAAAACTGAAGCTCATTATACCCCCGGCGAACAAGTTAACTTAATCATTGGTGGAACCACCGATTTAGGTTACAAAGCCATTATTAACAACGCACATTGGGGTGTGATTTACACTAATGAAGTTTTCCAAAAGCTTCGCTTTGGCCAAAAGCTAACCGGATTTATTAAAACCATGCGCAGTGATGGCAAAATTGATTTAGTTTTACAAAAAAGCGGCAAAGAAGATTTAGACAAAAACGCTCGCCTCATTATCAACAAGCTGCGAAGCGCTGACGGTTTTTTACCTTTGCATGATAAAACCGATGCCGATATCATTTATGACCAATTGGGCATGAGCAAAAAAGCCTTTAAAAAATCAATCGGCGGTTTATTTAAAGCAGGTGACATCAGCATCGACAGCGATGGTATTCGTCTAACCATGTAAATCAATGTTATCGCACAAACATTATGAGTGGGTATTTACTCGCTCATAATGTTATTTATGCTTCGGCCAACGCAAAAATAACAACAAGAATTACATCGATTTTTTATAAGGACAGTGTATGGAATTGACGTCATTAGAAGCCCGCGTTATCGGTTGCTTACTCGAAAAAGAACTCACCACCCCCGACCAATATCCTCTGTCACTTAATTCGTTAACCCTCGCCTGCAATCAAAAAAGTAGCCGCGAACCTGTCATGTCATTAAGTGAATCAGAAGTACAAACCATCATTGATGACTTAACTAAAAAACGCTTAATCAGTGAGCAAACAGGGTTTGGCAGTCGCGTAGTTAAATACAAACACCGTTTTTGTAATACCGAATTTAGTGAGTTACAACTCAGCAACGCTGAAGTCGCATTAATATGTGTACTGCTTTTACGTGGCCCACAAACACCTGGCGAACTCAAAACGCGAACACCGCGCTTACATGAATTTAGCGACGTGAGCCAAGTCGAAGCAGCATTACTGGGCTTAAGCCAACGTGAAACACCGCTTGTGGTTCAGTTAGCTCGTGAACCGAATAAACGTGATTGCCGTTTTTTAGAATGCTTTAGCGGTAATATTGACGATCATCAAGTTAATAGTAGTGACAGTATTCAAGTCTCTGCTCAAACTCAACACAGTTTGGCTCAAGAAACCCGCATCGCAGAATTAACAGAAAGAGTTAACGCACTAGAGCAAAAAATGGCTCAACTAGAAACATTACTCGACTAACCCGTTAAGCAATAGTGTAAACAAAGGCGAAGGCCCAACGGGCGTCATCTCTGCTATCAAGATTAATGCGTTTCATCCAAGGATTATTACTATGCACCACGTTTCGCCCCCGTCGGGGCTGACTCATATTTGGCTATTGGCCAAATATGAACTCAGCAAGCGCTTTACCAATAAAAGTGGCATGGTCGCCCTTATCGCTTTTATGCTTATTTGGGCGATTTTATTACTTTACCCAATCAAAAGTGCCTCTGAATTTATCATGGGGCCTAATTTTAGAGGCTTTACCGAAGCGCTATTTGGACCAGACAGTTTGCGGCATTTATTTGAATGGCCTGTCGCTGAATTTGCCGTGTTCTGGCTCGCTGCCTTATATTTATTTCCTATGTTTAGCATCTTTATCGCCGCTGATCAGTTCAGTTCAGACAAGCAACGCGGGAGTTTACGCTTTTTAACCTTGCGAGTGAGCCGAAGCAGTCTTTTCTTTGGGCGTTTTGCCGGACACATGCTAATCCAATTGTCGTTAATTATACTGACTCTGCTGGCCACTATCGCCATGGTGCTCACTCGCGATATGAGCTTATTAGTACCGTCACTCACCACTAGCCTGCTAGTAATGGTTAATCTTTTTATTGTGGTATTACCCTACACAGCTGCAATGGCACTCTTGTCATTACATGCAAACTCAGCAAGACAAGCGAGTATTTTTGCGATTATTCTTTGGGCATTAGTCTCAATTATAATCGGATTAATTAATTTCAAATTCCCGCAACTGAGTGGGTTAAACATGATTTTACCGGGTTCTCAAATTTCAAGTATGATAAATACTCAGGGTTTTGGATCACTGGCTTACACGCCAATTCCATTACTACAAACTGTCGTCATTTTAGGTTTGGGTAATTTATTGATGAAACGGAGTGCCCTATGAGCCTAATTCAATGCAATAACTTATCAAAACACTATCCCAATAAATTAGCACTCGACAATGTGAATCTAAGCTTAGATGCTGGAGCGCCTATTGCGTTAGTAGGCCCAAATGGTGCGGGTAAAACGACACTGTTTAGCTTACTTTGTGGTTACATTCAACCAACCCAAGGTAGCGTGACTATCCTTGGCCATGCTCCAGGCAGTAAAGCGCTTCAAGGGGTGTTATCTGCCCTACCGCAAGATGCAGAACTTGACCCTCATTTTACCATAGCATCACAGCTACAATTTTTTGCCACTCTCCAAGGCTTCAGTCAAGCCGATGCCAAGCAAGAAGCATTACGTGTATTAGCGCTAGTCGATTTAGCTGAGTCAGCACAAGCAAAACCTAAAAGCCTCAGCCATGGCATGAGTAAAAGAGTGTCGATTGCCCAAGCGTTAATTGGTTCACCGACCATTGTATTACTCGATGAGCCTACCGCAGGGCTCGATCCTGCCAATGCTAAAAAGATACGCCAAATCGTTAAAGATCTATCAAGTGACACGACCTTTTTAATCAGCTCGCATAATTTAGATGAACTTGAAAAACTGTGTGATCAGGTGGTGTACCTTGAACAAGGTAAGTTACAACAATCGGTTTCGATTAAAGCCAGTCAAGCAACTGACTTTATTACATTGACGATACAAGTGTGTGATATGGACAGCTTACATCAACAATTACTCGGATTAGCTCAGGTCATTGAAGTTAAACGCAGTGGTGATGAGCAATACGTCATAGAGTATCAAAAACAAAGTGCTTTTGAACTTGAGCAACAAATCCTCAGCTTGTTAGCTGAAAAACAATGGCAATACAAAGCCATACTCAAAGGCAGAACACTGGAAGAGACCCTCTTCTCATAAGTCATTACAGTATGTCAGTACCAGAAGCCCGTTAACACGGGCTTTTTTATGGACCTTTTTCATGAGAAGTTTGCTTATTTTAGTCGTTGAATCAAATTTAAATCTGATCACATTCAGCTTCTAAGCCAGATCTGCTTAGTCGGTAAACATGATTATTCCTCAATCGATTAAGGGGCTGAATGACACATGAACCCACGACGAGTTTAATGTACTGATTTGGTTTTAAACGTGAACAACTAATTTGGCTACTATCCATTGTGCTAGTATGCGTGCGTTTTATACCATTCCACTAAAGTATGCCTTCATTGGGGGAGCTATCCCTTCCAGCTATTTTAATGAAACAACACATCTATATAGAATAAATCAGGCATCTAAAGCTGTGAGCCCTCTGATGAAAGGAAACGGTGATCACTGAGTTATATGCAATAGTATTATTAAATGGATATCTGAAATGATGCACTCAAGCGGAGCGTTGCAATGGATAACTTATACAATGTCGTCATGGTGCATTAACTGGAGCATTCAAAGAAAGCTCTGAACGGGCAGTGCTCGAATGTACATTCTAAATGTTGGGACTAAGCTGAGTACTAGAGAATATAAACAAAACTAAAGTAGAAGCTGTATATCTTATATAGAAGCAAGTGTTACTTATGGCGTTCGTACTAAGTCATTTTAAATTTACAAAAAAAAACTGCAGCATAAATGCTACAGTCTTATTATCAATATCTAGTCGAAACTAGATAGAAATATTAGCCAACTACTGAAACGTTTTCAGCTTGAGGACCTTTCTGACCTTGAGTCACAGTGAAAGATACTTTCTGACCTTCGTCAAGAGTTTTGAAACCGTCAGAGTTGATAGCACGGAAGTGAACGAATACGTCTGGACCAGACTCTTGCTCGATAAATCCGAAACCTTTGTCAGAGTTGAACCACTTAACAACACCAGTAACTTGAGACATGATATAAATCCTGTAAAATATATAATTAAAGCCTTAACGGCGGTAAAGCTGGAAAATGCCGGTATTACTTATGTTCACAGGACGAAACTGGTCGTATTGAAACACATAAATATAAGCCCAACCTTCAAGCTAAGTAGACTATAAACCATTCTCAGGATAAGTCAACAAACATCAAGTCATAACCTACATTTTTTTGATGAATCAACAATTCGGTTTATCTATGGGCATCAAATAGTTATTTGCATCATTTAATCAGCCAACGATTGTTCGCGTTGATGAATTTCAATTTTAAAATCGATCTCACATTCGAGCCCTTGCTCTATTATTTGCCGCTTTTGCATATCACTTAACTTCCAGGCGTATGGCGTCATATTAAGGAAGTGTTCAATATCATCAGCTTGGGTCAAGGTTAGCGGGTAAGTTAACGCCTCATGCGCAAGGTAGTTAAAGCCTTCTAAATACAATGATTCTTGCGGATGTAACCGCGGGCTACTGTATATTTTTTGTTTTAATGCAAAATGATGCATAGGCCCTGGCGATACAGTAATTAATATACTGCCGGCTTTCATCACGCGTTGCAGCTCTTCTACTTTTGACGGGGCATAAATACGAATGGCTAAATCGATGCTGTCATCTGCAAATGGCATTTCAAACACACTTGCTACACAAAAGTGTAAATCCGCATACCGTTTTGCAGCAGAACGAATAGCAGATTTAGAAATATCTAAGCCATAAAGCTCGCACGCCTTTGGTGCTGATTGTTGTAGAGTTTCAAACAAACGATGGCTGTAATACCCTTCACCACAACCAATATCCAATACCGTTTCAACAGTAGCTGCGTAGTCAGTCGCTAATTGATTAACCTTGTCACTTAGCGGTTGATAAAACCCTTTATTAAGAAACTCACGACGGGCAATCATCATCTCTTTATTGTCGCCAGGGTCTTTGGTTTTTTTCTTTTGTACCGGCAATAAATTAACATACCCTTCTTTGGCACAATCAAACTGATGACGTTTGGGACATGCCCAACTTTTATCGCTTAGTGTTAACGGCGCAGAACAAATGGGGCAAATATAAGGCATGGGGAGACTCTAAATAAGATTTTAAATTTCGTCATCAGACAGTTTATTCACCATATCTGATACATCTTGAGGCGCGAGTAATTCAAAGCAATCAAGTTTACGCTGCAATTGTTCAATATTAGACATTTGCTCGTTTGACGAACGACCCAAACTTGGGCGCTCTAATGATTGATGATAAGTTCTAAGCAACCATTGATGTTTATTTTGCAGTAAATGATCGAGTTTTAATAGTTCTGTCGACACACCTGGATGAATTTTGCCCGACTCCCCTTTTAAATACTCCCGTAAATCTCGACGCACTTGCTCTAACTCACTAATATGAACCGCCAACATTGAAGACGGTTCATCATAGTCAAATTTACGCCCTAATATTGCTTTTGCCATCACCAGCGCATGAGGTTCACTTAAAATACGTAAGTCTTGTTCAAGGGATATTAATTCAAATCGTGCATTTTTCTCCAGGCTAAAATAAACGCTTTGGTCTGGCTGAATATTTAGGGTTAACCCTTTTCTCAACTGATCGATACACACTCTTGGCGCAATACCCATCATTGGATATAAACGAAAGCCTTGGCCAATCAATCTTACTTGATCAAATTTTTCAACAATTTGCAGGCTGCTCTCATACACTAAGCTAATAAAAGGTTGGTGACGAGTAATCAAAGTGGCTTCGGTTGCACTGACCTGGCTAATGACGAACTCAATTAATGGGTTGCTCATTGCCGACAACACCAACAAATCACTCACAGAGTCTAATAAACGCAGCGTTAATAACGTGGGTTGTTTAATTTCACTGACAATCGGTTGAGTAAATATATGTTGATGCATTCAATATCCTTTTATATCTATACCACTTATATTAGATGTCTTACTTAGATTAGCTGTATCACTTATTATATGAATTATCTTACTTGTTAGTGACCAAATTGTAACTAGCAACGCTATTAAGTTCATAGTGAAAGTTTCAAACATTAACGTCATTATCAATTTGACGCGCATAAATGTTAATATGCAGATAATCGCGAAAAGGATCTTAACTTATTATGGCTAATGCAATTCAACCAACACTATTTTGGCACGATTATGAAACCTTTGGCGCAAACCCAGCAAAAGACCGGCCGTCACAATTTGCAGGGATCCGTACCGATTTAGCATTAAATATTATTGGTGAGCCCGAAACGTTTTACTGTAAACAGGCCCCAGATTACCTACCGTCACCCGAAGCTATTTTAATTACCGGCATCACCCCGCAGTTGGCCAACATGAAAGGCGTACCTGAAGCCGAGTTTATGCGCCGCATCAACAACTTATTTAGCCAACCTAATACCTGTGTTGTCGGCTATAACTCATTACGGTTTGATGATGAAGTCAGCCGTTATGGTTTCTATCGTAACTTTATTGACCCTTACGGCCGGGAATGGCAAAACGGTAATTCTCGCTGGGACATTATCGATTTAGTCAGAGCCTGTTACGCCTTTAGACCTGAAGGAATTAATTGGCCTTTAAAAGAAGATGGTACGCCTAGCTTTAAGTTAGAGCTGTTAACGCAAGCCAATGGCCTAAGTCATGAAAAAGCCCATGACGCAATGTCTGATGTGTACGCCACCATCGCCATGGCGAAGCTTATCAAAGAAAAACAGCCTAAATTATATGACTATTATTTCAATTTACGCCGTAAACAAGCTGTAGCAGATCATATTGATGTATTAAAAATGCAACCATTAGTGCATGTTAGCTCAAAAATTAGCGCGGCACAGGGGTGTACAACCTTAATTGCGCCTGTGGCTTACCACCCGACTAACAAAAACGCCGTGATTTGCATCAATTTAGCAATGGACATTTCACCGCTGCTTGAGTTAACGGCTCAAGAAATCAGCGACCGTATGTATACACCCCGCCATGAATTAGCCGAAAATGAACTGGCCATTGCGCTAAAACAAATCCATTTAAATAAATGCCCTTTCATTGGATCTGCAAAATTACTTGACGACGAGGTAGCCGCAAAATTACAGTTTGATAAAGACTTTGCTCGCGAGCAATATAAACGCTTAAAAAGTCACCCAGAAATCCGAGAGAAAATTAACCAAGTATTTGAATTAGAATCAGATCGCAAACCAATTACCGATCCGGATCTTATGTTATACAGTGGTGGATTTTTTAGCCATGCAGACAAAACCAAAATGGACATCATATGCCACACAGAGCCGCGTAACTTAGCCGCTTTAGAATTACAATTTGATGACCCTCGGATTAATGAAATGCTATTTCGTTTTCGGGCTCGTAATTACCCGGAAACATTATCCGACAATGAAAGCCGCCGCTGGCGTGAGTTTTGCCATCAACGCTTATCAGATGCCGATTATGTGATTAATCTCGAAAACTTGGCCGAAGAAACCAGCGAGAATGAACACAAACAAAAGTTACTCAAAGCCCTATATCAATACTTACAGTCATTATAGTGAATCATCACTTTGCCCAGTTATTTCATTTAAGGATTAAGGGAATGCAAAATCGATTTTTAGACAGCATAACAATGCTAGACAAACCATTAGCTACAGCATTAGCACCATTATTACATGACCAATTTTGTGGTCACATTGATGCTAATCAATTTGCTATGCTTGTAGAAGCCAGTGGTAAAAAAGAAGAGCAAGTGTTAATGGAGCTATTGCCTATTGCTGCAGCACTAGCCAATCCTCCAATTAGTGAGTTTTATGTCGGTGCAATCGCCAAAGGTAAAAGTGGCGACTTATATATGGGGGCCAACCTTGAGTTACCCGGTGAAGCGTTATTTCACAGTGTTCACGCTGAACAAAGCGCCATTAGTCATGCATGGTTGAGTGGCGAAACAGAAATTTTGGATATAATTGTTAATTACAGCCCCTGTGGTCATTGTCGCCAATTTATGAATGAATTGTTCAACGGCAGTAACATTAAGATCCATCTGCCACAGCAAGACACTCATGCCTTATCGTATTATTTACCTTATGGTTTTAGTCCTGCTGACTTAAATGTCACTATGCCATTACTGTGCAAACGTGAAAAAGAATTTAGCCTAAACTCTGACGACCCAATGATCATTGAAGCGTTAGATCAAGCAGGCTTAAGCTACGCGCCCTACACCAACAGTAACGCTGCAGTCGTGCTTGAAACCATAGACGGAGCAACATTCTGTGGCCGTTATGCAGAAAACGCTGCATTTAACCCATCAATGCAACCGATGCAAATGGCGTTGTCGAATTTGATTAGACACAACCGTCAATACAGCGAAATTAAACGTGCTGTATTGGTGGAGTCTTCTGAGGGGAAAATTAGCTTAGTGGGCGCAACTATGGATGCATTACATGCGATTGCAGCCATTGAATTAGAGCACATTGTTGTTGAGCCTATTCCAGCTTAATACATTCACAATATACTTAAAGGGCGCTTAATTGCGCCTTTTTTATTGTTTTTTGAAAGGGTAGTATCACACAAGACAGTAGGCTTCGTCAGTGCCAAAGTGCAGAGCCAGGTCTTAATAGAAACCATCTTTACATTAAGCCTAATTAATTATCTTTTAGGGTTTCGTCAATCACAGTATTTACATGCTAAGCTCATCAATACTTAGCCATTTTTAATATTGTTACAGCGGTAAAAAGCGAGTCACTATTGCGCATATTCACCATCAAACGGATTATGGTTTTTATACTGTTATGCACAGTAGGTCTAGTGTGGGCAATAATCGAACACGCTAAACCCCTTACCGTTAAACTACTTAATAATTTACTGGCCGATAACCACATTGAAGTGCTTAACTTTGATGCTGAATATGTCTCATTAAATCATATCCGGATTCCAAGGCTTATTCTGAAAATTGAAGACAGCCATATTGCCGTTCAAGAGTTTAATCTTGAACTGCGTGACAGTATTCAAATGCTAAGAAATCAACAGTTCAATGCCGATGACATTGTCAGCATTGACACCCAAAGCGTGTATGTTGATTTAGGTGAAAGCTTTTTTATTCGCCAATCGCAGCAAACCGAAGAGTCCCCGACGACATTGTCATTAAACCTCACTAAGTTACCTACAGTAAACTTAGGACAAATAGACATTAGATTACCCGCGCTAAATGATAACCTAGCAACGAAACACCGTTTAGCCATGGATAATTTAACCTTGTCTAAAGCCGGTGAACTCGATACTTTATGGCGTTTTGATGATTACCCGCTGTTCAGCGTCAATGCAACCTTGGGTAAACAAGCATGGGAGTTTGATACTCAAGTTGATTTAGGCCTGAGTTATCAGGGGCTTGAGTCTTTGCAGCAATATTTAAATGTGCTTAATGACACTCAATTTAGCTCACCGCAAAATGAGCCGAACAATAACCCTAATTTATTAAAAGGGTTGCACTCGCAATTGTCAGCTATTTTACAGCCGATTAACGAGCAACAATTAACCATTGAGGGGCAATGGCGCGCACACACGACCCTCGATTTAGTCAGTGCAACCCTGAGTAGCCAACAATCAATTAGTGACTTTTCATTACGTTCAGCACGTTGGCCGAGTGTGTATTTCGCCCCAAAAAATCCCATCAATTTTATGCTCGCCATGAACCAATTCCCTGTGCGCGATCTCTTTGCTGCAAACGATACCCAAGCTGAAACCTCAACATTTTTAGGATTAACAGTAAACCTTGCGCCTTTTGAATATCAGTTAGCGCCCAATAAAGCAGATTTTGAGCAATTCATCGATTTACTGGTAAAAGACACATCAACTCATGCGCAAATAGACAATGTATTGGCGCAGCTGTCCCCTGCCAATAAACAGCCACAATTATCCATTAATGTGCCAGAGCCCATTGAAGTGCGTTTGCCATTAAATAATAACGCTATCGCACCGTCAGTGAGTATACCCAAAATACGTTTAGCACTTGATGGGCATCATTTACAAAGCTTACTCACATTGCATCATCTGCAAGCAAATACCAACCAGCAATGGCGCAGCCAGTTTGAATGGAATATTGAATTAAACTCGACAAAAATCGATAACAACACCCCAGCATTTGACTTAACATCTTGGATGCCCGAACTCGAAATTGAACAATTTAGCCTAGAAAAAGCAGCACTCAACTTAAACGGTGGAATGAATACGCCCCAAGCCGACAGCATTGCTATCAGCATTAACCCCAGCTCAACGCTCGCCCTTGATAAAATCATTTACTCTGATCAACAAGGCGACAAAAGCACTCATAAAATTCAAAAAAATATCGGCGTACAATTAGCTCATTTAACGCTTAGCCTTGGCCAGAGTTCAACAATAAACTTACAGCAAAATATTGAAATCAATTTGGCGCCTTTCTCACTGGTTGCCCGTGAATTTATAGGCCAGCAACTCGTCAATCAAACAGGTGTAAAATCGGTTACCACATACGCAACGGCCAAAAATGCCAGTATTAACGTTGAACAACCAACCTTATTGTCCATTAATGACCAAGAAACGGCAGCGCAAGCACTGCAGCGGTGGTTGCAATCCCCTGCCACCAATAATGTCACCTGGAAAATAAACCAACTCGATGCCGCTAAACAAATTGGTAAAAACCGTAAACAACCGCTTGTCGCACTCAATAACGTCACAGTCAATCAAGCACTCAATTTATCAAAAGGCTTGCTCGTTGGCAGTGAACAATGGCAATTAGATACCCTAGCCCTGAGCAGCTATCATTTACTAAAATTCGCTGATGAAAAAAGTCCGTTGTCGCTCGCGGGGCAATGGACATTTGATTCAGATATCGACACCGCACTTGCCACCCTAAGAAAAGTCCAACCATTGCCAACAAACTTTAGCCTACACGGCCACAGTCGTTTAATCGCTGGGTTTGCCTTAAGTGAACTGAATAATGCCAGCCAGTTCGAAATGAAAATTCAGCAACAGTTGTCATCCTTAAGCGGTCGCTTAGCAGACAAATCTTTTATCGGTGGTGATGTTTTTGCTCAATGCCAATTTAACTGGCAGCAGCAATATGACAAACCCGGTACCCCAATAGCCGATCAGCATTTTCCCCAAAGCAAATTAGTGTGTCCGCAAACCGCTATCAGTGTAGAAAAAGCCAATGTTGGTATTTTGCTCACTAACCTCAACATGAACGCCAATATTGAGTTAAATAAAGACGGGAACAAAGTGCCGACCAACTGGTTGCAACAATTTACCGGATTAAGTGAAACCAATGTCAGCTTAACGGCCAGTGGAGACATGCTCGATGGGCGCTTTTTATTACCTGAGTTTGTGCTAAAACTGCACGAAAAATCGCACGGTTATATGTTACTGCAAGGGTTAAGCTTAGCCACATTGTTAGAAGAACAACCTCAAGTGGGCGTAAAAGCCAGTGGCATATTTGATGGGGTACTACCGGCAGAGATTGTGGATGGCCAGGTCACGATTGCTGGCGGTAAATTGGCTGCACGCTCGCCAGGGGGCTTAATTGAAGTGGCCGGCAACCCTGCGATGGATCAATTAGCCTTATCACAACCTTATTTAGAATTGGTGTTTACAGCACTGGAACACCTTAACTACACTGAATTAGCCAGCACCTTTGATATGACACCAAATGGAGACGCCTCTATTTATGTGGGTGTTAAAGGCAAAAGCCGTGATATTGAGCGCCCGGTTCACATCAATTACGACCACCAGGAAAATCTGATCCAATTATACAAAAGCACTCAGATTGGCAACCAATTGCAAAACAAAATTGAAACGAAAGTTCAGTAACATAGGCTCTGTAAAATAAGTTCAACAATATAAGTCAAATAAAATCAAAAGGATAACTCTCGTGAAACATTCGTCGCTCTACGTTGTTAGTATCAGTACCCTGCTTGCCTCGTTGGTGATGTCCGCGTGTACACCAACCGTAAAGATTGAGCCACCTGACAAGCCGATTGTCATTAATCTCAATGTCAAAATAGAACATGAAATTAAAATCAAAGTCGATAAAGAGTTAGACACCTTGATTGAAAACGATGAGTTATTTTAGGCGGAGAAACATAATGAAATCTTCATTTGCTATCGTGACCCTTCTTGCCACCAGCATTTTGTGGTGCTCAAATGCTTGGGCTGTGACATTACAACAGGCTAAATCATCAGGATGGGTAGGTGAACAAACTAATGGCTATTTAGGCGTGGTGGTAGATACGCCAGCAACACAACAGTTAGTGCTATCGGTCAATGCTAAACGCAAACAATATTACCAAGCCATAGCTAATCGTAATCATATAACCCTTGATACGGTCGCTAAACTTGCGGCGCAAAAAGCCATTGAAGCTGCTGACTCTGGCCATATAATACAAACGCCGCAAGGAGAATGGTTAACTAAGTAAGCCTCAATTAACGGTTTTCGCTTACGGCGCTATCACCATTGATGGAAGTACCATCAATATTGTTAGGCAATGCCAATATGATATTGGTGCGATATTACATTGTTGCCATTGTCCAGTAATCTAAACGTTTTTGCGGATCAGCAACTAAAGTCTTACACGAGTCTTTATACTCAGCCATTAAACCACGAAGGTTATTCGAACCCGCTAACTTATTTACTTGCGCCTGCTTAGCTGCAGCCACATCTTTTTCAACTTGTTCAGCGCCGCGATATTTGCTGGCAAGTGTTTGCGCATCGCTTGCTGAGGTCTTTAAACGCTCGCCTACCGCCTTCATTTGCGGTGCATTCATGGCGCCGATAGCTTCAGAGCTAATTTGGTAATACGCAGCACATTCAATCAATTCATTAGTAAAGGCTTTTTCGGCTGCATCTTCTGCAAACGACGCCGCGCTGAAACACACAAATGATGAAGCCAAAATCCACATTGCTGGTTTGAACATTCTATTGTCCTCCTTATGTAAAATAGTTTGTTTTGTTAGCGTTTCGTTCGCCAGTACCTAAACAATCAAACTCGTTAGGTCTCTGCTACAGTTTATAAAATTTGAACTCCCGCAGCACAAACCGGTGATAAACACGATACGTATCACATTATCGTATATCAATAGTGACTTAATTGAAAAGTATCACTTACGCCAAACAGTCGCATTTATTGTAAGAGAACGTGGCAATGGTTGCCGTTTATAGCAGGATTGGGGATTTATAGCGCTAAAAAGAAAGTGTTATTAAACACAGATAACGAATGTCAAAACATGATCTGTGTTTAGATATCATAATTATCGATTGTAAATCATAGTCTTGAGACTAGAAACCATGGTTAGCATTACTGACCCTGAACCAACCCGCAATACTATTACGGGTTTTAAACGTTGGACGCACCTCATGGGGAAAGCGTTCGCTTAAAAACAGTACCAGGGCACCCATTTTAGGACTAACCACATCTAAAGGTTGGTCAAGCTCGTCATAGATCACCAGCTCGCCACCGTCACATTCTTGCCAATCAGGATTGAGAAAAAACACGGTCGACAAAATACGGTTTTGACTGCCGTGCAAGGCATCAACATGTTTTTTATAAAACGCGCCAGGTTCATACACAGCATAATGACTTTCGAAGTCAAATAACCCCATGAATAAACGACGATTTAAGCCATCTTTAAGCTGATTCATAATCGATAAATACCCACGATCGGTATGATCTTGATTATCTAACCAACTAATTTTATCCGAGCGAATATCGGTGTTGATTTGTTGTTCAACACCTCGACCAATGGCGGCTTTTTTAAACTTAATATCTTGCTCAGCTTGCATTTTTTCAAGCAAAGCTAAGCTTACATAATCAGGAATGATGTCAGATAAAAGAATGTATCCTTTATCGACTAACGCATCTGCGATCACATCCAGCATTGCTTCACTTACTTGCGAAAGCATACATGCCACATCCAACAGGGAGACTACGCTTTTTACTTTACTTAAGGGCCCAGAAAGGAAGTTAAGAGCCAGATTTTCGAGGGGGCGTCATTAAAAGGTATGATTGCCATACCTCAGTTATTTCGGGCGATTCTATAGAATAAAACCGCCCTAGACAACAATTATTAAAACAAATTAAAATCAATAATTTATAGTTAATTACGACGCGTTAAATTTGACTATGGATCAAGATTGACTGTTTATCATCTGCACTGTCATTACTCTCTGTTGATTCTGCTGTGGCGGCCAAATGACTTTGATGTAACTTTAACGCCAAATATAAATCTGAGCGTATGGTAATACCATCATCTCCCGACACCATATCAGCTTGTTCAAACCAACTAATCAACTGACGTTTTCTGCCAGCCAACACTAAGCTCACGTCGCGTTTACGCAGCAATGCCTCAATGTCGGTCAACATCGCCATGACACTCAAATCTAAATGAGTAAAGCACGGCACCGCATCAATGATTACGCAATCTACAGGCTCAAGTTGATTTTGGCGTGCAAAGCGTTCAAGTAATCTGCGTTTAAAGTAGGTCGAATTAAAATAGGTTAACGGCGAATTAAACCGATAAATAAACACACCGGGAACCGCAACCGCTTTGTCGCTGCCATCAATACTGCGAATAATCCCTTTTACGTCTAGCCCTAATACCTGATCGGTTGGCCGCATTACCGTGCGTAAAAATTGAAATAAGCCAAGTAATACAGCTAAGGTAATCCCTGGGATAACCCCAATAAATAACACCGCAAACAGTGTTGTCAGCGCTAAGTAAAATGCTTGACGATCTCGCAGGCGCAACACCCAAATCGCTTTAAAATCGATAAGATGAATAGAGGCGATAACCAGCACAACCCCTAAGGCTGCGCTGGGAATATATTCAAGTGGCGCAGTTAAAAAAACCGCCACTATGGCTATTAGCACTGCTGCTATAACCGACACCAATTGGGTTTTACCGCCGTTCGAATCATTAACCGCAGTTCGAGAGTCTGCACCACTGACCGCAAAACCTTGCGACAGTGCAGAGGCAATATTGGCGAGGCCTAACGCTTTAAACTCTTTATCCGCGTCAATGTCGTAGCCATTTTTAGCGGCAAAACTGCGCGCTGTGAGCATCATACTCACAAAGCTCACCATCGCTAAGTTCAGTGCAGGCATCACCAGTTCACGGGCAATACCAATATTAAATACAGGCGCTTGAAATGAAGGTAAACCGCCAGCCACAGAGCCAATTACAGCGATATCGTACTCTGTGAGTTTAAATCCCCACACCAACAACGCCCCAACAGCAATAGCAAACATTGACGCTGGCCAGGTGGGTTTAAGGCGCTTCATCACAAAGTAAACCATCACGGTTAATACTGCCATCAACAACGTGGGAATGTGGGTTTGTGATAAGTAACTCGGCGCGCCACCTAAACGTTCTAGTAAGTATTTTTCATCAAAGGTAAAACCAAATATTTTTGAGAACTGGCCAACAATAATGGTCACGGCCACCCCGTTTAATAAGCCCATCAAAATCGGTTTGGAAAGAAAATCTGCTAGTACACCTAATTTAAATCGACTGGCAATTAAACACCAAAAGCCCGTCATCACGGTCATGGTCATCACTAACTGCCAATGCATCAAACTGTCGCCCGCTGCAAGGGGCGTAACCACCGCGGCGATCACCGCACAGGTTGCGGCATCTGGGCCAACAATGAGCTGTTTTGAGGTGCCAAACAAGGCGTAAACCAACATGGGTAATACGCAAGAGTACAAACCAACAGCGGCATTTACCCCAGTTAATTGGGCATAAGCAATGGCCACTGGTAATGCGACTGCAGCAACAGATAAGGCGGCGGTAACATCATCTTTGAGCCAGCTTCTCTCATAACGAGAAAAGGTCTCTAAACCAGGCATAAACGAATACAATCGACTCAGAAACACAGTGACTCCCCCCCATTGACTTTGATAGTTATCATAGTGTTAATTCAAATTAATTACGACATAATAAGTAATGACTCATGGATAAATATTTGTTTGCGATGAAGTAAAAAGAACCAAAGATATCCTCTTAGGCGTTAATAACAAAAACAGTAAAACAAAGCTGTATTAGGTAGAAATGAAAAGTGCAAATGTTGCATTTAATTGAGGCTAACTGTCGCTAGCTTGCTTTGTAAAACTCCTTAACAAATACATCGACAACCGATCCATTAATACATGCTAAACTATGCGCTCTTTTGAGCTGTGAGCCGCTCAAATCTAATTAAGTACACGAGGTTTATGTGGTAACGCCGGTAAAATCAACATCATCAACCGCAGCAGGCATGCCTAATTTGGCAATGTTAATCCCCATGCTGGCAGCGATTGTGGCTATCACCCCTTTAGCAATCGATATGTATTTACCGGCAATGTCAGTGCTGGCACTTGGGTTTGACACCAGTATCACCACGGTTCAGCAGTCGTTAAGTATTTACCTAGCAGGTTATGCCGTTGGCATGCTGACCTTTGGGCCGTTAGCCGACAAAATTGGCCGCCGCCCTTTAGTTATTTTTGGACTTTCAGGTTTTACCCTAATCAGTTTACTTATTGCCTTAAGCGGCAGTATTGAACAGTTTTTGCTGTTGCGATTTGCCCAGGCATTCATTGGCGCTGCGGCTACGGTTGTGGTGCCCGGCTATATCAAAGAAGTTTATGGTGATAACACCGCTAAAGGTATGTCTTATGTCAGCCTAATTATGATGTTAGCGCCATTATTAGCTCCCACCCTCGGCAGCTTAATTATGGAAATAGGTGACTGGCATCTGATATTTTTAAGCCAAAGTTGTTACGCCATTACCTTGTTAGCACTCGTGCTATTTAAATTAAAAATGCCCAGTGATAAAGATGCCGACAGTCGCAGTCAAAAATCTTTTTTTCGGGCTTATTACACCGTATTTTCGCGCAGTGGAGTCAAACTCTACATCACGAGTGGAGTATTAACCTCTTTCGCTTTTTTCTGTTATTTGACCGCTTCGCCGTTTATTTATATGGAAGTGTTTAACTTAGACAAATCATTATTTGCCATTTTATTTAGCACAAACGTGGGCGCATTAATGCTCGCCAATATTGTTAACTCACGAATTGTGGGGCGTTATGGATCTAAACGAATGCTCCATGTTGCCACGTTTTTTGGCTCCCTCGCCGCTTGTGGCTTAATGTTGGTTAACCTATTGGATTTGAGTTATCACTTTACCGTGTTGATGCTAATTCCCTTAATGGGATCACTAGGGGTCATGTCTGTTAACGCCGATGCCATCGTATTATTAAAATTTAAACAAGAAACTGGTACCGCTACAGCGGTAATCGGTACCTTGCGATTTGGCTTTGGTGCAACCGCAGGGCCATTACTAGCCTACTTTTATGATGGCAGCGCTGTCCCCTTTTCGATGTTAATGCTGGGCTCAATACTGTTGGTCGGTGTGTGTCAGTTTTTACAATCTCGTCTACCAAGAACACCCAGTACCTAGGCACCGTCTTACGGTAAAAACAGCTAAAAATATACAATCAGGCCATCAATATTGATGGCCTGATTGTTTTTGATGTGGTGATAAATTGCCCTACCGTATAAATTTAAAAATCACAAACATGAAATGAATTCAACCTCGATAAATATTTAGAGAAAGAGCTTGCAGTAAAAATAAATTTACATAAGATGGAAGTCAGTGATTCTGCTGAGTCACTAATGAACAAGTCATTGAATTTAGCTACTGTTAATTTCAATCGTCGGGTTTGAATTACCATTCAAACTTATTTTTTAAAGCGATTACCGTCGTTGTATAACAAGATACTGTTTACCATACGGTAACTTAAAAAGGACTCATTTCATGGAAAAGCTTTCTGGCGCGAGTATGATCGTGCGCTCTCTAATCGATGAAGGCGTAAGCCACATCTTCGGTTATCCCGGTGGTTCAGTTTTAGACATCTATGATTCTCTTCATAAAATTCCCGGCATGGAGCACATTCTTGTGCGCCACGAGCAAGCCGCTGTGCACATGGCAGACGGATATGCTCGTGCTACGGGTAAAGTGGGTGTCGTACTTGTTACATCTGGCCCAGGCGCAACCAACGCCATTACGGGTATTGCCACCGCTTACATGGATTCAATCCCGTTAGTTGTGTTATCAGGTCAGGTACCGAGTAACCTTATCGGTAATGATGCATTCCAAGAATGCGACATGATTGGTATTTCACGCCCTGTTGTTAAACACAGCTTTTTAGTAAAAGACGCAAAAGATATTCCTGAAATCGTTAAAAAAGCATTTTATATTGCTGCAACAGGCCGTCCTGGCCCTGTGGTTATCGATATTCCTAAAGATTGCCTAAGCCCAGATGTGCTTCATGATTATGTGTATCCAAAAACCGTTAAAATGCGTTCTTATAACCCGACCACTACCGGGCATAAAGGCCAGATTCGTCGAGGATTACAAGCCTTATTAGCTGCCAAAAAACCTGTTTTATATGTGGGTGGCGGCGCGGTGATATCGGGGTGTGACGCACAAATTCTAAAACTAGCAGAGCGCTTGAACATTCCTGTGATCAGTACGTTGATGGGCCTTGGCGCGTTTCCTGGTACTCATTCACAAAGCTTAGGCATGCTGGGTATGCACGGTCAGTATGAAGCCAATATGGCAATGCATAACACCGATTTAATTTTCGGCATTGGGGTTCGTTTTGACGACCGTACCACCAACAATGTTGATAAATACTGCCCTAACGCGACCATTTTACACATCGACATTGACCCTTCTTCAATTTCTAAAACGGTTCGTGTCGATATCCCTATTGTCGGTTCTGCCGATAATATTCTAGACAGCATGTTAGCGCTATTAGACGAGAGCGGCGATAGTAATGACGCTGAAGCGCTAAACCACTGGTGGCGTGATGTTGAAATTTGGCGCTCACGTAAGAGCCTTGAATTTGATCGCACTAGCGACCGCATTAAACCGCAACAAGTGATTGAAACACTGCATAAGCTGACCAATGGTGATGCCTATGTAGCCTCCGATGTCGGCCAGCATCAAATGTTTGCCGCCCTGTATTATCCATTTGATAAGCCACGCCGTTGGATTAACTCTGGTGGTCTAGGCACCATGGGCTTTGGTTTACCTGCGGCTATGGGCGTTAAGATGGCATTTCCTGAAGAAACCGTAGTGTGTGTAACCGGTGACGGTTCAATTCAGATGAATATTCAAGAGCTATCAACCGCATTACAATATGACACTCCAGTAAAAATCATTAACTTAAACAATCGTTTTCTTGGCATGGTTAAGCAATGGCAAGACATGATTTACTCAGGTCGCCATTCACAATCTTATATGGATTCTGTGCCTAACTTTGCCAAAATCGCTGAAGCTTATGGCCATGTCGGCATGAACATCAATCATCCCGATGAGCTTGAGTCAAAACTGGCTGAAGCCTTAGCAATGAAAGATAAGTTAGTGTTTGTGGACATCAGCGTAGACGAAACTGAACACGTTTACCCTATGCTCATCCGCGGCGGCGCGATGAACGAAATGTGGTTAAGCAAAACGGAGAAAAGCTAATGCGTCGTATTATTTCTGTATTACTTGAAAACCAACCAGGCGCATTGTCACGAGTTGTGGGTCTGTTTTCTCAGCGCGGTTATAACATTGAAAGCTTAACCGTGGCCCCCACTGAAGACACAACGCTTTCAAGACTTAACATAACCGTGATTGCCGATGAAACCGTGCTAGAACAAATCGAAAAACAATTACATAAGCTTATTGATATTTTAAAAGTGGCTAACATCACTGAAGCGGCGCACATTGAGCGAGAAATCGCATTAGTGAAAGTGAAAGCTCAAGGTGAACAACGCGAAGAAGTGAAACGCATCACGGATATTTTCCGCGGTCAGATTGTCGATGTTACAACCCATTTGTATACCATTCAAATGGTGGGAACCAGCGACAAAATCGACGCGTTTATTCATGCATTAGGCGACATGACCAAAGTGATAGAAACGTCTCGTTCTGGTGTTGTCGGATTAGCTCGCGGCGAAAAAGCAATGAAAGCCTAATCGTTAAACCGAACAAATAAAAACCGCCGAGTGTAATGTCTAGGCGGTTTTTTTATGACTGTTTTTAAATCATCATAACGTCGGGTTTTTAGCGGTCCAGGCTTTGTTGCCCAGCGGTTCGCACGTCTTGCCTGTTCAATATCAATAACGCAGCAAAAACGCGTGTAAAACTTGCCCTTTGGGAGTTTCACCGTATTCTCCTGATTATTAAATCAAGAGCGTTGTTGCGCTAATTTATAAGGTACCTACATTACCGCATCAACGCGCTTAGTATTGAAAACACGGTGAAGCTCTGAAACACGTATCTTCAAGTTGACTCGGTATATACCCTTACACCATAGGTTTAGCCTCAACGATATATCGGTATTCAGCATTACCTGCAAGCTGATCAAATGGATAGCAGGTAATTAAGGTTAATTGGCTGTTTTCAGTTTGATCGAGTATTTCGGTTGCGGTTTCATGTACTACTTGCGTCGCAGTAATTTGATATACCTGTAACTTTCCCGTGGTACTGTAAAGCTCAATCATGTCGCCGACATTAACATACTGTAAGCGCATAAAATGGCTGTCGCGGTGTCCGGCAATAATCATATTGCCCTGCTCGCCAACACCTGCGCCAGCTAACATCAAACTTGGCCCAAAGGCAAGATTACGACCTGAAGCGCCAGCAAGCACATATAAATCCTGACCTAATGGCTGCACCCCTTGTGCATTGTGTTGCAATAAGCGCATTTTGGCGACTGGGTGCGTGTCAGCCCAAGACCAGGGCTTATGTGGCTGATTATCCACCAGCGTTTGTTCAAACGCACGCTCAATTAAAAACTGGGCAAAATGGGCTTTAGCTTGCATATATCCTCCTTGAACAATGAGCCCAAGGCCCACCAGTATTATCAGCGCCATAATCCATAAATGTGTTTTGGTATATACAGATGGCTTCATTAAGTAACTCCTTAGGCATTGGCTTCAAGCACCAATACCTGACCAGGCAAGCGTTGGCGCAACCACAAATAGTGCAAAATGCCCAAGCCTAATAAACTAAATCCAATCAATAACCATAAGCGACTTGAGGTGGCTGTTTGCGGTAAAATTTGTGCCTGATTGCCCACTTGTAACCCGTGGGGTAAATGAGATTGCACATTGGCATCAATGGTTTTATCACTCATTGGGTTTACGGGCGTCACATCAACCGCCACTAAACTGGTTTGGCTGGTGACCAGGTGATACTGCATGCCTAAGGCTTCAACCTGCTTATTGACTCTTGGACCGCTGGCGGCATTTTTATATAATTCAAGTGCGGTAATTTGCGCATTTGCCCACAATAAATCGATGCCTCTTGCCGGTTTATTGTCAGTAAAATCGAGTTGTTGCTGCCAGTATTGGCCATTGATATTGCCAGACACGATGATCGGCTGTTGCAATTGACTGGACGATTTAATGCTGACCCATAGCGGTTCGTTTTGATATAAATCACTAATGGTTGATGGCCAGTAATCGGGCACGCTGCCATCGAGGTAATACAAGCCAATATTGGTTAATACAGGTTGTTCTATTTTAGCCAGTAGTTGCTCAACCTTATCTTTGACCTCAGATTGCTTACCAATATAGGTAAAAGTGCCACGGCCCATGGTCGCTGCGCGGCGCATAAAGTCAGAATTAGGCGCTGACCCAATACCAACAGTAAATAAACGGCTATCACCTAGCTGATCACTAATTAATTGATACAATTGTTGCTCATTGCCTACCGCGCCATCGGTCATAAATATCACCTGGCGTAACATAGATTCACCCCGCACATTAACCGCATCGGCCTGAAGAGTATCAACCAAAGCAGCGGTAATCGCTGGTGCCATTTCGGTGCCACCATTAGCCTCAAGTGACGCAATAAAACGATTAGCAGAGCCCAAATTACGGCTAGTGGCATTTAGTGGCACGGGCGATAACATGCTTATTTGTTGGTTAAATTCAATAATATTAAAGGTATCGATATCGCGCAGCCCTGCTATCGCAAATTGCAATGCTTGCTTGGCTTGTACAATCGATTGGCCAGACATAGAACCTGAGGTATCAATGACTAAAATTAATTCACGACCAATTAAATGTTGCTCGCTGACCTCAACACTTGGCGGCATAAGCATCACCAATGAGTACACGCTTTGATCTCCCGCGGTAGTGGTTATATTGTCATTTGAGTTAACCGCTATAGTATGGGTTTTACCGGTTTGATAAAACGTCGCAGCTTGCGGCAATGCACCAACATCTGCCTGCCATTGCAATACAAAGTCGCGGTCGGCTATTTGCTTACCGTTAAAGCTCACTGTGTAACGCTGGCCATTCACACTTTGTTTAATAGGGTGGTATAAACTGTCGAGTGAGTTGAGGGTAAAACCTGCATCAATATTGACCTTCATGCTGACATTAATCCCCTGAGCACTGCTGATTTCACTCAGTTGATTAGGAATAATTGTTGGGTCGATATACGCAATCGCCATTGCCTGCTTATCTTTGTCGCTGCTTTGCTCAGGGTGATAACGCGGAGTAATAGCCATGGGAAAGCGCAGACTAAATAAGCCATCACTAAACTCAACCGTTTGTTGGTAACTTAACTCCACAACCAGTTGATCATGCGGGCCTAAGTTAGCCACTTCAGAGGTAAAAATATTGCGGCGCTGTTGTTGTAATAAGCTGGCTTGTTTACCCTGTTTTTTGGCGGTTTCAAAGGTTTTTACCGCTTGTTTTTTAGGTTGAATTTGCCCTGCGATAATCTTGGCACCAATACGCAGTTGCATGCTATCTACTGCGGCATTTTCAGGTAACGGAAAAACATAACGTCCATTGAGCCACTGATCTGAATCATTAATAAACACTTGCTTAACGGTGACCCGGTTAAGTAAGCCTGACACATCCATACTCACTTGCGTATCCATTGCAAAGGCTTGTATCACTTGATCTTTAGCAAAATACACTAAGGTACCTTGAGTAATGTGATCGTCTGTCATAGCTGATGGTGACGCTTGCACTGAAGTCGACAACATCAACAATAGCAACACACTCACAAACCCATTTTTATGGTCCAAACGTACGGGTAAAAACGAAAACCGAAATAACCAAAACATAGCAGCTCCTTACCCTATTACGTTGATGCTGCCATCTGGCGTAACAGGGTAACTGTTTAACAAATCATAAAAGAAGTAACGAGAAATTAGTTTGCTGCGAGTTCGGCATCAGATGACATTAAGGTCAACGTCACACGGCGGTCGAAAAAGTCATTTTCATGATTTTGCTCTGTGTGTAATGGTAATGTCGCGCCGTAGGCTTGGCCGTGTAAGCGTTGTTTATCAATACCCTGGTTGACTAGATATTGGCTAACCTCAGCCAAGCGTTGCTCCGATAACGCCTGGTTATATTGGTCGTCACCACGGCGGTCGGCATAGCCCGTTAAATCAATGGTCAATTCTGGCGATAGGGTCATCATGTATGCCACATTGTCTAACTGCTGTTTAAATAAAGGCTCTATTTGACTTGAGCCTGTTTTAAATTGCACGTTCATACCAATAGTGAGTTCATTGAGGGTTTGCTGCTGGTTAGCGTGTAGCTCTGCGAGGTTAGTTTGTAATTCATAATACTTCTCAGACACCTGCACTAACTCTTGTTGTTGCAGATCCATTGCAATGAGTTGCTGCTGCGTTTCGACCAATTCATACTCTTGTTTTACGAGTTGTTGGTTTTTATCGGCAATCTCAGCTTCATCGGCGACTGTTTTACCAATAATCGTGCCAGTGAACGCCCCAATGATGGCGCCAACCGGGCCTGCGACAACGGCACCAAGTAAAATACCCGAGCTTAAGCCGACTAACTCTTCAGTATGTTCACGTTCATTTTGTGGCTCAACGGCTGTAGCCCAAGCTGTGTGTGGTAATAAAATTGCGCTGATAACAGTGGCGGCGATAAGTTGCTTTTTCATAATGAGTCCCTTTTTAGCAATGATGTGTAAAGTGAAAGTCATTGAGTTAACGTGCAACCAAATAACTTTATGCCGTTATTAAACAAAATATAAATGGCTTTATTGGGGAGCAAAAATGGCAATGTGGCGATCAAATGTGGCAACAATATGGCAATTGGCTGTGGCGGCTTTTTTGGTGGATAAAATCCTGTATAGTCAGCAGGGTATCCATTTATATCCCTATTAATTGAAGTCACGCCATGAAACGAATTGCCATTGTTGAAGACGAAGCGGCTATCCGCGAAAACTACAAAGATGTACTGCAACAACAAGGTTATAGCGTCCAAGCCTATGCTAATCGCCCTGCGGCTATGCTGGCCTTTAATGCCCGCCTGCCCGACTTAGCCATTATTGATATTGGTTTAGAGCATGAAATTGATGGTGGATTTACCCTGTGCCAGTCACTCCGGGCAATGTCGAGCAGTTTACCGATCATCTTTTTAACGGCACGCGACAGTGATTTTGATACGGTCTGTGGCTTGCGTTTAGGCGCCGATGATTACTTAACCAAAGATGTGAGTTTCCCGCATTTACTCGCACGGATTGCGGCATTATTTCGCCGTTCAGAGCTGATTGGATCAAGCCCTGTAGAAGACAACTTACTCGAGCGCGGCCATTTAACCATTGATGGCAACCGCATTCAGGTGTATTGGAAAACCCAGCCTATTGAGCTCACCGTTACCGAGTTTTGGATGGTCCATGCCATGGCCAAGCACCCGGGGCATGTGCGCAGTCGTCAAGATTTAATGCAAGAAGCCAAAATATATGTCGACGACAGTACGATTACCTCCCACGTTAAACGAATTCGTAAAAAGTTTATTGCCATCGATAATGACTTTGATTGTATCGACACGGTTTATGGCATGGGCTACCGCTGGGACAACATTTAATTGATGTATTTACCTTTAGGGCTGCGGGCCAAAGTTGTTATCTTGTCATTATTTTTACTCTGCCTGCCCTGGCTTGGGTACGAATATGTGTGGGAAATGGAAAAGTACCTGCGTCATGGCCAAGAAAAAACCCTTGAGGGCACGACCCAAGCACTCGCAACCGCCTTACATGAGCGGCCAAAACTGTTCGATAATCAAGCCAGTTTTTTAAATCAAGTTGAAAAAGGCCGCGACTTATACGCCTACCCCATTGCAGGCCCTATTCAGTTAGACGGCAAATTAGCAGATTGGCATTTATACCAACATCGCACATTAAATTACGCTGATAACCACCTGATTTATCAACGTAATGAAGCCGAACCTATCAATATCAGCTTTACCCACATGGTGGGGAAATACGGTGGTTATTTGTATGGTTACTTCCAGGTAAAAGACCCTGAAGTGGTGTTTCGTAGTCGTAAAAGTTTACGGGTCGACAGAAACGATCATTTGGTGATGGCCACCCAAGCGCCAGACGGTCAATTTAGGCGTTATATTATTGCTAATACCAAAAGCGGTTGGCTCAGTGCCTTTGAACTACCCGGCGATCCCACTCAATCAACGCCTGTCGAACCTGAGTCGCGGATTCAGGGACAGTGGCTCAAAACAGACCAGGGTTACAATATAGAATTCAGACTGCCACTCACCATGGTGGGCAGTAAATTGGGCTTTGCCATTCATAACGTTAACGATACCAATAATCGTCAACTGGTTAATGTGATTGGCACTTCTGCCACCGACTCCGTTGCCAGTTTAGGTACGGTATTAGTGCCCTCGCCAGAAATCGAAAGCATTATTAAAGGCATGAGCCACAACAGCTCGCGTATTTGGGTGGTCGATAATCATGGCCGCGTATTAGCAAAATCGGGCGATATTCGCAGCTCATCAAACACCTGGGCTGACGATTTAACCACCAGCCAAGCCAGTTCATTTTGGCAAGGTATTAAGCAAAACTACATATTGCCTTTGTACTACAAAATACTCACTCGGCCACCGCAAGATTTTATCGACTCATTACAAGACTCAACCGAGCTGACCGGTAGCCACATTGAAAAAGCCTTAAGCGGTAAACAAGGTTCAACCTGGCGCTTAACCCCAGATAATAAAGCAGTAGTATTAGCCGCAGCCAGCCCCATTTGGATTGACGATAAAGTGATGGGCGTTGTCATTGCCGAAGAAACCACTCACGGTATTCGTAGTTTGCGTAACCGTGCACTGGAAAAGCTGTTCAACGTTATTTTGACCATTATGAGCATGGGCACGCTGGCACTGTTTATTTTTGCATCGAGTATTTCAAGCCGTATACGCAGTTTGCGCGACCAAGCCGAATTGGCCATCGATAGTCAGGGGCGTGTACGCCAGCAAATTGTGGCGTCTAAAAACCGTGATGAAATTGGCGATTTGTCACGCAGCTTTTCAAGTATTGTCAGTCGCCTAGGTCAATACACCCATTATCTTGAAAACATGTCTTCCCGCTTGTCACACGAGTTACGCACACCTGTCGCTGTGGTGCGCAGCTCCCTTGAACATTTAGGGTTGCAGCAACTTGACGACCAATCGCAAAAATACGTTAATCGCGCCCAGGAAGGGGTCAATCGTCTGCATTTAATCTTAAACAATTTAAGTGAAGCGACACGATTAGAAGCCAGTTTAACCCAGGCAGAAAGTTGTCGTTTTTCGCTTAAAAAAGTGATTAGTGGTTGCATGCAAGGTTATCAAATTACCTTCCCCGAACAGACCTTTAACGTGCATATAGAAGACAAAGCCATGCAATGCCAGGGCGTACCTGAATACATCGCTCAATTAATGGATAAGCTGATTAATAACGCTATCGAATTCAGTGAAAACGGCGCAGCTGTTACCGTCAGCCTCATTCAGTTTAACAAGCAAGCAATACTCAAAGTCAGCAATATTGGGCCATTATTGCCAAAAGACATGAACAGCCAAATTTTTGAGTCTATGGTGTCTATTCGTCCACAAGGTGTTAATGGTAAACCCCATTTGGGCCTAGGGTTATACATTGCCCGCTTAGTCACAGACTTTCATCACGGCAGCATTAAAGCCAGTAACATCACCGAAAACAACATCAGCGGCGTTGAAATCTGCCTGAACTTACCGCTAATTGATGAAAAATAGTCAAGCTTGTCAATTAGGCGCTTTTATTTAAACGACTTGGTGCTAGGATGGCACAACGATTACATCACTTATTGCAGCGCATTTCGTCATATTGTTAGAGCCTTAGCACCGCTTATATTAATACTATGAACACTGCCCCAACAGGAAAGATTAACATGAGTAAAGACGATAAATTAGCCACACAAATAGTCAGTGTCGGTCGTGAGAAAAAATTCACCAAAGGTATTATTAACCCACCCGTATTTAGAGCCTCAACCGTGGTATTTGACACCATGGATGAGATGCGTTTTGCGATAAAAAATAAAACCAATGGCGAAATGTTTTATGGCCGCCGTGGCACGCCAACCCACTTTTCATTTCAACAAGCCATTAGCGAACTTGAAGGTGGCGTAGGCACTGCATTATACCCATCAGGGGCTGGCGCAATTAGTAGCGCATTATTGTCATTCTTAAAAAGTGGCGACCATTTGCTCATGGTCGATACCGCCTATGAACCGACACGCGATTTATGCAATAAAATGCTCGCTGGATTTGGTATCGAAACCACTTATTATGACCCAATGATCGGTGAAGGCATTCGAGAGCTTATTCGCCCTAACACCAAGGTGTTGTTTTTAGAATCACCAGGTTCTATCACTATGGAAGTGCAAGATGTACCGACATTAAGCCGTATCGCTCACGAGCACGACATGATTGTCATGCTCGATAATACCTGGGCATCACCGATTAACTCGCGCCCATTTGATATGGGGGTTGATGTATCGATTCAAGCCGCGACCAAGTATATTGTCGGCCATTCTGATGTCATGATGGGCACTGCAACCGCTAATGAAAATTGCTGGGATCAACTGCGTGAAAACAGTTATTTAATGGGGCAAACCACCTCACCAGACGACGTGTATTTAGCTGCCCGCGGCTTGCGCACCTTAGGTGTACGCATGGCGCAGCACAATAAAAATGCCCTCAAAGTGGCTAACTGGTTAGCAAGTCGACCAGAAGTCGACCATGTGCGTCACCCAGCCTTTGAAACCTGCCCAGGCCATGAGTTCTTTAAGCGTGACTTTAGCAGCGGTAATGGCCTGTTTTCATTTGTATTAAAGCAAGGTGACTTAGCCTCTGTTACCGCATTTGTTGAAAACATGGCCCACTTTAAAATGGGTTTTTCATGGGGCGGTTTTGAAAGCTTGATTTTAGGCGTATTTGGCATTAGTAATATCCGTACAGCAACCCAATGGGATAGCAGTAAACCGCTGATTAGATTGCACATCGGATTAGAAGATACCGATGACTTAATTGCCGATCTTGACGCGGCTTTTGAACGTTACAATGCCGTGTTAAACAAGTAAGCTTTTTTTCAATCATTTAAAAGGACACAAATGAACTTCATCAGATTAGTGATACTCAGTTTATGCGTAGGCATAGCTTATTTCGCGTTAAGCATCGCAGCGATAGGACAGTCGGCTGCGGGCAATGTTTTTTGGTGGTTTAACATCAGCGGCTACCCCACAATTACCCATTTAGCTCAAAACTTTGTCGGGATTGGTTTGGTGGCGTTTTTTCCTGCATTTGTGATTAAAAGCTATGAGCCAGGCAAACAATGGTTAGCAATGACAGTGGTTGTTTTAGCGACCATTTTTTTACACGGTAATCTGCAATACATGCCGTGGGACCCGATGGGCATTGTCAGGTTTATTTTTAGCACTTTATTGTCCGGCGATATCGGCGCTACAGTGATGTTTTTTTATATCACCTTATTGCCAGTATTGTGGTTATTGATATTAAAACGTGCGGCACGGGTATAAGATCTTCTAAGTCATCATAAAAAAAGGCAAATAACCTGAGCTCAGGTTATTTGCCTTTTTTATTATGCGTTTACTGCGTGGTTAGTGGCTTTTGCCAGGCTGCAGTGCCGTATAGCGGCACGGTAGACAACGCATGTTTATGACTGCCGTTGGTTTCTTTGGTTGAGTATGATAAATACAATAACGTTTGATTTTCAGCATCAAAAATACGGCGCACTTTTAAGCTTTTAAATAAAATACTCAAAGACTCTTTAAACACCACTTCACCATTTTTCGACTTATCAATATCGGCTAATTCAGCATGGCTTATTGGGCCAGTTTGACGGCAACTGATGCTCATATCAGATGGGTCGGCTAAGTCTAAATTAGCCTCAATACGGCTAATATGACAAGTCACCCCTGGTATTTTAGGATCGTGTTTAGCGTCAATAATCACATCTTTGGTGGTAAATAACCCTAAGCTGACTTTACCCACATCATCGCTACAGCCACTCAGTACGACACTGCCTACCAATGTGACTAATAGCAGTGATGCCGTTTTAGACGCATCCTTTGCAAACTTAAAGCTTAATTGACTGTGCATATTATTGACTCTATTTAGTTAAATGCATATTGGGCACAACGGGTTAATCCTGCCGTTACCGAACCAAAGTGATCACCAACCACCACTTTTGCGGCAGGATAGACACTGGCAATTTTTTGGTATATCGCCGGGCTACGCGCTGTACCACCGGTAACATAAACAATATCAGGACTCCTTGGCAAAGTGCAATCTTGTTGTTGTGCCTGTGTCATCGCCGTGTTCATGGCTTGCTGCATTAGCGCTTCAACTTTAGCTAATGGGTCGCTAATGGCTTGTTCAAACTGATCTGCTGAGAGAGTGACAAACAAATCTTTTTCAATAAAATCAAGCGAGCACTGGGTGCTATCTGCGTCAGACAAACTGATTTTTGCCGCTTCAGCTTGGCGTACCACTTGATAGCTCAGTTGATTTTTTTGTACCGTTTGTAAGCGTTTTAGCAGTTGTGGTTGTTCAGCCTCTTTTATCATCGACTCAACCAATTTACGCGACGCTAAACTGACAAAATCACGTTGGGCACTAATGTCGTTCACCGACACCGCATTCCAAAATGGCGCTCTTGGCATAGGTTTGCCGTTAGTCATTAAGGTATCTGCGCCAAAACTCGGCATTAGGCCTGTCATCGCCAGCGCGATATCTAAATCATTACCGCCAATACGTTGGCCAGAGTGGCCTAAACAATCTTGAGTGCGATCGATATTGTTACTGTGCGAAGGACCCATCGTGACTACTGAGCAATCCGTTGTGCCACCGCCAACATCGACCACTAATACGGTGTTATCACTGTCTAGGGTTGACTCAAAATCCATCCCTGCGGCTAGCGGCTCAAACAAAAATGTCACTTCAGTAAACCCTGCACGTGATGCCGCAAGACGTAAAATGGTTTCAGCTTGCTGGTTACTGTCTTCGCCGCCTATGCCTTGAAAGTTTACCGGCCTACCAATAACAGCATGGGTTGCCGCTGGCAACGACTTTTGCTGTAAGGCTTTATCTGCTAGCGATTTCACGTGTTGCATCATCAAGGTGACAATGTCTTCAAACAAACCAATTTGATCTGGACGCAGGCCATTAGCGCCTAAAAATGATTTTGGCGAACGGACATAAAATCCTTCTTCAGGCATTTCAAGGTATGCATCAATGGCGGCCTGGCCCACAAACACGGCTTGTTCATTGGGCATTAAGTCCAATTCATGGCGCATTTGCTTAGCACGCATTAATTGCGAGCTACGAAGGTGAGAATATTCCGCTTTTAAAGGCTCAGATAAACCTTGATAAACCGCCTCAGCAATCAGCTCGCGGTCCATAGCATATAAGGTTGAAGGCATAAAATCAGAATCGGCGGATAGTGGTAGTAACGTTACCGCATCGTCAATCATTACCCCTATCGCACAGTTGGCACTGCCATAATCAAATCCAACAAACATTGGCTTACCTTCAGTCGTCTAATCGAAAAAAGCGCTCAAAATAGCACACTTATGGCGCTTGCTAAACCATTTATACGGGGTTAATGTTTTCTTTGCTCAAATACTATAAATAAATTCTAAATATGAAGTGTTTATACCATTTCCATTAATTATGTGACCAATCAGAGTCACTCAGATTGTTCAGTTTGAGGCGCATTGTTGAAATAATGGTTATTCCCTTCTAAGACAATGCAACAAAGAAATGGACAGTCTGAGTGCCTCCTACAAGGCGGGTTTCTGTACCTTCTATGCTGCTTAATAGCATTTTGACGTACGACTGCATGGATGCAGGAGGTAGAGCAACGCAGGAGCAGTTGCCGAGAGCAACTATGCCTACAATTCTATTACTTGCCTAGAAGGCACAGAACTCCCGCTGAATGACCAGATAATTAGTGGAATTGGTATTACAATACTGCACTACATTCGTTATCTCTGGTCGTTGGCATTCAACGACGACAAAGCAATACCAATAACATCAAAAAAAAGCCCAATCGTTACCGATTGGACTCATTTTAAATAAGGCTTATTGGGCGTTATTTGTTATTCGCTTTCTCTTGTGCTTTACGCTGGGCTTCTTTTTGCTGACGACGTGCTTCAATCACTTGGTTTACATCGCTGCCGATATGCGCTTCACCGCGTTGTTTAGCGAGTTGCACTTGGCGCTCACGCTCAATAAAACGTTGGCGCTGCTCTGCAGGGATCTTATCAACACAATGCGGACAACTTACACCTTGTACATAGGCTTCAGAAAGTTTCTCTTCTTCGGTAATCGGCATACGACATGCGTTACATTGATCGTATTGGCCTTTCTCTAGGCTGTGATTAACCGCCACGCGATTATCAAACACAAAACACTCGCCTTCCCACATGCTTTGCTCTTGGTCTACTTCTTCAAGATACTTTAAAATGCCGCCTTCAAGGTGATACACCTCATCAAAGCCTTGTTCTTTTAAGTATGCAGTTGATTTTTCGCAGCGAATACCGCCAGTACAAAACATCGCCACTTTTTTATGTTTGGCAGGATCTAAATTCTGTTTTACATATTCAGGAAACTCGCGAAAAGTTTCTGTCACTGGGTTAACGGCATTTTTAAAGGTACCGATTTTCACTTCGTAATCATTACGGGTATCAACCAAGATCACATCGGGATCAGAAATAAGCGCATTCCAGTCTTTAGGCTTAACATAAGTGCCAACCACTTCACGCGGGTTAACGCCTTCAACGCCCATGGTAACGATTTCTTTTTTAAGCTTCACTTTGGTGCGATAAAATGGCATTTCAGCATCGAATGACACTTTAGTCACAATGTGATCTAAACCTGGTTGAGTATCTAACCAGCTCAATAAGGTATCAATACCTTTCTGAGTGCCAGCCACCGTACCATTGATACCTTCTTGTGCGAGCAATAAGGTGCCTTTAATCTCGTTCTGTTCCATTACCGTTAATAATGGCTGACGAATCGCTTCAAAATGAGGTAATGCCACAAACTTGTATAACGCGCACACCACTACCTGTTCAGGCTGGGCTTGGTCTTTAATCATATCTTGCATCAATAATAACTCCGCTGGCTGGAACTTAATTTCCAGTGCAAATACAGCCCGCGCATCGTGCGCAGACTCTAAAAAACGGCCGAAAGTATACCTAAGTCACACTTAAAACACACTCAAAAATTAGATTTGACATGAAATCCGCCGTAAACTGTGTTTTTAAAGTGGTTGTGGTTAACGCACTTTTAGTCACGGTAATCCACATTGCTCATTATTTATCACTGTTATTACTATTTAAAAAGTTGCTTTATGAATTCAGCTATTTTGTATACTTTTCGTCGTTGTCCTTATGCCATGCGAGCACGTATTGGGTTACATTTAAGCCAGTTAAACCCTAACGTGCGCGAAATTGAACTCAAAAATAAACCGCAAGAGATGCTTACCGTATCAGCAAAAGGTACTGTGCCAGTGTTGATCACCGCTGAGCAGCAGGTGATTGCAGAAAGCATTGAAGTAATGCAATTTTCCTTGACTCAACACCCAGACCCAAGCTCGCCCTGGTTAACGCCCGGGGCTTATCAAACATTACTTGATGAGATACCAAAGCCACAAACAATGGCCTGGGTACATGCTAATGACAATGACTTTAAGCCCTGGCTAGATAAATACAAATACGCTGACAGGTTCCCTGAACACAGCCAAATCTGGTATCGCCAACAGGCAGAAGTGTTTTTGCAGGTATTAGAAGATAAATTAGCTCAACAAGCGTACTTATGTGCAGATAGCCCAACATTGGCTGACTTTGCCACTTTTCCGTTTATCCGCCAATTTGCTAATGTCGAACCGACATGGTTTAACACCTTGCCTTATCCGAAAGTGAGTCAATGGTTAACAACATTAGTAAATAGTGCGTTATTTCAAGCCGTCATGCATAAGTACGCATTATGGTTACCAGAAAAAAACATGATGCTCCTCAAACAATCGCAACAACAAAATGTAAAAGTCATACCTTTGTGTAAAAATTAAAAAAATTATGAATATTTAATGATTTACTGACTATTATTCTGTTTAATTTTGCAGTAAATTAGCGATGTAAGAATGAATTGCAGAGTTGAAAGCGGATTTTCGAATTTTTTACTGCAGAATTTTACATTTAGCCAAGTCATTGCTGGAACGCAAAGGAACATGACATGAACAATATGGATATTACGTTAGTCTTTATGCTGATCGCCTTGCTGATCTTGCACATCCACTTTTGCTATCGTGCTTTTACCACTAAAGCCCATATCAAAAATGCCCAACGTTTTCTGTGGTCCATGTTAAGCCTACTTATGGGCCCACTTGGTTACTATGTTTATCAAAACCTCATCCCACTCGATTTTTACGAATAGATTTATTTTAAAGTATTGCTTTGGTGTTCAGCCAATAAACGTCTGATTGTTTCTTGTACCAATCCGCATTAATACATTACTGAACAAAGCTTATTATCCACCTTCTTGTTGTCCCGGCAGTGCTTTTTAGTCGGGATCCAGGTGTTTGTACTTTTGTACATATGACTTACTGCCACAAACGTCGTAGCGTTTTGCACAGACCAGATAATGAATCTTTTTATTAATAAAGTTAGTTAACACCCTTCTTGTCGTCCCGGCAGTGTTTATTAGCCGGGGTTGCTGTCTTTAAGGTCTGCAGTAGTATTCATCTGATAAAATCATAATAATATAACTGCAGACTCTTATTCGCTTAATTACTCCAACAGCCTTATTACAGACACTACACTTTAAATTGGTCGACAAGATCTTGTAAACTTCGGTTAGCGTTCTGGAGAGCTTTTGCATGATCCCCTGATGTTTTACCGTGGCCGTGCAGATCCATAAGCATACTTCTGATCGATTCCATGCTTCGGTTGATCTCTTCCGCCACCTGACTTTGTTCATTTGCCGCGGTCGCAATTTGAACACTCACATCATCCACTTTTGAAACAGCGTTTTGCATAGTCGCTATCCCCTCTGTGACATCATTCGTCAATACCGATGTAATTTGGCATCGCTCTCGGGTTTCTGACATTGAGGTAACGGTTGTTTCAACACCACTTTTTAAGTTATCCAGCATCTGTGCGACTTCAGCGGTACTATCTTGAGTTTTTGCGGCAAGATTACGCACTTCGTCAGCAACAACAGCAAATCCACGACCCAACTCACCTGCTCGAGCGGCTTCAATGGCCGCATTTAGCGCAAGTAAGTTAGTTTGTTCGGCAATACCACGTATCACTTGCAATACGCCCTCAATCGAAGATGCGTTATCTTGCATCTTGCCAACATTTGCAGAAGTTATTTCAACATTTTGCATTAGCTCACCAACACTAATAGTTGCTTTACGTGCAGAATCTCCCGAGTTCAAAGCTTCGCGCTGTGCTGAATTGGTAATTTCTGTGCTCTGATTAGTATATCCAGCAACTTCCTGTGCTGAAGAACTGAGTTCGTTAACAGCAGTAGCAACCATGTCTGTTTCTTTAACATGTTGATCCAATATGATCAGTGTTTCTTCAGTTAAAGCTGTCATCGCGGTAATCTGTTGGTTACAAACAAGGTTGGCTTCAATGACATTTGTGATTAGATTTTGTAAATAGGAGATAAAGTTATTCATCGATTCAGAAACAGCATCCAACTCGTCTTCTCCTTTAATCGGTAGCCTAATACTAAGATCTGCATCACCCGCTGATAGCGTATCTACATTTTCCTTAAGTGCCTTAAATCGATTACCCAAACTCGTAAATGCATAAAGCAGCACGCCTAATAAGAGAGCGACCATTGGAAGTTGAATCACTGCCAGAGTCGACATGATCTCTTGTGTTTGCATAGTAAGTAAACTTGTTGGTTTAGCGACTGCGATTAACCAAGGAGTCCCGACGACCTCTTGAACTAGAAGAATGTGCTCTTCATCATTTTGCTCAAACTCCTTCCTAAACTCTGAAGTTTTTAAAGCATTATTTAGCGCTAAAGCCAATGGGTAAGACTGATCAGATAGATCGGTTAAAATAACGTTTTCATTGTTGAGAACTTTATTAGTACTTAGAATTTTCCCATCCGCTTCAACAATCAAGATTTCTGCATTAAGCTCACGCTCTTTATCTGCCACTAGTTCATTAAAAAATCCAAGTGTTACATCAACGGTAGAGACCCCATATAGAGAGGTGCCTTCATAAATACCCATTGCACAGTTTGTACGAGGCTCAATACTGGCACCATCTTTGTAAGCATTAGCCCAGACACATTGACCTTTAGGCGCGTTCTGGCCAGCCTTATGCCAAGCTTGAGTGAAATAGTCAGGTGCTTCATCACTATTCCAATAAGTGTTTACGACTAACTTACCGCTTGTGTCTCTATGGTAAAATGAACTTGCTCGGTCAACACCGACAATCCTCTTGTTTGGCATGGGCCAAATACCACCTCCAAATACCAATTGATTACCGTACTGGTCTACCAAATGAGGTAATAAAGAATCAATTTGCGTACTTTCGAGGTTTGGAATAAGTTGAGTAGTCGCTCGTTGTTGAGACTGAACAGCAGCAAGAATTAGCTTAATTTCGGTAGCAATATCTTTAACCGCAAAACTCAGGCTTTTTTCTTCTTCAGCTTGTAGAGCAGGTTTTACCCAATGTTGTATGCCTATCGTTGTGAGGATACTAATTAATACAATAAAGGCCACCAGCACAAGGCTATATCTTTGTTTGATTGTTTTCACGCGCATTGAACTTCACCTTTTATTGAGTCATTCAGAGTTATAAATAATAGCAACTAAAGCTTAGAATGTGGTTATGACTCATTGCATTTGTTATTTGTCGCATCATATTGATCACAAAAATGAATAAATCTGCTGAAATTAAATAAACATGGATCTGTTGATACTAGGGTTTAACATTTGGGCTGGGTGGCCATGTTTTGTATCGGGCTTGTTCAACACTTGGGATAGGACGCGGCTTCGCGCGGCCTATCCTTATTTGTTATGCGTATTTTCCGATGATGCCAAAAAGCTCATCGACAGTGTATGCAGTATAGTCCGGCTTGCACTCCCAAGATTCTGGTGCTGAACGACTGTAAGCTGCTGCCACAGCAATTACCCGAGCTTTACTACCGAGTTTCGCTTGCAGGTTACGCGCAAATTTAACGTCGGCTTCATGGTCTCCGATATATATTAAACACTGACTATTCGTATGACCGAAAATTGAATCAATGCACTTAAGACCACCAAATGCATCAGGTTTTTGGTTACCGCTTGAAACATCGTCATACCCTACAATAGCCTTGAATGGTCCTGCTATCGAATTGCTCTCCAAAAAACGGCGAATATTGTTTTGCGAATTCTGCGAACAAATACCATGAGGAAGATGAGAAAATTTAGTGACTACGTCTTTGATGCCTTCAAATAGCATGACTTCCGTAGTATTTTTCTCTTGGTGTTCCGCCCACATACCTCCAGCAATCAACATTTGCTCATGTGTTAACCCATAGTAGTCAACGTAAAGCTCTTGCCAATTTTTGGCACCATGGTTTGCTTGATGGTATGACTCTTCATCACGCAAATATTTGGGCAAAAAGTCTCCTGTTAAATGTGGGGCAACAATAGATAAGATCGCTTTTGTAATATCAATATTCTTAGGAACTGAATTTACAAGGGTTCCGTCATAGTCCCACAACACCGCATCTAGTTTCATTTTTACCTCTACCCTGAAACACTGAACCTGAACATACAATTTAAGCCAAAATGAAAAATATGCATAACGAACCTGTAAAATTTCTATTTTAGAAAAAGTAGCCTCAAAATTTATTATAAATTGAGCCTCAAATTGCGTTTGTACGTGAAATCTGAAGCAATAATCCATCATAAAATGGATCTTACGGGCTGTATAAACACAAAAATCATCCGCTACTTTAAACTTTGGAGTAATTCTACAGCCTCAGCACCACGCTAAGCGGCGCAAAATTGTTGGTTAAAATAAGCGACCGAGAAGTAAAAACCAACTGTTTTTTGTCCTTTTAAACACTCTTAAAGATGCAAGCCAAGGTTATGCTGCTCAAAGACTTTGCGTTTAACTCACCGAAGCTTGCTGGTGATATTGGTTTTACCGACGTACTGCATACCCACAGCCGACGGCGTGATTTGCATCCGCATATTCACTTTATTATTCCAGCGGGCAGTTTTAACAAGAGCCAACAGCACTAGAAAAAGAACAAAGGCAAATACCTGTTTAACGCCTTTAACCTCGCCAATGTCTGGCGCGCACGTTTGCTGGAACATTTGACAAAACGTAATCTCACACTGCCAACCTCACTACTGAAAAAGTGGGTAGTAGACTGTCAACATGTGGGTAAAGGCTTGCCTGCGTTGCAGTATTTATCACGCTATCTTTATCGTGGCGTACTGCCCGACAAAAACATCAAAAGCCATGTTGATGGTCTGGTGAGCTTCGAGTATGAAGACAGCCAAACCAAATCGAAGAAAATTCGTACACTAGCCGTCATAGAATTTCTCTGGTTAATACTGCAACACGTATTACCGAAGGGATTAAGACGAGTAAGAGACTATGGATTACTCAGAGGTAACGCCAAAAAGCTCAGGCTACAAATACAGCTTATGCTGGCCGTAGCTGGGGCAACCTTTTCAATCATTCCCGAGATAAAGCGCAGGTTAGCAACGCGCAGTTGTCCTTGTTGTTAGCAACCAATGCGCTTTATGGGCATAGTGGCACGACCGACGAACGTAAAGACCTCAACCTAATGTTGAAAATGATAATAAGAATAATGGCTTAAGTGAATACCGTGGAGGATTAATTTAACGCACAGAAATAAATAGAGTTAAACAATTAGCAAAGGGGCTAAGGTCGCTTGCTGGCTACAGAAAAGTTGCCAAATAACCATCACATCAAACAGCGCGTTTTCTCGAGATGTTATTTACATAATAAAGAGTCGCTCTCAGCTGTTCGGGCTTGTTCAACACTTGGGATAAGGACGCGGCTTTGCGCGGCCTATTCTTATTTGTTATGTGCGCACTTTAACCAGTGATAAGTATTTATCATCGCATTCTGAAAAGAGTGTAAATGGATTCATACTATTACCAAAGTTTTGGATGACCAAAGCATCACCATGTATTAAAGCACTGACTTCTATTTTTGAATTCCCGACCGATTTTGAAGCGTATAACCCTGAAAATGTAATTTGTTGACCTGTTTTTACAAAGCGCCCCATAGCAGTACGAGTATCTATTGTAACTTTGTACTCAAACTGACCGTCTTCTTGTGACAAACCAACAACTATATTGCATGATGTAGGCACAGAACTTTGATAGTAAATAAAACTTGGCTCTGGCGACATAGTACAGCCTGTAAACAAAAAAAGACAAGCGAATAGACAAAGTGATTTTTTCAAGTGAGCTCCTAGCACCTAACTTTTAAATAAGGGGCGCAGGCATGTGGGCTAAAACCCGAACGAAGTGAGCAGCCCACATGTTTGCGCCCCAGCCTGCGCAGCAGGCGAACTTAATTTTTTTGTTATATGGCATCTAATTCGAAGAGTTAGACTTGTTGAGCGTTGACAGCAAAACCAATGCTAGACCAATTCCTAACCCAATTGTTACACCACTGGCCAAGTCTGAGCTCATACCGAGTATACTTTGAGATTCTCTTACCGATGAAATCCAGAAAGACAATACGAAAGTGGCGCTAATGATAGCTGGCATAAGAATAATTTTACTTTTTTTAGACATACTATTTCCCTATCTATATACATCAAATATTAGTGTTGAAAGTAACAGTGGGAAAAAAGCCACCCATAATTTGTACAAGTAACTTAACTCGTTTTAATTGCTTTGGCGAGGGTTATGTTTGATGTACTCAACTATTTAATTTCAATCGATATGGCCAAATCATTAGCGTTAAATAAGTGAGTTACCTGTCACCTAAGAAATCCTGCACAACAGAAAAAGTGGGTAGTAGACTGTCAACATGTGGGTAAAGGCTCGCCTGCGTTGCAGTATTTATCACGCTATCTTTATCGCGGCGTACTGGCTGACAAAAACATCAAAAGTCATGTCGATGACAACGTGAGTTTCGAGTATGAAGACAGCCAAACAAAGTCGACAAAAGTACGCACATTACCTGCCATAGAATTTCTCTGGTTAATACTGCAACACGTATTACCGAAGGGATTAAGGCGAGTGCGTGACTATGGATTACTCAGAGGTAACGCCATAAAGCTCAGGCTACAAATACAGCTTATGCTAGCGGTTGCTGGGGCAGCGTTTCCAATCATTCCTGAGATAAAGCGCAGATTAGCGACTCGCAGTTGCCCCTACTGTCAGCAACCAATGCGCTTTATGGGCGTATTGGCACGACCGACAAATTTACGGATCACAACCTAATAGTAATGGAAAATAATAAGGATAATGGCTTAACTGAATACCCTGGAGGATTAATTTAACGCACTGAAATTAAGAGAGTTAAATAATTAGCAAATAAGCTAAGGGAGGCTTGCTGACTACAGAAAAGTTACCCGATAACGATTACATCAAACAGCGCGGATTCTCGAGCTGTTATTTACATAATAAAGAGTCACTCTCGATGTTCGGGCTTGTTCAACACTTGGGATAAGGACGCGGCTTCGCGCGGCCTATCCTTATTGTATGGATAATAACTAAGTAATTTGGGTAAAGTGAGACCCAAGTGTAACCATCCCTTATATCGATCATATTTTGAGAGAGTTTTCCTCATTTAATCGCTCATACAT
>NZ_BMQI01000002.1 GCF_014648035.1 Shewanella algicola | reverse complement strand
ACGAGGTCCGTACGTACGGTTCTGTGAGAGGGATGGGGCGGTGACGCCTCACCCTACTCGATGTCATTGCAACACTACTGCATTATTAAGCTGGTAATGCGTTTCGCTTTGTCATTAGGAATAGGAAAACTTAAATGATATTGGGCTATTTTCCAGCCTTGTTCGGTGTGAACTAATGCACCTGTGCCACGACTTGCACCATAGGCCGGGCTAAATAAGTGCTCATCAAATAAAATGGTGTCGTCTATTTGCAATAAGTGGCGCGATTGAAGCTCATAGCGCCAGCCTTTCGTCGGCTGAGCATAACGTTGAAACTCAACCATGTTCCAACGTTCAGTATTGTCGGTGCCGATAAACACCGCTTGCGGATGATATAAACTGAAGTAGGTTGTCCAGTCCGCGCTTGCGGCACTTTCATGCAGTTTATTAAGCAATGCGCTTACTGCCTGGCTGTCTTGTGCTGATAAGCCCTGGCTGTCGACCATGTCAGCGGTGGTGTTGAGATCTTTAATGATAGCGGGGCTTTCTGAGCTCACTTGTTGACTAATAGATTGGTTTTTGTTGTCTGTTTGCGCTTGATCTGCACTTAACTCGTCAGCCTGATTTGCATGTACGTCGAAGGCTGCGGCTGTGGTAACTAACATGGCAATAAAGCCAAGTCGATGAATAATAGATTGCATAATATCCCTTACGTTAATAATTGCATTTCGCGTTGACCAATAGGGGTTACCGTTAATGCCAATGGATTGGGTCTAGGTGATAAAACTGACTTAATTCTTGGTATAGTTGTTGGTGTTGTTGATAAAACTCCACTGGACGTTCAAAAAAGGTTTCGCTGATTACGGCAAAAAACTCTGCCGGATTGGTCGCACCATAATAGTTAAATAATGACGGTATATGGTGCGCTGCGCAATGTTGAAGTTGTTTAAATTCTTCGCCTAGCGTTTTAGACCAAGAACGATAAGCCGTAATATCACCCAGTGGGGGAGCACCATTCGCGCTGCCATCTTCCTGGTCGAGCTGGTGGGCAAACTCATGGATCACAACATTGTTGCCATCAAACGGATCTGCAGCGCCTTGTAGCGTGCTATTCCACGACAAAACGACTTTGCCATGCCCCCAAGACTCGCCCAATAACACATTGCGCTGTGTTGATTGTACGCCTGCCATGTCGGTGCGGTTGTTCTCAACAATAAAGGCGGCCGGATACACTAAAATCTGGGTTAATTTAGGGTAGTAATCGGTTTGTCGGTTAAGTAAAAGCAAGCAGGCTTGCGCGGCAATAGTGACTTTGACTTCATCATTAATGATAAAAGCATTACAACCAACAAATTGTTTTTCTTTAATAAAAATCTGTATGTGTTTTTTTAATTGCAGCTGTAGATCAGTTGGCATGGCTTTAAAGTACGGAAATCGAGCTTTAAGTATGGCGCGCCATGCATGTGGGAAGGGCATTGAGGTAATGCGTTTGCGTTGACGCTGTTTACGCCAGCGGCTACTGCCAATCCATGCGATTGCTAATATTGACACGGTTATCACAATTACAATCGCTACCATTGATTTTCCAAATGAATTCTCTCATAAACTATTTATGGGGGAGGCTTAGGTGAAATTCAAGCTAGAGACATAAAGATAAAAAAACTGGCATACAAATAACGATGGTCAATTTGCTGCCAGCAAAGGGTGGGGAGAGATGGTGAACTCGGTTTATGCTGAGTGTTGCTAAGTTTTGTTTAGTCGTGAAAATTTGCGTCGATACGTTTTTGTTGTTCAGGCGTTAATGAAAAATAATGAGCAATAAGCTGCCTAATCAGCTTTGATTTAGCCACTTGTCCTTTTTGGCTCAATAGGGTTAATTGCTCTATTGCCGCCTCGCTTAAGGTGTATGTACAACGCTTGTATGGCTTTTTTATGGCCTGAGTTAGTTGGGGGGGCGTTTGCGGTTGTTGATATTTACGTTGTAAAAAATCAACCACGTTAGAAGACTCTGTCAGGGCTTTGGGGGATAAGCCTGAGTGAGTCTCAACGCCTGCGGCATATAAATCGGCTGCGGCAATAAAGTCATCAACCGACACTGCAATCGGGCGCTCGTTTTTACATAACGAAGCGTTTTTCTTGAGATCGGCTAGTCCCATAATTTCCTCTCATTGTCGTGACATTAGATACATTATTACGTTGGTCAATAAGCTGTTTTGCATCGGTGATTTCGAGTAACTCACACGCAATACTGCGCATTTCTTCGGTGGCTTTCCCTTTGGGTTCTAACTCAAACACCGATAAACCAGACTCTTCGCTGTCGTCATAGATGTTGCGGCTGTAGTTTACGGCTTCAAGTACATTAATGTCGTAAGTGCGGCACACATCTTTTGCTTCGGCAATGCGACTTGCTTGGTTGGGTAAGCTTGGGCATTGGGTAATCACAAATGATGGCTTCATTTTAGGGTTTATCATTAAGCAGGTTGCGACAATATCGTCCATATGGCTGACGGTTTTTAAGTCACGACGTTTAGGTCTTAATGGCATGAGTACGTGCGAAGCCACTGACATCGACGCCCGTAGTGCGAGGTTATCTTGGCCGCCGCAATCGACAATGACGTAGTCATAATGCTGCTCTAAACTCAGCAGGTCGTTACGGATTTTTCCGTATAATTGCACGCAGTTGATGGTCGGTAAGTCTGGATTATTGTTGCGCGCTTGGATCCAGTCTGATGTGGTTCGCTGTGGGTCGCAGTCCACCATAATCACGCTAGCTTGCGCTTCGCGGGTGAGAAACACCGCAATGTTCTGTGCTAAACAGCTTTTACCGCTACCGCCTTTTTCTCCGCCGACTAATATGATCATCGAAACCGTCCTCTTTATCAGGCCGCATACACTGCCAAAAGTAATACATGACTTAACTGTAAGAGTTCTGTTATGTTTCGTCAATTAGCTGATTTTTGACGTTTTTTTATAAATGGCATGACGAAATTTTATTGACGGATTTTATTGGGATGGCAAAAAGTTGACACTGATAGCGGCCAAGCGTCAATGTTACTTAAAAGTTAAATTAGATAATCACTTACAGCCCTTTTTTGCTAGGCTGCCATGTTGAGTTGTGTGATGTCATTGGTTTTAATAAGGTCGTTAATCCACTTTATATATCTAATTGTGTTATTTATTTTGTTTTGTATAACTAATTAATATAATTAATGTGGCGGTGAAGTTAGGCAAAAACTTACATGGCCCGTGTTAAGATCGTTAAATAAACAGTAATAAGGGTCACGTGATGAACGAGCAACAACTAGTAGAAGCGATTAATCAAACAATGCCATTTGGTAAATATGCTGGGCGCAAGTTGTTGCAATTGCCTGAGCCATATTTGGTGTGGTTTCACTCTAAAGGCTTTCCAGAAGGTAAGTTGGGCGAGCAATTGGCCCTAATGTACGAAGTTAAACTCAATGGATTAGAAGAGATGCTGCAGCCATTATTAAAACGCTAATGACCTGTGACAAGATTATTTATTAATGTTTTTTGCATATAAAACCCATTAAAAGTTTGCCCGAGTTTGTGTTGATAACTGACCTGTTTTAACACAAAACCATGTTGCTCAAACAAACCTTTAGACAAATATGAGGCGTCGACACTCAATACTGGGTAACGCTGTTGTTGTACCCAGGCTTGTAATTGTAAATAAAGCGCTCGCGCGATGCCTTGGTGTTGCCAAGCCGGTGCTACATACAAACAGTCAATGTAACCTTGTTGTTTAAAGTGAGTTTCGACACTAATAAATCCAATCACTTGTTGTGTTGAATCTACAGCTAACCAAGCGCGGTTTCGTTGATATTTTAATTGCCAAAACTTGCTTGAACGAGGCGATGATGACCAGGCATCGAGTTTGGCTTGCGGGTATCTTGGATGGCGAATATGTTGTATCGCCATATGGTATAACTCGCTCACTTGTTGTGCGTACACTGGGCTAAAGTCAACAATGTGATAAGGCGTTAAGTATGAATTTTGCATAAAAAAGACCAATCCTAAAGATTGGTCAATTATGGTATTTTTTAAGCGTAAAACGAACTATTTTTTGTCGATATTGCCAACAAACATAATTTTATCGAACGTTCTATTTAGGCTTGAGCTAGCAAAATCGGTCATCCACATTTGCTCAGACACTTCTACAGTATCGCCTTTGCTGACTTGGGTTTGTGGTCCCGCAGCCCAATAGGTTTTGTCTGCTTCTTTAATTTGAACGTAGGTGTAACCACCACCATTCATTGTGTCGAGCACTTCGCCTTGATGTAATGCGCCTTGTGCCCAAACAGAAGAAATCCCTAACGCTAGGGTAGCGGCGGCAGCAAATGCGATTAATTTAGCTTTCATATTGTTTTCCTGTCATACGATTTAGAAGAAGATACTTCAGCATTTAATCATTTAAGCGACTCGTGGTCTGTGATCAAACCCAAATTATCGTGACAGTATTATAGTTAACGCTAAATGAGCGGCTTGTTATTCATGTTTTGATTTATCTTCTCGATGGCTAATGTAATGCACATTGGTAAATAACTGATCTTCAATTAAATGCCCGTGCAAACTGACAAAGTCGATAAAGGCCTCAGGCAAGGTTTGGCTGGTCATAGCTTGTTGCCAATGAGCGTGCAGTAAGGCGTCGTAACCTTCTTTTCCCGCGGCGGTATAGGCACTGGACACACCAATGTACAGTTTGTCTGGCTCAAGCGCTTGCCATTGGTATTGCTTGTAAATTTCAATTTTCGTAATACGTTGGCCTTTAATTTGTTTGCCATCGTAAAAATAACGCAGTCCATAAGGGTAGGGGAAACTGCCTGCGCCAGTCCCCACAATGCCGTTATTTGTGGCACGATTAATCGACGATTCTAACGCCTCAATCACGTATTTACCCATAATTTGATACAGGGTTAACGGCAACTCAAACGGTAAAATACGCCCAACCACATCGGCCAGTGACAACTGCCCTTTATTTAGCGATTGCCTAACGCCGCCAGCATTGTGCAATGCAAAATCAATGTCGGGTTCAATATTTTTGGCTGCTTTATACATACTTCGACTCACCCAAGGGGCAATTTCACTGCCGTGGGGTAAATGTTTACTTGGTAAACGGGTATGGACAAAATCGCGCGGGATATGGGCCAATATTTGGTTTTCTAATGCATCTAATGCTGGGCGATATTGGCTGTGGATCACCTGATGAATGCCATCATCGTGTTGATCATCTTTAATGCTTGGATGGGCAAGTAATTGCGCGATTAACGACTGCGAGACAGCGGGGGACGCTGTTTGCCCTTGGGCGTCGCTGACATGAATTTGGCTATCAATCATAAAATAATTGTTGCCGATAAGCTCAATGACGCAACCCTGATTGTTGAAAATTATTTCGGCCAAACCTAAGGTTTCGGCATATTTACCTGCATGCAAAATAGGCGTTGAGTTAATGGTTTCAGCATAGGGTATATTGCTTAAACCAATGTCACTCATTTGCCCTTGCAGCGTATGAGAATGGCCGCCCACAATCAGGCTAATGCCATCTACTTGCTGGGCGAGTTCTCGGTCTTGGTCTAACCCTAAATGGCTTAACACTATGATGTGTTTAATACCTTGATGATGCAGGCGTGCAATGGTGGCACGGGTGGTATCAATGGCATTGACAAAGTCGGTGTCAGGGTCGGGTCTAGCAATCAAGCGCATTTGATCTAAGGTGATACCAATAATCGCCATTTTTGTATCATGAAAAGGCTTAATTAAGACCTTGGCTGTTTCGCTGCTGTCATCAAAATCGTACAGCATTGGATGGCCGTACAATCTGCCGACTTTTAGTCTATCTTCATGGCTTAAGTCCATGTTACCTGCAAGCACTGGAAAATCGATGCGGTTTAAAAAGGCTTGTACAGGGCTATTACCTGCATCAATTTCATGATTACCTAGCACCATGGCGTCAGGTTTTAACAAGTTAAGTAAGTGGGCGTTGGCTGCGCCTTGAAACTCACGAAAATACAGCGTGCCTTGAAAACTATCACCACCATGCAAAAACAAAAATGGGGTTTGCTGCTGGACTGCTTGCTGCCTTGCCTGGTCAATTTGAAACCCTAAGCGTGCATAGCCACCTGAGTTTGTTTCCAGCTTATAAGATTGCTGCTCGGTGGTTAAACTAAATTGGACTGGGCTTGGTTCAAAGTTTGAATGCGTGTCGTTGATATGTGCAATGGATAAGCGATAAGAATTTTGCATTAGTTCCCTCTGTGTAATGACATCATCTTAACGTATCTGGCGTAATGCTGTCATCCGCAGTCATTTGAAAACAATAAAATATTAGTATGTGCTGATTTTTGTACGTAAAAAAGAGTGCTATGTTTATCGTGTCGCCCCCAATAAACTGCCATATAGTACGGCAGTTTATTGGGTAAAGTTCAGTCTGCGCTACACCTTCTTTATCTACACCTTCTTTATCTACACCTTCTTTATCTGCACCTTACTTACCCATAAAAGCGTTAGGTGCTGCTATTTCAATGTTAAATGCTCGCTGTTGTGCTTTTTATTCATTCACTGGTTTAGGTGTCGTAAGTCGATTCAACGCAGTTAGCAGGGCAAAGGGCTGTTTGAAAAGCGTTTATTATCCCGAGCTCAGGTTATTTAAGTGCTGACGCATAAATTGTTCATTGGTTACGCTCGTTGGCAATTTAAATATCACCGTTCTTGGGAGCTTGATGTCGCTGACCGTCATGTTTTTCATCGCCAACATTTGGGTTAAAATTTGCGATTTTTGTTCGCTGAATTCACCACTGTCTTTGGCCATTTGGTTCATGGCGCTGAGTTCTTGGCGAATATAATGATGACTATCACTTTTCCCCAACAAGCCAGTGACTTTCTGTGATAACCAAATCAACGGCTGGGCAAATTTTTCCATCCAATATAAACAAAGCGACACCGCGGGGGCGACTTTACGCTAATGATTAGCTCCAATAATTTTAGGGATAATTTCAGAAAAAAATAAAATTAAAAATGTCAAAACCGCAGAAAACACCCCAAGTAGCTCACTGCCAAAAATAATTGCCGCCTAGGCACTTGCTACCGATGCTCCCATAGTATGAGAAATGGTGTTTAAGGTGAGAATAGACACGAGCGGCGAGTCGATATTTTGCTTTTGTTGATGCAGCCTTGTAGCAGCGTGAGGGTGGTGTTCTTTAAGGTTAGCAATATAACTAGGGAGAACCGACAGTCATACGGCTTCAAAAATACTGAATAAAAACGAGATAAATATAGCGAAAAACACGATAAACAGAAGGGTTATCATAGGTTGAAAGTCAATACTGCCTCATGGCAGGCCACATAGCCAGGCGTGATATTACACTCATCTAAGTTAATACAAACTGAATTTCAATCAGAATGGTTGAAAATCAACGAGGTTAAGGTGACTCAAATGAGGATAACTGGCTGAGTTTATAGTTAACGCAAGCTTAATGTAGATATACTGGCTAAAAGGTAATGCTACCTGTATAATTTGCCGCCCTGTTACAGGTTTTGGCGTTTTGAGGTTAGGCAAATGAGTGTAAAAAAAATCAATTTATTAGATCTTGATCGTAAAGGACTGCGTGCGTTGTTCAGCGAAATGGGCGAAAAGCCGTTTCGTGCCGATCAATTAATGAAGTGGATTTATCACTTTGGCGTCAGTGACTTCGAAGATATGAACAACATTAACAAAGCGTTGCGAGCAAAGCTTGCGGCAAGATGTGAAATTGTTGCGCCAGATATTTCAAGTTTCCAAAAATCAAATGATGGCACCATTAAATTTGCCATTAACGTAGGCCAAGGCCAAGAAGTTGAAACCGTTTATATTCCTGAAGAAGACCGTGCGACCTTATGTGTGTCATCGCAAGTTGGCTGCGCACTAGAATGTACCTTCTGCTCAACAGCTCAACAAGGCTTTAACCGTAACTTAAGCGTGTCTGAAATTGTTGGCCAGGTTTGGCGTGTATCGCAATTTTTAGGTTTTCATAAAGACACTGGTGACCGTCCAATTTCTAACGTTGTTATGATGGGGATGGGCGAGCCGTTACTGAACTTAGCCAACGTGATCCCTGCAATGGACATTATGCTAGACGATTTTGGCTTTAGTTTGTCAAAACGCCGTGTCACCTTGTCGACCTCTGGTGTTGTCCCCGCGCTTGATAAACTTGGTGATGCGATTGATGTCGCATTAGCTGTGAGTATCCACGCGCCTAATGATGAGCTGCGTGATGTGCTTGTACCTGTTAACAAAAAATATCCGCTCCAAGAGTTTTTAGCGGGTATTCGTCGTTACCTAGAAAAATCTAACGCTAACCGTGGCCGTGTAACCGTTGAGTATGTAATGTTGGACCACATCAACGACAGTACCGACCAAGCGCATGAATTAGCTAAGTTAATGAAAGACACGCCTTGTAAAATTAATTTAATTCCATTTAATCCATATCCAGGTTCTCCTTACGGTCGCTCGTCGAACTCACGTATTGACCGCTTCTCTAAAGTCTTGATGGAATACGGCTTAACTGTCATTGTTCGTAAAACCCGTGGTGACGACATTGATGCGGCTTGTGGTCAATTAGCGGGTGATATTCGTGATAGAACAAAGCGTTTAGCAAAAAAACAAATGCAACAAAACCAGATTTCAGTCACAATGGATTAACTTGTTGTTTGCATAGTAAATAGGCTTATAAATGAAGCATGGAATGCACAAAATTTTTGTGATGACCTTAATGGCGCTGTCGGTTACCGGTTGTGTAACCGAACGCACCTATAGTGGTACTGATACTCCGGTGGCTGAACGTAAATTTGATAAAGTGAGTGCGGCCCGCGAGCGCATGCAACTTGGATTGAAATATTTAAGCCGAGGTAACAGCGAGCAAGCAAAATACAATTTAAATAAAGCGGTTGAGCATGCACCAAACTTAAGTGAAGTGCATGTGGCGATGGCGTATTATTACCAAACGGTTGACGATGTGGTTCGTACCGAAGAGTCTTATAAGCGGGCCATTAGCCTTAGCGATGCAACCGGTGACGCGCGTAATAATTTTGGGGTGTTTTTATGTCAGCAAGGTAAATTTGCTGAGTCAGAAAAAATGTTTCTTGAGGCCATTAATACGCCTAAATACACCCGCTCCGCATCAAGTTACGAAAATTTAGGTGTGTGTAGTCGCAAGGCAGGCGATAAAGAAAAAGCGCGACAGTATTTTAATATGGCGTTAAAGTATGATCCAAGAAGACAAGTAACCTTATTAGAGTTAACCGAGTTAGCCATGGAAGAAGCTGACTACGACGATGCGCGCGTACAACTCGCAAGATACCATCGAGTTGTAAGTGAATCAGCAGAAAGTTTAGCCTTAGGGATCAAGATTGAGCGGGCGGCAAATGACTTAGAGGCCGTAAAACGATTTGGCATTTTATTAATTGCGAAGTTTCCTGCATCTCCACAAGCCAAAAATTATAGAGCTAACTTGAATTAATGACTAAAGAATTCGAAGTAGAACAAGACGCTGAAAAGGCCGAGTTGTTGAATGACGTTGTTACCGCGGGTGCTATTTTAAAAGCGGCTCGCGAAGCCAAGGGACTGTCTATTGAGACGGTGGCGACGCAATTACATTTACGGCCAAGAATAATCAGCGACATAGAACAAGACATTTTTGATAACATTGCTTCAACGACTTATGTTCGGGGCTATATCAGAAACTATGCGCGTTTCATTAATGCGGACTTGAACGACATTCAATTATGTTTAAGCCATCAGTTGCCTGAAATTGTCCCTCCGGCAATGCAAAGCTTTTCACGCAAAACAACTCATCAGGCTCGTAACAGTCGCCTTAACTTAGTCACTTACCTTATCTTGGCCGTGTTAATTGCCATGTTTGTACTTTGGTGGGTGCAAAAGTCATCATTATTAACCAATATTGATGTATCGATGCCAACGGTTGAAGAAATTGCCGCAGAAGCCGACATGCCTGAACCGCAGCAAATAATCCCAACCGAACAAACGGATGATACTCAAGCCACGATGGATGACGGCACCGCTGTTGATGTCAATGCAGAGCAAGCAAGTGTTGCCGCCAGTGCCGAAATCGATGCTGTAACTAACAATCTTGAGCAGCCTAATGCATCAAACATTGCAATGCCTGCCAGTTCGTTAACACCCGCGGCTAACAGTACCTTAAATCAAGCTAGCACTGAATCAATCGTTAATCTTGAGAGTACAGCGTTAAGTGTTTCTGGAACTGAAGGCTTACTCACGATTCAATTAAGTGGTGATTGCTGGATTAACGTGACAGATGCTAATGGTAAAGTATTGGTCGATGGCGTGAAAACCGCCGCTAAGTCAGTTGAAGTGCGTGGTACCAAACCTTTTAAAGTGATACTCGGCGCCCCACAGGTTGCCAGTATCAGCCTTGACGGTGACCAAGTCAGCTTAGCTGAATTTGCTAACGGTCGAGTCGCAAGATTAACCCTGCCAAAAGCATAATGTGTGCTTTAGCAACAAGCAGTAGAGCGTATTTGCATGTATAACGAATCCCCAATTATTCGCAGACCTTCCACACGTATTTACGTGGGCAAAGTGCCTATTGGTGACGGTGCACCGATTGCTGTACAGTCGATGACCAATACAAAAACCACAGATGTTGAAGCCACTGTGGCGCAAATTAAAGCCTTAGAAAAAGTGGGTGCCGACATTGTGCGCGTTTCAGTGCCGACGATGGACGCTGCTGAAGCATTCAAAATCATCAAACAATCGGTTGATGTACCGTTAGTTGCCGACATTCATTTTGATTACCGTATTGCATTAAAAGTGGCCGAATACGGCGTTGATTGCTTGCGTATCAACCCAGGTAACATCGGCAACGAAGAGCGTATCCGCAGTGTGGTTGAGTGTGCCCGTGACAACAATATTCCTATCCGCATTGGTGTTAATGGCGGCTCACTTGAAAAAGATTTAATGGACAAATACCGCGAGCCAACACCTGAGGCATTACTTGAATCTGCAATGCGTCACGTGGATATTTTAGACCGTCTTAACTTTGATCAATTTAAGGTCAGTGTTAAGGCGTCTGATGTCTTTTTAGCGGTTGAGTCTTATCGTTTACTAGCCAAGCAAATTCGCCAACCTTTACATTTAGGCATAACCGAAGCGGGCGGAATGCGCTCAGGTTCTGTTAAGTCTGCCGTTGGGTTAGGCATGTTGTTAGCCGAAGGTATCGGTGACACCATTCGTATCTCTTTGGCTGCCGATCCGGTTGAAGAAATCAAAGTCGGTTTTGACATTTTAAAGTCATTACGTATTCGAAGCCGTGGCATTAACTTCATTGCTTGCCCATCTTGTTCTCGTCAAGAATTTGATGTGATTAACACTGTGAATGAACTTGAACGCCGCTTAGAAGACTTAACAACGGCCATGGATGTGTCAATTATTGGTTGTGTGGTGAATGGCCCAGGCGAAGCGTTAGTGTCGCACATTGGCTTAACCGGTGGTCATGCTAAGAGTGGCTATTACGATGATGGCGTGCGCCAAAAAGAGCGTTTTGACAACAACAGTATTGTTGATGGTCTAGAAGCCAAAATTCGCGCTAAAGCGGCAATGATGGCAAATCGTATTGAGATTGCCGACAAAACAGAATAATTCTCTAACCTGCTCGTTGTGCTAAGCATAGATTGAGCGGGTAAATTTACTTTTTATTAGTGTAAGCTAATTTTAAAATTGGACCAGTAACAGTGGCAAAGCAAATCCAAGCAATTCGCGGAATGAATGACATTCTGCCAACTCAAAGCCCAATTTGGCAAAAAGTCGAAGCGGTGCTTCGCTCATCAGTAAGTGCATTTGGTTACAGTGAAATCCGCACTCCTATCGTTGAAAGTACCGATCTTTTTAAACGTTCAATTGGTGAAGTGACCGATATCGTTGAAAAAGAAATGTACACCTTTGAAGACCGTAACGGTGACAGCTTAACGCTACGCCCAGAAGGCACTGCTTCAACAGTGCGCGCCGGTAATGAACACGGTTTACTGTACAACCAAGAACAACGCCTATGGTACATGGGACCCATGTTCCGTCATGAACGCCCTCAAAAAGGCCGTTATCGTCAATTCCACCAATTTGGTGTTGAAGTTTACGGTATTGGCACTGCTGACATTGACGCTGAAGTATTAATGTTATCTGCACGTTTATGGGACCAACTTGGCATTAAAGACCATGTCGCGCTTGAGTTAAATACACTAGGCGATCCTGCTGAGCGTGCTGCTTATCGTGATGCATTAATTGCCTTTTTAGAGCAACACAAAGATAAGTTAGACGAAGACAGCCAGCGCCGCATGTATTCAAACCCACTGCGCGTATTAGACAGCAAAGACCCACAAGTACAGGCTATTTTAGCCGATGCACCCGCATTGATGGACTACCTAGGAGAAGACACAAAAACACATTTTTCAACTTTATGTGAACTCTTAGACGCTGTTGGCATCCAATACACCATCAATCCGCGTTTAGTACGTGGTTTAGATTACTATAACCGCACGGTATTTGAATGGGTAACCACGAGTTTAGGTTCACAAGGTACTGTGTTGGCTGGCGGCCGTTATGATGGCCTAGTTGGCCAGTTAGGCGGTAAAGATACACCTGCTGTTGGTTTTGCTATGGGGTTAGAGCGCATTGTATTGTTGCTTGAAACCTTAGAGCTAACCAACGACATTGCCGCTGAAGTTGATGTATATGTCACAGCAATGGGTGACAATTGCTTAGTTGAAGCGATTAAAGTTGCCGCAGAGTTGCGTCAACAGCTACCAACGCTTAAAGTCATGTCTCATTGCGGTGGCGGTAACTTTAAAAAGCAAATGAAACGCGCAGACAAAAGCGGTGCTCAATATGCTTTGATTATTGGTGAAAATGAAGTTGCAAATAACCAAGTTGCCATTAAGCCATTACGAAATAACAACGAACAACAATTAGTCGCCCGTACTGAACTGGTGACTAAAATTGCAGAACTGATTTAAGAGGGGAAGCGTAAGTGGAAATTTATAGCACAGAAGAACAACAAGTAGATGCTATCAAGCAGTTCTGGAAAGATTATGGTACCTCAATTGCCGTAGGGGCCGTGGTAGGTCTTGGTGGTCTTTATGGGTGGAATACCTATTCAGACATGAAAGTCGAATCAGCTGAACTAGCATCTGAGACTTTTCAGACCATCGCTGAACAGTCAACAAATCCAGCTGCGTTTTTAACTCAAGCAGAAAACTTTACTGCTGAGCACGACCAAGCGGGTTATCAAGCATTGCTTGAATTAATGGTCGCTAAGGCTGCCATTGATGCAGGTGACTTAACCAAAGCAGAAACGGCACTAACCAAAGTGATTGCCGCGAAACCTGGTTCAGGTTTAGACATGGTAGCAACCATTCGTTTAGCACGTGTGCAAGCTGAACAAAATAACTTAGGTGTGGCATTAGCTACACTTGAGCAAGTATCAGACGAAGCATTTGCTTCGCAACGTGAAGAATTAAAAGGCGACTTTTTAGTGCGTCAAGGTGATTTGGATAAAGCCAAATTAGCTTATCAAGCTGCGGTAGATAATGGTGGAGCCTTAACCAGTCCTGCGCTGACAATGAAATTAGACAATCTAAACAAGGCATAAGGAACTTAGCCGATGAAGTCGTGGTGTAGAAATCTACTTGCTGTTGGGCTAAGTGTTGCTTTTTTATCAGCTTGTTCTTCGAGTGATGTTGAAGAAGAGCCTGTGAGTGAATTAGTTGATATTCAAGCAACCGTGTTTCCAGAAATCAGTTGGGACACCAGTGTAGGCGAAGGCGTAGGTGATTATTACTCGCAGCTTCGTCCAACGGTTCGTTACGATAAGTTATTCGTTGCAGATCGAAGCGGTGTTGTTGTTGCATTTGATGAAACAACCGGTGAAAAATTATGGTCGACAGACTTTAATGACGCGTTTGAAGAAGAGCTTAAAACCAAAACCAAAGGCATTCGCTTAGCAGCGGGCGTGACCGCAGCACGTAAAAAAGTGTTTGTGGGTGGTGAAACCGGTTTATTGGTTGCGTTAGATGAGGCTACTGGTGAAGTGGTTTGGTCAGCACAAGCCAACGGCGAGTTACTCTCAGCGCCAACGGTTGCTGAAGACGTTGTGGCCGTCAACACTGCTAAAGGTGCATTTGAAGCTTTTAGTATTGATACTGGCGAAAAGCTATGGACTTACGAAAGTCAGCTTCCTAACTTAACATTGCGTGGCACATCTTCTGCTGCGTATGAAGCCGGTGGATTTTTTGTTGGCACAGCTGACGGTAAAGTGGTTGTTGTGGTTAAAAATAACGGCCAGGCCGCCTGGGAACAACCCGTATACAGCCCAAGTGGCGGTAATGAGTTTACCCGTATGGCAGATGTTGATATGACCCCGTTAATTCTTGGCGAAAACTTATATGTTGCCAGCTACAACGGTAACCTAGTGTCAATGGAATTGCGCAGCGGACGTACTGTTTGGTCGCGTAAATATTCAAGCTTTAATGAATTAGCCGAAGCAGGCTTAAGCCTATACCTTGTTGATGACCACAGCCGAATTTATTCTGTTGACCGTCGTAACGGTTTAGAGCTATGGAGTAACTCAACCCTTAAAAACCGTGAGCTTACTGCCGCAGCCATTATCGACAGTTATTTAGTGGTTGGCGATTTAGAAGGTTACTTACACTTCATTGACCGTACTAACGGAGATGTTGTAGGCCGTATCCAAGTAGACAGCGATGGTTTATATGCTCAACCATTAGTGGTTGATGACAAAATTTATGTACAAGGTCGCAGTGGTAAAATTGCCATTGTCGTCTTAGACAAAGAACAAATGCGTGTTGAGGACGATACCGTAGCCAGTGCAGAATAAGTCCTAGGACCATTTCTGGATTAATTAAGGTATAATATCTCTACTAGAGCCCCTGGAAGCGTTCCGGGGGCTTTTTATTGAAAAGTTTTTTAGAGGCAAAATCATGATCCCTGTAGTGGCCCTTGTGGGGCGACCAAACGTCGGTAAATCGACATTATTTAATCGTCTTACACGTACTCGTGATGCGTTAGTAGCTGATTTTCCTGGCTTAACACGTGACCGTAAATACGGCCGTGCATTTTTAGCCGGTTACGAGTTTATCGTTGTTGATACCGGCGGTATTGATGGCTCCGAGGAAGGGATCGAAACTAAAATGGCCGAGCAGTCATTAGCTGCCATTGAAGAAGCTGATGTCGTTTTGTTTATGACTGACGCCCGCGCCGGTTTAACGGCTGCCGACTTAGCCATTGCCCAGCATTTACGTAGCCGTGACAAAGTGACCTTTGTGGTCGCTAACAAAGTTGATGGTATCGATGCCGATTCGGCCTGTGGTGAGTTTTGGTCACTTGGTTTAGGTGAAGTATACCAAATGGCTGCTGCACAGGGCCGTGGCGTCACCAACATGATTGACTATGCGCTAACACCTTATGCTGAAGCTATGGGCATTGTCCGTGAGCTTGACGAAGAAGGCGAGCAGGTTGAGCGTGAATACACCGAAGAAGAAGCTGAAGCTGAACAAACTCGTTTGCAAAACTTGCCTATTAAGTTGGCCATTATTGGTAAGCCAAACGTGGGTAAGTCAACGCTGATTAATCGTATTTTAGGTGAAGAGCGTGTCGTGGTTTATGACGAGCCAGGCACCACTCGCGACAGTATTTATATTCCGATGTCACGCGAAGGTCGTGAATACGTGCTCATTGATACAGCAGGTGTTCGTCGTCGTAGTAAAGTGCATGAAGTTATCGAGAAGTTTTCGGTGATCAAAACACTAAAAGCGGTAGAAGACGCTAACGTGGTATTGTTAGTGATTGATGCGCGCGAAGGTATTGCAGAGCAAGACCTTGGTTTACTTGGCTTTACATTGAATGCTGGCCGTGCGCTAGTGATTGCTATAAACAAGTGGGATGGTATTGATCAACTTGTTAAAGACCGAGTTAAAAGTGAATTAGATCGTCGTTTAGGTTTTATCGACTTTGCCCGTATTCACTTTATTTCAGCGTTACATGGTACCGGTGTTGGCCATTTATATGAGTCAATTGAAGAAGCTTATGACAGTGCAACCCGTCGTGTGAGCACGTCGATGTTGACCCGTATTATGCAAATGTCGCAAGAAGATCACCAACCACCATTGGTTAATGGTCGCCGTGTTAAGCTTAAATATGCCCATGCGGGTGGATATAACCCACCGATTGTTGTGGTACACGGTAACCAGGTCAATAAGCTGCCTGACTCATACAAACGTTATATGATGAACTATTTCCGCCGTTCATTAAAAGTGGTTGGTACGCCAATCCAGTTACGTTTCCACGAAGGTGCTAACCCGTTTGAAGGTAAAACAGACAAGTTAACCTTAGGGCAGGAGCGTCGCCGTAAGCGTGCAATGAGCCATATTCGCGATCGTAAAAAATAACGATAAGCAATGACAAAAAGCCTGACATGTTCAGGCTTTTTTGTGGCTCCAATAGGGAAATGCATGCAACAAGCTATAATGGCTTACCACCAAGATGAAGAACATCATTGGGTTGCCGAGTTAGTTTGTGGGCATTTTCAGCATGTGCGCCATGACCCACCCTGGACTGTCCGCGAATGGGTCACAACCGATCTTGGTCGCGCTCAACATTTAGGTATGCAACTTAACTGTAAAAAATGTGATCGTGAAGAACCTATAGATGCTATTGGCGCGTCTTAGTTTTCGATTGTCTAGCGCTCAATAGATAGCCGGCAATATACAGACAGATAACACTGTCCATTGCCATGGATAGCCAAAAACCATTAATAAACGGTTCACTTGAATGGCTAATCACTAAACTGACAAAAAATAACTTTTCAATTAATGCCACCCAAAACACTGGGATGATCCAGTCATTACGAAATATCGCAATCAAGAAACTACAGCCCATCATCAACACTAAAAAGCCCCAATGCTGAATAAATATTGTATCGCTAACAATATAGGGCAATTGGTTTAACTGCGCTAAAGCCCATTGAGGCGCGATAGTATAAAGCCCACCTAACGATGTACCAATACCGGCAATCAGCAGTGCTAAAGTTTGTGTACGTTTAAAAAATTCAGCCATGAGAGCGTCCTATTCATAAATCCCTTTCATATTTATCTTGTCGCCCAGTCAGTCATATTGCGAATAAAATCCAAAACCGTAAGTGAATGTTAAGCTTAAGAGACCATAATGCAGTGGTTAACTTAATCTATCGAGGTGTCTATGTATACCCAATCTAATTTTCCATTGCTTCACCGCTTCCTCCACTGGGGATTAGCGATAACCATGTTGGTGATGTTATTAACCGTATTGTTACGTTTAGGCTGGATGGAGAAACATCACATGGCAGCAGTGATCACTCAAGGCTTAGCCAATATTGATGTCATGATCACCGATAAACAAGCGGTCAATATTGCAAAAGGGATCCGTGGAGTGATGTTTAAATGGCACATTTATTTTGGTTATGCCGTGAGTGTATTGGTGTTTGCTCGCTTTATGTATATGGCTAAATTTGGTCTGCATTATCTTTCGCCATTGAGCCGTCAGGCGACAATGAAGCAAAAATTTCAAGCATGGGTGTATTGGGTGTTTTATGCCGGTGTGGCCATGTCGGTGGTCACCGGGTTACTACTCAAATTTGGTCCTGAGGGCATAGAGCATCAAGTAGAAACAATACATAAACTGGCATTATGGTATTTTATTCCATTTATCAGTTTGCACGTGGCCGGTATATTCATTGCCGAATCTACCGATGAAAAAGGCATTGTATCTAAAATGATTGGTGGTTAATACAGATGAAACTATTGGCTGTTTATCGTTAATACTTAAATCTGTTTTTAGCTTAAGTAAACCTTAAGATTGGTAACCTAGTGTGTGACTTATCAACTCATAAGGTGAAAATATAATGTCTAAAAAGTTATTTTCTCTCACAAATAAATTCAGTTTTACCCTATTTAGTGTGGCACTGAGTCTAAGCTCTGCAGCGTATGCAGCGCCGTCTTTAGAGCACTCAGTGTTAAACGCTCAAGGTCAATCAGTTAGTTTGCAGCAATATGCTGGCAAGGTGGTTTATGTTGATTTTTGGGCGTCTTGGTGTGGACCATGCCGTAAGTCATTTCCATGGATGAATGCCATGCATGCAAAATATCAACAACAGGGATTCGAGGTCGTGGCCATTAATCTTGATGTTGATACAGCACTTGCCCATGAGTTTTTAGCTCAATTGCCAGCCCATTTTAATCTTGTTTTTAACCCCGAAGGTGATGTTGCTAAAGCCTATGATTTACAAGGCATGCCAAGTAGCTTTTTGTTTAATCGTCGGGGGCAACTAGTTCAGACTCATGTGGGATTTTATCAAGACAATATTCCTGCTTATGAGCAAGAAATTCAATTGTTGTTACAGGAGTCATCACATGAGTAATGTACTTTATAAGCCTTTAATTAAAACAGTGTTGGCATTAGCGATTGCCAGCAGTTTGTTGGGGTGTTCGAGTTTAGGTGTGCAGCCATGGGAAAAAGATCAATTTGCCCGTGAAGACATGGCGCTGAGCAGTGAAAAGCTGGATTTAGCACTAGATGATCACATTTATTTCAGTAAAGAAGGCACCAGTGGTGGCCGCTCATTAGCCGGTGGAGGTTGTGGATGCAACTAACGTCAACACAAAGTATTGCCAGTGCACTGGCACTAGCCAGTTGTAGCCTTATTGGCCAAACCCAAGCGGCAGAAACCGTGCCTGCTAACGATGATTGGAAAGTCGATGCAGCGATTATGTATTACGGTGAACAAGACCGCGTACAAGCAGTTGAAGCGATAGGCAATGTACAAAAAGCCTTTGGCGACTCGTCATTATTAGACCTAAAGATTGTGGTAGATAGCTTAACCGGTGCCTCTGCATCAGGTGCCGTTGCTCAAGCGCAAAGCCAAACATTTACCCGTCCTTCAGGTAAAGGCGAGTACACAGTTAAGGCGGGTGATACGCCGCTTGACGATACTTTTCATGATACTCGCGTACAGTTAAGTGCCAATTGGCAAGAGATCTTAAATCAAGATTGGACTACTAATGTCGGTATGTATGCCTCTAAAGAATTTGATTATTTATCAATGGGTTTAAATGCTGGGATAGAACGTAGTTTTAACAAAAACAACACCACAATTGCATTGTCGGGGGCGTTTACGAATGACGTTGTTGACCCTGTAGGTGGCCGCCCTGTGGCGCTGGCTGAAATGGTGTTTAGTGCCGACTATAACAGTGACGCTGAGTATCAAGCTGCGTTTGATCAGACCCGTTTAAACGGCGATGATACCAAACAAACGACGGATGTGATGATCGGTGTAACTCAGATCCTAAACCGTAACTGGTTGATGCAAGCTAATTACGGTTTGTCCAGCGTGTCGGGTTACATGACCGACCCTTATAAAATTTTAAGCGAAGTAGACCTTAACGGGTTAACCCAGGGCTATCGTTATGAGAACCGTCCAGACTCTCGCTTAAAACACAGTGTGTTTTTAATGACAAAAGGCGCGCTTGACTCTGGTGTGGTGGATTTTTCATATCGCTACAGTACTGATGATTGGGACATTACCTCACACACGTTAGAAACGCATTATCGTTATTACTTTAGCCCGAGTTTTTATGGTCAGTTGCACTTACGTTACTATCAACAACAAGCGGCTGAGTTCTATCAACCTTTCTTAATGGTCGGCGATGCATTACCTGAATATGCCAGCGCCGATTACCGAATTGGTGATATGACGGCGTATACCATTGGGCTTAAATTTGGTCAGCGTTTATCGGGTGGTCATGAAATGACATATCGTCTTGAGTATTATCAGCAAAATCCTGATAACAACGGCACTGAAATCCCGGGGCAATTACAAAACTATGATTTGTTCCCGTCAGTGAAAGCGATTGTTGCTCAAGTCAGTTATTCGTTTTAATGTGGATCTAATGTAATTTGAATCGTAGGCCATTATTGCATGAGTAATAATGGCCTGCTGCTATAAACCGAGAGTCTTATGGTCGCTAATTCGTCAAACCCACAGGCAAACAACATAAGTTTACAGCCCCGCGAGTGGGGCTTTTTAGGTTCGTTTACGGCGATGGCAAGCCCCTGTGAAGTTTTGATGGCGCTAGATGATCAACATATTGCCGAGCAAATGCTGCAACTCGCGTTTCAAGAAGCTAAGCGTATTGAACAAAAATTTAGTCGCTTTATTGAAGGAAATTTAATTTGGCATGTAAATCATGCAAACGGGGTGGCAAAACCCATTGATGCCGAAACCGTGCACTTATTGCAATTTGCTCAACAATGTTATCAATTGAGTGACGGCGCCTTTGACATTAGTGCCTGCCCGTTAATGTCATTATGGCGTTTTGACGGTAAACATAGTGTACCGAAACACATCGATATAACAGGGGCCATAGAACATGTTGGGTTATCGCAAATGACCCTTAGCGATAGCCACGTGTATTTACCCTCAGGCATGAGTATTGATTTGGGCGGCATAGGTAAAGAGTATGCGGTTGATAAAACGGCGCAAATGATCGCTAAACAATGGCCGGATCACTCTGTGTTGGTTAACTTTGGTGGCGATATTGCTTGCCCGATCACCAAAAGCGATGGTTGGCAGGTCGGGATTGAAAATCCGCAACAATTAGATAATGCCGCAGCGCTATTAACCATACGCCAGGGAGCGCTAGCCACCAGCGGAACCACTCGCCGTTACATTGAGGTGGAGGGCAAGCGCTACGGCCATATTATTAATCCTAAAACGGGCTATCCTGTTGAGCAGGCGCCCTTATCGGTTACCGTGCTTGCGCCAAATTGTGTGATGGCCGGTATGTTAGCCACTATGTCGATGTTAAAAGGGTCAGATGCTGAAGCCTTTTTGCAGCAACAAGGTGTCGATTTTAACGTCTTTCGAGGGTAAAAAATGCGAGTGTTGCTGGTTGAAGATAATAAGTTACTGGCTCAAGGTGTGGTGATGAGCTTGGCAAAAGAAGGCATTCAAGTCGACCATTTACCTTCCTATAAACAAGCGCAAGTGGCACTTGATAATGAAGACTTTAGCGCAATCATTTTAGATTTAGGTTTACCTGACGGTAATGGTGTCGATTTGCTCAAATTGTGGCGTCGCTCTGGCGTATCATTACCCATTATTGTGTTAACGGCCAATACCGATTTTGATACCCGCCTCGATTGTCTAGACATTGGGGCCGATGACTATTTAAGTAAACCCTTTGATGTCAGAGAGCTTATTGCCAGATTACGGGCAATTATTAGGCGCCAACATGGGCTCGACAATAATCAATTTAGTTATGGCGCACTCAATATCGATTTTACTCGCTGCGAGGTGCATTTTCGTGGCGAATTGGTGTCATTATCGCGCCGTGAATACCAAGTGCTACTGGAGTTTGCTCAATCTGCCGGGCGTGTATTAACGCGTAATCAATTGGAACAGTTAACTTACGGCTGGGATGAGGTGGGCAGTAATTCCATTGAGGTGCACATTCATCATTTACGTAAAAAAACCGCCACAGAACTAATTAAAACCGTACGGGGTATCGGTTATATTTTAACTGACACGCTATAGTCATTGGTCGCCAAACTGCGGTGTAGATAAGGGTATTATGTTTTCATTACGATTATTGTTAAGTTTATTGATGCTTGTTGGCATTGTGTTGACGGTGACATTTTCGAGCATATTAAGTAATCGTGATGCAACCCATGAGGTCGAAGAACTGTTTGACGCCCAAATGGTACAAACGGCTAAAGTGCTTGAACAATTTTATGTTAATCAACTCACGTCATCGCAACTAGATGCACTCATTAAACAGCCGGTGTTATTTCATGTTGCTGACTCGCAGATTGAAACCCTGGCCGAGAAAGCCAACGCTGTCACCTTGTCATATGAACACAAATTATCGTTTCAATTATTGTCAGAGCAAGGGCAAGTGTTGGCGTATTCTGATAGCTCAGGCGAGCAATTATTGACCCACTTTACTCAAGGTTATGACACCCGCATTGTTGGCGGTAAATTATGGCATGTGTACAGTTTTTTCTCTCAGCCTAAACAAGTGTGGATTATTACCGCGCAACGCGATGATGTTCGCCAAGAAATTGTCTCGATGATCATTAGCAACTCATGGCGAGCGCCTCTACTCATTACCCCTGTGATGATGCTAATGATGTTATTGGTGACTTACTATTTGTTTAAGCCCGTGAAGTTACTTGAACGAAATCTCGCTAATCGTTCTGCTCAAGATTTAACCCCGATTAATTACGCTTTACCGACAGAATTAGGTTCAACCCAAAAAGCACTCAATAACTATCTACAGCGCATTAACGAAACCCTCGCTCGGGAGCGGCGCTTTAGTGCCGACGCAGCTCATGAGCTTAAAACCCCATTAGCCATTATTAAGCTTCATAGTGATGGGTTAAGTGATGAGTTGTCAGCTCATGGAGAGGCGGTTCAACAAGCAACCTTACCTTATATTAATGCTATCGATGAAGGGGTTAACCGTATCAGCCACACGGTAGAGCAGTTGTTATTGTTGTCACGGGTTGATGCGATAGATGCCTTAAATCCTCAAGATTGTCAGCTTCAAGCGATTATTGATAATGTAATTAATCAATTATTGCATTTAATCGCCGATTACCAATGGCACGTTGATATTCCCAATGAGTTAACCGTTAATGCCGACCCATTTTATTTGGAGCTAGTGTTAAAAAATGTCATTGAAAATGCGTGTAAATATAGCCCTGTAGACTCTGTTATTACTGTGCGTGCGGAGCAAACCAATGCGGGTATCAACATTTATGTGAGCGATCAGGGCAGTGGTATGACAGATGAGCAAATCAGTTTAGCCCAAAACCGTTTTTACCGGGTCGATGAAAATGCTTCTCAAGGGGCTGGGTTAGGCTTGTCGATTTGCCAACATATTATTAGTTTACATCAAGGTGAGTTGAGTCTTCGCCGTATTGAGCCGCAAGGGTTATTGGTATGCATCCGCTTACCTGCCATCTCATAAACGGATTGGTATAACACGCTTAGAGCCTATAAATGAAAACAGCATGAGCTCAAACTCATGCTGTTTTTTATTTTGCGGTTCTAATGTTTTTCTCTGGTTGGTTTACTGCTTCTTGAGTGGCTTGCTTTCCTCGATGAGTTGCTGCGCTGTTGGTTGCTCATACTACGCTTCGAATTGCTTGAGCGTTGTGCTTTTTGCGGTGCACTTCGAGTGACAGAACGCACCTGTTTGGGTTCGCTTCTGCGTTGCTGTTTTGCCACTTGCTGGACACTTCGCGAAGCGGCTTGTGATTGACGAGTTTTTTCTACTTTTGCTGCACGTTGTACTTTTTGCGTTGCAGCTTTTTTAGATTCAACCTGTCGTAACTTTTGAGCCACATTGGTTACTGGTTTTGCCTCATACTTGGATTTATTATTCACCACATCACGCTTATTACTGTAGCTCGAACGCATTGGCTCATCTTTACGGTCAAACGATTTGCTTTTAGTGGTGCTTTGACGTTGCTGACTTAGTTCGCGCTTAAGCGCTGTGCTGCGATGTTCTACCACTTGATTACGGTTGACGCCTTTTACCGTTGCATGTTCTCTGCGCTTGTTTTGTTTGGCGCTGTGGCTCACTTGTTTACGAGGCTCATTAACCATCTGGCGTTTTGTCTCACGTGAATAGCTAACAGGCTTATGACGTTGCTCAAAATGACCATTGTAACGTTTACTCACTACTTGGTTGCGATAAGCCACGCCTTTACGATGTTTAGGTTTATGTTGCCAATGTTGTGCACCATGGCTGTAACTGATTTTACGTGGCGTGTAATAACGGTAATTTTTACGAACCGGTACCGCGATGACACGGCGATCATGCCAATGGAATCCACTAAAAAAGAAGTTAAAGCTAATGCGCACGCCTGCATCCCAAAATATCGCACTGTGACTTGGGCGGTAATGCACATAAGCAGGTGCATGCCAATACACAGGTGGGTATCTGTTCCAACGCCAGTTGCCATAAACAATGCGGCTGTCATAGTAAGGCACATACACGATTTCAGGACGAACAGATTCAATAATAATTCGACGCTCAACTCGGGTCACTTTAACTTGTTCAAGATCAGCCAGGTTATTCGCTTCATCGGCTTGTAGTCTTAGTGACTGTATAGTGTCTAACAAGCGACCCTCATCTTGTAAAAATGCATCGCCTAGGTTTTGTGTCCACACTACATCATCATTTAAGCGTTCAAGCACATTAGGAAAGGCCACCAAGGCTTTCACGCTTGGGTCCCAATCTTGCGACTCTACAGCGGTCATAATTTGGCTGGTATCCCGATCACCTTGACTGGCTAACCAACGTTTGGCTTGCACAATTTCAAGCGGGTAGGTTGACGCAATCAGTATGTGCGTTAATAGGCTGTCTGGATATAGCGCAATAGGCGCGAGCATTTGTGCCAACTCTGCATCACTGACTACTTCATCTACAGCATTGTAAGTGTATGACTCAGTAGGCTGTGCGGCTTGCACGCTTGCTAATGGCATGCAAACCAAGGCTAATGCAATAAGCGCTTTAGCGGGTGTTTGAATGGCTTTTTTCATGTTATCTCCAGTGTCATTGATGACTGTTAAAGCCATCATAACTAGCCGAAGATGAACATAAGCTGAAAGCTAACTAAAGGATTTAAAAAGCTGGTGATTATTATCTGGGTATTGATTAATGGGTAAATGCAAACTCAAACTTGGCGCCGCCCAGGGTGGACGATTGTGTCACTTTTAATGTGCCGTGGTAGCTGTCGACTAAGTCACGCACAATTGCCAAGCCAATTCCATGGCCTTGTGTGTAGGTGTCTGCTCGCATGCCTCGTTCAAAAATTTGTTGTTGTTTGTCTTTAGGTACGCCTGCGCCGTCGTCCTCAACACAGATGTGTAAACTGTTAGGTAATTGCTTAACAGTGAGTAACACTCGGCTATTGGCTGCTTTGCAGGCATTGTCTAACACGTTACCGAGCACCTCAGTTAAGTCCGACTCATCACCTTTAAAACGCGCATCGGCATCGCCTTGATAATCAATAGCCAGCTGTTGCTGTTGATAAATTTTACCTAAGGTTCGCACTAACCGTGCGGCAATGTCATCAACACTGACTCCAAGGTGCCAACCCGTGCCAGCAGCACTTTGTGCACGCTTTAACTGATACGCCACAATTTGATTAATACGATTAATTTGCTCTAACGATGCGTCATTTAAATTGACCTGGGTTTGCATGACCGCTAAAGGCGTTTTTAAACTATGGGCTAAATCGGCAAGGGCATTACGGTAGCGTTTACGTTGGTTTTGCTCTGTTTGCAGTAGGGTATTAAGCTGCTTAGCCACCTTTTGTAGCTCAATGGGGTATTGGGTGCTTAGCTGCATAGACTTACCTTGCTCAACGGCACTGAGCTCCTGGCTGAATTTGCCTAAAGGCTTTAACGTCCATAATAACCAACTCAACTGCACGCTAAATAACAGTGCCATTAAGATCAATAACCAGGTCCATAAAGTTTTTGAAAATTGACTAATTTGCTGTTGGTATTCTTGCTGGTTTTTAATGATGTGCAGTGTCATGGTAAAAGGTTGTTCGCTGGTGGCGAAACTGACACTGTAACTGTAAATTAATTGCGGTTTGTCGTTAATTAACAGGCTGTCGTAACTGCTTCTACCTGTTGCAGGTTTTGGTAGGTTGATTGGGGTATTTAGACCTAAAAATGAATTTGAGCTCCACAGTAATTGGTTATCTTTGGTGGTAATGAGGGCATAAAGTCCGGAGCCGATAACATTAAATTGATTTTCGAGCAGGTGCTCTGGCATGAGTAGTTCATCGTTTTCTACTTCTGCCATGGCTAACACTGAGTACACATAAGCTTTTAATTGGTTTTTGGCGGCAACGTTAATTTGGGTTTCAAAGGCATTATTAACGGTAATGCCAATGATGGGTAATAGCCCCAAAATAAGCAGTAGCGCACTGACCACAATGCGAACTTTAAGCGAACCTAATAACTTACTCATGTTGCCCTAATTGACGCAAACGATAGCCTTGGCCTCGTAATGTTTCAATAAGTTGGTATTGATTGTCTGGGTCGAGCTTTTTACGCAAGCGACGAATAAACACTTCGATAACGTTAGAGTCCAGGTCGAAATCTTGATCGTAAATATGTTCAATTAAACTGCTTTTAGAATGCACTGAACCTGGGTGTAGCATGAGGTATTCAAATAATTTGTATTCAGAGCCGCTTAAATTAACCACTTCTTGGTGCATTTTAATTTCAAGGCTGCGGGTATTAATACTAAATGGCCCATTTTGAATCACTGGGCTGGCTTTGCCTGCTGAGCGTCTTATTAATGCATTAATACGTGCGACTAACTCTTCTAGCTGAAACGGTTTACTTAAATAATCATCTGCACCAGCATCAAGGCCAATCACTTTGTCTTGCCAGCTATCACGGGCAGTTAAAATAATAATGGGGTAACTAATATTTTGTTCGCGTAGTTGGCTGATTAAGGTTAACCCATCAACTTTAGGTAACCCGACATCAATAATCGCCACATCGTATTGATATTCTTTAGCCTGGAACAAGCCTTCTTCACCATCTGAGGCGACATCGACAGTGTACTGCGCCTCGATAAGGTGCTGCTTAATGTTTGTTTGTAAAGCTAAGTCGTCTTCAACCAGTAATAATCTCATGGGCTAGTTCCTTCTCACTGAACCATTGGTGGCATCAACAGAGACATAAAAAATAACGCCATCATTGGTGAGTAGTTTGACTCGATACCCAGGATGTCCATTTACATTGCTAGATTGAACTTTTAACACCTTGCCGGAATAGCTGCGCTTAGCAATTTGAATGGCTTGTTGTGCGCTAGTGACCACCAAATTATTGTTACTTTTACGATTGTTTTTAAGACCTGGTGCAAGCTCAAATGGGGCTGCAGAACTTAACGGTAACACATGCGAAGCGCCAGCAACGCTGGGTGATGATATCACTAACATTAAGCCTAAAAGCGTGGCCTTGAGTTTGAACATTCGCTGCATGGTGTTAATCCTATTTACCTCATTACCGTTAGTGTAAAAGATCCTTTTCTATATAGAAACATCTACTTAAATAATTGTATGGGAGTCGATTCAAAATGAGTTGCAGGGTAAGTATACCTGTCTACAGATGAACATTAACTGAATGACAATCACAACATGTTGGTTGAATAATCAAAAGGGGTTAACTAGGTGGTAATGTTCAGCTTGTGTTCATTTTGAGTGGGTTTTAATGAACCCAACATTTAAGGTTGTGAGGAATCACCATGAACCCATATTCAAATAAAATCAGCAAAATAACATCATTTAACACCGTTAAATTAGGATTAAGCTTGGGTGTTGCATGTGCCTTGGGGTTTAGCTCTGCTAACGCCAACAGTGAAGAAGCAACTGCGATTCAGGTCAGTGCGAGCCAGGTCAATGGCGCGGTAAGCCAGGCAAGATTATTGGATGCGCCTGCGAGCGCCGACAATGAAACCCAAGTGGCAGCATTGCATCAACAAGCTACGTTATTAAGCGCTACTGCTACCCACTCAAAAGTGACGCGCGAACAACGTATGGCGCTTCATCAAAAAGCGGCCGCTACTCAAGCAAACCAAAAGTTACGGGCATTAGCTCAGCAAAATCAGGTCATTTATTACGACTTTTCATTTTATGATGCTCAAACGCGTTTATTTGAAGATTTCGATTATGACGGGTTTTATCAAACCTTTAGTGTGACCTTTGATGCTGACATCAACAGCAGTGGCGGCGACGTGCAAGCAGATGTATTTGCTGAGTTATATTTAAGCCAAAACGGTGGTCCGTGGATCCATTATTACTCGACCGACGTATTCACGCTAAATGCTGATTCAAGCTTTGATGATTATGAAGTATTAACCACGTTAACTAACGGTTATCAAACCGATCACTACGATGTGTTAGTTGACCTATATGAGCTAGGTTATGCTGACCCTGTTGCCACCATCAGCAGTGATGATGTCGATTCATTGTATGCATTGCCGCTCGAAAGTGGCGATAGAGATACCGTATATGTTGAAGAAGTCTATGTGGAAGAAGTACATGGCGGCGCACTGTCCTGGTTAACGGTTAGCTTATTTGGTGCATTGGCATGGCGCCGTCGTTTGATGAACAAAAAATAACGTAAACATCAGACTCATCTAGAGTAGAATCACGTTTTTTTTGAAGTCCTCAGTTTTTTACTTACTTTTTTAAAATAAGTATTTAGGAGAGTGTATGTTAGTAAAATTTAATTCATCGTTATTATGCGGTTGTTTATTAGGGGCTGCTCTGTTGTTGTCAGGTTGCCAATTACCTAACCCGTATACTGGCGAGTCTGAAAATGCCAAAGCAACGAATGGTGCCATTATTGGTGCTATTGGCGGTGCAGCAATTGGTGTGGCCTCATCGAGCAAAAAAGATCGCGGTAAAGGTGCATTAATTGGCGCAGCATCGGGTGCAGCTGTTGGCGGTGGTATTGGTTACTACATGGATGTGCAAGAAGCGAAATTGCGTAAGCAGTTACAGTCTACTGGCGTCAGCGTGACTCGTGATGGTGATAACATCATCCTTAACATGCCAAACGAAGTGACGTTTGCCGTTGACCAAACCGTGTTAAGCCAACGCGCTAAATCAGTCTTAAACAGCGTCGTGTTAGTGGCCAAAGAATATAGCGACACCCGCTTAAACGTGATTGGTTATACCGACAGTTCGGGGTCAGAGTCATACAATCTACGTTTATCGCAAGTCCGAGCCAGTGAAGTGGCACAATACATCACTAGCCAAAACGTAAATGGTTCACGCGTGTCATCAACCGGCATGGGCGAGTCAAACCCGATAGCAAATAACAATACAGCCGATGGCCGTGCACAAAATCGTCGTGTTGAAATTGTATTAACACCTATCGGTAAGTAACCAAAACTCAGGTTAAGTACCACATTTTAATCGTTTTACTACTTAAATAAAAAGCCATCGCAAGATGGCTTTTGTGTATCTAGGGTCTCGAGATTTGTGTTAGTTACTCGATACTTTAGTCACGGTAGAGGTCACTTCACCTTGTTTTAAGCGGGTATGAATTTCATCTCCTAGCGTTAACTGCTGAGCATTTTCTATAACGTGTTTATTGGTGCTAGTGATTGAATAGCCGCGGCTCAATGTGGCCAAAGGGCTAACCGTATCAAGCTTGTGGGATGCTTGGGCAACGCGTTCAGCTGCCTGCTTAAAGTAGTCGCTGCTGGCGTCGTTAAACCGCGCGGTTAAATACTGTAGGCGCTGCTTTTCTAATGTTAAGGTGCTGGCCGGTGAACGTTGTTGTAAGCGGTTATGTAATTGCTGGTGGCGTAAGGTTAAGCGGCTCAATTTATGCTGTAAGGCATTTTCTAAGCGCATTTGCATCTCATCAAAACGTTGTTCAAATTGTTGCAGTTTACGCTGTGGCTCATGGCGCTGAAGCTGGTGGCTTAACTGACTTAAGCGTCCGCTTTGCTGTAATTGATAATGCTTCATCCCTTGCTGTAAGCGCGATAACAGCAAAATAAGCTTTTCCGCTTTATTGCCTTTGTCTTTAGACAATAGCTCAGCACCTGCTGATGGAGTAGGGGCGCGAACGTCGGCAACATAGTCGCTGATGGTAGTATCAATTTCGTGGCCAACAGCACTAATTACTGGCAAAGCACTGTTGTAAATGGCATGAGCTAGGTGCTCGCTATTAAAACACCATAAGTCTTCCAACGAGCCGCCACCTCGGGTTAGCAGTAATACATCTACTTCAAGGCGCTGGTTTGCTTTAGCAATGGCCTGGCAAATTAACTGGCTCGCCGCTGCACCTTGTACTTGGGTTGGATAAACAATGACTTCAATTGATGGGTCCCGCCTGGCTAATACGTGCAATATGTCTCGAAGTGCAGCGCCTGTTGCCGAAGTAATCACTCCTATGCGTTGAATATTTTGGGGAATAGGGCGCTTTGTTTCTGTGGTAAATAAGCCTTCAGCGGCTAATCTGAGCTTTAACGCTTCAAATTCTTGCGCTAACAAACCGTCGCCAGCAGGTAGCATTGACTCTAATAGTAATTGATAGTCGCCACGAGGCTCGTAAACGCTGATGGCGCCTTTAACTAACACTTGTTGACCATTAATGGGTTTAAAGCGTACCGATTGATTACGGCCCTTAAACATGGCACAACGGATTTGCGATCGGCTGTCTTTTAACGTGAGATACCAATGGCCAGAACTGGGTGAGGAAATGTTTGAAATTTCGCCATTTAACCAAATTTTACCTATTTGACCTTCAAGAATATGCCTGACTTCGCCGTTTAATTGCGAAACAGTGTAAACATTGTTTTTTGTGGCACTCATGAGTGTTCTCATTCTAAAGGTAATAAAAATCTATTTTCCATTTACCAACTGTAATATGCAAGGTATAATCTCGCCGCAATATTTCACCTCAAATCCTACTTACTAGGGAGATGTTGCCATGCTACGTTTACTGAAAGATGCACTAACCTTTGATGATGTGTTGTTGGTTCCTGCCCACTCGACCGTACTCCCTAATACCGCAGTTCTCAAAACTCGTTTAACGAATAAAATCGAATTGAATATTCCACTTGTGTCTGCCGCTATGGACACAGTGACTGAATCTCGTCTTGCAATTGCAATCGCGCAAGAAGGTGGTTTAGGGTTTATTCATAAAAACATGAGCATTGAGCAACAAGCCGAAGAAGTGCGTAAAGTTAAAAGCTACGAAGCGGGTATCGTTCAAGATCCTGTTACCGTAACCCCGACGACTAGCTTAACTGATTTACGTATTTTAACTGAACGTAATGGTTTTGCCGGCTACCCAGTGGTAAATGATGCACACGAACTTGTGGGTATTATTACCGGCCGTGACGTGCGTTTTGTTACCGATTGGAGCAAAACGGTTGCTGACATGATGACGCCAAAAGACCGTTTAGTGACAGTACCAGAAGGTACCAAGTTAGACGAAGTGCAAAAGTTAATGCATTCACACCGCATTGAAAAAGTGTTGGTGGTCAATGACAACTTTAAGCTTAAAGGCTTAATTACCGTAAAAGACTTCGAAAAAGCTGAACGTAAGCCAAACGCATGTAAAGACGAGTTAGGTCGTTTACGTGTAGGTGCTGCGGTAGGTGCTGGTGCAGGTAATGAAGAGCGTATTGATGCACTTGTTAAAGCAGGCGTAGACGTGCTGCTAATTGACTCATCTCACGGCCACTCTGAAGGCGTATTACAACGCATTCGTGATACTCGCGCTAAATATCCTGAGTTACAAATTGTTGGCGGTAACGTTGCCACAGCTTCTGGCGCATTAGCGTTAGTCGAAGCAGGTGTTAACGCGGTTAAAGTGGGTATTGGCCCTGGTTCAATTTGTACAACGCGTATTGTGACTGGTGTAGGTGTGCCGCAAATTACTGCGGTTTCTGATGCTGCTGAAGCCGTGCTTGCGCTTGGTATTCCTGTGATTGCTGATGGCGGTATTCGTTTCTCTGGTGATTTAGCGAAAGCATTAGCGGCAGGTGCATCATGCATCATGGCTGGTTCTATGTTTGCCGGTACTGACGAAGCGCCTGGTGAGACGGAGCTTTACCAAGGCCGTGCTTATAAGTCATACCGTGGTATGGGGTCACTAGGTGCAATGGGTCAAACCCAAGGCTCATCAGATCGTTATTTCCAAAGTGATAACGCCGCTGACAAATTAGTACCAGAAGGTATTGAAGGCCGCGTACCATATAAAGGTAAGATTAAAGAGATTATTCACCAGCACATGGGCGGTTTACGTTCATGCATGGGCTTAACTGGTTGTGCCACCATTAAAGATTTAAATGAAAAAGCACAATTTGTAAAAGTCACTTCTGCCGGTATGGGTGAATCACATGTTCACGATGTGACCATTACTAAAGAAGCTCCAAATTACCGTTCAGGTTCATAATTTATGTGAGGGCGACGTTTGTCGCCCTTTTGTTAATCGCATTGTGGCCTATGTGTTGGCCATGGCATTTAATCAATTTGTAAAGGTTACCCATGATTAATATTCATGATCATAAGATTTTGATCCTCGATTTTGGTTCTCAGTACACCCAACTTATTGCCCGTCGTATTCGTGAAATTGGTGTGTATTGTGAGTTATGGGCGTGGGATGTAAGCGAAGCACAAATTCGTGAGTTCGCTCCAAACGGCATTATTTTAGCGGGTGGCCCTGAAAGCGTTACTGCAGACCAATCTCCGCGCGCACCAGAATATGTATTTACTGCAGGCGTCCCCGTTTTGGGCATTTGTTATGGCATGCAAACCATGTCTGAGCAGCTTGGCGGTAAAGTGATTCAAGGCGTAGGCGAGGGCGAGTTTGGTTATGCTCAAATCGAACTGCAAACCACATCAGCATTGTTCAAAAGCATTGAAGATGCCGTAAGTGCAGACGGTAAGCCATTACTTGACGTATGGATGAGCCACGGTGATAAAGTCTCGGTGATCCCAGAAGGCTTTGTGACTGTTGCTAAAACCGCAACGTGTCCTTTTGCGGTAATGGCCAACGAAGAAAAACGCTTTTACGGCGTACAATTTCACCCAGAAGTGACCCACACTCGTCAAGGTCAACGCATGCTTGAGCATTTTGCGTTAGACATTTGTGGCTGTGAAGCAAATTGGAAACCCTCATCAATTATCGAAGATGCCATTGAGCGCTTAAAGCAACAAATTGGCGATGATGAAGTGATTTTAGGCCTCTCTGGTGGCGTAGACTCATCAGTTGTGGCCATGCTGCTACACCGCGCCATTGGCGACAAGTTAACTTGTGTGTTTGTTGATAATGGCTTATTGCGTTTAAACGAAGCTGACCAAGTATTAGAAATGTTTGGCGATCATTTTGGACTGAACATTGTTCATGTTGATGCTGAAAGCCGTTTCTTAGATGCGATGGCAGGCGAAGCTGAGCCAGAAGCCAAACGTAAAATCATTGGTCGCGTGTTTGTTGAAATCTTCGATGAAGAATCTAAAAAATGCGTTAATGCTAAATGGTTAGCTCAAGGCACTATTTACCCAGATGTGATTGAGTCTGCAGGCAGTGCAACCGGTAAAGCGCATGTGATTAAGTCGCACCATAACGTGGGCGGTTTGCCTGACGATATGGAGTTAGGATTAGTTGAGCCGTTACGTGAGTTATTTAAAGATGAAGTGCGTAAAATTGGTTTAGAACTTGGCCTACCTTACAACATGCTTTATCGTCATCCGTTCCCAGGGCCTGGTCTTGGTGTACGCGTTCTTGGCGAAGTGAAAAAAGAATACTGTGACTTGTTACGCCGTGCTGATGCTATCTTCATTGAAGAATTGCATAATGCAGACTTATACAACAAAGTCAGCCAAGCATTTACGGTATTTTTACCGGTGCGTTCAGTGGGTGTTATGGGCGATGGTCGTAAATATGATTGGGTTGTGTCGCTACGCGCGGTAGAAACTATTGACTTTATGACCGCACATTGGGCGCACTTACCGTACGACTTTTTGGGTCGTGTATCGAACCGCATTATTAATGAAATCGATGGTATTTCTCGTGTGGTTTACGATATTTCAGGTAAGCCACCGGCAACGATTGAATGGGAATAATCCAAGCGGGTTAACCCTCGGTGCTACAAAAAAGACGCTGCGGCGTCTTTTTTATTTGGTAGAATAGACAGCATAAACTTTATCTAGGTTAATAGTGTGACAGATACTCCAAAGGCAGAACGCCCAAGCGACCCTTGGTTACATTCCAATGTTGATAATGACATCAAAAATACCGAAATAGATCGTGCCCAGTTAGCCATTGATGAAAAATGGATGCGGGTAGCGATGCAGCTTGCTGAGCAAGCGGAGCTAAAAGGTGAAGTCCCGGTCGGGGCGGTATTGGTAAAAGATGATGTGATGATAGCCAGCGGATTTAATTTAAGCATTTTAAATCACGATCCTACCGCTCATGCAGAAATGGAATGCATTCGCCAAGCCGGTAAAGTGCTCGAAAACTATCGAATGCTGGACACAACCTTGTATGTGACGTTAGAGCCGTGTTCAATGTGCGCGGGCGCAATGGTGCATAGCCGTATTGAGCGAGTGGTTTATGGCGCCGAGGATTTAAAAACTGGTGCTGCGGGTAGCGTGATTAATTTATTACAACACCCGGCGTTTAATCACCAGTTAGCGTTGAGTGCAGGGGTGTTAGCCGATGAATGCGCGGCGCAGCTAAGTGCTTTTTTTAAGCGTAGACGAGCTGAAAAAAAAGCCCTTAAACAGTTAGCAAAACAGCAAACTGATTAAAGACTTTTTAATGAGTACTCGCAGATTAGCATTCGCTTAGCTGGGACTCAATAGCGTGTAATGAGTGGTAAGACTTAAATTAAGTTTCTGTTTGAACAAGTAAAAAATGAGCGCGTTGACGATTTTGAATGCGGTTTTTTTGCACCTTAAGCATCACACGGCGGCGTGACACCATGTTGCTCATTATTCTTCTTCTCATACCCATACCTCAATCATTATTGCAGTGTGAAATAGTGTAACGATAAGCAATAGCTCATCGTATAACCGTCATAATATTTTTTCAAAACCGACAATGCAATGGTTTATTAAGAAAGATCAACAGGCATTAAGGTTGCTGGGCAGACACATTGGTATTTATTGGTGCTTCTTCAGCAATCACTTCAATGCTGTCGTTTTCTTCAATCATTTCCATTTGTTTAGTTTGGTTATCTACCCAGACTAAGGTGTCGTAATAACGACGAATACTGTCAACATAGTGTACGGCTTCACTGCCGCGCGCATAACCATATCGGGTTTGTTTATAGTATTTTGATTGTTGTAATAGCGGCAATACTTTTTTCACGTCGCGCCAAGCGCTAGGGTCCATGCCCATTGATTCGGTTAAGCGGCGCGCATCTTCAACATGGCCCAAACCAATATTGTATGCAGCCAACGCAAACCATACCCGCTGTGAGTCGGCAATAGATTCTGGCAAGCGGTCTAACATATCTTTTAAATAAAATGCTCCGCCACGGATACTTTGTTCAGCATCTAAACGGTTATCCACCCCCACATAAGTGGCTGTAGGGCGAGTCAACATCATCATGCCGCGCACACCGGTAGGGGAGCGGGCTGTTGGGTTCCAGTGTGACTCTTGATAACTCGCAGCCGCGAGCTTACGCCAATCTAGTTCGCCAGCGTACTCTTCAAACATGCCGCGATATTCTGGCAAAATATTGTCAATAGCACGGATAAAGGCGCGGGTATCGACATAATCAAAACGTTTGACATGGCCAAAGTATTTTTCGTTTAAGTGTTCAAGCGTGCCAGCGCGTTTTTCTTTATGCCAAAAAGCCAATAGTTGGCTCATTAGGCGGTCACTTTCTTTTGGCGGCAATAACCAAACCACTTCCACTTTTTCTTCTAAAATCATCCCTGCGCGTAATTCGGGTAAAAAACGCTGATTGATCAGCAGACTGTTTGAGTCTGAAATTGTGTAATTCAATTCACCTTTGGCGATCAGGGCAAATAGCTCTTCATTATCTTTATCGCTGACCTGGTTCCACATCAATTCAGGATAATCTTTTTGCAATTGAGTCAGAGTATTTACCGATGAAGAATTAGCCATCACGGTGATTTCACCCGACAAGGTACCAATGTCTTTAGGCTCAGGTGTGCCTTCTTTGTACACTAAGACTTGATTGACTTTATATAAAGTAGGCCCAAGTTTAAATTGCTGGCTGCGATTGGGGGTTTTAGCAATACCTGCCGCAATAATGTCGATATCGTTATCTTTTAATGCTTTAAATAAGGCTTTGCGATCGGTGTAAGGGAGCATTTCTAATGGCAACGATAAATAGTCAGCAAAACGCTGCGCCATTTCAAAGTCAAAACCGGTTTCACCTAATTCAGAATTAAGGTAAATCTGCGGTCCATACAAGGTGCCAACTTTCAAAACACTGCGCTTTTGTGCAGGCGCAGCAATATCGACCTGTTGAATATCAACTGGCTGACAGGCGCTTAAAATGGCACAAAGTAGAATAATGAATAAGGTTTTGATCATATTTATTAACTGGTTATCTTAAGTTGTATCGTTAATGTTCACGAGAGTAATACGAGAAAAACGAGTTTAATACTGTCGAATAGCCTTTAAATATGTAGGAGTAGGCGTTATTTTTCGCATACTTTATCAGGTGTTTTGCAAAACGCCTAGGCTTGTACAAAAAAACACCATAAAATGTACTGTTATTGTTCAGATGTAAAGTTGTCATACTATTCACTGTAGCATTCATCGTCAGGGATATTTTCCCTATCAGGAAACACTGTTTTCACCCGTGCTCGAGCGTGATTTGTATGGTGCAATTCCCTATAATAGCGCCAATTCTGACCCTCCTATATAAATTATAAGGTGAATAGACGTGATGGAAATCATTCGCGGAGCCCCTGCACTATCTGCATTTAGAGTTCAAAAACTCATGGAGGCTTGCGAAAACGCATCGCTTCCAGTATCGCAAATTTATGCCGAATATGTGCATTTAGCCGATCTGACTGAACAACTCGATGATAATGAACGTCTACAACTAGAAACCATTCTTACCTACGGCCCTGCCATTGAGTCACATGCGCCAGAGGGATCGTTATTGTTTGTTACGCCGCGTCCTGGCACTATTTCTCCTTGGTCATCTAAAGCGACCGATATTGCCCATAACTGTGGCCTAGATAAAGTTAAGCGTTTAGAGCGTGGTATTGCTTATTATGTTGAGTCAGCCACATTAACGGCCGAGCAGCAAAAGCAATTACAAGGTTTATTACATGACCGCATGGTTGAAGTGATGTTACCAAGCTTTGATGACGCCCAAGTGCTGTTTGCCCGCACTGAGCCTGCTAAATTTAACAGCGTCAATATTTTAGCCGAAGGTCGCCGCGCACTTGAAGTGGCTAACGTGAAGTTAGGCTTAGCGTTAGCCGATGATGAAATTGACTACCTAGTCGAAAACTTTGTCCGCTTAAAGCGCAATCCAAACGACATTGAATTAATGATGTTTGCTCAGGCTAACTCAGAGCATTGCCGTCATAAAATTTTCAATGCCGATTGGACAATTGACGGCGAAGTACAGCCGAAATCATTGTTTAAAATGATCAAGAACACCTTTGAAGTGACCCCTGATAACGTGTTATCTGCTTATAAAGATAACGCTGCAGTAATGACAGGTTCTGTTGCTGGTCGTTTCTTCCCCGATCCAGACGGTGTATACAACTACCACACCGAACCGATGCACATATTGATGAAGGTAGAAACCCACAATCACCCAACCGCAATTAGCCCATACCCCGGTGCCGCTACGGGGTCTGGTGGCGAAATTCGTGACGAAGGTGCAACGGGTCGAGGTTCTAAACCCAAAGCCGGTTTAAATGGCTTTACCGTGTCTAACCTTAAAATCCCTGGTTTTGTTCAACCCTGGGAAGGCAATTACGGCAAACCTGACCGTATCGTGACCCCGTTAGAAATCATGCTCGAAGGCCCATTAGGCGGCGCTGCATTTAATAACGAATTTGGTCGTCCGGCGTTAACCGGTTATTTCCGTACCTACGAGCAAGAAGTGTCAAGCCATAACGGCGTTGAAGTACGTGGTTACCACAAGCCGATTATGATTGCCGGTGGTTTAGGTAATATCCGTGAAGAACACGTGCAAAAAGGTGAAATCACCGTCGGCGCAAAGTTGATCGTGCTAGGTGGCCCAGCAATGAATATAGGTTTAGGTGGCGGCGCTGCCTCTTCGATGGCATCTGGTCAATCAAGTGAAGATTTAGACTTTGCATCTGTACAACGTGAAAACCCTGAAATGGAGCGTCGTTGCCAAGAAGTGATTGACCGTTGTTGGCAATTGGGCGACACCAACCCTATTCAGTTTATTCACGACGTGGGAGCGGGCGGTTTATCTAATGCTTTCCCTGAATTGGTTAACGACGGTAATCGTGGCGGCGTATTTAATTTACGTAACGTGCCCTCTGATGAGCCAGGCATGAGCCCACTTGAGATTTGGTGTAACGAATCGCAAGAGCGTTATGTGTTATCTGTCGCGCCTGAGAATTTACAACAGTTTGCTGATATTTGTGCTCGCGAACGTGCTCCGTTTGCGGTTGTGGGCGAAGCCACAGAAGAGATGAATTTAACCCTTGCAGACAGTCACTTTAATAACAAACCCATTGATTTACCGCTTGAAGTGTTATTAGGTAAAGCGCCTAAAATGAGCCGCGATGTGGTAACGGCTAAAGCTGTATCTCCGGCATTAGATCAAACTAAGATTGAGTTAACCGAAGCCGTTAAGCGTGTGTTAACCCTACCAACGGTTGCCGACAAAACGTTCTTAATCACCATTGGTGACCGCTCTGTCACTGGCTTAGTGAATCGCGATCAAATGGTCGGTCCCTGGCAGGTGCCTGTTGCTGACTGCGCGGTAACCGCGTCAAGTTATGACAGCTACACCGGGGAAGCCATGTCGATGGGCGAGCGCACTCCGTTAGCGTTACTCGATTTTGATGCTTCTGCGCGTATGGCCGTTGCTGAGTCGATTATGAACATTGCCGGTACTGATATTGGCTCGTTCAAACGGATTAAACTATCAGCTAACTGGATGTCACCAGCGGGTCACCCAGGTGAAGATGCCGGCCTTTACGAAGCGGTTAAAGCCATCGGTGAAGACTTATGCCCAGCGCTGGGTATTACCATTCCTGTCGGTAAAGACTCAATGTCGATGAAAACCGCATGGGAAGATAACGGCGAAAATAAAACCGTAACGTCGCCTATGTCGTTAGTGATTACCGCCTTTGGTGTTGTGCAAGATATTCGCAAAACCGTCACCCCAGAGCTGCGCTCTGATAAAGGCGACAGCGCATTGCTAATGCTTGATTTGAGCAATGGCCAAAATCGTTTAGGTGGCTCATGTTTAGCACAGGTGTACAGTGAGCTTGGCGATATTGCGCCGACACTGGACCACACTGCTAACCTTGCAGGCTTCTTTGAAGTGATGCAAAAATTGGTTTCAGACCAGGCCGTCATTGCTTATCACGATCGCAGCGACGGTGGATTATTTACCACCCTAGTTGAAATGGCATTTGCCGGTAACACAGGGTTAAGCATCGATTTAGCAGGCTTAAACGGCACTGATTTAGAGCGTTTATTTAACGAAGAATTAGGCGCAGTTATTCAAGTGAGTGCAGAGCAAGCAACCGACATTGCTGCGCAGTTTGAAGCCAAAGGCGTGAGCTGCCATCATATTGGTGGCCTGGAAAAAGCTGATAAGATCAGTATTACTGATGGCGAGCGCGTTATCTTTGCCGATAGCCGCACCGCATTACGCACTTTGTGGTCTGAAACTACCTACCGCATGCAAGCCCTGCGTGATAATCCTGAATGTGCTAAGCAAGAGTTTGAGCTTAAACAGCAAGCAGATGCACCAGGCTTAACCGTTAAATTAGGCTTTAATCCGAGCGAAGATGTTGCTGCACCTTATATTTTAAAAGGCGCAGCGCCTAAAATGGCTATTTTACGTGAGCAGGGTGTTAACTCGCACATTGAAATGGCTGCCGCATTTGACCGCGCAGGTTTTGAAAGCCGCGACGTGCATATGTCTGATATTTTATCAGGTCGTATTAGCTTAGAGGAGTTCCAGGGCCTAGTGGCTTGTGGCGGTTTCTCTTATGGTGACGTACTCGGCGCTGGTGAAGGTTGGGCTAAATCGATTTTATTTAACAGCCGTGCCCGTGATGAATTTAGCCGCTTCTTTGAGCGTGACTCAAGCATTGCGCTAGGTGTGTGTAATGGTTGTCAGATGTTATCTAACTTAAAAGAAATCATTCCTGGCAGTGAGCATTGGCCACACTTTGTGCGCAACCGCTCTGAGCGTTTTGAAGCTCGTTTTAGCTTGGTTGAAGTACAGCAATCACCATCGGCATTCTTTGACGGTATGGCCGGTTCGCGTATGCCAATCGCAGTATCACACGGTGAAGGTTTAGCAGAGTTTGCAAGTGCTCAAGCACTTGCTAGTGCTGAAGCTTCGGGGACGATTGCACTGCGTTATGTTGATGGTCACGGCCAGATTGCAACGCAATACCCAGAAAACCCTAATGGTTCGCCAAATGGTTTAACCGGTATTTGTACTACTGACGGTCGTGTTACCATTATGATGCCACACCCTGAGCGCGTGTTCAGAACGGTTGCTAACTCATGGCATCCAGATGGTTGGGGCGAAGACAGCCCATGGATGCGCATGTTCCGTAATGCTCGGGTTAAGATTGGCTAAGCATGTTTAGTGAATAAAAAAAGCGACTCAATTGAGTCGCTTTTTTTATGGCATATTTTGAGCAGTAAAATACTGATAATGCCGCTTATTGGTATTATTCTAACGCCAGTTATTTATCCTCTTTCGGGGTAAACATTTCAGAAAAGGCGTGTTTATATAAGTTTACAATATTTTCAAATAACAGTGTCATACGATATCTCAAATCAAAGGGGAAGGTAGATCTAGACTAAGGTGGCAAATACCACGGAGAATGTTGTATATAAATTATACGATCAACATTTACAAAGCTCAAATGAGAAAAAATGACATTTGGAATTAGTTTTAATAATGCTTATTGTAATTTTTTCTAGGAGTCAGATTTAAAATATGGCTATTTAACTGAGTTGTAATGGTAATTTTTAATGTCATTATTATTGAGTATTAAGATTTACTAATCTGTTATTAGTACTTTACTAAAGGGTTATGTATTCGTTAACAATATTAATCAATAAAGTATTTATAAGCATTTTATGTATTTTAAATGCTTGCGCCTAGCAATTGGGTTGATATTGTCAATACCTCAAGCGAGGATGAAATGAGCAATTTGCTAGCGCTACAAGACTTTATAATAAAACTTGCTCGGGCTTATGTCACAAAAATGATTATTTTATGGTTTTCGACACACTTTGGTTTCTTGTAAGTGATTGTTATTTAAAGTTTAAATTGCAATCATGCAAAAAATCTAATGTTTGTCACAAATTTGATTAAAAAATCTGATCTCACCCGCTTGTATGCCGTAAGATATAGAACGTTTAGGATTGGGCTTGAAAATCTAAGCTAATGGTTTGATTCGTCTATTTTCATTAATAAACGCATTAACATTATTAACTTTAAAATAATGTTTTCAGGTATAACATCATCACTGTGGCAATGTGCCATTGCCGTATCGCATTTGGTCGAACTGAATGAAGTAAGGAGTCGCCAATGATTATCGAAGAGGTTGTTGAGCTATCGCGTTTTCAATTTGCGTTGACAGCCATGTACCACTTTTTATTTGTTCCACTTACCCTAGGTCTTGCCTTTATTCTGGCGATTATGGAATCACTGTATGTGATGACAAATAATCAGATATATAAAGATATGACGAAATTTTGGGGTAAGCTTTTCGGGATTAACTTTGCCTTAGGTGTTGCTACGGGTTTAGCTATGGAATTCCAGTTTGGTACTAACTGGTCATACTATTCTCATTATGTAGGTGACATTTTCGGTGCGCCTCTGGCGATTGAAGCGTTAATGGCCTTCTTCCTAGAGTCTACCTTAGTGGGTATGTTCTTCTTTGGTTGGGATCGTTTTAGCAAACGTCAACATCTTGCGGTAACCTGGTTAGTGGCCATTGGCTCTAACATGTCAGCATTATGGATTTTGATTGCAAATGGTTGGATGCAAAACCCAGTGGGTTCTGTGTTTAATTATGAAACCATGCGTATGGAAATGACTGACTTTGCCGCATTAGTGTTTAACCCTGTTGCGCAGGTCAAGTTTGTTCATACCGTAGCCTCTGGCTATGTTGCTGGTGCAATGTTTGTCCTGTCTATCAGTGCTTACTACATCCTTAAAGGTCGTGACCTACCGTTTGCTCGTCGCTCATTTGCCGTTGCTGCAAGTTTCGGTTTAGCGTCAATCTTATCGGTTATTGTTCTGGGTGATGAATCTGGCTATGAAGTCGGCGAAGTTCAACGCGTAAAATTAGCGGCAATTGAAGCTGAATGGCACACTGAGCCTGCTCCTGCAGCGTTTACCGCTGTCGGTTTTCCTAATCAAGAAACCATGCACACAGATTACGCCGTTAAAATTCCATATGTAATGGGTATTATTGCTACACGTTCTTTAGATGAAGAGGTGACAGGCCTTAAAGATCTTATTAAAGAGCATGAAGTGCGTATTCGTAACGGTATGGTGGCATATGCACTGCTTGAAAAATTGCGTGCAGGTGATGAAACACCAGAGGTTAGAGCACAATTTGAAGCGACTAAAGATGACTTAGGTTATGGCTTCTTACTTAAGCGTTATACCGATAAAGTGGTTGATGCAACAGAAGAGCAAATTATTGCAGCATCATATGATTCTATTCCTACCGTAGCGCCTATGTTCTGGACTTTCCGTATTATGGTTGGTGCCGGTGTGATAATGCTACTAGTGTTTGCCGCAGCATTTTGGCAAAGCACACGTCATAAAATTGCTGAGAAAAAATGGGTTTTACGTGCAGCACTTTACAGCTTACCTCTTCCTTGGGTTGCCATTGAATGTGGTTGGTTTGTGTCAGAGTTTGGCCGTCAACCTTGGACCATCTCAGAAGTATTACCCACCTTTATGTCGGCATCGAGTTTAACCCCTGCGGATTTATGGTTCAGTATTATTTCGATTACGGTGTTCTATACCATCCTACTGGTGATAGAGGCTTTCTTAATGTTCAAGTTCGCTCGTCTTGGCCCTAGTAGCTTAAAGACTGGTCGTTATCACTTTGAAAACCTAGACGCCTAATCGGAGGACTTGATTATGTTAGATTACGAAGTATTAAGATTTATCTGGTGGGTATTAATCGGTGTAATATTAGTCGGTTTTGCTGTGGCTGATGGTTTTGACATGGGCGTAGGTGCTTTATTACCGATTATTGGTAAAGACGACACCGAGCGCCGTATTATGATCAATACCATTGCTCCTCACTGGGACGGCAACCAAGTTTGGCTTATCACCGCGGGTGGTGCCTTATTTGCTGCTTGGCCTATGGTTTACGCGGTATCATTCTCTGGCTTTTATGTGGCGATGATGTTGGTGTTATTCGCGTTATATATGCGTCCAGTTGGCTTTGATTATCGTTCAAAAATTGAAGATCCCAAATGGCGTAAGTCGTGGGATTGGGCTTTGTTTGTCGGCGGTTTCGTACCACCACTGATCATTGGTGTGGCATTTGGTAACTTGTTGCAAGGCGTACCATTTAACTTTGACGAATATCTACGTGCAACTTACCACGGTGGCTTTTTCGGTCTTTTAAATCCTTTTGGGCTATTAGCCGGTCTTGTCAGTGTCAGCATGTTTATGATGCAAGGTGCGTCTTGGTTACAAATGAAAACCGAAGGCGAACTACGTGTACGCAGTGTTAAAGCATCACAAATTTGTGCGAGCTTGTTGTTTGTACTATTTGGTGCAGCAGGTGTCTGGTTAGTCAATGGCATTGATGGCTATGTGGTTACATCAACACTGGACTTAGCAGGCCCATCAAACCCAACTACTAAAACAGTTGCTGTTGAAGCGGGTGCCTGGTTAACCAATTACGACAAATACCCTGTGACAATGTTATTCCCAATTTTGGGCTTAATATTGCCTGTATTGGTTGTTTTAGCCAGTCGCTTTAATCGTAGTGGTTTTGCCTTCTTGTTCAGTTCGCTTGCTGTTGCTTGCGTTATCTTTACTTGCGGTACTGCGATGTTCCCATTCTTAATGCCATCATCATTAGAGCCTAATGTGAGCTTAACTATGTGGGATGCAACGGCGAGTGAAATGACCTTAACAGTAATGACTTTTGTTGCAGCTATTTTCGTTCCAACGATACTGTCTTATACTGCTTGGACTTATTACAAGATGTTCGGTCGTTTAAATCGTGAGTTTATTGAAAACAATAAAACCTCACTTTACTAAATTAAGGAGCAACATCTATGTGGTATTTTGCGTGGATTTTAGGGGTATTACTGGCTTGTTCATTCGGTATCATCAATGCATTATGGCTTGAGAACACTGAAAACATGGACCGTCAAAACGAAGATTAATCTATTGTTTTGAACCTATACAGTAAAAAACCGCTTTAGTGATAAAGCGGTTTTTTATTGGCTGTAATTTTAGCTTACGGTATTAAAGTGCTAACTCGTAACGGCTTGTCTGTGTAGAATTGATCGCCGCGTTTTCATCAACAATAAATACATTACCGGCACCCATACTAGCGACAGCATAGTAGCCAGTAATGTCCCGCCGGCAATGGCGATGGCAAAAGGTGGCCAAAACCCGCCGCCTGCGATAATTAACGGTAAGAAACCACCTATCGTGGTGATGGTGGTTGAACCAATATGTCGCCCGCAGCTGCTCACTGTATCGATAATGAGCGCCAAATTACCTTGCTTAGCATCGGGCACATCTTCTAACTCCGCTAAAATCACAATAGCGGCGTTAATCGCTAATCCCATTAAGCCTAACAAACCGATAATCACGGTAAACCCAAACGGGTAGCCAAACACAAATACTGCGAGCAAGCCTAACCCCGCCGATTGAAACGCACTAAGTAGGATAATGGCCGTTAACCTAAACGAATTAAACGATAACACAACCGTGGCCAGCAATAAGGTGAACACTAAGACAATGTTAGACAGTAAGTTGCCCACAGCTTCATTACGTTTAGCGCTTTCACCGCCCACTTCAACATGATAACCGGCTGGAATATTTAGGTTTGCGATAGCACCTTTGGCGTCATTTAACACCTGAGCGGGGAGTACGCCACTGGTGATATAGGCTTCAATGGTGTTTACCCGCTCGCCATTACGACGCGGAATGGCGCCGCGGCTCACATTAACCTCATTATAAGAAAGTGCAGATAAAGGAATGCCAGAACCCGACGGTGACACCAAGTTTATTTCGGCTAAACGAGTGGCTTGCTCACGGCTGATATCGCCTAAACGGACTCGTACAGGTAACGATTCTGTTTGCTCTAAAATACTGCCGCCAATAATCCCTGTGGTGGCCATTTGGATTTGGCTGGCAATGTCGCTTAAGCTTAAACCGCTCATTAGGCTGGCATCTTCATTTACCTGAAGCCACACTTTTGGCGCACCAGAGCTTAATGTGGCACGAGTATGAATCACATCTGGGGTGGCATTTAAAATGCCTCGTACTTGTTCGCCCAATGTCTTTAACGTGTCTAAGTTTGGGCCGTAAATTCGTAGCTCTACAGGGGCATTAAACGGTGGGCCTTGCTCAAGTTTTCGCACCAGTATTTGCGCTTGTGGGTATTCTTTATCTAACTCTTTTTGTAATTGCAAAATAAGCCTGTTAGCTGCAACAAAGTCGGTGACTTTTATCATTGCTTGGGCGTAGTTTGTAGCGCCTTGCTGACGCTGGGTTAAATTATAGTAAAACGATGGGGTATTACCGCCCACAACCCAGGTGGCAGCGAGAATATCGTCAATTTTTTGCAGTTTGTTATCAATCAACTTCACCTGGGCGAGGGTGTTTTCAATGCTGACATGAGGTGCCAGATACACTTCTAGCTGAAACATGTCCCTGTCTGATGGCGGAAAAAATTGCTCGGTCATTTTACCGGCCGCAAAAAAGCCAGCCACAGGCAGAATACCAATCACAACGGCTGTCAATAACGGTCGGTTCAACGCAAAGCGTAAACTTGCAGTGAATGCCTGGCTAATTTTTGGAAATGCCATGCCTTGTTGATACCAAGCGCTTGGTTTTTCACTGCGGCTAAATCGCCCCGCAAGGCCAGCAATAATAGTATGTGAAATAATATAAGACCCAAGCAGGGCAAACATAACCGAAATCGCAATCCCGCCAACAAACTCACCAGCAGCGCCCGGCATTAACACTATCGGCGCAAAAGCCAGCATAGTGGTAACGGTTGACCCTGCTAACGGCAGCCATAAGTGATGTAAGGTTTTTGACACCGCTTCAAGTTTTGTCATGCCTTGTTGACGCCGCTGAGCAATGGCATCGACAATGACAATCGCGTTATCAACCATAATACCTAAGGCCACCACTAAGCCGGTGACCGACATTTGATGAATCGGTAATCCGGTGTATTTCATGCAAGTTAGTGTGAATAATGCGGTTAATGGTAGTGATATTGCCACAATGACGGCATTACGCAGGCCTAACGTGAGCATTAACACCGCCAGGATAATAATGAAGCCCTGGAGTAAATTAACCACCAAATCGCCAAGGCGATCCTGAGTGTAACCTTGTTGGTCAAACAGCCACTGTACTTCAATATTGGCAGGTAAGTTTACCGAAAACGCATCAATGGTTTGGCTAACTTGTTGTTGCCATAAATCCACCCTATTGTCGTTAAGCATACGGGCAGAGACCATTATGCCTTGTTGGCTATCAATTAGTGCAATACTGCTTGCAGGCGTTTTAGCCTGACGAGAGATATTTGCCACATCACCTAAACGGATAATCTGGCCATAATCATCAACTTTTAACGGCACCTGACGAATACGATGTTGTGAATCAAGCTCGCCAGAAACCTCAACTAAGGCTCTAAATTGACTGTTATTGATTTCGCCGGCAGAAATTTTGCTGTCAGCATTGGCTAAAATCGCTGCAATTCCTGCAGGTGTTAAATGCAGTTCGCTGATTTTATTGCCATCAAGCTCAACCAGAATTTCCTCTTCTGGGGCACCGTAAAGTTTGGCAAAGTCGGTACCGTTCAGTAAGCGTAAGCGGCTTTGTAACTCTTTAGCATAACGGTTAAGTATGTCGGCTCTTACTGGAGAATCGTCGGTCCACACTATGCCTAATATGGCCGTGTTGGCATAGCCTAGTTGATCATCTAACACACCATTTTGTGCCGCTTCGGGTAATAAAAATTTACTGTCAGCGATTAAGTCACGTGCACGCGACCATACCGGATCGGTATCGACTACTGTGTCTTTTAATTCGAGCTGTATAACCGAAATGCCAGGGCGAGATGTCGACTGCACTAATTTTAAATCTTCTAAACGGCGCAATTGGTTTTCAAGCACCTCAGTGACTAATGCTTCAACCCGCTCTGCAGATGCGCCAGGATATTGGGTAATCACTGAGGCAAACCTGTTGGTAATGTGCGGATCTTCAGTGCGCGGCAGGCTTGATATTGCCCCTAAGCCAGCAACAATTAACAGCGCAATAAATAAGCTTGTTAAGCGGCCGTTTTCTAAAAACGCTTTAATCATAACGACCCCACTAATTGGGTATTGGCGAGAGTGACTTTTTGGCCAACTACAATTTTATGCAACCCGTCTGACACGATTTGTTCATCGGCTTTAATTGCCCCGTTGATGAATGCTTGTTGTTCATTGGTGTAGATAATCTCGACGTCTCTGCGTTCAATTTGATAATGGGTTTGATCATCTTTTACTAGTACATAAACATTCCATAGTCCACGCACACCGTCAGTAAGCGCAGACATTGGCACCCAATATCCGGCGGTTAAATTATTTTGTTGATAGGCTAGATAGGCAATTTCGCCGTTAATCACTCTTGCGGACTCAGGTAATTGAATCCGCAACTGCACGGTACGGCTAATGGCATTCACCTCAGCACTTATACCGGCTATTTTGGCGGTAAAGGTTTGTTTGCCAACACGTACATCAACATGCTGTTGAGTCGTTAATTGCTGCGCAACATCGACCGGAACCCCAATATAAGCCACTGCCTGGCTATTACCAATTAAGGTAAATACTGGGCTACCAAGGGCAATTACCTCACCAAGGTTATGATAGCGCTGGCTAATTTTTCCATCAAATGGCGCAAGTAATGTCGATTTTTCAAGTTTTAAGTTGGTGGCACTTAAGCTTGCTTCTATTCTTTTTTGATTGGCTTGTAGGCTGATAACTTGTTGTTGGGTTTCATCGAGTTGTTGTGCTGAAACATAGTTTTGTGTTTTTAATTTTTTGGTACGAAGCAGGGTACTTTTGGCTAAATCGATGTCTGCTTGAGTTTGCAATAAACTGGCTTCAAGCTGTTGTTTTTCAGCAATCAGTAAATCGGTATCTAATTGCGCCAACACTTGGTCTTTTTTTACGCTGTCACCACTGTCGACCACTATATTATTTAGCTTGCCAGCTAACTCAAAACCAATTCCTGTGGTGTTAGCCGAACGAATTGTCCCAGTGTAAGTTTGCATTTGTAGGTAGCGATCATTCAGGACTAATGTTTGCGCCTGTACGGACTGATACTCAATGGTGTGCGAATGCTCTTTGACTTCAGAGCCACAACCACTTAGCAGAATTAAGCTTAATCCTAATGCTAAGCCTTTTGCATGTTGAGTAAATGAGCTTGCAGCAAACATAAATAATCCTTTAAAGCGCTATGTGTATCGATGGGAACTCATCTTTATTTCAGATCTTAGCGCTAAAAAACGATACGCCAAACTGTAAGATGTAACTGATTTGTTAACTAGAATTATTAGTCTAATTTTATAGAACTAGACTGTCCAGTCTATTTTTGGTTATGATGAATTTATCGTGCTAGCACAAACCGCTAATCGAAATTGCTTTTTAGTCACCCTACGGAACCCACATGACAAAAGATACTTCAACCCAAAATAACGACGAGCAAGTGAATTTGAGTCGCAGTGAACAAAAGCGAAATCAAGTGCTTGAGTCGGCAATGGAGTTATTTTGTCAAAAAGGTTTTCCGTTAACCAGTATGGATGAAGTGGCAAAAAATGCGGGTGTATCAAAGCAAACGGTTTACTCGCATTTTGGTTCTAAAGATGAATTATTTGTTGCCGCTATTGATTCAAAATGCGTTGTACATCAACTCACTAGTGATACCTTAATGGATACAGCAGACCCTCAACGAGTCATACTGCAATTTGCTAAACAGTTTGGAGAGTTGATTGTTAGCAAAGACACCATGACAGTATTTAAAACCTGTGTTGCCCAAGCTGATACCCATCCAGAGGCATCTAAACTGTTTTACAACGCGGGTCCCAAACATGTTTTAGGATTAATTTGTGAATATTTAACCAAGGTTAATCAACATGGCGATTACTACTTTGAGCACCCACATGACAGTGCTGTAAGGCTATGTTTAATGCTTTTTGGTGAGCTTAAGTTACGTCTAGAGCTAGCGTTAGAGACAGATCATTTATTGTTAAGCAGACAACAATACCTACAAGATACCGCGGAGATGTTTTTGCGGGCTCATAAAGTTGCGATAAAATAATACATAGGATTTGAACTGAAGCGTGACTTAATCAGTATTGGTTCAGATAGTTAATGCTACTCATCATTTTATTTTGAAAGGATGCACATCGTTATGACATCTTATAAAGCTTTTGTCGCTAAGCCCAATGTACTGAGCTTATTGATTAAATCGTTATTGTTGGTTCCTGGCTTATTGCTCAGCCAACAAGCCATTGCCGCACCTGACCGTTCACCCTTTTCATTAACGGTTGCGCGCACCTCAACCGCCACAGCGGATGTTGGGGCTAATGGTGCTAATGAACTTCAGCGTGACGCTTGGAAAACCAGTTTTTCAGCCTCCATGCCGTTAAATCGACAATGGTCTATAGGGGCAAATGTTGGTTATGATAATTTAGATTATGATTGGCGGATCAACCAAGCTACCCAGCTTCGATCAGCCGAGCAAGACTGGTCGACGGTTCATCAATACAGCGCAGGATTATCACTGACATATCGCTTAGATAAACATTGGATGTTTTTAGTCGCGCCACAATTAAAATATGCTTATGCCGATACTGCATCGTCATCTAATGCACAAAGTTACGGTGTTGTAGCATCCAGTATGTACCGTTTTGACTCAGGCAATATGCTGGGTTTTGGGGTGGCTTATTTGAATGACATTTCAGAAGTGCGCACTGTGCCATACATAGCCGTTCGCTGGCAAATTAACGACAAGTTAGTGCTAGCTAACCCGTTTCAAGCAGGTTTCAGTGGCCCTGCAGGCTTAGAGTTAAGTTATCAATATCGCCCAGATATTGATTTTGGCATTGGCAGTTCAAAACGTACCGAACGCTTTTTAGTCGCAGACGATGACCAAACCATCGAGATTGACGAATGGGTCGGTTTTGTCCGTGCAGGTTGGAAAGCCACCGATAGCTTAAGCCTTAATGCTTATGCTGGTTATTACTTTGGAGGTGAAATGGAATTGAGCGATCCAAAAGTGACCGAAGACATTGAAGACCAGGCCGCGTTTGGTTTGGTGTTTAAATTAGCTTTTTAAGTTAGTGATATAAATTACCGTTTTTAGAACAAAAAATGCCGCTGGTTATCAGCGGCATTTTTCTATCAGCCAAATGGCTAATAAGCTTAAACATTAAAAATAAGTGACTTCTTTAACTCGTTTAGGGCGGTTTTGTTGCTCGTACAATTGCCATACTTGTTTAAAGTCTAACGCTAATTCAGTGACATAAAACTCACCAGAAGGGTAGGTCTTAACCACTTTAGCACCGCGAATAACACCACTAACACTCGATTTAACATTGTCGTCAGTTAATAACCACTCACTGACATCACTATTCGCTGAAATCTTTTGGCCGTAAACTTGTTCTGCTAACTCACGGTATGCGGCAATTTTTGATGCTTGCATCGCCATTAAAACCCGATGTGATGCTTCAGGGCTGGGTTGCGTTGCTAAAGGCGCATAACCTACCGCCGTTAACGTTGGGAATGATTTTGGTGCCTCGGTTTCCCACTGTACGTATTTATCTTTACTGGCACACCCGCTTAATAAAACCAGCATAATAACGCAGAGTAGTTGCTTCATAGCTCATCTCCTAACACGGTATAACGGCTGTCGCCTTTTTTCTCATGGCGGTAAAGTAAGCCGTTACGAGATTCGATTAATTCAGATGGCTGTAAATAACCCGACAAACTCGAAGCCGCGACAAATGACTGCACCGCAGAAAGTACACGGTTGTTAGTTACATTAACGACTCGACCGTTGAACACAACGCCTTCAGGTGTCATGGACATTGTTGACACTAATACATGTGACACAGGTAAACCCGAGGGTAATAATTCCCAGTTGCGGCTCAACATAAACTCGCCTTGTTCTGTTGCACGTAAATTAATCGCAACATTCATATCAACCAAATTAAACTCACGGGCATGAAACGCAGCCAACATGCCTTGTTGTAACTGCAACGCCAACTCATTGGTGGCATTTAAGTTATTGGACAGTACAGGGGTTGTAATAAGCAGCGGCTGATCCGATCGTAAAGCATCGTTTTGCAAAACCAATTCATTAACCAGTTTTTCAGCCCACACATTAACTTGGCCCTTAGGCGCTAAGCCTGCGCCTTGAATGTCATAAATGAGCTGATTTTGATAAACCCCATCTTCATCAGCAACATTAGAGTATTTACCGTTATTTTCAAACGCTAAATTGTTTGCCGGGTTCGGTGTTTGGCTACACGCAGCGACAGTTAATAATGCCAGCACTGCTGTGAGAGTAAACCTATTAATCATGATGGTTCCTTTTAAATGTCTGCTGTTTGTAGTGTCAGTAGCTAAGGTTTTATTTATATTTATCATGGGCTTGATAATTTTTACCTCGCTTGTCACCACGGTGCGCGACAAAGCAGCAAATGAACTATAAAACTTTATCGGCAAATACCTTAAAAGCTTTACTGTATTTGAGTGTGATCAAGCCCAATTGTGTTAATTAATTTAGTGGCGCGATTTTTGCTTGTTAAATATCAACGATTTTAACTGCCCAACTGACGATTTTTTGACATTAGGATATCGTATGCCGACGCAAACACGCCTTACTAAGCGCGCAACACGCTTAAGCAAAATTGCACTAGCGTTAATGCTATTTGCAAGTCTATTTCAGGTGCAACCGGCTTTTGCTGAGCTGGTTGAGGTGACTGGTCGAGCAAAAATTGTTAACGGCGATATAGATAAAGCCCGCGAAGATGCCATTAGCCAAGCGTTAAATTACGCAAGCTTAAAAGCGGGTGTTAATTTTTCGAGCGAGCAATCCATCGACCAAGGGCGATTGACTCAAGATGTGTTTCAAATTCAACGCATGGGTTCCGCTAATAATGTCGAATTAATGAGTGAGATGATCAGCCAAAATACCATCACCGTGGTATTACAGTTAGCGCTCTCTGAGCAAGAGCCGAACGCACAGTGCAAAAGCCAATCATTAAAAGCGGCCATTATGTTGCCACAATCTTATTTACAAGAACGCGCCCAATTACGTTATGGCCAATTAGCCAACTTTGAACAGCAAATGACTGAAAAATTGGGTAAAACCATCAACGCTCAATCACGTTATAGCTTTGCCCGAATACATGCAGATGAAAAAATAGATAACACCAACCAATTGGTTAACTTTAGAGGTTATCGTATTCCCACCTGGTTAGGCGAAATAACCGAAAGCCAATACGTGTTACAGCCTGAAATCATTGATATTTCAACTGAGCCTCCACAAAGTGGTTTTTTGGGGTTAACCGAAGATTACCCCATCAGGCAGTTTATGATAAAACTCACGCTCTATCATGGCATTAGTGGTGAGGTTGTGTGGACAGAAACGTTTGCCACCTCAACAGAGTGGGAGTTTGAAAAACAAGAAACCGTATCACCCGCTAGCCAACGTTTTTGGCGTTCATCCTATGGTCAAGCCATCAGTGAGGTTTTTCAAACGAGTGTGCTTAATTTAGATAAACAGTTAAATTGCCGCCCGTTGTTAGGTCAAATTATCGCCAGACAAGGCGACAGAATTATCATTAATTTGGGCCGTAAAAATGGGGTGAAAATGGGCGATAAATTTCAGGTCGTATTGCAAAAAAATATCCCAGACCGCCTAAACACAATGAGGCCAATAGCCAGTAAAAGTCGGGCAAATATTGTTATTGACCAAGTCAGCGAAGACAGTGCCACTGCAATATTTAATGGCATTGATGGCGCTGATAATATTCAAGTAAATGATATTGCGATTAAAAACTAATCACCAATAACATTTAAGTGTATTTTGTAGTCCATTAACGCTGTTTTGAACCACATATCAGGTAAATATTATCCGTAAACATCATTAATGCGATTAAGATTTAAGCAATTAAATTTAAAGGGTTTAAATCAATTATAAACTCAGTATAATCAACGGGTCTCTCTATAGCTCAACAGGATAGAGCAGCCGCCTCCTAAGCGGCCGATCGGGGTTCGAGTCCCTGTGGGGAGACCACAACACTTCTTTTTGTCTTAAAAATCAATAATTTAATAAAATCGTCAAAAGTTGTGCCGCCTATGTGCCGCCTCTGGAAACCACTTTTTTGGAATTTTTTTAAGCATTCTTCAAAACTCCGCTTTTTAATAGTTTGAACTCAATCATTAGTATTAACCATTTTCATTATTTTATTTATAAAATTTAATAGCAAATAATGGTTAAGTTTTAAGTTGTATTGAACTAAAATCATAATCTGCCTATGTGGATATAATGAAAACAATAGTATTGATTTTCAATTAAAGTATCTGTCGGTAGAGAGTAGGTTGTTTTTGTGAGATTTTTTTATCCAAGTATAAATCGACAATCTTATCTTGGTAGGTTTCGTAGATTAGCCGTAAATGCTCAGGTTGCCATTTAGAGGCGAGCCATAGAGTTCCATTGTTGCGTTGTGCTTGTTTTACTAAACTACCGCATTTAATCAGTTTGACAATCACTTGAGGTAACTCTTCACCTAGTTTTAATACCGCTCGAGAGGCGACTTGGTGCAAGGTATCACCGCTAACCATATCAGCAACACATTGATGGACAACATCACCAGCATCCAGCTTTTGAGTTAAATCATGTACTGTCATGCCTGTCATTTGTGGCTCAAGCATATAACTTGGCCAGAAGTGTGTGATGGCTCCACGATATTGTGGTGATAAGCCTCCGTGACAATTCCAGCGTTCCCCTGATACACACCCCAATGTGGCTTCAGTTAACATATGGCAACCATATGTGATTAATAAATCAGGGCTGCTTTGAGTGAGTAATGTATGTACTTGCTCTGAGTTAAGTTTATTGAGTTGTATGTGATGAATAGGTACGTTGGGCCAATCTACCTCACCAAAAAATTCATGCTCAATTCTGTCCCTTTGAGTGAAGTGGTGAATAAATATCTCTTTTAGAGCTTTATCAACTCCCAACGGGGGCTGAGGATTAAAACACTCACGCTGTTCTACAATAACACTTTTAAGAATTCCTGTGGTAGCCAGTTGCCTTGCAATGAATGCATGGCGTGGGTGACTGCCACAAATAAAAACGATGCTCATATTAATGGCTCCTGATTAAATTTAATGAGTCCTTTTTCTTCTAATATCATTATCACATCGGCTAATTCATGAATCGAGCAGTGACATTTTTTTGCAATGTCAATACTTGAATGTTGCCCGTCAGCCATGCTTAATGTCGTCAGAATAATATTAAGAAACTTGCGGTTATCAATAGTATTATCATTTGATAATTGCCAATTTCCTGGCTTATTCATCGTTGGGTACAAACCTCTTTTACCTAATTGAGGTTCCCCAAATGGAGACTGGTTAACTGGTTTTCCACATACTTCAGCAATTTTTAACATCGATTCAATTTGATCAACTGACTTAATAAGTTGATTAATATCCATGCTTTCTTTGTCATCTAAAGAATTATGGTATCCACTATATTGACCGTAAACTGTTCTTGCTATTTGTCCCATCGGCAAGTTAAAACCTGGTGAGCAGTATTGTCTTTCATCTGAACCACTCAATGGGGTGAACTCTTGATGAATCCAATCGGTATCTGTTTGGCTAAGGTTAGAAATAAGTTCATCAAATATACTGTTATTTCCCCTGCTTGACTTATACCGAAGAGTATTATTATTTCCTCCTACACAGGTTAAGATTAAACCCGCGGCTAAATTTTGCTTAAGGTGTTGGTCATAGCGCGACAAAAAACATAATGACCCTATAGTTTCAGGGTTAAGTAAAAATCGGTAGCTAAAACGCCTTTTGGGCCACATTTCTAGGCGTTTATAGAGCAATAGCAATACCAAAGGGCCACTTAATTCATTGTTTGCCATTGATGGATGACATAAATAACTGCTTAATAAAATTTCTTTGTTGCTTTCGCCTGCTAAAACACAATGTGCGAAAGGAACGCCACCATCGGTTTTAAATTCAGTATCAATATTGACAATGTAAGCTCCTGGCTTGAGCTTTTGCCTAGTTTCATCCGAAATACAAAAACCCCATACGGGATTGTAATAACTCGTAACATAAGGAATTGCTTTTGGTAAATTTGGAAGACTATGCAGGTGTTCTTGAAGTTCTGAAAGTTCAAATATACCTTTTACGGGAATGGAATAATTTACTACATGCAAGTTATTGATATTAGTATCGCAGATAAGCTCGCCTGCAGGCCCAGTAAGAGTCGCTCGCTTTAAATGCCATTCTGGCGGAACGGTCCAATCAAACACTTGGCTTCCAGAGGGCACTTTTTCAATAGACAAGGGCATGAATTGCTGCAAATAATGTATTGATGCTTCAATGCCTGATCCAGTGATAGAGCGTGGAAAAGGTAATAAATCATCAAAACATTGACTTAAAAATGTGTACTCGCTGCTCATAAATTTCCATACTATTAATTTTGACTAATAGTAATTCAAGCAATTTCCATTCCAATTGTAATCGTGAGATATATGTATCGTATTGTAAAGAGTCAGAGGAATACTACTTAATTTATATTAAGTAGTTCTTATCTTTCTGTTTATGTTTATGTTGAATTTTACATAAGCGATGCATAAAAAATACTGACGTGGTTTAATTTATACGGCTAACCCAGTTAAGACATAATTGATTTAACTGGAGATTCAAATTAATACACGTAAGTCCTATTCAAAAAATTCAAGCTTGATGCCATTGCACTGGTAAGAGAGCAAAATTACAGTATTGCTGAAGCCGCTAGAAATTTAGAGGTGACTCCTCAACTACTCGGCTGCTGGATAAAAGAAGCAGAAAATGATGATGGCCATGCATTTAGAGGTAATGGCAAGCTAACTCCTGAGCAGGAAGAGACCCGCAAACTAAAAGCACAAGTAAAACGCTTAGAAATGGAGCGGGAAATATTAAAAAAAGCGACGGTCTTCTTTGCCCAAGAAGCGAAGTAAAATACGCGTTTATTGCCCAAAATAAGAAGATTTGGCCTGTGATATTAATGTGTCACGTGTTGGGTGTGAAAAATAATAATTACTACAGCTATCAAAAGCGAAAGTCTCTGACACCTGTTGATACAGAGCATCAAGAGATATTGCTATGGGTGAAGAATATTGCCGAGTTTAGCGATAACACCTACGGACAAAGACGCATTCAAAAGGCATTGAATTCACTTGATTACCCTGCTGGGCGTATGAAAACTGCGCAATTGATGAAAGAAGCTAACGTTTGGGTGTGCTATAAAAAGAAGTACAAAGCAACAACCAACAGCGACCACAAGAAGCCTATATATGAAAATGAGCTTGAACAGGATTTTGATGTTCAATGCGCCAATCAAGCGTGGGTTCAAGATATTACGTACAGTGTGCCCGGAGTTCAGCACTAGCATGGAATGCTTTAATGAACCACGAGTCTATCTGAAATACATGAACACTACGGCAGGAGCTAATTTGTTTATGGCACTATCTGGTTGTGCAGATAGTTGAGTCTGAGCGGCAGTGACTTATCGTATGCTGATAAGGTGATGTAACTCGCTGACAACGGGGAGTGAGGCGAATTCGTTACGCCAAGATGCTTCTCTAGACTAAGTATTGGACGGATGAAGAACATGAACCGATTAACCCGCATCTATGGGCTGAAACGTCGCCATTGCCTACACGAATTAACAGGCAATATGGTGCAGTAATAGTGCTAAATGTATGGGCACTATTGCCGAATTAATTGAGTAATAAATATGTACTTATTAATGGATAAACGTTAAATCACAATTCTGCGTTTAAGCATCATCACCTTACAGCACGATAAGGTCAAAGACTGCGATCGGCATCCACCCCAATATGTTCGAGTTCAGGTAGGTAAACCGGGGAGGGTTTGTTTTGAATGCTAAGGGAGCATGACCCTGATGACAAACAAACTGGCGGAGTGTTCGTAGTAGTCTGAGATGGGGAAAGCTCATTACATGGCGAAGGGACACAGTTTAATTGATTTGCGTAAGTAAATTACCTGACCTTAATGAGGTGAAGACCTTTGATAATCAGCGAACAGCAACGTAAATTAGCAGCATGGACAGCAACCGATAAAACGCGTCGCGTTAATCGACTGCTGCGCCTTATCAGTCACCCGCATTGGCTTCGCCAAGCGGCTGAAGTAACGCTTTCTTCAAAAGGTGCTAAAACGCCTGGTGTTGATGGAATAACAAAGATTCATATACAGGCTAATTTGGCTGGTTATCTTGATGAGATCAGAAATAATCTGCTGTGTCAGGTAACTATCAACCGATGCCTGCTAGACGGATCTATATCCCCAAGGCCAATGGAAAGCTACGTCCTTTAGGTATACCAACACTTAGGGATGGAATAGTTCAACGTGCCATGCTCATGGCAATGGAGCCGATATGGGAAAATGATTTTCATTCGTTGTCCTATGGCTTTAGACCAGAGCGCAGTGCCCATCACGCCATTCGTACGGTTAAACTACAAATGACCGAATCCAATGAGTCTAGAGGTCGCTGGATAATTGAAGGAGACCTATCAAACTATTTTGATACAGTTCACCATCGATTATTGATGAAATGTGTTCGTAAACGGATCAACTGCCGTCGATTTAATGATTTGCTTTGGCGCTTCATTAAAGCTGGACACATTGAACGTAACCTATTTTGTGCAACAAGCGAAGGCGTACCACAAGGTGGTGTTATTTCTCCGTTATTGTCAAACATAATGCTTAATGAGTTTGATCAATATTTGGATAAATGTTACTTGAGTAAGAAAGCCCGTAAAGACCGCTGGTACTGGAACCACAGTATCAAAATCAAGCGAAAACCTGCGGTTGAGGAAAACAGACAATGGAAACCAGCCGTTGCTTATTGCCGTTATGCTGATGACTTTCTAGTGATTGTCAAAGGCAATAAACAACAAGCAAAGGCAATTCGGGACCAATGTCGACACTTCCTAGAAGGTAAGCTGCAACTCACGTTAAATATGGATAAAACTCATATTACACATGTGAATGACGGTTTTATATTTCTCGGACATAGGATCATTCGAAAGCGTGGACCTAAGGGAAATATGCGAGTGGTGTCTGGTATTCCAAACGGTAAAGCAAAAGCATTTTCTCATTCATTGAGTCAGGCTTTATCAGGGGATCATAGCTGTAGCAAGATAGACAAAGTGGAACAACTCAATCGCAAACTTAAGGGTTGGGCACAATTTTATCGACATACTGATTACACCGCGAAAGTTTACAACAAAATTGATCGTATTATTTTCTGGAAACTCGCTAAGTGGTTGGCTAGGAAATATCGTTGTTCTATTAAATCGTTAATGATGAAATGGATCAAACGTCCGACACCAAATCAGGCAACGACATGGGTGTTATTTGGCAAAAGCAATCGTGGAAATTTATGTGGCGCGTCACTATTTAGATTAGTGAGTAGCACTAAATTACCCTTTAGATGGCGAGCACCAGAAGCAAACCCCTACCTTAGAGATGAAATTAGGAATACTGTCACATCTCGCTATAGCGATGTTGCCATGGCAGTTAGCCACAATTAAGCGGAGAGCCGTATGCGCTGAAAGGTGCACGTACGGTTCGGAGAGGAGAAGCAGAGAAATAGTTCGACTACGCTCTGCCTCTTACTCTACTATGGACGGCTCAAGGATGGTTGTATCTAGCAGTCATAATCGATCTTTATTCCCGTAAAGTTGTTGGTTGGAGTATGGGGCAGCAGAATGAAGGCACAACTCGTTTGTGATACGCTCACAATGGCTATATGGCAACGAAAACCTAAAGCTGGATTGATAATACGTTCAGATCAAGGTGTTCAGTATGCGAGCCACCGATACAGACGGATACTTATGTAGCCTCAGTATTCGTCTATATTGATGGCTGGGTTAGTCGTATCAACCAAACCACGTCAAGTCTAGATGGTGCTGGGATACATGGTGATCAATATAAGGATTTATAACTATGACATTATGTAGATCAAATACCTTAGCGGAGAAGCTATTGCAACGGCACATGCATTTAGATTAGGTTATGAAGCTGAAGGTTCTGAAGGCCTGCGGGAATGTTTAGAGTATTTAGAACCAATGCTTGTTTCACTTTTACATGTAAAGCAAATATTAGTGCTTATTCCCAGTATGTTAGTTGCACAAGAACGTCATGACTGGCTATGTTTAGCAGATTAGTTAGAATATGAGCTTCCGCCATTACTGCGATAATAGATGTAATTGAATCCAAGTTAAGTTGATGTTTTTAAATCGATAACCTTACATGATTTCAGTGGCTGTAATGTAAGAGCTACGGTTCCCCAAGACCACCCAACCCCAAACCCCGACAACAGTAATTTAGTCGGTTGGTGCAACAATACAGCTTGCAGACTTACACATAATGCTAATGGTATTGATGCAGAACTAGTGTTGCCAATCTCTCCCATTGAGATGATTAATTGCTCTTGACTTATACCTATTTTATCACCTAAACGCTTTAGCATCATTTCATTAGCTTGGTGCATCACGCAGTAGTCTATATCATCCACTCGCCAGCCTTTATGAGCTAAACAAGTATTAACAGATGTGGGGATTTCTCTTAATGTAAATACAAATACTTGCATACCATCCATAAATAGCTCGGGGGCGCAATTGGGTTTTCTAGCACCACCATTGGGCTGAATAAGGTAGGGTGCTCCTGCGCCATCAGAACCTAATGAAAAAACCATTTCATCGCAATTCTCAATCTTCTCAAGCGCAATAGCACTAACCGCATCTCCAAATAGCGATGATACTGCACGGTTATTTTCGCTGTACTGATGGCTGGTCGTATCACCTACAATCAATAATGCTTTACCTGTTGGTAATCCGCTGAGTAATTGCGATGTCTGCCACAATCCATAAATAAAACCTGAACAACCTAAGTTAACATCAAAAGCGATAGTGCTTTTACTTAATCCTAGTTGATGCTGTAACTGTATCGCGTTGCCAGGTAATGGGTAGTCTGGGGTTTGAGTAACAAAGATTACTAGTGATATGTCATCTCTGTCCCAAGCTAACTCGCCTAATAACGATTCACATGCAATTAGCCCAAGATCTAATACCGTCTGTTCAGCTGCAGTTACACGCCTTGAATGGATACCTGTAGATGCAACAATTCGCGCCATTTCTTGACTCGCAAGTTCAGAAGTGTCGTCGGTGTTTTCACAAATTGATTCAGGTAAGACGGAGACAATGCCAGCAATTGAAACCTTGTTAACAGTAGTTATGGTCATTTCTTATCCCTGATTTTTTCACTATATAGAAAAGGTTAGTGCAAATTTGACGCTAGCATGACACTTTCAAGCTATATTATTCAATGTTATAGTTAAAACCAACATTATTCATTTATTTCAACAAGGTTATCTATGAAAACTGTGATAAAATCAGTCAAAATTGCAGGTATGCAAGCCGCTGTTCCTCCCCATAGACATTCATATGTTGAAACACCTGATATTTTCACTCAGGATGAGGCTGATAAGATTTATGCCAGCACAGGAATACATAGTCGTCGAATTCTTCCAAAACATTTATGCGCATCGGACATGTGTATTGCCGCTGCTGAAACCTTATTAAAACGACTGAATTGGGCACCTGAGTCTGTTGATGTACTGATTTATGCCTCGCAGGATTCTGATTATGCACTCCCTGCCACTGCATGTTTAATGCAAAACAGACTCGGTTTGTCTCAAGGTGCTGCATGTCTTGATGTGAGTTTGGGTTGCTCGGGTTTTGTTTATGCTACTTGGATGGCTAGCCAAATGCTTAATGGCTCTGATGGTCAGCGGGCTTTAGTGCTGTGTGGCGACACGTCTAGTCGTCATCTTTTGCCTGATGATCGCGGTACTCTTCCTCTTTTTGGCGATGCGGGCGTAGCTACAGCATTACAATTTGATGAAAATTGGTCAGATTCATACGCAGTTTTTGGCACCGACGGTACTGGTGGTCAGCATATTGCTGTAAAAGCGGGTGGGCGACGAAACCCGACGATGCCAAAACTTGAGGCCAGAAGCAGTGAAGAAGAACAGAAGCTATATAAAGAGTCTCGACTTTATCTAAATGGCGCCGCGGTATTCTCTTTTACGCTGAAAGTCGTGCCTAAGTTAATCAAAGATTCGTTGGCTTTAGCTAATATTGAAGCAGATAACTTAGATATGGTCGTTATGCATCAGGCTAATCAATTTATTCTTGAACATTTGCGTAAAAAAGCCAAAATCCCACAAGATAAATACCTCATCGACATGGCTGACTTTGGTAATACCTCCAGCGCCTCTGTACCGTTAGCCATTTGCCATAAGTTAGGCTGTTTTTTCGAAACTGATACAAAGAAAGTGATGTTAGGTGGTTTTGGTGTTGGCTGGTCTTGGGGAGCTATTATTACCGATATCGGCCCAATACTTGCGCCACAAATTATAGAGATAAGTGATGATTTTGAGCCATTAACCTTGGTGCAATAACTATAATGAATTTAACCAATAAGTTATATGTTGTTACCGGTGCTGCGGCGGATTCAGACATTGGACTCGCTATTTGCAAAAAGCTGGATGAATGTGGTGCAAAGCTCATTTTAGTTGGCCGGCGAGAAGCGGCGCTTATTGAAACAAAACGTCAATTAACTCAACAACATCATCAAATAGCAGCTTTTGATTTAAGTCACCTTGAAGATATTCAATCCTGGGTTAAATCGCTTATCAACCAATTTGGTGCAATAGATGGTTTAGTGCATAGCGCCAGTTATCAAGGCTATAGCCCACTAAGAACTATTTCACCTAAACAGATTAGCCAATATTTAGATGTTAATTTTTCTGCTGCTGTATTGTTAATAGCGGCTTTTTCTAAGGCGAAACATTTCAACTCAGGAGCCAGTTTTGTATTTATCGGCTCTGCAGCTGGTCAAAGAGGCTTAAAGGCTAGGACATTATATGCGGCTTCAAAGGCGGCGCTATCATCTATGGTCCAGTCAGCAGCATTGGAGTTAGCCAATAAAAAAATTAGAGTAAACTGTGTTGCGCCTGCTGTTGTTAGTGGTGCAAAAGCAGAGCTTCAATTTTCGGCCTTAGGCGAACAGCAAAGCCAGATTTTAGTTGATGCTCACCCATTAGGGTTAAGTTCACCACAGGATGTGGCTAATAGTGTTTATTTTCTACTGAGTGGCTTAAGTGCCAATACAACAGGTATTACTTTAGCCGTTGATGGTGGTTTTCTTGCCGGTTAAACCACGGGTCGCATTTTACGGAAATAACTCCCATGGTATAGGCGCTGGCCATATTATGCGTCTATATGCGCTTGCGCAGGCAGCACAGGTTTTTTTTGATATCACTTTTATTTATAAAACCTGTAGTTTGCCTTTACTTAATAAACTGCATCAGGCTAATTTCAACACGCAACAAATAGCAGCGCCATTATCGACAGATGAACTTTTACCGCATGCGTTTACCGCCATTATTGTTGATGATTATGATCTGACAACAGATGAGTGGTTAGAACTCAATCAACTTACTATTTTTATCGTTAAGCTAGATGATGCCTTAGACCATCAACCTATTTGGGCGGACTTTGTCATTAATCCGGCCCCCAATGTCAGTCTTGAAGAGTACCGAAAACGAGCGCCTAATGCGACTTTTTGCTTAGGGCCTGAATATACCTATTTACGTAAAGAGTTTGCTGCTCAAGATTATATCCCAATAGCTGAGCGTCCAAATTTACTCATCGCCTTAGGGGGCACAGACCCAAAATCTTTGGCGCTACCACTTTCAAAAGCCATTATTGACGCACTACCTGAAGCGCATGTCTGCTTGTTGATTGGTCAAGTCCATCAGCAACAGCTAGTTTTAGAGCAATTGGCTAGACAGCATTCAAACTTTTCGATTATTTGTAACCCTCCATCAGTTGCTCAAATAATGATGCAATCAGGGTTAGCAATATCGGCAGCGGGTGGCACCTTGGGGGAGTTATCAAGCCAAGGTGTACCCACGTTAGCGTTAGTCACTGTTGATAATCAATTACCAGCACTTGGCTCACCGCTGAATAACAGCTGGTATAATGCTATTGATATGCGTGCTTTTGACTGTAACCAAGCTGATAGTCATATTAATAACGATTTGTTGAGTAAAATCAAAGTCGATGCTGTAAACCTCTGGCATGATAAATGCTTGAGACAAGGCATGAGTGACATTGCTCGTCAACTGATTGACGGCCTTGGCTGTCAACGAATTATTAAAAAGTTGATTGTCAACATACAACAAAAATCGGAACTTTAATGATAGTGACACAAGCCATTCACCCGACCCATTATTATGATCAGGCCACCTTTGAACTTGAGCGCGAAGAAGTGTTTGAGAAAAATTGGATATTTGTTGGTTTTAAAGATCAAGTAGCTAAAAATCATGATTTTATTACCCTTAAAGTGGGTAATACCCCAGTAGTGGTGCAAAATTTTAATGGTCAAGTTAGTGCATTGCTTAATATTTGTAGTCATAGACGAGCACAGCTTCAAACACAAACTCAGGGCAATCGGCCACTAGTATGCCCTTATCATTGTTGGAGTTACAAAAGCGATGGTGCATTGGCTGGCGTTCCACAAAATCGTACTGATTTTGGTTTAGATGAGGCTGCTAAAAAGGCGTTATCACTGAAAGAGTTTACTTTAGAAAGTTGCGGAGAGTTGCTCTTTGTTCGCGTCGCGAAAGCTGGCCCGTCACTTGAAAATTATCTTGGGCCGTATTATCCCATTTTAAGCCGTATTTCAGCTGAGTTTACCGATCCCGTTCAACAAGGTCATTATCAGTGGAATACCAATTGGAAAATCGCCTGCGAAACGGTACTAGAAGTTTATCATGTCGCTGGTGTACACCCGGAATCGTTTGCCAAATTTGCCAAAGCAGAATGTGACATTGAGTTTTTTAATGGCCACACAACGGGTAATACACCGCTGCAAGATACGCCTAAAAAATGGTGGGCAGGGGCGAGAAAACACCTAAAACTTGAACAAAGTAGCGAGTATACTGAATATAATCACTTCTTTATTTACCCTAATATGGCGATTGGATTAACCAATGGGTCGCTAATGTCGCTACAAACCTATGATCCGTTAACATCCACCCAATCTCAACTGAACTTTCAGCTACGAATGATAAAAAGACTGGATGGCAGTGCCACAAGTGATGCTGTAAAAGCGGTCATTAAAGCTAACTTTACAGAGTTTAACCATACCATTTTGGAAGAAGACCGATTAGTGGCTGAATCTTGCCAAGCGAATATGCCTGCTGTTAATACACCTGGCATATTGGGTCAATGTGAAGACAGGATCCGACATTTTCATGACGCCTGGCGTAGCGATATTAAACCGCAGTTAAGTTCGGGAGAATAAGCATGTTTGCTTCCACAATTAATATCGATGGCCGAGAAATAGGCCCACTGCATAAACCGTATGTTATTGCAGAATTATCAGGTAACCATAAAGGTAATTTAGATCAAGCCTTGGCGATGATTGATGCCGCAGCGGCAACAGGTGTTGACGCTATCAAAATTCAAACCTATAGCGCTGATACAATAACGCTAAACCATAATGGTCCAGAGTTTAGTATTGAAGGTGGCCTTTGGGCTGGTCGTACGCTATATGACCTTTATCAAGAGGCCCACACCCCTTGGGCGTGGCATAAAGCGCTATTTGAACGAGCAAAACAAAATAATATTACATTATTTTCATCTCCCTTTGACCTTAGCGCCATTGAACTGCTTGACTCCCTTGGTTGCCCTGCTTATAAAATTGCTTCTTTTGAAATTAACGATATCGGATTGATTAGCGCTGCAGCAAAAACCGGTAAGCCAATCATTATTTCAACTGGTCTTGCCACTCTGGAAGAGATTGAAGAGGCTGTTGAAGCTGTTGCCTTGGCAGGTGGCACGCAGTTGGCATTACTGCATTGTATTAGCGGTTACCCAACGCCGATTGAAGATTGTAATTTACGCACTATTACCGATCTGTGCCTGCGGTTTGATTTTCCTATCGGCTTGAGTGATCACACCATTGAAAATACCGCATCTATTACCGCGGTAGCGCTTGGTGCAAGTGTTATTGAGAAGCATTTTACACTCGATAAAAGTGATGGCTCAGTAGATGCTGCATTTTCATTAGAACCTGATGAATTTGTTAAATTAAAACAACAAGCGGATAAAGTGCACAGTGCACTGGGCGTTGCTGGCTATGAAGTAAAACCCAGTGAAGCAGGTGGAAGAGATTTCAGGCGTTCCTTGTATATTTCGCAGGCCATTAAACAAGGCCAAAAGTTTACCGCTGAAAATGTGCGATCAGTTAGACCCGCTCATGGGCTACACACGCGCTACTTACCTCAAATAATTGGCCAAATCGCTACCCAAGATGTTGCCTTTGGCGAGCCAATGAAAGAAGCTTATCTGTCTTTTCCTTTAATTAAAAAGGAGAAATAAATGCGCGTCATTTGCATTACGCAAGCTCGCATGGGATCGAGTCGATTACCTGGCAAAGTGTTAGCGCCAATAAATGGTCGCCCTATGTTGGAATATCACATTGGCAGAGTTAAGCAGTCAACACTGGTTGATATTCATATTATCGCCACCACTACTGAGTCGACAGATCAACCCATTGTTGACTATTGTGAAGCCAATCAGCAGCTGTATTTTTGTGGTGACGAACATGATGTACTAGATCGTTTTTATCACGCAGCATTAATGGCACAGGCAACCGATGAGGATATTATTATTCGTCTCACGGGGGATTGTCCGCTTATCTGCCCCAGCCTTATTGATGAGGCAGTGAAACAACATCGTCAAGGGGACATATCACAGTACACACACATTAGCCTCGCGTATTTCCCCAGGGGGTTTGATGTGGAAGTATTTAACATGGCAAGCCTGTCAAACGCCTATAAAGAGGCGACGACTCAGCCACAACGAGAACATGTGACCCTTTATCTTTATAGCAAACCCGATGCGCATATTGTATCGATAGAAACCGGTCAATTAATCTGGGGGCAGTTTAGGCTTTGCGTTGATGAACAAGATGACCTTCATCTTGTTGAACAACTATTTGAGCATTTAGGCAATGACTGGCTTGAGGCGAGTCCTGAAAAAATTTGTACTTTGCTGCTTAATAATCCGCAGCTTACAAAGATAAATGCTCATGTGGCACAACGCACAGCACATTAACATAAACAAATACCTATTTTTGCCGATACACTATTTAGCGGCACTGTAAATAAAAAACACGATAAATTAGAGGTGAATAAGATGAACAGACAAGAATTTTTAAACAACTTAGAAGAGATATTAGAACTTGATGATAACACCTTAAAAGGTGATGAAGTATTGATGGAGCTTGAGCAGTGGGATTCATTAGCTTTTCTGAGCGTGATTGCAATGGCTGATGAATATTTTGACATCATCATTCAAGGTGACAAATTAGAAGAAATCAAAACAGTAGCGGATCTTATTACACTGGTTGAAGAACATTTAACTGTATAATTAACTAGTCGGTACCGAGATGATCTTTAATCCTATGGATTTCAGCGGTAAAAGAGTATTGATTACTGGCGCATCGGCAGGCATTGGCCGCGCATGCGCCGTGTTACTCGCTAAATTGGGCGCAACCTTGATACTCAATGGTCGCGACCTGGTCGCTCTTGAAAAAACAGCCTCAAGCCTTGAAGGCTGCGGTCATGTTTGTTCGCCATTTGATATGGCTGATACCGATAAACTTTCTGATTGGGTCAAGTCATTAGTTAAAGAATACGGTTATATTGATGGTTTTGTTCATTGCGCAGGCATTCAAATAACCAAACCTATACGGGTATTTGACCAAGCATTTTTTAACGAAACTATGCATGTCAATTTAGCTAGTGCTATGGCTATCGCCAAAGGTTTCAGGCTCAAGCGTGATCGCTCTAAGCAAGGTGCGATTGTTTTTGTGTCCTCAATTGCGGGGCTTATTGGCCAAACAGGTAATACAGTATATGGCGCAAGCAAAGCAGGTTTAATGTCGCTAACTCGAGGGTTATCGATGGAGTTACTGCGGGATAATATTAGGGTTAATTGTGTTGCGCCTGCACTCGTTGAAACAGAGATGGCACAACGCACCCAAGACAGTATGACCGAAGCACAATATCAGCATATGCTTAACCAACATCCTATGGGATTAGGGCAGCCAGAAGATGTGGCCAATGCGGTAGCCTTTTTACTTAGCGACGCTGCTAAGTGGATAAACGCTGTCACACTGCCAGTTGAAGGCGGCTATTTAGCAAATTAAGAAGTAGATAATGGCGTTAAATTTTAAACGTGTAGATGTCAGTGATGCAGAGTTATTGCTCAAGTGGCGTACCGATCCAGAAATTACTAAACACATGTTCAGTGATCTTGAAGAGCCATCATTAGACAAACAAAAAAACTGGATACAGTCACTTGAAAAAAATGACAACTATCGTGGTTACATGATCCAAGATGATGGTGTTTCAATTGGCTTTTTGTGTTTTACCGATATAGATAGACAACACCAACGCTGCAGTACGGGGTCTTATATTTATGAGCGTCATGCGAGACTCAAATATGGTGTCACAATGCATACTTATATTTGTAACTATGTTTTTTACCAGCTAAAACTCAACAAAATTGTAAACTATGTACTTGATGCAAATGAAAAAGTGGTCAAGCTACAGACATTGCATAAAACGCGTTTAGTCGGTCACCTAAAGCAACATATTTGTAAAAATGGCCAGCTACTGGATGTGCACATTTTTGAGCAGCTAAAAGAAGATTGGTTAACCCAAAAGCAACATTTTAGCTTAGATAAAATTTCAGCCGCTTTTAATGATTGGAATAATATATGAGTAACTTAGCCGATATCATCCTCAATGAGACCCGTCAAATTATTGAAAATAAGGCCGAGGTTTGTCCTGAAATAACTGTCGAGTCAGAATTTTTAGTCGACTTACCAATGGACTCATTGGACTTAGCAACATTGATTGTGACTTTAGAATTAACAACCGGAATAGATCCTTTTCGTGATGGATTTAAGACGTTTCACAGCATTGCTGAACTGATAGCGCTTTATGAAGGTGCTGCAGTTTAATGTTTGTTATCGATGAGCTATTCTCATTAATTGAGCCGGACTTACAGTGCAGTGGAATTGATTTTACTCCTAGCTCTAGCTGTGAAGGCAGAGCGTTTATCGAACTTAGTGGTACTGATAACACCTCAAATAGTCCTCTAGTATCGAAAATGATCCAGGCGATGCTTGATGCACAACAAGCTGATATCCCAGTTATTTTTAATCGAACTAATCAAGATATTGATGGCAGCAATCTTCCAACAGGTTTCGCTATTGGACTATTAACATCGGGTACGACGGGGCAACCCAAGTTGGTTTTTCATCGGCTAAGCAAATTGATGCCTAAAAATGCTAACAATCCCGAAAAAGTGGCTAGCAGGTGGCTACTTTGTTATCACCCAATGAGCTTTGCTGGTTTACAAGTCATTTTGCAGGCTATTGTTAGTAAAGACACCTTGATTGCCGATGTTGATGCCAATCTTCAATGCAAAGCCGAGCTTGCGATAAAGCATAATGTTAATGCCATTAGTGCGACTCCTTCAATGATGCGGGCGTTATTAATGAGCTGGCATACAAAATCACCACCATTGGCCGTTATTACTCTGGGCGGAGAAATAGCAGACCAGCACACCTTAGATACTATCAAGTTACAATGTCCTAAGGCTAAGGTGCGTCATATCTACGCAACGACTGAAGCTGGTGTCATATTTTCAGTTAAAGATGGATTAGCGGGCTTTCCTCGAACTTGGCTAAAACAAGAATTTAATGGCTTGCAATTAACCGCTACGCATACATTACAATTAAACAGGCTTAACGAGTCTATCGACACCGGCGACTGTATTACACTCAGTGGTGACAGAGTATTATTTACTGGTCGAGAAGATAGTTTAGTGAATGTAGGTGGTGTTAAGGTTAATCTTGAAACCTTAGAGCAAAAAATTATTGCATTGGTTGGAATAACTGACGCAAGAGTCTATGCCAAAGCTAACCCTATTACAGGGGCACTTATTTGCGTAGAGTTATGCGCTGATGATCAACAGATTGCTAAAGAAGCACTTAAAGAACTTGCCGAACAATTAGAACCTGCGGCACGCCCTAGAATTATCACCTTTAGTGAGCAAATTAGTCTTTCTGCGACGGGTAAAAAACAAAGGTTGATTCAATGAAACACATTATGGTCACAGGCGGTAGTCGTGGGCTGGGTTTAGGCATAGTTATTCACTTACTTAATCAAGGTTATAAGGTCTCTACCTGTAGTCGCAATAAAACGACGGCGGTCGACGACCTAGTAAATAACAACGAACATGTTAAGTGGTTTCAATGTGAAGTCGGTAATGCAGAACAAACCGCTACATTTGTAAAATCTGCCTGTGAATGGGCAGAAGTACCACTTTGGGGGCTCATCAATAATGCCGGTATTGCAAAAGAGGGGGTGTTAGCCACCTTTCCTAATGTAGAATCTGATGCGTTATTGCAAGTGAACTTAAACGGTGCGTTGTACTTTGCCCGTGAAGTACTTAGGGTATTCTTAAGGCAGAATACTGCGGGGCGAATTATCAATATAAGCTCAATCATTGGTAGTCGAGGTTATACTGGTCTTGCAGCCTATTCTGCGTCAAAGGCGGGGTTAGATGGTTTAACCCGTGCACTTGCTAGAGAGAATGGCCGCCGAAATATTACCGTTAATTCGATTGCTCCTGGTTATCTCGACACTGAGATGTCGTCGACACTTTCAGATAAAAAACGCGATCAAATTATCCGCCGTACACCTATGCATCGTTTGGGCACAGTTGCAGATATAACCCCTGCAATCAGTTTCTTGTTATCCGATGAAGCAGCATTTATCACTGGGCAGACGCTGACGATTGACGGCGGTATTACCAACTAGGACTTCACCTATGGCTATAGCTTCATGTCAGCTTTGTAACCGTCAGCAATGGCAAATATTTTCAGATATTTCATTTGGGATATGGGAGGAAAGTAGCACAATACTTTCCCGTCAAAACTCAGTTTATCCTTTATCTAAATGTAAACATTGTGGACACGTGCAGATTAGTCATGAATATACACCAGCTTTATTTGAAAAGTTGTATTTTCACTCTACCCAAGAAGCCGTCATGTGGCATGAAACTCTAGTGGGTGATAATAGTCCATATGAAGAGATGATAGACTTTGCATTAAATGATTCGACACCTAAGACTGTCGTCGATTTTGGTTGTGGCGAAGGGAAACTATTAGCAGCTGCCAATAAACGACTGCCAGACAGTAAGTTAGTCGGTATCGATTTTAATGACCGTTTTTCTGAAGATAATATTTACTATCTCTCGTTCGATTTAAATAATCTCGATCAGTTGCCTAACCAACATTGGCCAGAGGGGATTGATTTAGCGATGGCTTCGCATGTATTAGAGCATGTAATTAATCCAGTTAACTTTTTACAGCATATCAAACGACAATTGAGCCCAAGTGGGGTGGTGTTTATTGAAGTTCCTGACTTTTCACAATGCCATATCCTTCAATCCATTGGTATGAGTAATTTAGTTAATTTACAGCATATCCATTACTATACGGCAGACTCTATAACTTTTACAGCGAAACGAGCTGGATTTAAAGTGGTCAAAATTAGTCGTATAACAACAGGCTATATACCCAGATTACAGGTATTACTAACCCCAAATGAAATAGTCCAATCTCATCCATCATCTTCTTTATTTGATGCCGCGAATGTGATCAAACATTATCAAGCACAATGTCGTCAATTACGGGCTAATCTAGCCGATGCATTACGTGAGAGTATAAGCCGAGATGGTAAGGTTGGTATTTGGGGAGTAGGGGCTGATTTTTATAACCTGATGACTGAGCATGCTGATATAAATGACTCGATTAAGCAAGGCAATATTGTGCTGTTTGATTACGCACTAAAAGACAGAATACTCCAGCAGCACCCCATCTTATGCAGTAGCCAAATCCCTTCGGCTAAGTATACCGTTTTTATGAGTCCTCAACTTGCAGAAACAAGGATAAAGATGCGAGCACTTAGCCAAGATTGGCATAATGTTTTAGACCCTTTTTATACCGGGAATGACTAAGATGAGCACGATAGTTGCGACGCAAACATCATGTGAAGTATGCGGTCATACAGCATGGCAGCACATAGATACACTTACCTCCGGCATTTGGGATAAGCAGGCTAAAGAACTCAAAAGGCAAGTGCTCCGTTTCCCTATCGGACAGTGCCAGCATTGTAGCCATGTTCAAGTAACCATCCCTTATACTGATGCAATATTTGGTGCACTTTATTTTTCCAATGCGCTAGAGCCTGATATGTGGTGTGATACTCCTGAAGGAGAGAAGTCTCCTTATGAGGAGATGTCAGCTTTTTTCGCATCCTATATAAAAATGGGCGCGCATATTGTTGACTTTGGCGCGGGTGGTGGTGCGACGCTGAAGCATATTGATAGTCAATTTAAAGAGTTTTCAATCAAGCTTTCTAGTGTAGATTTTCACGACCACATACAATCGAATACAGTCGAACATATTACTGCTAACTTAAATCAACTGGATACAATCCTACCTCATTTTGCTAAATATCCAATCAATATCGCAATCAGCACACATGTTCTTGAGCACATAGTCGAACCGGTGCGTTATTTAACGCAAATGAGCGAATGTCTAGTTGAGGACGGTATTATTTTCATCGAAGTGCCAGATTGCAGTCCAGATGCTTTTACAGATAACTTGGGTGTGACCAATATTGTTCATTGCCAACATATTCATTATTACACCAAAGACTCTCTCAAGTTAATTGCTGAAAAAGCGGGTTTGAAAATTATCAATCAACAGCAGCTAACCACAGGTGACATTCCCAGATTATTGTTGCTATTAAAAAAAGTGACCACGGTGCAAATAAGTCATCATAGCGTTATAAAACACTCCGCTAAGCTTGCTGTTGAGCAGCGTTTCTCTCAGTATAATGGTTACTTGGGTGCTCTATTTAATCGGATCCAGCAGAAACTAACGCAGCAAGAAAAAGTCGGGTTGTGGGGCATCGGTGGAGATTTTTATTTATTAATTCAATCGTATCCTTCAATACTTACGGCAATAGAGAATCAAAAAATAATGCTTTATGATTATGAGCTTGCAGGTCACACTTTTGCGGGACAAGAGATTTTATCTAGCACTGGATTAGAATTGGTGGTTAATATTGTCTATATTGTACCAATTTATGCGCCGACTAGAGAAAGAATGACAAAACTGTCTCAAAATTGGCACCCTCAAATCATCGATCCTTATTTAGATTTTGAATGAACGTGGCAACAATAAAATTCTGCACATTCTCTGTTAAGGGAGGGTTACAAAATAATGACTATGACTGTAATAAGGTTCTGTTCCAGAATAGCCCGGAAGAAAGCCTTTTTCAGATATAAAGGCTCAAGGTAAACTGATTCTAGGATAATATTATTTTTTACTCATGTACTTACAAAATCTCTAAATCTTTTTGATAGTCTATTGCGGTAAGCTGCTATCGAACTATGGTGTCCGAGCCAGTATGGGGGATGTGGGTGCGTGTTGGGATAATGCCGTCGTTGAACGTTTCTTTGGTAATTTGAAACACGATTGGATTTTTAAAGTTGCTCAACCAACAAGGGAGTTTATGAAGCAAGATGTGACGGCTTACATGAAATATTACAACTTGGAGCGACTTCATTCTGCTAATGGTGATCTGTCACCTGTAGAGTTTGAAAATTCTCAATTAAAAGTGTCCAGTTTGGCTTGACCAGTACATATAGCTTCTTTAAATTGAACTGAATGTCTTTGATAATTCACTTGCTTTAACTTACCGCAGCCTGTTTATTTACAAAATAATTAAGGCGACAACTATCTTGAAAAATTCCGGGAAGCTAAACTTAAAATATCTATATAAGAACTTTTAGTGAGATTAGTTTTCGAACAAGATGACTTTGTACCTACAACTTAATCAGCACGGTTTTAGTGCCATTTTCATTCTTAAGAGCCTAATATTTTAGTAAGATTAGTGACAATAAAATCCTGTTCACTTTCTGTTAGCTCAGTGTAAAGCGGCAACGTTAAACAGTGACTATAATAAGCTTCCGCTCCAGGGCAATGACCAGGCAAGAAGCTTTTTTGTAGATAGAAAGGCTGAAGGTAAACAGGGAAATAATGCACGTGTACACCAATTCCGGCTAAACGCATTAAATTGAATACAGACTTGCGGTCAATATCCGCAGGCAAGTGCACAATAAACAGATGATATGCGCTGTGACAATGCTCAATCGGATTAATGAACTTAATATTCAGCTTATGAAGCAGCAACTGATAACGTTTAGCCAATTTATTACGCTTAGCAACAAACTCACTCAAGCGTGTAATTTGACTATTACCTAATCCGGCTTGTAAATCTGTCATCCGATAATTGAACCCAAGGTTATGTTGCTCATAGTACCAATCACCTTCATCAGGTCTTAGCATCTCATTTGCGGATTTAGTTATGCCATGGCTGCGGTACGATTGCATTGCTTGAGAAAGTCGCAGACAATTTGTTGTTGCAACGCCTCCTTCAGCAGTGGTGATGATTTTAACAGGATGAAAACTGAAAACGGTAATATCACTAAATTGACAACTACCAATAGGCATATCAGCATAGCGTCCACCAATAGCATGCGCGGCATCTTCAATGATTTTTATCCCATAAGGCTTTACTAGCTTAGATATCGCTTGCATATCACAACTGTGGCCAGCCATGTGCACAGGAATAATAACCTTAGGTAATATTCCTAACCTATTGGCCTGAATAAGTTTTCTCTCTAATGCAAGGGGACACATATTGGCTGTTGACGGATCAACATCAACAAAATCAACTTCTGCACCGCAATAGAGTGCACAATTGGCGGAGGCAACAAAAGTGATCGGGCTTGTCCAAACAATATCTCCTTTGCTAACCCCCAATGCTAGACAGGCAGCGTGCAGCATCGATGTTGCGCTATTTCCTGCTACGGCAAAATTAGCTTGTGTTTCGCGACAAATATTAGCTTCAAACAGAGGGACTTGGGGCCCTTGGGTTAAATTATCACTTTTTAAGACGCTAACGACAGCTTCGATATCTGCCGTATTTAAATCTTGCCGTCCGTATGGGATCATTAAACACTCTCCTCATCCAAATCTTTTATTTCAGCGGTAGATAAAAAGTGGTGATTGTTACCAGAATGATATTCAAACCCCGGTTTAACTAAAGCTCCTTTTTCACCGAGTTGACTGATAGAGTAATCATGCTCACGACCAAAGAAGGAAATACTTGGGGTTATCACAAAGTGATCATCAAATTCGATGGTGTGATGTGAATCATCAGCAGGGCACATAATTTCATGCATTTTTTCACCAGGGCGAATACCGACAATATCGTGTTTAAGGCCAGGACCGTAAGCTTCAGCTAAATCAGTAATACGCACCGATGGTATTTTAGGTACGAAGATTTCTCCGCCTTGCATACGCTCGAAATTTTTGAGTACAAAATCAACACCGTCTTGCAATGTTATCCAAAAACGTGTCATGTCTGGATGAGTTATAGGCAGTGCTGTTGCACCATTACTAAATAGCTGCTGGAAAAAAGGCACTACTGAGCCGCGAGAGCCAACAACATTACCGTATCTTACCGCTGAAAATCGTGTATCGCCTTCGCCTACAATATTATTACCTGCAACAAACAACTTATCGGAAACTAATTTAGTTGCACCGTAAAGATTGATTGGATTTGCGGCTTTATCGGTAGAAAGTGCTATAACTTTTTTGACCTTATTCGCAATTGCCGCTTTGATGACATTTTCAGCACCATGAATATTGGTTTTGATGCATTCCATCGGATTATATTCCGCTGCTGGGACATGCTTTATTGCCGCAGCGTGAATAACATAATCCACTTCCTTAAATGCCTGCATCATACGATCGCCATCACGGACATCACCAAGAAAATATCTCATACACGGTGCATTATAGATTTGCTGCATTTCATACTGCTTGAGTTCATCGCGAGATAAAATAATCAATCTTTTGGGGTTGTATCGCTCTAAAATAGTCTTAGTATATTTCTGACCAAATGAACCTGTACCGCCAGTTATTATAATCGATTTATTGTCAAACATGTACTCTCCCAATTAGTGTCTTAGCAGTCCAGCTTTGTTTTTATTTCGGCTTTAAGCTGGTTAAAGGCAATCTTTTGATAATTTAAAAAATAGTTACAAGAGTTAAGCAATTTACGTTCCATAAATAGATTTGAGCACGAAACCACTCATGACCACATACTTACAGGGGAACCGCATGAGTGTGTTTTTTGTTCGCTATGAATTATTGTAATACTGATTTACTTCCAGTCGATTATAAGCGAAAACTTACTGAACAAATGTAGTTGTAAAAACATACTAAAAAGGGTTCAAAAAACGTTTTTCATCTTGCCCTGAAGATACATATGTTAGTGTATTTGCGAGGGAAACTATATAAATACTATTATCTTAATAACTTAATTCTTATTGTCTAATCTTTTTGCTTTTTTTTAGCTGTATATTAGATTAAATATCGTGATTTCCTATCCTTGTGAAAAAACTACTGCCAAAAGCAAATATAATTTAAAAACGGCATTGATTTTGCTATTAGCAGATGGGTTTAGGATTAAATTTGTTGATTTGATTGAGTGAGTCGAAGTTTAATGACAATTAATTGACATTATTTATGTACAATCAACCGCAGAGGGCTACATGCTTAATACACCATCAGAAATAACTAACATATTTGCTATTAGTCAGTTCGGAGAAGGATACTTACCAAGTGTTAATAGAAAGACCTTTGAAAAAGTTGACTCAGTCTCATTGTACGATGAAAGGTTTAAAAATGCCTTTAACACAGATGATACATTACATGTCATCATTGGTATGGATTCTGGCCTGTTAACTAATTACTTGATGGATCGTCCGCTGGCAAGGGGGAGTAAATATATCTTTGTTGAATTACCTGACATTTTAGCTTTATTGACAATCGATATCCCTAAAGCTTTACACAATGACTTGATCATTTCTTCACCAGAAAAATTTTCTGCTCTTATCAAAGAAAATGAAAACAATTTATATATTGTTAAGCAGAAATTTAGAATTCATCGTTCCATCGCTGTAGCCGAGAACCATCTTGAGTCCTATTGCAAGCTTAATGCTCAAGTTGAAAAGACGCTAGAACATGAGTATTTTGAAAAACGTGTTGGTTTTAATCAAAAGATTTTCGTTAAGGCTCAGTTACAAAACCTAGCAGAGAACCTATTGCCAGCCTCTATTTTAAAGCAACAATTTGTTGGTAAAAGCTGCATTATATTAGGAGGAGGGCCATCTCTAGATGATTCTATTGAATGGATTAAAGCGAATACTGAACGATTAATTGTCATTGCTGTATCTAGGATAATGGGGAAGCTTGCTAAACTTAATATTAAAGTGGATATAGTAGTATCAGTTGATCCACTATCTCACAGTTTTGATGTTAATAAAGAGTTTATGGAGTTAGAGCATAATGCTTTATTGATTAACTCCTATCATGTTGCCCCGCAAATTATGGGGCAATGGAGAGGCTCTGCACTGTATACTGGTTCGCGTTGGCCTTGGGACAACGATACTGACCATGACAATATAAAGTCAGTCGGCCCAACAGTGACAAATAGTGCTATTGAAATTGCAACAGAAATGGGATTTAAGCAAGTCTTGCTATGCGGTGTCGATTTTTGTCATTCCCAAAAAGGAGTTACACACACACAGGGAACCTTTGGCGCAAGTTTAGGGCCCGATATCGGTGTTATGTTAGAATGGGTGGAGACTTATTCCGGTGAAATGGCAGAGACCCCGATTCAATTATTACATGCAATAGAATCATTACAGACCTCGATTATGCATCAAACAAGCACGATTTATATTAACTTGTCCAAAGATGCTGCTAAAGTAAACGGTGTGGAGTATCGAGCATGTCAGGATGTGCAGCTTGATTCCATTACCCATAAAAACCGTCAAATGCTAAGGCCTGAAACTTATCAACTCTCTACGCAACAAAGAACTGGCTATCTAATTGATACATTGAATAACCTCACAAAAACTCTGGATAAACTTCAACGGCTTAAGATCTTAATATCTGAAGCATTGGTACTGAATACTAAAATTGAAAAAAGCCAAAAAAAACCTCAATTCATTCCTGCTTTGGCAGATAAAATTGATAAGGTAGAACAAAAAATAAATAAAAAATTTACTTCATTAGTCCATCTTATTAAATTTTACGGTTACTATGAGTTTTCTCATTTTTTGTCGACAAAGAAAAAAGACGAATGGTCACAACAAGATGTGATAGACCAAACTCGCATCTACTACCAAGCATTGGAGACCATATCGACTGAGCTATCCGAACTAATCACTTCATCTATAAAACGTATTAACTGTCGAATAAACGAATACCAAGCTATAAGTGATGTCAACGCCTTATGTCATCAGTGGAATAATGATAAGCAATGGGGGAGGTCAGTTATTTGGCAACATAATCACCCTTTGCAATACGAGAGTTTATCAGCGACAGATCTGGAAAAAATTCAAACTTCTCAAGCATCATTCTACGAACAATTTGTTGTTAAACATTTTATAGACGAGACCAGCGATGCTGTTCTACCCAGAATGGATAATGCTTTTAAGAAACTACAAATTCTGCTCCATAATAGACATCTACTCGGTATCTCTAAGATTGTGGAATATACTTTACCTTTCATTGATACTAGTGCTGAGGTTTCTCGACTTTATCATCTAGCCTTAAGCTACCAACAAATGTTAGAGAAACATCCTCAAATGGCGCTTGAAACTATATTAAAATTGTCGGTAGAACTTTGTCGTGAGGCTGAGTTAAAACAGGTTATAAAATTATCTTTGGAGCTCAATAAACTTGGGCTCGCGACGACATACCTTGCAGAAATTATTCACTATAGTGATGAATACCTACCTCAATATGCTCATGCGTTAAATTTGAGTGGCAAACCACAAAAAGCGTTACATATCTACCTAGATTATTTAGATAAATACCCTGAAGATATTTTAGTATTGCTAAAGCTCGGTATTTTTTTAGTTCAAATGAATCAAATGGATAGTGCTAAAGCATGTTTTAAAAATGTATTGAGCCTAGATGTTAATAATCAAGCCGCAATACGTTACTTGCAGCAACTTGGTGGTTGAAAAAGGCAATCAATATAGTGCTGGTAGTTATTGATAACCATAATTTCCTTTGTGACCAGTCAAAACGTATAATGACTAGCGAATAAATTATACATTTCAATAGTGGGGTCACGTGGGACATACTTATATTTCATTTGAGAATTATAAACGTAAGTGGATTTTTAACCATAAAGATTTGCCTGTGTCAGATGATGATAAGGCGTTGATTAAGCCGTTGGCTGATAAAAGTGCCATGGAAGTCTGGAATAAGTGGATAAGCAATAAGAGCAGCCGTGCTGAACAATTTGCTAAAGGTGATTGGCCAGCAAAGCAAGATGCCTGGAGTGCAACCGAACACTGGCAGTCGGCGTGGGATTCAAATGATAACGCCTTGCCAGAAGCTATGCTTGAGCATATTCAATGGCCAGATGATGCAGTCGTTTATTTTTGCTATGAAAAATACCAAGTGATTGAAACTCGTTGGGACGTATTTGTACGTAACTGGAAGTGCTTTTTGTTTTTTGATGACGGTCCAATTTTAATGGCACCTAAACACAAACAAGCGCTGATGTTTGAGCAAAACGGTCAATATAAATTGGGTATGCGTGGCTAACAGATTTTTACTGCTTGGGCGCCTTTATGGCGCTGTTTTCTCACACCTAATGCATAAAATACATAACAATAACGAGAATATATGAAACTTAATCAATTAATTGGGTTAGTTTTTGCTGTGATGTTGCCGGTTGTTGCACAGGCAAAAGTGGTTGCTGATGTCGATGTTGCTGAGCAAGCGACGTTTGCAGAACAAGCTTTAGTACTTAATGGTGCTGGTGTGCGCAGTAAGTTTTTTATGGACCTATATGTTGGCAGTTTATATTTGCCAACAGCAGCAGATCAGTTAGACAGTGTGCTTGAACAACCTATAGCAGTGATTCAGTTAACCATTACGTCTGGGATGATCACCTCAGATAAAATGCGCAATGCGATAGAAGAAGGCTTTGACGCGGCAACAGATAGCAATACAGGTTCGATTAAAATGGATATTCAACACTTTACCCAATTATTTGCCGATGAAATTGTTGAGGGCGATCAATTTACTTTTGTGACTCAAAAAGGCAAAGGCGTGACCAGCATTAAGAATGATCAGGTTCAAGGTGAGATTGCGGGAGAGGCTTTCCGTCAGGCGTTATTAAAGATTTGGTTAGGTGATAACCCAGCACAAAAAAGCTTAAAACAGGATATGTTAGCGCAGTAAATCATCTGCTAGGTGCTAGATCTGATTTAATAGTCTCTAGCAGCGAAGCGTTCTAGGCTGTGAAATCATTACCTAAGGTTGATATCGTTGAGGTTTTACCTTTGTCATTATAGGTAAGGCTGGTGGCGTTTCGGCTAGCTTGCAGTGCTTGAGACAAGCGATTGATGGTCGCGATATTGTGTTCAATGAGGTTGGCGTTTTGCGCGTTGATGTCTTTACACTCCACCAATATTGCTTTAGCAGATGCCACTTTTTCGGCCAATTCTGGCTGCGTGGTTAACTTGTCATTTTCAGGGTGCGCTGCGAGCTTTTCATCAGTGACTTTGAGCAAACTCATGCGCTGCATTTTTTCTTTGGCAAGTTGCAGCAATTTGTCTGCATCTTGTTTTAGCAATGCACTTTTTTCGTCACTGATAAGTTGTTTTAGTTGAGTCAGCGTTTGATGCTGAGCATCAAGTAGCACAGTTAAATCGGTCATATATTACTCTTTTATTTTCGTGAACAGCACTTACCTATGATGCAATTATGCACCTAAGAATTCGTTGAAAATACCATAAAGAGTAACGTGTTACTGCTACTCTTTATCGAATGACAAGCCGCTTAATTCAGCTTCAAAACTCGCAATGTTTGCAGCTAGCTTTTCTGGGTCAACTTTATAACGACCTTCTGAAATAGCTTGTTTAATCTCAGCAACCTTTTTTTGATCTACTTCTGGCAATGCTGCCATTTTAGTTTGTGCACCTTGCAACTGTTGAGCTTGCGAAGTGATGCTAACAGAATCACTTTTAACCGGTGCAGCAGACTTTTGCGGCGCAGCGGTATCTGTTTGCGAAGTAGACTGCATTTCACGTGCGGTGCGCATCTGTGTATTGGTCGCAGTATTGTGCTTAATATCAATTGCCATGTGAGGCTCCAGCGTAATGAATCAGGTTTTCCTTACAGGCTATCGGCGCTCTAGGAAAAAACTTTAGACTATTTTACATTCTTACTTCAACTTCGCCAACGGCAATTACTATCGCTTCTAATTGTTTGTTACTTTGACTGTTTTTAACCCGGATTGATTCACCAATATTGCCGTCACGTAACGCTTCACCTAAGGTTTTTATTTGTATGCTTTGGGTTTTGGCATAAATTGAAATCATGTCGCCTTTACACACAAAGCACAGGTTGTTGCCAATAAGCGGCGAATCCTTTGCAACTCTGCGTTTAACGCGCGAACCTATTAATTCTTTTACATCAGAAAAAAACTGACCCTTTAAACTGTATTGATCAACATACTCAATGCTTAAATGTCGATAATCAATAATTTCATCCGGTGACAATAGCTCTGTAGCCACTACCACAGGGTATTGAATGCTGACTCGTACAGACAAATACATTTGCCACGGATAATCGTAATCGGGGGTTTCACAGCCTATTTTGACGGTGTTATTTCGGCTTATTTCCCTGTCGCTGGCTAATTCGACTGAAATCGGCGGGTAACAGCGCGGCGGAGTGAGGCGGCCTTCGAGGTTTTGAGGGGTAATGTCGACCTTAGCATTTGAGTCTACATCCATTTTTTCCTCAACCGCCTCTTTAGCTAATTGATAAATGGTCGATAATGAGGGAGCAACAGCTTCTTCGCTGGCAAATGCGGGCAAAGAAAGCGAGAGTGAGCACAAAAAACATAAAAAAATTACTTTCATAATGAAGATACTAGCTTGTTTTGCCAGAATACACCTATACTTTGAAAAACCATAAATACGCAAACCACATTGGCGTATTGAATAGACAGAAAACGGGTCGGTATAAGGGCTAATCATTAATGTTACCCTCCGTCAAAAAAGTACCGCACTGTCTTGTTAAGTAGTTTAAAGCAAGTTGTATGCCTATTTTTGATTGAGTTGCTGGATTGGTATTGGCGTCCTGGGTGTGCATACAATGATTAACACGTATTAGTTGCCAGTAACGTGTGTGACTAACCAAGTATCAATTATAATGAGCCAAAATAAACAACTAAGCTTATTATAATTTTAATAACAAATTATCCTTTAGGGTGACAGTTAACTACAAGGCCGCGATATGTCGAGCATTTTAGAATCAGTAAATAAACGTACCCAACTTGTTGGGCAAAACAGATTAGAGCTACTGCTATTTAGACTTAGTGGCCGTCAACGCTTTGGCATTAACGTGTTTAAAGTGAAAGAAGTTCTGCAATGTCCGCCATTAACGACCTTACCTAATTTAAATCCATTTGTTAAAGGTATTGCTCACATTCGTGGTGCAACCATTTCAGTGATTGATTTAAGTGCAGCAACGGGCGGCCGTCCGTTAACTTCTACCGAAAATTGCTTTATTATTATTTCTGAATATAACCGCAGCGTACAAGGTTTTTTGGTCAGTTCAGTTGAACGAATTATCAACATGAATTGGTCGGCGATTATGCCACCACCTCAGGGCGCGGGTCGTTATTCATACTTAACCGCAGTAACTGAAATTGAAGGCGAGTTAGTTGAGATTTTAGATGTGGAGAAAATTCTTGATGAAATTTCTCCAGTAAAAACCACCATCAGTAAAGAAGTCAATGAAACACTGACTATCGACAGAGAACAGCATTACCATATTATGGTTATCGATGACTCAGCGGTGGCGCGTAAACAGATTATCCGCTCGTTAGAATCATTAAACCTACAAATTGATACCGCCAAAGACGGAAAAGAAGCGTTAGATAAGCTTAAGAGTATTGCTAGCGAAATGGATGACGTGTCGCACGAAATCCCGTTAATTATTTCTGATATCGAAATGCCAGAAATGGACGGTTATACCTTAACGGCTGAAATCCGCGACGATCCTAAATTGAAAAATATCAAAGTGGTACTGCACACATCGCTCAGTGGTGTATTTAACCAGGCAATGGTTCAAAAAGTAGGTGCTAATGATTTTATCGCTAAATTCAATCCAGATGAATTAGCTGCAGCGGTAAATAAACATTTGAGTTTATAATGACAATGGTTTGAGTTGTTAAGCGTATAAAAGCTTACTTATTTTAGGATGATAATGTGACAGATAAATCACTTGCTGAAGCAGAGTACAATCAATTTAGGCTGTTTTTAGAGCAGCATAGCGGTATTGTGTTAGGCGAGAATAAACAATATTTAGTACGTAGCCGTTTAGCTCCTTTGATGGGTAAGCATAACTTACCGTCATTATCAGAGGTGGTTAAAAAGTCGATGAAGCCGACTGAACGTCAATTACGTGCCGAAGTTATTGATGCGATGACCACCAATGAGACTTTATGGTTTCGTGACCGTTATCCTTTTGAGTTATTACACAACACACTATTACCTGAATACAGCAAACTTGGTCGGCCATTAAAAATTTGGTCTGCTGCCTGCTCATCAGGGCAAGAGCCATATTCGTTGGCAATGACGGTTTTAGAATATCAACAGCGTAAGCCTGGCGCATTAGGCGGCGGGGCATCGATTCAAGCAACGGATTTATCGCCATCAATGCTCGAACGCTGTAAAAATGCGGAATACGACAGCTTAGCGTTAGCGCGTGGTTTGTCTGATGAACGCAAGCGTCAGTTTTTTGATGCTTTACCGTCAGGCAACATGAAAGTAAAAGATAATGTGAAGCGTTTAGTTAATTTTAGAGCGCACAATCTCCTTGAAAGTTATAGCTTATTAGGTAAATACGACATTATTTTTTGCCGCAATGTACTGATTTACTTTGCCCCAGAGGCAAAAGCAAAAATTTTGCGGCAATTTGCTGCCGCGCTTAACCCTAAAGGGATTTTATTTTTAGGTGCGTCAGAATCTATTGCCGGCTTAACCGAAGAATTCAACATGGTCCGTTGTAATCCTGGGATTTATTACCAGAAAAAAGTTTAGCTAAATTAATGCTTTATAATTTTTGCCATGCCGACGTTCGTCGGTATGTTCGTTTTTAATATCGTTTGTTCAAATATTTTAATTGTTGGCATAACCTTTGCTTTAATTCTATCAGTTAGCTGACGGAGGCAATTTTATGGCGATTAATTTCGATAATGCATTAGGTGTTCACCAATATTCTTTGGGCGTGCGTGCGCAAAGAGCAGAAGTGATTTCAAGTAATATCGCCAATGCCAATACTCCTCACTATAAAGCGCGAGACGTCGACTTTGCATCAGCTATGCAAGCTGCCACGTCTCAGCAAAAAGGCTTAGGCATGAGTCAAACCACAGAAAAACACTTTGATTTAACGTCATTAACGCAGCAGCACGTGCAATATCGCGTGCCTAATCAAGCTGACACGGGCGATGGCAACACAGTTGATACGCAAAAAGAGCAGACTGCATTTATGCAAAATGCGCTCGAATATCAAATGTCACTGGGTTTTCTTGAAGGTAAATTTAGTGGCATGCGTAAAGCATTGCGAGGTGATTAATCATGAGTTTATACAATATTTTTAATGTTTCTGGTTCAGGTATGTCAGCGCAATCTGTCAGGCTCAACACCACCGCCAGTAATATAGCCAATGCTGACTCTGTTTCGAGTAGTGTCGATAAAACCTATCGTGCACGACATCCTGTATTTGAAGCTGAAATGGCCAAAGCCAGCGGCCAACAAAATCAATCACCAGGGGTGTCAGTAAAAGGAATTGTTGAAAGCGACAAACCGTTAGTAAAAGAATATTCGCCAAGCCACCCACTGGCTGATGGTGACGGGTTTATTTATAAGCCAAACGTTAATGTGATGGAAGAAATGGCAGACATGATTTCTGCTTCGCGCTCTTACCAGATGAATGTACAAGTAGCAGATGCGACAAAATCCATGCTGCAACAAACATTGAATATGGGTAAATAGTTTGATTTTTCTAGGAGGCAGCTATGAGCCTAATTAATTCTTACAGTCAGTCTTTACCGCAAGCATCCAGTAGTACTTCCAATACCAGTGCGGTGACAAAAAGTTCGGTGCAAAGCACAACGACCACAACAACAGGTAACCCGTTTCTTGATTCGATTAGGCTACCTGAAGAAAGCGCGACGCCTGAAGCCAATGATCAAATGCTTAAGCAGGAAGATTTTTTCGCATTGCTCAGTCAACAGTTATCAATGCAAGACCCGTTTGAACCTGTCGATAACGATCAAATGATTGCCCAAATGGCATCGTTTTCAACCGTAGATGGTATCTCTAATCTTAACGATGAGATTTTAAACCTTAATACGGTAATGAGTTCAAGCCAGGCGTTACAAGCATCGGGCTTAGTGGGTCGCAAAGTACTTGTTCCATCAGACACCGGGGCCATTTCAACTGAAAGCCCAAATATTAACGGTGTTATCAGTACCCCATCGGCGATGGACACCATTACTGTTAGCGTTGAAGACCAATCAGGTCAGGTGATTAAAACCTTTAGCGTCGACGGCAGTGACGGCGGTAACGTCGATGTGTCGTGGGACGGTTTAGACAAAAATGGTGCCCCTGTTGAAGAAGGCTTGTATTCAATTAAAGCCAGCGGAAAAGTGGACGGGGAAGCACAGGAATTAGCGGTATCTACTTATGCTCATGTTAGCAGTGTGTCATTAGGCACTACAGCTACAGGGGCCATTTTGAATTTGCGCGGTGTCGGCGGTATTAAGTTAACTGACGTACTTGCCGTATCTGAAACTTAACAATATTTACTGAATGCTGAACCAGCCTGTAGATTTTGAATTAAACATTTGAGGTGAATTATGTCATTTAACATTGCTCTGAGTGGTATCTCTGCCGCGCAAAAAGACTTAAATACAACAGCAAACAACATTGCTAACGTTAATACTGTTGGCTTTAAAGAGTCACGTGCGGAGTTTGCCGATGTGTATGCCAACTCTATTTTTTCTAACAGCAAAACGGCTGTCGGCGGCGGGGTAACAACCACTCAAGTTGCACAGCAATTTCACCAAGGTAGTTTGCAATTTACCAGTAACTCATTGGATATGGCCATCAGCGGCGGCGGCTTTTTTGTTACCTCATCTGGTGTGGGCACTCAAGATTTATCTTACACGCGCGCCGGTGCATTCAAAGTCGATTCAGACAACTATATGGTTGATGCTGCAGGCAACTTTTTACAAGGTTTCCCAGTCGATGATGAAGGTAACTCAACTTCAGTAAGTTTAACCACCACCCAGCCAATCCAAATTCCTGATACTGCAGGTAGCCCGGTTAAAACTGGGGTTGTCGAGATGCAAATGAACCTTAATGTGGGTGAAGAAGCGTTAGACCCTGCTGCATTCGATCCTGATAACTCAGACACCTACAACAACTCAACGTCAGTGACCATTTATGACTCATTAGGTGAGTCACATATTATGACTACCTATTTTGTTAAGCCAACGGGTGGTTCATATAGCGGCGAGAGTAATTGGGTGGCATTCTATGCGGTAGATGGTGAACCTGTTGATGTAACCACTGCTGGTACTTATGAGACAGATACTACTGGTGATGGTTCTAAGGATAGTTCAAGTACCGCGAGTGCAACAAACCCTATTGATGGCACAACATGGAATGGAGCTGTGCTTAAGTTTAACGATGTTGGTGCTTATACCGCGAGCGACCCTGCTACTATTACAACTGAAGTGTTAGGAAGTGCAGGAGCAAGTGTGCTAGATCCAGGTGCTGATGGCACTCAAACGTTGGAAGTCAGATTTGATAGCCCAACCCAATATTCTTCACCATTTGAAGTCACCGCATTAAGCCAGGATGGTATTACCGTTGGTCGTTTAACCAATGTGGGTATTGGTTCAGACGGTCTAATCACGGCCAGTTACAGTAACGGTTCAACCGTACCGTTATCTCGTGTTGCGTTAGTGCGCTTTGCTAATGAGCAAGGGTTAACCCAGGTGGGTAATACTTCATGGAAAGCCAGTTTAGATTCAGGTGAAGCGTTAGCCGGTGAAGCAAATAGCGGTACTTTTGGTGGTATTCAGTCATCTGCACTTGAGCAATCTAACGTAGACTTAACCACCGAATTGGTTGATTTAATCTCGGCTCAGCGTAACTTCCAGGCTAACTCTCGTACCCTAGAAGTGAACAATACCCTAAACCAAACAGTATTACAGATCCGTTAATCTTTACTCACTATTTTTGATTAACACACAAGGTGTTGCCGTTGTCGGCAACACCTTGCCATTTTAAGTTTTTCCCACTTATTTTACCGTCCCACCGCTGTTTTTTTGACTCTTAATCACATCTTTTAATTACGTTAACTCTTTTATATTCAGTATATTGAATATATTCCTCTCAAAATAAATCTCATTGGCACGATGTTTGCTTTATCTCTGCATATATTATTTTTGTAGAAAGTTTGACGGAGCAGCAAATGGACAAATTTCTTTATGTTGCCATGACTGGCGCTAAGCAAGGCATGAATGCCTTAGCGGTCAGTGCTAACAACCTTGCCAACGCCAATACTGACGGTTTTAAAGCTGACATGACGCAAGCTCGCGCTATGCAAGCGTTTGGTGAAGGTCTGCCGAGTCGTGTTTTCTCAATGATTGAAAGCCCAGGCACTAACTTTGAAAGTGGCCCCATTGTCACAACCGGCCGTAACTTAGATGTTGCCGTTAAAGGCGATGGTTGGTTAGCCGTTCAAGCGGCTGATGGCTCTGAAGCCTACACCCGTGCCGGTAGCTTAAAATTTGACAGTACAGGTTTGTTGCTTAACAGCAGTAATCGCCCCGTGATGGGAGATGCTGGGCCAATCGTATTACCGTTGCCAATTGAAAAAGTCGAAATTGCCGCCAACGGTATTATCTCTGTTAGGCCACAAGGCGCGACAGCAGAAGTGATTGAAGAAGTTGCTCGCATCAAACTGGTTAACCCAGGTAACAATCAAATGATGCGCGGTGAAGACGGTTTATTTCGTCTTATGGCCGGCGGCAATGCCCCAAACGACCCCAACGTTGAAGTTGAAAGCGGCGCCGTTGAAGGCAGTAACGTCAACTCGGTACATGAAATGGTCGCCATGATTGACATTCAGCGTCAATACGAAATGCAAGTCAAAATGATGAAGAACGCCGAAGAGATAGATCGTGCGTCGACTTCCTTGATGAGAATTAGTTAGGAGTAATAGTTATGATTCCAGCGTTATGGATAAGTAAAACCGGTGTCGATGCCCAACAAACCAACATCTCGGTTATTTCTAACAACGTGGCCAACGCCAGTACGGTTGGCTTCAAGAAAAGTCGCGCGGTGTTTGAAGATTTACTGTATCAAACAGTCAATCAAGCCGGCGGCGTCAGTGCAGACAACACCAAATTACCTAATGGCCTAAACATTGGTGCAGGTACTAAAGTGGTTGCCACCCAAAAAATGTTTACTCAGGGCAGCATGCTGACCACCGACAACTCATTAGATTTAATGATTGAAGGCTCAGGCTTTTTTGAAGTGCAAATGCCAGACGGCACAGCAGCTTACACCCGTAACGGCCAATTTAGCTTGGACGATACCGGCCAAATTGTGACCCCTGGCTCAGGTTATGTAGTGCAGCCAGCCATTACGGTGCCAGATGATGCCACCAGTATTACCGTGTCAGCCGAAGGTGAAGTGTCAGTGCAAATCCCTGGCACTGCAGAAAGCCAGGTGATTGGCCAGTTAACCATGACCGACTTTATTAATCCGTCAGGGCTAGACCCATTAGGGCAAAACCTTTACACCGAAACCGGTGCCAGTGGTACGCCTATTCAAGGCACAGCCTCGCAAGATGGTTTAGGCGCTATTCGTCAAGGGGCACTTGAAACCTCTAACGTCAACGTGACAGAAGAGCTAGTGAACCTGATCCAAGGTCAACGTATTTACGAGATGAACTCAAAAGTGATTTCAGCCGTTGACCAAATGCTGTCTTACGTTAATCAGAACCTCTAAGGAGATATCATGATTAAATATATTACGTTAGCGTCAATGGTGTTGGTGGCGGGCTGTAGCTCTACACAAACAAAGCCGATTGCCGACGACCCATACTATGCGCCGGTATACCCAGATACGCCGCCGACGCAAGTGGCCGCTTCGGGATCTATTTTTCTTGATACTCAAGCATCGAGTTTGTACTCAGACATTCGTGCTCATCGCGTTGGCGATATCATTACTGTCACGTTAAAAGAGTCTACTCAAGCGAAAAAAAGCGCTAATAATGAAATTTCTAAAGGCAGTGACCTCAATGTTGCACCGGTTTATGCCGGCGGTAAAAACGTCACCATTAATGGCATCCCACTTGATTTAGGCTATTCCGATAGCATCAACACCACCCGCGAAGCCGATGCCGACCAGTCTAACAGTCTAGACGGCAGCATTTCTGCCAACGTCATGCAGGTGCTCAGCAACGGTAATTTAGTCATTCGTGGTGAAAAGTGGATTTCGATCAATAACGGTGATGAGTTTATTCGTGTTACTGGCATAGTGCGCAGCCAGGACATCAACCCAGATAACACCATCGATTCAACCCGAGTGGCCAATGCCCGTATTCAATACAGTGGCACAGGTTCATTTGCAGACTCACAAAAAGTCGGTTGGTTGAATTCGTTTTTCATGAGCGACTGGTGGCCTTTTTAAGGAGTAAGACATGAAAATCAAATTGTTGCTGTCGCTTATTACCTCAATGTTAATCCTTAGCACGCCCGTTCACGCCGAGCGCATTAAAGATATCGCCAATATTCAAGGCGTAAGAAGCAACCAGTTAATTGGTTATGGTTTAGTGGTGGGTTTACCCGGTACCGGTGAAAAAACCCGTTATACCGAGCAAACCTTTCGCACTATGCTAAAAAACTTTGGCATTAATTTACCAGATTCAGTAAGACCCAACTCAAAAAACGTCGCGGTAGTGGCTGTGCATGCCGACATGCCAGCGTTTATTAAGCCGGGTCAAAACCTTGACGTTACCGTGTCGAGTTTAGGCGAAGCCAAAAGCTTACGTGGCGGTACGCTTATTCAAACTTTCTTAAAAGGGGTTGATGGCAACGTTTATGCTATTGCTCAAGGCAGCCTTGTGGTGAGTGGTTTTAGCGCCGAAGGCCTAGATGGCTCGCAAGTGATTCAAAATACCCCAACGGTAGGCCGAATTCCCAGTGGCGCCATTGTTGAGCGCAGTGTCGCTAGCCCATTTTCAAGTGGCGATCACCTCACATTTAATTTACGTCGCTCAGACTTCTCTACCGCAAAACGCATGGCCGATGCCATTAATGATTTGCTTGGTCCAGACATGGCCCGCGCTATTGATGCAACTTCAATCCAAGTGAGTGCGCCGCGTGATGCATCACAACGGGTGTCGTTTTTATCAACCCTTGAAAACATTGAGGTTGAGCCTGCTGATGAGTCAGCCAAAGTCATTGTTAACTCACGTACCGGCACCATAGTGGTTGGCCAGCACGTTAAATTATTGCCTGCAGCCGTTACCCATGGCGGCTTAACGGTCACCATCGCTGAAGCCACCCAAGTATCACAACCTAACGCATTAGCGGGTGGCGATACTGTGGTAACCACCAACAGCACTATCGATGTGTCAGAAAAAGACCGTCGTATGTTTATGTTTAATCCAGGCACCAGCCTTGATGAGCTTGTCAGAGCCGTCAATCTAGTGGGCGCCGCACCATCTGATGTACTTGCCATACTCGAAGCATTAAAAATGGCAGGCGCTTTGCATGGTGAACTTATCATCATCTAAAAATTGTCGGTATGACTATGGAAAAGTTGTCAAATTCATCGAACTTTCTGGATCTAGGAGGACTAGATTCACTTCGTGTCCAAGCCCAGAAAGACGAGAAGGGGGCACTTAAAGAAGCGGCAAAGCAATTTGAAGGTATTTTTATTCAAATGCTGATGAAAAGCATGCGAGATGCCAATGCCGCGTTTAAGTCAGACAATCCGATGAACAGCCAAACCACAGAGTTTTTTGAGCAAATGCGCGACCAGCAAATGTCGGTTGATCTCTCAAACAAAGGCATGTTGGGGCTAGCAGAGCTAATGGTGCAACAACTAGACCCCGAAAACAGCCCAGTTACTCCTGCCTCTGTACTGCGTGGCGACAGCGACAACAAAGTCAATCCAAGCATGTTTGTGGCGCAACCAAGTGAGTTAGACCAAAACACATTAGCCAGCATTGCGTCAAATCAACACGTGGCAACATCGCACCATGCCATTGACGACGCTCAACTAGAAGCGGCAATGCCACAACAGCTTGCCAGTGTATTGCGCGGTGAGCAGCTCGCGAGCCAATCGTTTGCCAATACACAGGCCACAATACCGGCGATTTCGGCGGTAAACGCTGGCAATGATTTGCCGCAAGAAACCAATAAATTAAAAGCGAAAGGAGTTGCGGTAAGTGAATTTACTAGCCCACAACACTTTATTTCAACCTTATATCCACATGCTGAAAAAGCCGCCAAAACATTAGGCACGTCAGCAGAAGTACTCATTGCTCAATCGGCCCTCGAAACCGGTTGGGGCCAAAAAGTGGTTCGCCGTAACGACGGCACCATGAGCCACAACTTATTTAACATCAAAGCCGACAAACGTTGGCAAGGTGAAAAAACCTCGGTTAACACCCTGGAATTTGAAAAAGGCATTCCGGTGCAACAAAAAGCAGACTTCAGAATGTACGACAACCTTGAACAAAGCTTTAGCGACTTTGTGTCATTTATTGGCCAAGGCGAACGTTATGAAGATGCACGTAAAGTGGCCAGCGAGCCGACTCAATTTATTCGTGCACTGCAAAAGGCAGGCTATGCCACCGACCCACAATATGCCAATAAGGTGATTAACGTGATGAAGTCGGTAAAAGAAGGCCTTAAATCTGTATTACCTCTGGAGACTAAATAATGGCGATTGATCTACTTAGTATCGCACGTACCGGTGTCGCGGCATCCCAGTCTCAACTTGGGGTAACCAGTAATAACATCGCCAATGCCAATACCGAAGGGTATAACCGTCAAACGGCAACGCAAGCCACGTTACAATCACAACGTCTTGGCGACAGCTTCTATGGCACAGGGACTTATGTGTCTGACGTAAAACGTGTTTACAACGAGTTTGCCGCACGCGAGTTACGTATCGGCCAAACCAGTATGGGCGCGGCTGAAACCTCATATTCAAAATTAAGCGAACTCGACCAGCTGTATGCACAAGTGGGAAATATGGTGCCTAATGGTGTCAATGATTTTTTTGCCAGCCTTAACAGCGTAGCCGACCTACCTGCCGACTTAGGTATTCGTAGCAGCAGTTTAGGCGCGGCCGAACAAATGGCCATCGGCATTAATCAAATGCAGTCGCAACTGGATAACCAGGTAAAACAAACCAATAGCCAAATAGAGTCAGTGACCACCCGCGTCAACGAAATCAGCAAAGAGCTGGCTAACATCAATTTAGAATTGATGAAAGATCAAGGCGACAACAACCAAATTTTAGACAAGCAAGACGCACTGATATTAGAGCTGAGCGAATACGCGCAAGTTAACGTTATCCCGTTAGATACGGGCGCTAAATCTATCATGTTAGGCGGGTCTGTCATGTTGGTGTCGGGCGAAGTGGCAATGAGCATGGGCGTGAGCGCCGGCGATCCATACCCTAACGAGCCTAAAATTACTGCCTCTATTACTAACAAAACATTAGATGTCGACCCCAGTAAATTAGGCGGACAGTTAGGTGCCTTATTTGCTTATCGCGACGACACCTTAATCCCAGCCAGCAATGAATTAGGCCAATTGGCCTTAGGTGTCGCCGATACCTTTAACCAAATGCAATCAAGCGGTTTTGATTTAAACGGTGAGGTTGGTAGCGATATTTTTCGTGATATCAATAATCCGTTAATGGCAGCAGGCCGCGTTGGGGAGTACTCAAGCAATACAGGTAGCGCGGTGATGTCGGTCAATATCGATGATGTCGGCGCATTGTCTGGTAGCAGTTACGAGTTAAGTTTCACCACCGAAGGCGATTTTGAATTAACAGACACTCAAACGGGCAGTGTGACAACATTAACCCAAACCGGCAGTCAGCTTGTGAGCGACGAAGGCTTCACCATTAATATTGCCAGTGGCGCAATGGATGTTGGCGATAGGTTTGAAATCCGTCCAACCGCCGGCGCTGCAGCGGGTATTGGTGTCATCATGACTGACCCTAAAGGCATTGCTGCCGCTGGGCCAACATTAACAGCCGCCACAACAAATTCAGGTAATACTTCGGTTAGCTTAAACAGCATGGACTCAAGCGCGACAGGTTTTCAAGGCGTTGGCTCATCAATCACCTTTGAGCTAAATACTGCTGCCAATACTTATGAGGCATTCAATAGTGCGGGCACTTCATTAGGCACAGGCACAATTACCAATAACAACATTAATGCCTTTGGTATGGACTTTGATATTACCTCAAGCCCCACGGCAACCGCCGACAGTTTTACGTTTGACTTAACGTTTGCCGAAGGCAGCAACAGCAATGCAGTTGAAATGGCTAAATTGTCGGACGTTAAATTAATGAACAACGGCACTGGCACCTTAACCAGCGTGTTTGAAAACACCAAATTAGACATTGGTAGTCAAACCAAAGCGGCAGAAGTGGGTTTAAACTCGGCAGAAGCAATTTATCAGCAAGCTTATGATCGTGTGCAAAGCGAATCTGGCGTTAACCTAGACGAAGAAGCCGCCAATTTATTGCGCTTTCAACAGTCATATCAGGCCGCCGCACGGATTATGTCTACCGCGCAAACCATTTTTGACACCCTATTTAGCTCGGTTCGCTAGGAGATAAATCATGAGAATTTCTACCGGACAAATGTTTCAACAAAGCACTAACAGCATTTTAGAAAAGCAATCGGCCACCAATAGCATTATGGGGCAGATCTCGAGCGGCAAAAGAGTCGAAACCGCAGGTGACGACCCAGTAGCAGCCATTGCGATTGATAATCTTAAACAAAAAAACACCCTAGTCGAGCAATATGAGAAAAATATCGATTATGCAACAAATCACTTAGCAATCAGTGAAAGTAAAATTGGCAGCACAGAGACATTAATCGCCTCAATGCGAGAACAGTTATTACGCGGTGCCAACGGCAGTCTTAGTTCAAATGAGCGGCAAATGATTGCCGATGAAATGAAACAAAGCTTAGAAGAGCTGCTTTCTATTGCAAATAGCCAAGATGAATCTGGCAATTATATGTTTGCGGGCACTAAAACAAATGATCAACCATTTGCTTTTGATGCTAGTGGTGAAATTGTTTATAGCGGTGATTCTGGTATCAGAAAAAGTGTTGTGGCATCTGGTATTGCATTGACGACAAATATTCCGGGTGATACTGCATTCATGAATGCTGCAAACCCACTTGGCGATTACGGTGTCAATTATTTGTCTTCACAACAGGGGGAGTTCAATTTATCTAGTGCAAAAATCACCGATGAAACATCCCACATTGCTGATACATATGTATTTAATTTTGTTGATAATGGTGCTGGAGTTGATCTGCAAGTTGTCGACTCAGCAGGGACTGTTACGACAACAGTGACTAATTTTGATGCAACAAACTCGGTATCTTTTAACGGTATTGAAGTGACTTTAAGTGGTAACCCTGTAGCAGGTGACTCTTTCACGATTGAGCCTAAAGAGACTGTCAGTATTTTTGATGCTTTTAACCAAGCGATAGCTTTCTTAGAAAGCCCTGACGCAACATCTACTGCACAAAGCCAATCACAGTTGGCACAACTATTGAATGATATTGATAGTGGTCAAAATCAAGTCAGTACTGCTAGAAGTATTGCAGGCAACAATTTGAAAGGTTTAGAGAGTATTTCTTCAAACCATTCGGAAGAAAAAATCATTAATAGCAGTGCACTTTCTAAGTTAGAAGACTTGGACTTTGCCGAAGCCATTACTGAATTTGAAAAGCAACAACTCGCACTTAATGCGGTATCGAGTGTGTTTAGTTCGGTAGGTTCGCTTTCATTGTTTGATTACATCTAACAATAAGCAATCACGTTAAATTGTAAAATTTAGCCAAGCTCCACAGTCTTGGCAACAAAACTAGGAATGAGGAATTACTTATGGCTATTACAGTAAATACCAACGTAACATCAATGAAAGCTCAAAAAAACTTAAATAGTTCAAGCCAAGCGTTATCAACATCTATGGAGCGATTATCGAGTGGTTTACGCATTAACAGTGCAAAAGATGATGCAGCAGGTTTGGCTATTTCTAACCGACTAAATTCTCAAGTTGGCGGATTAGAAGTGGGGATGCGCAATGCCAACGATGCTATTTCAATTGCCCAAATCGCTGAAGGTGCAATGCAAGAACAAACCAATATGTTGCAACGTATGCGTGATTTAACCATTCAATCAGCAAATGGTGCGAACAGTACAGAAGACTTAGCTGCGTTAAAATCTGAGATGGATCAGCTGGCTGAGGAAATACAGAGCATTGGTGACACTACTGCTTTTGGTGATACTAAGTTACTTGCTGGCGGTTTCTCTGCTGGTAAAGTTTTCCAAGTTGGTCATCAAGATGGTGAGAACATCACAATTACTGTAGAGACAAGCGATGCAGGATCCTTATCAGTAAATGCACTTAATAATGCTACATCAGCGAACAGGGCATCTGCGCTAACCGCTATTGATGCCGCAATCCAAGCTATTGACAGCCAAAGAGCTGATTTAGGTGCAAAACAAAACCGTCTTGCTTACAACATTAGCAACAGTGCGAACACTCAAGCTAACGTTGCCGATGCTAAAAGCCGTATTGTTGATGTAGACTTTGCTAAAGAAACTGCAACAATGACTAAGAATCAAGTGTTACAGCAAACGGGGTCGTCGATGCTCGCGCAAGCTAACCAATTACCTCAAGTTGCTTTATCACTACTTGGGTAAGTAGATAAACCGTCAGTTAGCCCAGTTACTTAGAGTTGGTTGTAAGTCACTGGGCTTTATCATGTTCTCTTTTCTTGTAATCTCATCTAATTGGTTTCGTTATCCTGCTACGGCTTTGCAAATATCATTAACAAGTGTCTCTTTTAACTACTTACTTTTTAGCTACTTTTTTTAGGTTGATAAAAAAGTAAAAAAAAAGCTAAAGATAAAAGCATTAGTGCCGTTAAATATATTGTAACGAGCAAGACCTGTCTGACTTGACATAAAGCAAACAGGCGTATCTCAAGTCAGAAACAATATGAGGAAGCAATCATGGCTATTACAGTAAATACTAACGTGACTTCAATGAAAGCACAAAAAAACCTAAATTCGTCAAGCAATGCGCTTGCCACTTCTATGGAGCGTTTGTCTTCAGGTTTAAGAATTAATAGTGCTAAAGATGATGCTGCAGGTCTGGCAATTTCTAACCGTTTGAATTCACAGGTCAATGGTTTGGAAGTGGGCATGCGTAATGCTAACGACGCCATCTCTATCGCTCAAATTTCAGAAGGGGCAATGCAAGAACAAACCAATATGTTGCAACGTATGCGTGATTTGACCGTGCAATCAGCTAACGGTGCAAACAGTACAGAAGATTTAGCTGCGTTAAAAGCTGAGATGGATGAGTTAGCACTAGAAATTACAGAAATTGGCGATAATACTGCGTTCGGTGATACTAAGTTACTTGACGGAACATTCTCTGGAGGTAAAAACTTCCAGGTAGGTCATCAAGATGGTGAAAATATCACTATTACTGTAGAGACAAGCGATGCAGGATCCTTATCAGTAAATGCACTCAATAATGCTACATCAGCAAACAGGGCATCAGCGCTAACAGCTATTGATGCCGCAATCCAAACTATTGACAGTCAAAGAGCTGATTTGGGTGCGAAACAAAACCGCCTAGCTTATAACATTAGTAACAGTGCTAACACTCAGGCAAACGTTGCTGATGCTAAAAGTCGTATTGTGGATGTAGACTTTGCATCAGAAACTGCAACTATGACTAAGAATCAGGTGCTACAGCAAACCGGTTCAGCTATGTTAGCTCAGGCTAACCAGTTACCTCAGATCGCTCTATCGCTACTTTAGTCAGCCAGTTTTAAGTTCCATAGCTTTAGGGAGATCCAAGTAGGATCTCCCTTTGTCGTTAAAATGCTTCTAGGAAGCTACATTCTTTAGGTTATACTGAGGTGCATGATGGAAATCAATAATACCGCACAATTTTCCAGTAGTTCTGATGTTAGTAGAGTCGACTCTGCTGTACCATTAGCTTTTAACCAGTCGATTTTAGAACAAAAAAAAGTTGATGAGTCATCATTGGATAAAACTGTTAATCAATCAGAAGTTACAACTAAAGTGACTGATACTGAACCTGATGAGGAGCAATTACAACAAGTTGCTACAGATTTAACTGATATGGTAGCAATGATGCAGAAAGGGTTAAAGTTTTCTGTGGATGATGATTCTGGTAAACGAGTCATAAAGGTACAAGATATAGAGTCGGGCGACATCATCAGGCAAATCCCAAGTGAAGAAGCATTGCAGTTAGCGCAAAAGATAAGTGAAGTATCAGGTGTGTTGATGAAAATTGAAGTGTAATCTCCTTCAATGGCACAAAAAGTAAAGTTGGCTTAATTTATGCTTGATATCTAAGTTGGTTTTTTCAGTAAATAATAGGCTTAATGAGAGGTTTTTATGGCTTTAACAGCAACGGGTATTGGTTCAGGTCTTGATATTTCAAGTATCGTCGGTGTGCTTGTTGATGCTGAGAAAACCCCTAAAGAAGCACGGTTTACTGAAACAGAAACGAAAATTGATGCTAAAGTGTCAGCTATTGGTACACTTAAAAGTGCTTTATCTACATTCCAAGATGCAGCTGAAAAGCTGCAAAGCGGCGAGTTTTTGAATATTCGTACTGTATCCACAGGAAACAGTGATTTTTTTACTGCTACAGCCGATCAATATTCCCAACCTGGTAGTTATTCTATCGTTGTAGAGCAATTAGCTCAGTCACAAAAGCTTGCAGGAGCAACAGTTAGCGATGCTACAGCTGGTGTAGGTGAAGGAAGCCTAGATTTCTCTGTTAATGGTGAAAGCTTTTCTGTCGCTATTACTGATACCGATAATCTTGCTGCTATAGCGTCAAAAATAAATAATGCTTCAGATAATTCAGGTGTCTCAGCTACTGTTATTAAAAGTGATGCGGGTAGCCGGTTAGTGTTCACCTCGACTGAAACCGGCACTGATAATGAAATTACTGTGACAGCTACAGATACAACTGGTACTGGTTTATCAGATATGTTCTCTGGAACTAATCTAGAGTCCTTACAAGAAGCCCAAAATTCAATTATATATGTAGATGGTCAAAAGCTAACTTCACAAGGTAATACTATTGATGATGCGATTACCGGGGTTGAGCTTACTCTAACGGATGCTGATGTGGGTGAAACCTCAACACTTACTATTGCTCAAGACACTGAGTCGGTAAAAACGAATATTGAGAGTTTTGTGAGTTCATATAACTCTTTGATTACTAAAATGGGCACTTTGTCTTCTTTTGATGTTGAAGAAGATACTGCCGCCGCATTACAAGGTGATTCTATGATTCGCTCATTGGAATCCCAACTCAGAAAAATGGTGAGTGAACGTGTTAGTGTTGATGGCGTAGAGTCTGCATTGTACGAGTTAGGCATTTCAACTGATCGTGATGGAAAGTTGTCTATTGATGATGATAAGTTGAATGATTCCATTACCAATAATATGTCATTGGTTGAGGGCGTTTTTGCTACCAGCGATACAGGGCTAGCGTACAAATTTGGTGATTTAGTTGAAAGCTATACTAAAAGTGGTGGTGCTATTGATAGTCGAAATAATACTTATACTTCCGAAAAAAGTAGAATTACCGACCAAAGAGAAGCCTTTACTTTAAAGATGGAACAATTAGAGGCTCGTTTACTTAAACAATTTAATGCAATGGATCTTATTGTCTCAGAATTAAACTCTCAAGGGAGTAGTTTGACCAGTAGTTTAGCATCATTACCTGGTGTCATAAGTTCATAAAAGGAGCTGTCTTTGGATACTAACCTTGAAACTACCAATGCCAAAATTGAAGACTTGTTAAATCAAATTGAGCAAACTGCTGCTGAAAATGATGATTCTGATAAGTTGGTATTATTATTGCTTGATAGCATTAGAGAGCGTCAAATAAGTATCGATTCAATGATAAATGATGCCGTAGATGACACATTTGCTCCATCTTTATCTAAGCAACTGAAATTAACAGAAAGCTTTAGTCGTAGAGCATCTCAAATCATGTCTCATAGACAAAATTTATTGAATTTAAAACGCACTCATCAAAGGCAAGTTAAGGTATATCAGAATATTGATGCAAATAGGTAGGTTATTATGAGAAGTTCTTTAAAATCATATCGCAAGGTGTCACTAGATAGCGAGATTTCAGTTGCATCACCGCATCGAATTGTTCAGATGATGTTTGCTGGTGGTCTAGAGAGACTCGCTCAGAGTCGTTATGCTATTGAAAATAAAAATATGTCAGATAAAGGGGTCTTCATAGGCAAAGCGATTGGGATTGTTAATGGATTAAATAACAGTTTGAACATGGACGCTGGCGGAGAGATTGCAGGTAACTTGAGTCAATTATATGATTTTATCATTATGAAAGCCACAGAGGCTAATTTGAATAATGATGTTAAAGCTATTGATGATGCTGTAAGTGTGTTGAGAACACTTAAAGAAGGTTGGGATGCGATTCCGCAAGATCAGCATAACTTGACTTCTGAGGCAAGTTAAACGTTACAGCATACTGTATGTAAACTAAAAAAGGCGCTTTGCGTCTTTTTTGCTTTATGGCGTTTGTTAATAGCCTTGGTTTGCCTGAACTGATTTCAATGTTGTTATCGCTGGTTAAACTGGCAAATTTTTGACTGAAAAAACAGCGTTTTCATAAAAAATGTGGCTTGTTGTAGATAAAATGTAACTGTTGCTTGCTTCTGGCGGGCTGATAATACAATATTTAACTATAACTCGGGTTAAGAGTATTTATCATTGAGTTCGTTTTTCTTGATGGTATATAACAGAATTACGATCCTGTTTTAGGAATAATGATAGAATATCGTTAGTGTTGTCAGTTTTTTGGCTACACTGAACTTTAGTTTGTTGCTTTTGCAACGTAACTTTCCCGGATGAAAACCTATAACAAGAGCTTTTGGCCGTCTGAATGATGCAAATAGAACAAAGAATTTTAATTGTCGCTACCCCATCAGAGCGCGTGACTCGTTTGTGCTGCATTTTCGAATTCTTAGGTGAGCAGTGCGAAGTCGTCTCTAATGAATCTTTATTGACCTTGATTGAACAATCGAGGTTTCGTGCTGTGGTTATCGTTGACGACGGCATAACTGCCGACAGCATTAAAAATATCGCCTCTATCGCACCGTGGCAGCCTCTGTTAATACTGGGCGAGTCAGCCCTGCAATTGTCGAATATTCTTGGGCAAATAGAAGAGCCATTCAATTACCCGCAATTAACCGAGTTACTGCATTTTTGCCAAGTCTTTGGTCAGGCCAAACGCGAACACACCTTAACCAGTGGTAACCAAACCAAATTATTCCGCAGTTTAGTTGGCCGCAGTGAAGGCATAGCTAACGTAAGGCATTTAATTAATCAGGTGTCTGGCTCAGATGCCACCGTGCTGGTACTCGGGCAGTCGGGTACCGGTAAAGAAGTGGTAGCGCGTAATATTCATTATTTGTCTGAGCGCCGTGATGGACCGTTTATTCCGGTTAACTGTGGTGCTATTCCGCCAGAGCTGCTTGAAAGTGAATTGTTTGGCCATGAAAAGGGCTCGTTCACTGGCGCGATTTCTGCCCGTAAAGGCCGTTTTGAGCTCGCCGAAGGCGGTACACTGTTTTTAGATGAAATTGGTGATATGCCGCTGCAAATGCAAGTTAAGTTGCTGCGTGTATTGCAAGAGCGTGTATTTGAACGGGTTGGCGGCAGTAAAACTATTCCTACCGATGTGCGTATTGTGGCGGCGACTCACCGTGATTTAGAAACCATGATCACAGAAAATGATTTCCGTGAAGATTTATACTATCGCCTCAATGTATTTCCTATCGAAATGCCTGCCTTAAGCGAGCGTCGCGATGACGTGCCCTTGTTATTGCACGAGTTAGTCAACCGCGTCTTTAACGAAGGCCGCGGTAAAGTTCGCTTCACCCAACGCGCCATTGAATCGTTAAAAGAACATAACTGGTCGGGTAACGTGCGTGAATTATCTAACCTAGTTGAGCGTTTAACGATTTTATACCCAGGCGGACTCGTTGATGTAAACGATTTACCGCATAAATACCGTTACATTGATGTACCCGAATACTGCGTTGAAATTAGCGAAGAGCAACTCGAGCGCGATGCTCTCGCGTCGATATTCAGCGATGAAGAGCCTGTCGATATTCCTGAAACCCGATTCCCGAGCGAATTACCGCCAGAAGGGGTTAACCTTAAAGATTTACTGGCCGAGCTCGAAATCGACATGATCCGCCAGGCATTAGAACAACAAGACAATGTCGTCGCCCGCGCCGCAGAAATGCTCGGCATTCGCCGCACCACCCTTGTTGAAAAAATGCGTAAATACGGCATGAGCAAAGAATAACCGTTAGCCTATTATTGCTTTGATTCATCCTAAGCTATTCAATCTAAAAACACATCTACGGATGTGTTTTTTGCTTCTAGAACCCCAGAACCTAGAATCTAGCACCTAGACCCTAGCAGGACGATGTCCGTCCTCAGGCGAGCCTGCGAGTTCCTAACCCCTAGAACCTCGCCTTGGCACACTAAATGCATTATGGTGATTAAATGTAATTCTTTTGACGGAGTGGCCATGTATTCAGCTCGAGTGTTATCAAATCCGCGTGCAGCGGAGGTTGAGTTGCCGATGACAGCATCGTTTACCACCACCCCGCTTACAGCCACACCTCATGCTGCGGCTCAGGCTGAGGCTCATGTCGACTACCGGCCAAGTAACAATGCCATCCGTCAAAGTATTGCGCATGCTAAAGCACCGGTATTTGCGCCGGTTGTAAGTGCTTATTCAAGTAAGGCTGCCAATATGTCTAATCAAATGGCACATATTCTTCAGGCTATGCCATCAGGCGTAGTGATTATCGATGGTGATGGCGTAGTTACCCTAGCCAATCCCGTGGCCACCGAGCTATTAGGCCGGCCATTACAAGGGGCGCGCTGGTTTGACATTATTCACCGTGCATTTGCGCCGCAAGACGATGACGGCCATGAAGTGTCTTTAAAAAATGGTCGTCGTGTTAAATTGGCCATTACCCCATTAGCGCCAGAACCTGGGCAGCTCATTGTATTGACCGATTTAACTGAAACCCGTTTATTACAAAAGAATATATCGCATTTACAGCGCTTATCTTCACTTGGCAAAATGGTGGCGACCCTGGCGCATCAAGTACGTACGCCGTTGTCTGCGGCGCTGTTGTACGCCTCAAATTTGGCTAGCCCAAAGTTAACTGATACGGCGCGCACTAAGTTTCAATCTAAATTGGTGGATCGCTTAAACGAGTTAGAGCGTCAAGTTAATGACATGTTGTTAATGGCCAAAGGTCGTCAAGACAGCATGGCCGAATCTGTTACCTTAGATGACATTATTACCCAGGTAATGGCGAACTGTGAGCCCATAGCAGATAAAAAACACTGCCAGTTACAAGCTGAAGACACCTCGCATTCGACCATGCTTGCTAACGCTAATGCGTTAAGTTCGGCGGTGAATAATTTAGTGATGAACAGCATTGAAGCTGGCGCGACTAAAATTAAAGTGTCTGCCAGTGAAACCGCAGACGGACTATTATTAGATGTGATAGACAATGGCAAAGGCCTTGACCCTGCCATGCAAAAACAAGTGTTAGAGCCATTTTATACCACTAAAAGCCAGGGCACAGGCCTTGGGTTAGCTGTGGTGCAGTCTGTGGTTCGTAACCATGGCGGGCAAATTCAGTTGTCGTGCAAACCAGGAATGGGCTGCCATATTCGATTGATTTTCCCGCACGCTAAACAAGCACATCAGCAGGAGGTGGCACATGGCTGAAGCACATATATTACTTGTTGAAGATGATGCTGATTTACGTGAAGCATTGTTAGACACTTTACTCTTAGCGCACTATGACTGTGTTGATGTGAGTAGCGCAGAAGAGGCTATTTTAGCCTTAAAAGCCAATCAATTTGATATGGTTATCAGTGACGTGCAAATGGACGGCATTGGCGGCATGGGCTTGTTAAGTTATTTGCAGCAACATCAGCCTAAAGTGCCGGTATTGTTAATGACAGCTTATGCGACGATTAACAGTGCCGTAAGTGCCATGAAGTTAGGTGCGGTTGATTACCTCGCCAAACCCTTTGCGCCTGAAGTGTTGCTAAACCAGGTGTCACGTTATTTACCGTTAAAGGAAAACCACGATAATCCCGTGGTTGCCGATGACAAGAGTTTAGCGTTATTAGCACTTGCGCAGCGTGTTGCTGTGTCTGATGCCTCGGTGATGATCATGGGCCCAAGTGGCTCCGGTAAAGAAGTATTAGCGCGTTATATTCATCAGCATAGCCAGCGTAATGGTCAGCCATTTATTGCAATTAACTGCGCGGCTATTCCAGAAAATATGCTTGAAGCCACGCTGTTTGGATACGAGAAAGGCGCGTTTACTGGCGCGTATCAGGCATGCCCAGGCAAGTTTGAGCAGGCACAAGGTGGCACGTTATTACTAGATGAAATATCGGAAATGGAGCTGGGCTTACAAGCCAAGTTATTGCGTGTATTGCAAGAGCGCGAAGTGGAGCGTTTAGGTGGCCGTAAAACCATTAAATTGGACGTGCGGGTACTTGCAACGTCAAACCGCGATCTTAAAGCCATGGCTACGTCTGGCGAGTTTAGAGAAGATTTGTACTACCGTATTAACGTGTTTCCGTTAACGTGGCCAGCACTGCATCAACGTCCGGCTGATATTTTACCGTTAGCGCGTCATTTACTGGCTAAACATGCTAAAGCCTTAAATATGACGTCAGTGCCAAAGCTTGACGATGCAGCCACCCGACGTTTATTAACCCATCGTTGGCCGGGTAATGTGCGCGAACTTGATAATGTGATTCAGCGGGCGCTGATTTTACGTGTTAATGATGAGATTGGGGTGAATGACATTATTATTGATTCTGCTGATGTCAGTTTAATGCCTGCGGAGCAAGTGGATAATGACAAGCCCCAAGATGTTGAAGGCCTAGGCGATGAATTAAAAGCTCAGGAACACGTGATTATTTTAGAAACCCTGAATCAATGTCAGGGGAGTCGGAAAATGGTCGCTGAAAAATTAGGCATTAGTGCGCGAACTTTGCGTTACAAAATGGCAAAAATGCGCGATATGGGGATTCAATTACCGGCGTAAGCTTGTTTGCGCAAACCTTAATGGACTGATTAGATTGAACTTTAAATAAAATCAACCTATCTGCTGGCATGTAGATAGGTTATTTTTGTTGATGTTATTCCTTTCGTTTTAAATCTTGGCATCTATATTGCTTTAACTCCTTATAAGATTATTGAAGTCGTCAAAAAGTCGACAAAAGGGAGTGACATCATGCAGATTAGCGCAAATCCACTATTACAAGAAATGCAATCGCTTCGTGGCGAAATAGCTCCTTCTATTGGCTCGTCTATTGCTCCTAACTTAACCCAGCAAGTGAATAACACTACAGGGGCTGATTTTAGCCAGTTGTTATCTCAGGCTGTGGGTAGCGTGAACGGACTTCAACAAACATCATCAAATTTAGCATCACGATTAGACATGGGTGATACCACGGTGACTTTGTCTGACACTGTTATTGCCCGTGAAAAAGCCGGCGTTGCCTTTGAGGCCACGGTGCAAGTGCGTAACAAGTTAGTTGATGCTTATAAAGAAATCATGAGTATGCCTGTTTAGCCGCTGTCGGTTTTAAGCGCTAGGTAATTAATCACATCAGACATATAGCAGGTACATATTGTGAGCACAGACATAATGGTAGGTTCAGATTCAACAGTTGACGCCGGTGTCCAACAAGAGAATAAGTCTGGGTTAATGGGCGGTGTTGGCGGTGCTGACATGATGCGCCAAGTGATCATGATTTTGGCGTTGGCAGTGTGTCTTGCGTTAGCCGTATTTGTGATGATGTGGGCGCAAGAGCCTGAATATCGTCCACTGGGTAAAATGGACACGGCCGAAATGATCCAGGTGCTTGATGTGCTAGATAAAAGCCAAATTGATTATCAAATTAATGTTGATGTGGTCAAGGTACCAGAAGACGTTTATCAAGATGTGAAATTACTATTAAGCCGTGCGGGTATTGAAAGCAGTACGCAGGCTAATGACTACTTAAGCCAGGACAGTGGCTTTGGTGTGAGCCAGCGCATGGAGCAGGCCCGCTTAAAGCACAGCCAAGAATTAAACCTAGCACGCGCCATTGAAGAGTTAAAAAGTATTAGCCGCGCCAAAGTGATTTTAGCCCTACCAAAAGAAAACGTATTTGCCCGTAATGCTTCAAAGGCCAGCGCTACAGTGGTTGTGAGTGTTCGCCGTGGTGGATTAGGCCAGGAAGAAATTGACTCTATTGTTGATATTGTCGGCTCTGCAGTGCAGGGGCTTGAGCCGTCTCGCGTGACAGTGACTGACTCAAACGGCCGCTTATTAAACTCGGGCAGCCAAGATGGCACATCAGCTAGAGCACGCCGCGAGTCTGAGCTTGTACAGCAAAAAGAAGCAGAGTACCGCAGAAAAATTGAATCGATTTTAATGCCAATCCTGGGGCCAGAAAACTTCACTTCGCAAGTGGATGTGAACATGGACTTTACCGCGATTGAGCAAACCGCTAAGCGTTTTTCACCTGATTTACCGGCTATTCGTAGCGAAATGACCATTGAACGTAACTCATCTGGTCAAAGTTCTGGCGGCATCCCTGGTGCGTTAAGTAATCAACCGCCAATGGAATCAGACATTCCGCAAGTGGCAGGTGAGGCTGGCAGTACTTCAACAACATCGGGCGATATGTCTAAAGAAGCGACCCGTAATTATGAACTTGATACCACCATTAGCCATACTCGCCAACAAATAGGTGTAGTGCGCCGGGTGAGTGTGTCGGTAGCCATTGATTTTAAACCCGGTCAAGTAGATGAAAATGGCCAGGTGTCTCGTGTACCTCGTACAGAAGAAGAGTTAACCAACATTCGCCGTTTACTTGAAGGTGCTGTAGGCTTTAGCACTCAGCGTGGCGATGCGCTTGAGGTGGTTACAGTGCCGTTTATGGATCAGTTGATTGAAGAACTACCAGAGCCAGACATGTGGGAGCAACCTTGGTTTTGGCGTGCCATTCGTTTGGTGTTAGGCGCATTGCTAATTTTAGTGTTGTTTTTAGCGGTGGTTCGTCCAATGCTGAAAAAGCTTACCAACCCGCAAGGCACCGAAATGCCACCGGAAATACGTCTAGGGCATGAATTAGCTGAAATTGAAGATCAATACGCTGCAGATACCCTAGGTATGCTGAATACCAAAGAAGCCGAATACAGTTATGCTGATGATGGATCAATTCAAATTCCTAATTTGCATAAAGATGATGATATGATTAAAGCAATTAGAGCACTCGTGGCCAATGAGCCTGAGCTTTCCACTCAAGTAGTTAAGAATTGGTTACAAGACAATGGCTAATGAAAATGAAAAAGCACCAGCAAAAGCCGCAGCTTTTGACCCAGAATCACTCAGCGGCATTGAAAAAACTGCGATTTTACTCCTGAGTTTAAGTGAGGCCGATGCAGCGTCAATTTTAAAGCACTTAGAGCCTAAGCAGGTTCAGAAAGTGGGTATGGCGATGGCGGCAATGGAAGAATTTGGCCAAGAAAAGGTTATTGGCGTACATAAGTTGTTTCTTGATGATATTCAAAAGTTTTCGTCAATTGGCTTTAACAGCGAAGAGTTTGTCCGTAAAGCGTTAACCGCCGCATTGGGTGAAGATAAAGCCGGTAACTTGATTGAACAAATCATTATGGGCAGCGGCGCTAAAGGGCTTGATTCGTTAAAATGGATGGATGCACGCCAGGTAGCCACCATTATTCAAAACGAACATCCGCAAATTCAAACGATTGTCATGTCATATTTAGAGCCTGATCAAGCGGCAGAGATTTTTAGTCAGTTCCCTGAAAACACGCGTTTAGACTTAATGATGCGAATTGCTAACCTTGAAGAAGTACAACCCGCAGCATTACAAGAATTGAACGACATCATGGAGAAACAGTTTGCCGGACAGGGCGGGGCACAAGCAGCGAAAATGGGCGGCTTAAAAGCGGCTGCCAATATTATGAACTACCTTGATACTGGTATTGAAAGTCAAATAATGGAGACCATGCGTGAGTCTGATGAAGAGATGGCGCAGCAAATTCAAGACATGATGTTTGTGTTCGAAAACCTAATCGATGTAGACGATCGCGGTATACAAGCCTTGTTACGCGAAGTGCAGCAAGATGTGCTAATGAAAGCACTTAAAGGTGCTGACGAAGCCTTAAAAGAAAAAATCTTGGGCAATATGTCTAAACGTGCCGCTGAGCTATTACGTGATGATTTAGAGGCAATGGGCCCAATTCGTATTAGTGAAGTGGAAGTGGCGCAAAAAGAGATTTTATCCATTGCGCGTCGTTTAAGCGACAGTGGTGAGATTATGCTTGGCGGTGGCGGTGGTGAAGAGTTTTTATAATTCTTAGCCTATCACTCTAGCCTTATCTTGCTAGCCTTTGATACAGTTTGACAGCGGCAATACGTTGTTGCCGCGATAACCGACAGCGATAACTGAAGAGACTCCTATGTCTGAATCCAAATCGTCTAAAAAAGTGCTTAGTGTTGATGATGAAGTTGAATTCAGTCATTGGCAGCTGCCTGATATCACCCGAGATCAAAGCCAAGACCCATCAAATATGTTTGGTAAGTCGTCAAAACCTTACGAAGCAAAACCCGTCACAGCAGAAAAATCAATGGCGCCGCCAACTATGGCGCAAATTGAAGATATTCGCGCCGCTGCTGAACAAGAAGGGCTTGAGCAAGGTAAGCAAGATGGGTATCAGCAAGGATTAGAACAAGGCCGCTTAGAGGGCTTAGAGCAAGGCCACAGTGAGGGTTTTGCTCAAGGTGAACAGCAAGGGTTAGAAGCTGGTCAAACCCAAGTTAATCAGTTGCTTGAGCAGTTGTCTCAACTCATCAGCCAGTTTGAACAACCGCTTGCCGTTTTAGACTCTGAAATCGAAGCTGAATTGCTGGCCATGACCATTAGTTTGGCTAAGTCGGTTATTGGGCATGAATTAAAAACCCACCCAGAACATATTTTATCGGCCCTTCGTCAAGGTGTTGACGCACTGCCTTTAAAAGATCAATTAGTAAAATTACGCTTAAATCAACACGATGCTGATGTGGTTTCACACAGTTACCCGCCAGAGCAACTGCAAAAGAACCAATGGCAAATCGATATTGACCCGACCTTATCAAATGGCGATTGCGTCATCGAGAGCGTGCGTTCATCGGTAGACTTACGGGTAGATCTGCGCATTGAACAAGTGTTTACTGAGCTGGAATTACAAGCCGAACAGTTAACTAAAAACACCCAGCAGTTAAAAGACGTCACACCTACTTATCAAACAACCACAGTGGATGATTTAAGCGCTTATCAGCAAGCGCAAACTCAAGCGAAGCAAACTGAACCTGAGAATGTGCAGCCGCAAGATGTCGCGCAAACTGAGCACACGCCTGATGCAGTTGCTGCTGAAATTGAGCCCGAACTCGATCCAACATTAGCAACAACAGAATCAGCATCTGTAGAAAGTGCTGAGCAAGACATAACGCTAACCGATGAACCAAATGATGTTAAGGACAATGGATGAGTTCACGGAAGCACCAATTACTCAATAAATTTGCCGTTCATCATAAGCAAGTGTTGCCGCTTCGGCCTGTTGCCAGCGGGCAGTTAGTGCGAGTTGTTGGCTTAACACTCGAAGCCACTGGTTGTCGTGCGCCAGTAGGCAGTTTATGTTCAATTGAAACCATGGCGGGTGAATTGGTTGCAGAAGTGGTTGGTTTTGATGACAAGTTACTTTACTTAATGCCAATTGAAGAACTACGTGGTGTATTGCCCGGTGCGCGAGTTAGACCACTAGGTGAGCAGTCGAGTTTAAATGTTGGGTTGTCATTGCTTGGGCGAGTACTCGACGGCAGTGGCGCACCATTAGATGGATTAGGGCCGCTCAATACCGATCAGCAGGCGGCTCGACATGGCCCTAATATTAACCCTTTATCTCGCAGGGCAATCACTGAACCTTTAGATGTGGGCGTAAGAGCCATTAACTCAATGCTTACCGTCGGTAAAGGTCAACGTATGGGCTTGTTTGCTGGCTCTGGTGTGGGTAAAAGTGTGCTGTTAGGCATGATGACACGCGGCTCAACTGCCGACATTATTGTGGTTGGGCTGGTGGGAGAACGTGGCCGAGAAGTAAAAGAATTTATTGAAGAGATTTTAGGTGAGCAAGGCCGTGCACGCTCGGTTGTGGTGGCAGCTCCTGCTGACACATCGCCACTAATGCGCTTACGTGCTTGCGAAACTTCGACCCGAATTGCTGAGTATTTTCGCGATTTAGGCTACGACGTATTACTGCTAATGGACAGTTTAACCCGTTATGCTCAGGCTCAGCGTGAGGTTGCGTTAGCAGTGGGTGAGCCACCGGCCACCAAAGGCTATCCGCCCTCAGTGTTTGCTAAATTGCCGCGCTTAGTTGAGCGAGCTGGCAATGGCGGGCCTGGACAAGGCTCTATTACTGCGTTTTATACCGTACTAACCGAAGGTGATGATCAGCAAGATCCTATTGCCGATGCATCGCGGGCGATTTTAGACGGCCACGTAGTGTTGTCGCGCCAACTGGCTGACTCTGGCCATTACCCTGCTATTGATGTTGAAGCGTCGATTAGCCGTGTGGCGCCCATGGTGATTAGCGGTGAGCATTTAGAGGCTATGCGCCGAGTGAAGCAAATGTATTCGCTATACCAACAAAACCGCGACTTAATTTCTATTGGGGCGTATGCACAAGGTAGCGATCCGCGCATTGATAATGCGATTCGCTTACAACCTGCCATGAATGCATTTTTACGCCAGGGCTTTAAAGACCCAGTGAGTTTTGACGACAGTAAAGTGATGCTGACTCAAATTGCTGCGCAGTGCCAAGGCTAACCCATGGCTAAAACCGATCCCCTTGTAACGGTACTTAAATTAGCGGTTGAGGCCGAAGAGAAAGCCGCATTGCAGTTAAAAGCGGCGCAATTTGAACGGCAAAAGCGTCAAGGGCAACTTGATGCTTTAAATAATTATCGCCTAGATTACATGAAGCAAATGGAAGGCCATACCGGCACCACATTGCGCGCTAACCAGTATCATCAATTTCATCAGTTTATTCGCCAGGTAGACAGTGCGATTAACCAGCAAGTTGCAGTTGTGCAAGACGGTGAAAAACAAGTCGGCTATCGGCAACAACATTGGCAAGAAACCCAGCAAAAACGCAAAGCCGTTGAAATGCTACTCGCTAAAAAAGCTACCAAAGCACAAATCGCTGAGTCAAAACGTGAGCAAAAAATGTCTGATGAGTTTGCCATGCAACAATATTTTAGAAACAAAATGAAATAGTGCGTTAACCTTATTGTGCTTTCTATTCTCCCTGTTAGTTAGCTTTCTAGTCATCCTATTCATTCTCCCTCTCTTTATTAATCATACCCAGTAAAAATAAGTGGCACTTTAATTGCTTGCTTTTAATGATTGAAAGCGAAATCGTCAGCGAAGTGACAGTCACCAAGGGTGTTTTAGCCGCCTTTATCGTCTGGGGTGATTTGTCTGAATGATCAGGGTCATTAAGCCCGCTGGTGAATATAAGTAGAATCCGTTGTTGATAATACAACAGCAAACTTGATTTGATTAAGTGGAGCCCATTATGCAGCAAATGAGCAATATCTTACTGAGCAATAGCAGTCAATCTGCTGATGTTAGTTCGAAGAATAATATGCAAGATATTGAAAATACATCATTCTTGTCTGCATTCTCTCAAGCGAATGAATCGAGTGAGCCAGTAAAAAGCAGCGGTGTTAAAGCTGAAGATACCAATATTGTAGTACCAATATACGATGCCGATATCGAAAAAGAACTCAATAAAACGGCTGAACAACTTGCTGATGAAAATGCTGACGCTGATATGATTTTTGCCCAGCTCACCATGGCAGACTCATTAGGGAAGCGTCACTCGGGTGCCGGAAACGAATTGCCGCTTATTGATAAGCTCGGCGTATACGTTGAACAAAGTGCTCAATTAGAGCCGGTTATTGACGCACCAAGCTCTGTCTCTTCGGCCGCGGTACCTGTTACGGATAATTCATTCGAACTAGAGCAAATTAACTTCGATTCTATTGAGTTTGAAGGCGAACTATTTACCAACACGATTGACCTTGCACCGCAGCTTAGCTCGTCAAAAGAGGTGGTGGCGCAACTGAGTGAACAAGAGCTCAGTGGTTTAATGGCCTTTAGTCATTTATCTGCAAAAGAATTGCAGGTATTAGATCGTGATCAGTTAAGCGCAATCATTAAGGACTTTAATTTACAGGCCCCTGTGGTCGATGAGTCAATTTTGGCGATGGCAGACATTGACTTTAAATTAGATGATGCTGAAGAGGTATCATTGCAACTGCTCAATAGTGACGAGCAAAGCGAAATAGACAAAGCGCTTGGCGTCTCTATGTTGGAGCAAGTCAAACCTAACAATACACAAGCAACGACAGCCTCACAGACTATTACTGATGATATCGATGGAATTGACTTTACAAAGACCACGGTTACTGCTGAAGAAATAAAGCCTAAAGCAACTGCGGGTGATGCTGAAACCGCTAAACAGGCCTCTGATGCTATTGATTTTACAACGGTGACAACAGCAACTACCGATAGTGTCGATACGGATGATATTGATGTTACCTTAACCCAATCTGCCTCAGCGGTAACCGCGTCGTTATCTTCAAATGCCGCTTCAGTTTCAACACTTGGCGCTGAGACTTCAGCGTCTAAAGTTGACTTACAATCCGCAAGAGCTTGGGCTGCAGACGCTAAATCAATTTTAGGTGATAAAACCCGTATTGATGGCAATATTCAAGCCGATCCTGCTAACGGTAAAGTAATGGCAAAGGCTGAGTTTTCTGTGGTGCTCGACTCGGTCGCCTCTAAAGTGTCAGCAAATGAGTTAAGTAGCACAGCCAGCGTGACTACAAGTGGCCTCGACTTTATGTCAGAAACCGCTGAAACAGATACTAAAGCGTTGCAAAACCAAAGCAGTTTTACCCCAGCTCATAAGAGTGAAGTGCCGCAGTTTCAACTATCGTTAAGGCCGCAAACTCAAGTCGATGCCGGCACGCAAATACAGGAGATGATCCAGAAGTTTTCACCAGCAATGAAGCAGCAGCTAATCACTATGGTGAGCAATGGTATTCAACAGGCCGAAATCCGCCTTGATCCACCAGAATTAGGCCACCTTACGGTGAAAATTCAAATCCAAGGTGACCAAACTCAGGTGCAGTTTAACGTTGCACAATCACAAACTCGTGACTTAGTTGAACAAGCGATTCCTCGTTTACGCGACATGTTAGCCAGTGAAGGATTACAACTGACCGATAGTCATGTGTCTCAAGGTGGCGACGGGCGAGAGCAACAGCAAGGACAAAGTGGACAACAGGGCACTGCCGCAGATGGCCAATTGGATGAAATAGCAGCACAAGAAGTGAGCTTGATGACAAATTCGTCAAGGAGTTTACATTCTGCTATAGATTATTATGCTTAAGCAGGTAACCTATACACATATGAGATAATACGATTTTTTATAACAATAAGTGATTGAGTTTGTCATCATATTGATCACCTTGTTAATTGGGAGCCATTATGGCTGAAGAAGAATTAGAGTTACAAGATGCTGCAGAGGGTGGCAAAAAGAAAAACAAACTGGTGCTGTTTGGCGGCATTGGTTTAGTGGTGGTGTTATTGGCGGGTGGTGCAGCGTGGTTTTTTATGGGTTCTGATGAACCTGCCGCTGCCGCAAACCCCAATGCGCCAGAGGCGCAAACGACTGAACCCGAAGTTATGGCTCAAGCTGATTACGTTGGCATGCCAAGACCATTTCTATTTAATCTTCCCGGTGTTGACCGTGCGCGTTTAGTTGAAATTAAAGTGCAACTTATGGTGCGCGGTGAAGATGACAGTATTTTAACTAAAAAACATATTCCTTTAATTGAAGATGCATTACTGACTACGTTTAGCGGTGCAGATGTGCAAAAGCTCAGTACCCAAGCCGGTAAAGATGAGCTTCGTCAATTAGCATTACTTAATGTACAAAATACGCTGCAACCAATAACAGGCAAAAAAGTGGTTGAAAAAGTCCTGTTTACTGGTTTTGTGATGCAATAACCAAATGCATTAACTGCTAAGGCTACGATGTGAGTGATTTATTAAGCCAAGATGAGATCGATGCGCTACTTCATGGAGTAGACGATGTCGATGAGGACGATATTGAGGAGAATAGCGAAGATGCGCGCTCTTATGATTTCTCGTCTCAAGACCGAATTGTACGTGGTCGTATGCCCACGCTTGAAATCGTCAACGAACGTTTTGCACGTCATCTTCGCATAAGCATGTTTAACATGATGCGCCGTGCGGCCGAAGTGTCAATTAATGGCGTACAAATGCTTAAGTTTGGCGAGTACGTACACACGCTATTTGTACCTACCAGTTTAAATATGGTGCGTTTTAGCCCATTAAAAGGCACAGCACTTATCACCATGGAAGCACGTTTAGTGTTTATATTGGTGGATAACTTCTTTGGTGGCGATGGCCGGTTCCACGCCAAAATTGAAGGCCGAGAATTTACCCCAACAGAACGCCGTATTGTGCAGTTGTTGTTAAAGATTATTTTTGAAGATTATAAAGACGCCTGGGCGCCGGTAATGGATGTTGAGTTTGAATATCTTGACTCGGAAGTAAACCCTGCAATGGCTAATATTGTTAGCCCTACAGAAGTGGTGGTGATTAACTCATTCCACATTGAAGTAGACGGCGGCGGCGGTGATTTTCATATTACCATGCCTTATTCGATGATTGAGCCTATTCGTGAACTGCTCGATGCCGGTGTACAAAGCGATAAGCAAGATACTGATATGCGCTGGTCACAAGCATTGCGTGATGAAATTATGGACGTTCAAGTGGGCTTTGACGCCAACATTGTTGAGCATGAGGTCACGTTGCGTGATGTGATGGGGTTTAAAGCCGGTGATATTATTCCGATAGACCTGCCAGAACATATTATGATGCGAATTGAAGACTTACCCACTTATCGTTGTAAGCTAGGCAAGTCACGAGAGAATTTAGCATTAAAAATCAGTGAGAAAATAGCTCGACCTGAAACGGTTAAATCAGAATTACAACTGGTAACACGTAAAGGTAAGTCTCGTGATATTTCAGATTTATAAGGTGATGTAAATGAGTACAGAAGATACTGGTGATGATTGGGCTGCAGCAATGGCTGAGCAAGCGTTAGAAGAAGCGCAACAAGTTGAACTCGATGAGTTAGTTGACGACTCTAAACCCATCACAAAAGAAGAAGCCGCTAAGCTTGACTCCATCCTTGATATTCCGGTGACGATTTCAATGGAAGTGGGTCGCAGTTTTATCAGCATTCGTAATTTACTGCAGTTAAACCAGAGCTCGGTAGTTGAACTTGACCGTGTTGCTGGTGAGCCACTTGATGTGATGGTTAATGGTACCTTGATTGCTCATGGTGAAGTGGTCGTGGTTAACGATAAATTTGGTATTCGTTTAACGGATGTAATTAGCCAAACTGAACGCATTAAAAAGCTTAAGTAATCTTTTTAATCGACAACAACACAAGGGATTACCGTGGCGAATATGATTTCAATGCTCAGTGTGATGGCCCAAGCATTGACAGACGTCGATGCGGCTAACTCAAGCACTACGGCAGTACTCACTCGTACCTCTGAGGCGTCAAACACCGCCACCTTAGCAAACATGGTTGGCGGGTTAATTGTGGTACTCGCCCTCATTTTTGTTTTAGCCTACATTGTTAAGCGGTTAAATCTTGTCCCCTCAAACGGCGGAGTGATTAAAAGCCTCGCGGTAACCCCTATTGGCCAACGTGAAAAAGTGGTGTTGATTGAGGTGAACGGTCAACAATATTTACTCGGGGTGACTTCGCAACAAATCAGCTTAATTGATAAATTGGATACCCAAGTTGACGTGCCAACCACTTCTTTTTCCAGCCGTCTTAAACAAGCCAAGGAACAGCAATAATGAATAAATGCACCAGTTTATTGGTGATCACCCTAATGGCCATGGTGGCAATGTTATTTGTGCCTGAGGCATTGGCGCAAGACGGTGTGTTGTCTGCGGTAACCGTAACAACAGGCGCTGATGGTTCAACTGAGTATTCGGTCACGTTACAAATCTTGTTGCTGATGACCGCTATGAGCTTTATCCCTGCTATGGTGATAATGCTGACGTCGTTTACCCGTATTATTGTGGTGTTGTCAATATTACGTCAGGCATTAGGGTTGCAGCAAACTCCATCAAATCAGGTGCTTATTGGCATTAGTTTGTTTATGACGTTTTTTATTATGGCGCCAGTATTTGATAAAATTTATGTTGAAGCTGTTGAGCCTTATGTTAATGAAACCATGACTCTGACCCAAGCCTATGATGTGGGTAAAGAGCCGATTAAAACCTTTATGCTGTCGCAAGTTCGCACCACAGATTTACAAACCTTTATTGAAATATCAGGCTATAAAGACATCCAATCCCCTGAGCAAGCGCCAATGAGCGTGGTGATCCCCGCGTTTATTACCAGTGAGTTAAAAACCGCTTTCCAAATAGGCTTTATGTTATTTGTGCCATTTTTAGTGCTCGATTTAGTGGTCGCCAGTATTTTGATGGCCATGGGTATGATGATGCTGTCGCCGATGATCGTGTCGCTACCGTTTAAGATAATGTTATTCGTGTTAGTTGATGGTTGGGGCCTCGTGATGGGCACGTTAGCCAATAGCTTCGGAATATAAGGCCAGGTATTTATGTCTCCTGAATCGCTCATTGATATCTTTCGAGAAGCACTATCAGTTATTGTTCTGATCGTGTCAGCGATTATTTTACCTGGCTTATTTATTGGTTTAATTGTGGCAGTATTCCAGGCGGCCACCTCGATTAACGAACAAACCTTAAGCTTTTTACCTCGCTTGTTGATGACCTTATTTGCTTTAATGTTTTTAGGGCATTGGTTGGTGCAAACCATGATGGACTTCTTTATTGAAATGGTGAATCTCATTCCCATGGTGATAGGGTAAATCATGGATATTTTGTTTGATGAAATCAGTCAAATAATTGCTGCATACCTGCTGCCGTTTTTTCGCATATCGTCAATGTTAATGGTGATGGCAGTATTTGGCGCAAACACCACCCCCTCTCGAGTCAGACTGTTATTAGCGGTGGCCATTACCATGGCTGTCGCGCCTGTTTTGCCGCCCATGGATAGCATCGAACTGATGGCATTTAGTTCGGTGTTTGTTATTGCGCAGCAAATCCTAATAGGTGTAACGATGGGGTTTATCACCTTAATGGTGATGCAAACCTTTGTACTGACAGGGCAAATTATTGGTATGCAAACCAGTTTAGGTTTTGCCTCAATGGTAGACCCTGGATCTGGTGAGCAAACGCCGGTAGTGAGTAACTTTTTTTTACTATTATCAACGTTAATCTTTTTAGCCGTTGATGGCCATTTGTTGATGTTTAGAATGCTGGTGGCCAGTTTCGAAACCATTCCAGTGTCAACCCAAGGTATAGCGATTGAAAATTATCGCGCTTTGGCCGAGTGGGGCAGCTTTATGTTTGGCTCTGCATTGACTATGTCTATTTCTGCGATTGTAGCCTTGTTATTGATTAACTTATCGTTTGGTGTGATGACCCGAGCATCACCGCAGCTCAATATTTTCTCAATCGGTTTCCCTGTGACCATGGTCAGCGGTTTGTTGATTTTATGGTTAACCTTAGGCCCTATCATGGCGCATTTTGATGAAGTTTGGCAGGCCGCACAGGTACTGATGTGCGATGTATTGCAGCTTCAATGTCAAACCGATGCGGTTGTCGTATTTTAAGGGGGTCGCATGGCAGAAAATGATAGCAGTCAAGAGCGCACAGAAGAACCCACCAGTAAACGACTTGAACAAGCGCGTGAAAAAGGCCAAGTCGCTCGCTCAAAAGAGTTAGGTACCGCAGCAGTATTGCTCGCTGCATCGGTAGGCTTTGCAATGACAGGCCCGTCAATTGCCATCAGCTTGTACACCATCATGAAACAAATTTTCACGATGGAGCGCGACCAAATATTTGATACTAACTCGATGTTTCGGGTTTGGGGCGTCGTCGGTAACGAACTGGCCTGGCCGCTGATTAGCTTTATTGCCTTGCTGGCACTGGTGTCGTTTATTGGCAATGTTGCGTTAGGTGGTATGTCTTTTTCGGTTAAAGCCTTTATGCCAAAAGGCAGTAAATTAAACCCAATGAATGGCTTTAAGCGCATGTTTGGTACCCAGGCATTAGTTGAGTTAGCCAAAGGGATTGCTAAATTTTCTGTAGTGGCACTATCTGCTTATTTTTTATTACGTTTTTACTTTTTCGATATTTTAACGCTATCAAGCGATCACCTGCCTGGTAATGTTTACCATGCGTTAGAACTGCTGGTGTGGATGTTTATTTTACTGTGCAGCTCGATGTTGTTAATTGTGGTGATTGATGTGCCTTTTCAAATTTGGAATCACAATAAACAGCTTAAAATGACTAAACAGGAAGTCAAAGACGAGTACAAAGATACTGAAGGTAAGCCCGAAGTTAAAGGCCGTATTAGACAAATGCAGCACGAAATGGCTCAGCGGCGGATGATGACAGAAGTGCCTAATGCTGATGTGATTGTGGTTAACCCAGAGCATTATGCCGTGGCCGTTAAATACGATGTTACTCGCTCATCAGCGCCATTTTTAGTGGCTAAAGGTGTGGATGATGTTGCGTTTAAAATCCGTGAAATTGCGCGCGAACATAATGTGGCGATTGTGTCAGCGCCGCCACTCGCAAGGGCGATATACCATACCACTAAGATCGATCAACAAGTGCCAGAAGGTTTATTTACTGCTGTTGCACAAGTATTAGCCTACGTATTTCAACTTCGGCAATATCAAAAGGGTAAAGGTCGCCGACCTAAGTCCATTCCAATTAATCAACCAATACCTGACGATTTAAAATACTAAATCAGTTAATCTTTGTTGCTTTTCATATATGGCTTAGTTTTTGCTTCATAGGTTTATTCGCGTCAATTAACAGTCCTTTGACGCCGTAGACTGAACAAAGGGTTCCTCTTTTATGGATGCAAAAGCAGCTTTTGGCCAATTTAAACAAATAAGACCTGCCACGTTTAAAGGCATTGGTACACCATTATTAGTGCTTGCTGCGTTAGGCATGGTGGTATTGCCCATCCCTGCTTTTCTACTCGATATCTTATTCTCATTCAATATTGCCCTGGCTTTAGTGGTATTGCTGGTAGCGATTTATACCGACCGTCCACTTGATTTTGCTGCATTTCCTACCGTGCTGTTGGTTGCAACGTTGCTGCGATTAGCCTTGAACGTTGCCTCTACTCGAATCGTATTGCTTGAAGGTCATAATGGCGGTGATGCTGCTGGTAAGGTGATTGAGGCCTTTGGTTCTGTGGTGATTGGTGGCAACTATGCTGTGGGTTTAGTGGTCTTCCTTATTCTGATTATCATTAACTTTGCCGTGGTTACTAAAGGTGCTGGGCGTATCTCTGAAGTGAGCGCCCGCTTTACTTTGGATGCAATGCCTGGCAAGCAGATGGCCATTGATGCTGACTTAAACGCGGGTACCTTAACCCAAGACCAAGCGCGCATTCGCCGTGCTGAAGTGACCCGTGAGGCTGACTTCTACGGTGCAATGGACGGTGCGTCGAAGTTTGTTAAAGGTGATGCGATTGCCGGTATTATGATCCTTGTGATCAACATACTTGGTGGTTTTGTTATTGGTATGGTGCAGCATGATCTTGATTTTTCTAGTGCTGTTGAGATTTATACCCTGTTAACCATTGGTGATGGTTTAGTCGCGCAAATTCCGGGTTTGTTACTGTCGATTGCCGCGGCCTTAATGGTTACGCGTCAAAATGAGTCTGGTGACATGGGCCAGATGATGATGAGTCAGATGTTTGACAATCATAAGTCGTTAGCCATTGCTGCTGGACTGTTATTTATCATGGGGATTGTGCCTGGCATGCCTCATGTTGCCTTTTTAACGTTTGCTTTTATTACTGCTGGTGCGGCGTACTTTGTTTACAAACGTAATATGGATAAAAAACAAGCGGCATTAGCAGTGGCGACCAAAGGCCCTGCAGAAACCAAAGATAAAGAACCAAAAGAACTGAGCTGGGAAGATGTCCGCCACGTCGATACGATTGGCCTAGAAGTGGGATATCGATTGATCCCATTGGTTGATAAGTCACAAGGTGGTGAATTATTAGGCCGAATTAAAGGCGTACGTAAAAAATTGTCCCAAGAACTCGGATTTTTAGTGCCAGCAGTGCATATTCGTGACAACCTAGACTTATCGCCTAATGCTTATCGTATTTCATTGATGGGTGTGGTGGTCGGTGAAGCCGAAGTGAGACATGATTGTGAACTGGCCATTAATCCTGGCCAGGTTTATGGCAAGCTTGATGGCATCGAAACCCGCGACCCAGCTTTTGGTTTAGAAGCGGTGTGGATCGCACCTGAACAGCGTGAACACGCACAAACCTTAGGTTACACCGTTGTTGATACTGCGACCGTTGTCGCGACCCATATTAGTCAATTGTTAAGTAACAATGCTGCTAAATTGTTGGGCTACGAAGAAGTGCAACAATTAATGGATATGCTCGCTAAGAACTCGCCAAAACTCGTTGACGGTTTTGTACCAGACATTATGCCGTTAGGTTCGGTGGTTAAAGTGATGCAAAACCTACTTAACGAAGGGGTGTCGGTACGTGACTTACGCACAATTGTACAAACCTTATTAGAGTATGGCAGTAAGAGTAATGATACCGAAGTACTGACCGCAGCGGTGCGTATTGCCTTAAAACGCATGATAGTACAAGAAATCTCAGGGCCAGAATTAGAAATCCCTGTCATAACATTGGCGCCTGAGTTGGAACAGATGTTGCATAAGTCTATGCAGGCGACAGGTGGAGAAGGGCCAAATATTGAACCCGGCCTCGCAGAACGCATGCAGCAGTCACTTTTAGACGCTGCCCAGAAGCAAGAAATGGTAGGGCAACCAGCCATATTATTGACATCTGGCATGCTAAGATCCACTTTGTCACGATTTGTTAAATACACTATTCCAAATTTACGGGTGATTTCTTACCAAGAAATTCCCGATGAGAAACAAATCAGGATTGTTTCTGCTGTAGGTCAATAGTGATAATGTCAGTTTAAAGAGGTGCGTACGTGAAAATTAAACGATTTTTTGCCAAAGATATGCGTGCAGCATTGGCTCAAGTAAAAGACACCTTAGGGTCTGACGCTGTCATTATGTCAAACAAAAAAGTCACTGGTGGCATCGAAATCGTTGCCGCAGTTGACTACGATGAGCCTAAAGCGGCCATTGCTTCTCAAGCACCTACAACTGGCTTTATGGATGTGAGTGAAGATAAAGTCTCACTTGGGGCTAAGCCTGCGGTTAAAGCACATTCAAAAGTGAGCCCGCCTCCAGCAGCTGATTCATTGCAAGCCTTACTTGAAAAACAACACAATCGCATGACGCAGCAAATGACTGCTACACGTCATGATGAACCTGAGCTACCTGAATGGGCGCGCCAATTAGAAGGGGCGAAAACGCCTAAGCAAAACCCAAGTACGCCGCCAGTTAATCAGCTAGATAAATCTAACAAATCCAATAAAAATCAATCTGCTGAAATGGATTCATTACGTGAAGAAATGGCATCACTGAGAAACTTGCTGACTCATCAGGTGTCATCGTTAATGAAAGATCATAAAAAGCGTACAGATCCCGTGGGCGCAATGTTAGAAAGTAAATTAGTGGCTGCAGAGTTTTCTCCTGCGGTTGCTGCTAAACTAGCAGGATTAAGCCAACATTACTCGCCAGCCGACCTCGTTAGAGCATTACCACAAAGCTTGGCTAACTTACTGGATAACCAAGGTGATGATATTGTAAAACGTGGTGGTGTCGTGGCTTTTGTGGGACCTACGGGTGTTGGTAAAACGACTTCACTTGCCAAAATAGCCGCTCGTTTTGCTGCACACCATGGCCCAGAGCAAGTTGCATTAATTACGACCGATCATTATCGCATCGGGGCATATGAGCAATTAGCGACATATGGTAAAATTATGGGCTGCCCAGTTAAGCAAGCACATGATTTAAGTGAGCTAGAGCAAATTTTGTATCAATTTAGAAATCGTAAGCTAGTGTTAATTGATACCGCGGGTATGGGACAACGTGACATGCGTCTATATCAACAACTTGATAATTTGACAGCAAATAGTAGGATCCCTATCCGCAGTTACTTGGTAATGTCTGCCACAGGGCAACGTCGCGTGCTACAAGATGCCGTTGAGCACTTTAAACGCATTCCATTATCAGGTGCAATTTTGACCAAATTAGATGAATCCGTCTCAATTGCAGGTGCATTGAGCGTATTGATTCAAAATGAGTTACCATTGAGTTATGTGACTGACGGCCAACGTGTTCCTGAAGACATGAAAGTGGCAGATACGTTAGAATTAGCTAAACAAGCACTAGCAGCATTAAACGATACAGAACAACAAACGTCACAAGACACGGCATGGTCAAACGACAGTGCCTATGCATTTGAGTAAAGATATGACTCGGGATCAAGCAAGTGGTTTACGTATGATGAATCAACCAAATAACGATAAAGTTAAAGTCATTGCCGTCTCCGGTGGTAAAGGTGGCGTCGGCAAAACAAGCGTGTCAATTAATACCGCAGTTGCATTAGCCGAAAAAGGCAAACGTGTATTGGTGCTTGATGCTGACTTAGGCTTAGCCAACGTAGATGTTATGCTCGGGATCCGAGCAGAGAAAAACTTATCACATGTGTTATCTGGCGATGCTGAGCTAGATGACATCATTGTGCGTGGGCCTAAAGGTATTGGTATTGTGCCAGCAACCTCAGGCACTCAAGCCATGGTTGAATTGACTCAAGCACAGCATGCAGGATTAATTCGTGCATTTAGCGAAATGCGCACCCAATTTGACATATTAATCGTCGATACAGCAGCCGGTATCTCCGATATGGTGTTGAGTTTTTCACGTGCTTCGCAAGATGTGCTCATTGTTGTGTGTGATGAGCCCACCTCAATTACCGACGCTTACGCCTTAATTAAAATCTTAAGTCGTGAGCACGGCGTGTTCCACTTCAAAATTGTGGCAAATATGGTGCGTAGTTTACGCGAAGGTATGGAATTATTTGCTAAACTCAGTAAAGTGACAGACAGATTTTTAGATGTGGCACTTGAGTTAGTGGCTACCGTTCCTTTTGATGAGAACTTACGTAAATCTGTCCGTAAACAAAAATTAGTCGTTGATGCTTTTCCAAAGTCTCCATCAGCGATTGCCTACCATGGTTTAGCCAATAAAATTATGACCTGGCCTATTCCACAACAACCGGGTGGTCATTTAGAGTTTTTTGTTGAACGTTTAGTGCAACGTAAGCCAACAGAAGAGGAAAGTGCGAGTGAATAAAGCCGCAGCGTATACTCAGTTCGATAACAAAACATCGATTGTTGAACAGTATGCACCGTTGGTGAAAAGAATTGCTCATCATATGTTGGCAAGATTACCAGCATCAGTGCAACTAGACGACTTATTACAAGCCGGCATGATGGGGCTACTCGAAGCATCATCAAAATTTGATGGCAGCAAAGGCGCTAAGTTTGAAACCTTTGCCGGTATTCGAATTCGTGGGGCAATGATTGATGAAATCCGTCGTGGTGACTGGGTTCCACGCTCTGTGCATCGTAACAATCGTCGTGTTGCTCAAGTCATTGATGAGTTAGGGCAACAGTTAGGTCGTGATGCACGTGACACTGAAATAGCTGAAAAGCTTGATATGTCTCTTGATGAATACCATCATATCTTAAATGATGTTTCTGTGGGTAAAATCATAGGCATAGAAGATCTTGGTGTGTCTCAGGATGTGTTAATCACCGATGACGAATCACCAGATGAAACATTTGACTCTCTTGCTGAGACACAATTCCAATCTGCGCTAGTTGAAGCAATTAAAACATTGCCAGAAAGAGATGCATTAGTGCTGTCGTTATATTATGACGAAGCATTAAACTTAAAAGAAATTGGTGCAATCCTTGAAGTAAGCGAATCGCGAGTTAGCCAGATATTAAGTCAGGCTATGCTTCGGTTAAAAGCGAAACTCAAGCATTGGACACAAGAATAATAACTAATTATAGAGCAAACGACTGTCAGCTCACCGGAGGAAACCTTGGACAAGAATATGAAGATTCTTATTGTTGACGACTTTTCAACAATGAGACGTATCATTAAGAACTTGTTGCGAGACTTGGGATTTAATAATACTCAAGAAGCAGATGATGGCTCAACGGCCCTACCAATGTTACAAAAAGGCGATTTTGACTTTGTTGTAACAGATTGGAACATGCCTGGAATGCAGGGTATTGATTTACTTAAAGCAATTCGAGCAGACGATTCATTAAAACATTTACCCGTATTAATGGTAACAGCTGAAGCTAAGCGTGAACAAATCATTGCTGCGGCTCAAGCGGGTGTAAACGGTTATGTTGTTAAGCCTTTTACCGCGGCTACGTTGAAAGAAAAGTTAGATAAAATCTTTGAACGACTCGCATAAGCAAGGATAAGTCATGCAGGCATCAATATCGGGGTTAATCACTCTCGAGCAAGCCCAGCAACTTGTTGAACTGCTTTCTGCGGGAATGCAAGAACAAGCTGATGAAGTTATTAGAGAGCTTGCTTCTCCACTTCAGCGAGAGCTGTTTGAAGAAGTCGGTAAACTGACTCGCCAATTGCACAGCGCACTCAAAGATTTTCAAGTCGATAACCGTTTATCTGAGTTGGCGAATACCGAAATACCGGATGCCAAAGAAAGATTAAACTACGTTATTGATATGACAGAACAAGCTGCAAATAAAACCATGGATGCAGTTGAAGAATGTTTGCCTTTGGCCGATACCATTATTAACAATATTCAATCAATGACTCCGATGTGGGATAAATTGATGCGTCGTGATATTGAATTAGGTGAATTCAAATCACTTTGCCACGACGTACAACAATTTATGTCAAACAGTGAGCATGACTCTAACCGACTTCGTGAATTGCTCAATCAAATTTTGATGGCGCAAGACTTCCAAGATTTAACCGGTCAGATGATCCGTCGTGTGATTGAGTTAGTGCGCGAAGTAGAAAATAATTTAGTGTCAATGTTAACCGTATTTGGTGAGCATACTGCTGAATCATTACCTACAGTTAACGATAATAAGATAGAGGCAGAAGGCCCAATCATGAACGCTGAGTTGCGCGAAGACGTGGTCACGGGTCAGGATGAAGTTGACGATCTGCTATCAAGTCTGGGTTTCTAATTAGGAGTCAATTTAATGTCCTTTGATGTTGATGAAGAGATACTCCAGGACTTTTTAATTGAAGCTGGTGAGATTTTAGAGCTTCTACAAGAGCAGTTAGTCGCTCTTGAAAATAATCCTGATGACAGTGATTTATTAAATGCCATTTTTCGTGGTTTTCACACGGTAAAAGGTGGAGCTGGCTTTTTAAGTTTGAAGCCAATGGTTGACGTTTGTCACGAAGCTGAAAACACATTTGACCTGTTACGTACAGGCAAACGCGGCGTCAATGCAGAATTAATGGACATTATTTTGCAAGCCGTTGATGCCATCAATTCGATGTTTGCCCAAACACAGCAGGGCCAACAGCAAGATCCCGCCGATGCCGAACTACTCTCAAAATTAAAACTATTAAGTTCTGGTGCACCATTACCTTCAGAAATGGGCGAGACAGCTGCAGAGCCTGAAATTATTGAAGAAGCGGTTGAAGTTGTTGAACCTGAATACGTCGAAGACATTAGTTCAGAAGCCACAGCGTCATCATCAAGTATTGATGAAATCGATGAGTCCGAGTTTGAAGCTCTGCTCGATGCCCTTCATGGTACAGGTAAAAGCCCGACATCAAATGCTGCATCAGCCGCCATTGAATCTCCTGCATCACCATCAACAACGTCATCAAACAGTGATGAAATAACAGATGATGAATTTGAAGCCTTACTTGATGAACTACATGGTTCTGGCTCGTTTAAAGCCAAAGATGAACCTGTAGCAGAAAAACCAAAACCAGCTGAACCTGTGGTTGAGCCTATGGTTGACTCAGATGAAATCACAGACGATGAGTTTGAGCGTTTATTAGATGAATTACATGGCAAAGGTGGCGCTCCTATTGTTGCCAAGTCGTCAACGCCAGCAGCTGCACCCGCCAGCACACCAGTACCACCTAAAGCGACTGAGGTTGTTAAACCTGCAGTGCCCAAAAGTGCACCCGTTAAAGCGACTCCTCCAGCTCCAGTGCCTAAAGTTGAAGCCGCTAAAGATAACGCATTAGCTCCTGCGCCAGCCAAAGCGCCTGCCGTGCCACAAGGTGAAACAACCGTTCGTGTTGATACTGCCCGCCTTGACGACATCATGAACATGGTCGGCGAGTTAGTGTTAGTGCGTAACCGCTTAGTAAGCCTTGGCATTACTCGCGAAGATGAAGAAATGTCTAAAGCGTTAGCCAACCTTGATTTGGTGACGGCTGATTTGCAAGGCGCGGTTATGAAAACCCGCATGCAGCCAATTAAGAAAGTCTTTGGTCGTTTTCCTCGTGTTGTTCGCGATATGGCACGAACCTTAAACAAAGAAATTAATTTAATCATGATTGGTGAAGATACCGATCTTGATAAAAATTTAGTTGAAGCGTTAGCCGATCCTTTAGTCCATTTAGTGAGAAACTCAGTCGATCACGGTATTGAAATGCCAATTTCTCGCGAAGCCAGTGGCAAACCTCGTACAGGTACCATTACTTTATCTGCCAGCCAAGAAGGTGACCATATCCTGCTTAAAATCGAGGATGATGGTGCAGGTATGGACCCAGAAAAGCTGAAAGAAATTGCGATTTCCCGTGGCGTATTAGATGAAGATGCCGCCGCGAGAATGACTGATAACGAAGCTTATAATCTGATTTTTGCTCCGGGCTTTTCAACTAAAGTTGAGATTTCTGATATTTCAGGACGTGGCGTTGGTATGGATGTGGTTAAAACCCGCATTAATCAACTAAACGGTACCGTTCATATTGATTCAATGAAGGGCAAAGGCACCGTTCTTGAGATCAAAGTACCGTTAACTTTAGCTATCATGCCAACCTTAATGGTCGATGTGTCGAAACAAGTTTTCGCTTTACCATTATCTAGTGTGAATGAAATCTTTAATTTAGATCTAAGTAAAACCAATATTGTAGACGGTCAATTAACCGTTATTTTCCGTAATAAAGCTGTACCATTATTTTACTTAGAGCAATGGCTACACAGTAGAAAGAACACCTTTAAACACGGTGATAAAAAACATGGTCATGTTGTTATTGTGCAACTCGGTACAATGCAAATTGGTTTTGTTGTTGATGCATTAATTGGTCAAGAAGAAGTGGTCATCAAACCGCTTGGAAGTATGCTGCAAGGTACCCCTGGTATGGCAGGCGCAACGATTACTTCTGACGGGGGTATTGCACTTATTCTGGATATTCCTGGTTTACTAAAACATTACGCCAAAAACAAAAACAAAAATAAAAGTTCCATTATTTAAGGAATTAAATGGCCATAAAAGTATTAGTTGTAGATGATTCTAGCTTTTTTCGACGTCGAGTCAGTGAGATTGTTAATCAAGATCCTGATCTCGAGGTCGTTGCTGTCGCTGTAAATGGCAAAGAAGCCGTTGAGATGGCAGCCAAATTAAAGCCACAAGTCATCACTATGGATATTGAAATGCCGGTGATGGACGGGATCAGTGCCGTCCGTGAAATCATGGCAAGTAACCCAACCCCTATTTTGATGTTTTCTTCGTTAACCCACGACGGAGCAAAAGCGACACTTGATGCATTAGAAGCAGGGGCGCTCGACTTTTTACCAAAACGTTTTGAAGATATCGCCACTAATAAAGACGAAGCCATTAGCCAATTACAACAACGTATTAAAGCGTTGGGACGAAGACGAATGTATCGTCCTGTGAGTGCACCTTCGCCAACGCCCATAGAAACGCGTCGCTCGAGCGGTTTAGCTCACTCAAACCTAAGTGCAGCCCATCGACCATTAACATCGAGACTTAACACCGACTCAGCGTCTACCCACACAGGGTTAACATCTCGTCGTGGTTTAACACCCGCAGCAATAGAGCGCCCAGTGCCTGCTGTTGCGTCTACAACTAATATTCGTGCGAGTGGTAAACAATATAAAGCGCTGTTTATCGGAACGTCTACAGGCGGCCCGGTGGCACTGCAAAAAGTGTTGACCGCTTTTCCGGCTAATTACCCACATCCCATTGTGCTTATTCAACATATGCCGGCCGCGTTTACACCTGCTTTTGCTGCACGATTAAATACGCTGTGTAAAATTAACGTCAAAGAAGCTCAAACGGGTGATGTTATGCGTCCAGGTTGCGCTTATCTTGCGCCTGGCGGGATGCAATTGATGATTGAACGCAATGGAACTACGGGGCGTTTAAAAGTGGTGTCAGGCACCAGTGATATGAACTATAAACCTTCGGTAGATATTACCTTTGCGTCTGCATCAAAAGCCTTTGGCGGTGATGTGTTGGCTGTGGTATTAACTGGCATGGGCGCCGATGGCCGCGAAGGGGCCAGAATGCTTAAGTCTGTCGGGGCAACCATTTGGGCCCAAGATGAAGCAAGCTGTGTGGTATACGGTATGCCGCAAGCAATTGTTTCAGCAGGTCTTGCAGCTCATTCAATCGCGCTTGATAGTATGGCAGATGCCATCTTAAAAGAGACTAGCCGTGGCTAAGCCCACTCGCGTTTTTTCGACTAAACTCATGCTAGTATTATTTTTGTGCTGTATTACTATCATCGTTTTGGCCAGTTTATATGTTGATGCCAGACGAAAAATGGCATTAATGACTCAAGACATTGAGCAGTTAAAATCATCACAAGTGTTATTGATGGTACCTGAAGAGCAAGCGGCTAATATTGCTAATTGGCTAAGCCAACATCCTGAACAAACCCAAGCCATTATTGACACCGGTACTCAAGATGAAGCAAAAAGTGTGTTAATTGGCCCAGGTACTCATCATGACGTCGAGTCCCAAAATAACCACATGCCACAATCGTCCGACAGCGCACAGATATTTCAAACTCAAGAAGTTATAGTGTCAGAAAATGCGCAAGGGGTTAAAGTGATAAGCTTACCTAATGGCGGAATACGGGTAACAACCCGTGATGATAAACAGCAGAAACAACAATAAATATTCCATCACATAATGATAAGTTGAGAGGCTTTTTTTGAAAGTATGGACGGTAGCAAATCAAAAAGGTGGCGTGGGTAAAACCACCACAGTAGCTAGCCTCGCGGGAGCGTTAGTTAAGCGTGGTCAGCGGGTGTTGATGATTGACACCGATCCACATGCCTCTTTGGGCTATTATCTAGGCATTGATTCTGAAGAAGTGCCTGGTTCGCTTTATGACGTGTTTTTAAATCATCAAACGTTGACCCAAGAATTAATACTGCAAAATGTCATACCCACTCAAATTGAAGGCTTAGATATCATTCCTGCCAATATGGCCTTAGCGACGTTAGATCGCTCATTGGGGCATCAAGAAGGCATGGGGTTGGTGTTACGTAATCTATTGGCATTAGTCGAAGACAAGTACGATGTCGCAATTATTGATTGTCCTCCAGTACTTGGTGTACTCATGGTAAATGCGTTAGCGGCAAGCCAACATATTATTATTCCAGTGCAAACCGAGTTTTTGGCGATTAAAGGCTTAGAAAGAATGGTAAAAACCATGGAAATCATGGGGCGGTCTAAAAAAACGCGTTACAGCTACACGGTTTTACCTACCATGTATGACAAGCGCACCAAAGCATCACCCATCGCTTTGCAGTTCTTACAAGATAAATATGGCCAAACCTTATGGCCTAATGATGTGATCCCCGTTGACACTAAATTTAGAGACGCCAGCTTAGCGCATTTGCCCGCATCACATTATTCCGCGACAAGTCGTGGGGTGAAAGCCTATAATCGCCTGCTTGATTTTTTATACGCTCGGGAGTTTGCTCATGTCAAAATCGGTTGATGAAACTGTTTTTGATTATTTCAGTTTGTTATTACAGGAACCGAGTCAACAATCGGAGCCTACAGTCGATCCTGAAGCCTTATCAGAAAAACTGACTACCACGGTTAAATCAGTAGACGTTATCGCTGCGAGCAAAACGGTTGGAGTGGCGCGGCATGAAAGTCGTAAATCGACGACGGTCATTAGCACGCAAACAGCAGTGACCAAACAATCTCAAAACAGAGACTTTGCCGAGCCAGCGGCTGTTGTCGATAAACTTGCGCTTGAAAAACTGTTGTCTGCCGTGTCTAAGCCCGCAACGCCAAATCTAGATATAAAGCAGCAAATAAAAGCCAGTGCAGAACGTGTGCGCCAGGCAATTAGTCAAACTGAGATCAAAACCCTTGAGCAAGCAGCGTCTGATAGGGCAAACTTACAAAATAAACCACTAACGGATAAAGAAATCAAACCGTTAGTCGATATAAAAACTGACAATATTGAGCTAGCTGAATTAAAAGAAGCTATTATTAAGCATGATAAGCTTGCTGAAGACAAAGCGGCACAACAGGCGCAAACCCAAACAGGGGCAACACCGCCAAGTATTACTCGTAATCTACAAGAAGTATTAGAAGATGAGTTTCAGGTGTTATTCTTTAATGTTGCCGGGTTAACTTTAGCTGTGCCACTGGTTAGTTTAGGTGGCATCATCAAGATAGACAGAATTAATCACATTATTGGTCGTCCATCATGGTTTAAAGGTGTGCAGACACACCGTGACAGTAAAATTAATGTGGTCGATACCTGTGCTTGGGTTATGCCTGAAAAATATACACCGGAACTGGCAGAAACAGTAGATTATCAATATCTTGTTATGTTAGAAAACAGTGATTGGGGATTAACGTGTGAATCACTGGTTAATGCCGTTAAAATAGATAAATCTCACGTCAATTGGCGTGAAAAACCGGGTAAGCGTCCATGGCTTGCTGGGGTAGTAAAACAACAAATGTGTGGCATTTTGCATGTTCAAGCATTAATCGAAATGCTTGATGCAGGTTTAGGCTGTCAGGATTCGATTGACCGAGGTTAACTATGAGCGATTCTAGAAGTGTAGCAGCGGTTGCTGCAGGTAAAGACGATGCAGTATTACAGTGGGTAACATTTAAGTTAGACAATGAAACTTACGGCATTAATGTAATGCAAGTTCAGGAAGTATTGCGTTATACCGAAATTGCTCCTGTGCCAGGTGCACCGCATTATGTGTTAGGTATTATTAACCTTCGCGGTAACGTAGTAACGGTTATTGATACCCGTTCACGTTTTGGCTTACAGTCAGCAGAGCTTGATGACTCAACCCGTATTGTGATTATTGAAGCTGAAAAACAAGTGATTGGTATTTTGGTTGATAGCGTCGCAGAAGTGGTTTATTTACGTCGTTCAGAAATCGACAACGCCCCTAACGTAGGTACCGAAGAAAGCGCCAAGTTTATTCAAGGTGTGAGTAACCGCGATAACGAATTATTGATTTTAGTTGACCTAGATAAATTGTTATCAGATGAAGAGTGGGTTGAATTAACTCAACTTTAATCATAACCTTGTCTCAAAAAGCCAACCCAATAAACGTGTTGGCTTTGGGTTGCTTAGCAGGGAACGCAATAAAGGTATGTTAATGGGTGATGAATTTTTAATTGCTGCTTTAGTTTGCGTTATCGCTTGTCTTGGCTTCGTGCTTTATTTACAAAAACAATCCCGAAAACTGAAAACTAAAGTCGATGCGTTAACGGTATTAGTTAAAGAAAGCGATCGTCAGCGTGAGGCCGTAAAGCGAGAGTTGCATGAGCTGCGCAGCGGTACTATTGGGGTTGGCCGCAGGGTTGTTGAGTTGGAAAAGAAGCTCTCCCAACAGTCAGATATGCTTGAAGAAGCCAGTCAACAAGATCCACAAGCTAAGCTGTATTCTCGTGCCGTTAAAATGGTGGGTTTAGGTGCTGGAGTGGAAGAGCTAATGCAAGAATGCGAATTACCTAAAGCAGAAGCCGAACTGATTTTGCGATTGCACCGTAAGTAACTTAAGCTCGGATAATAAATGCCTATCAAACAGTCTTTACCCTGCTAACTGGGTTGCATGGGCTTACAATTATAAGTGATACCCATAACAACGATTTAAACAAAAAACGCCATCAAATTTGATGGCGTTTTTTTGTTTATCATCATGCTCTCAAACGGGCCGTTAAAAGACGGCCTCGGTCATCTTCACGTAATGGCCAACTTCTAATGTGGTTGGTGGAGTCCATACATCGAGCTCAGGTTATTTACGGCGCATTTTAGCGACAAACATACCATCACTGTCTGCAAGTTGAGGCCATATTGTGATCATGTTGCACAATTCGCCAGTAAATGGGTGTGTAATTGGCAGTAATTCAAACTCATTGGTTTGCGCTAAAAATGCTTCAACAACGTGCTCGTTCTCGCTTGGTGACAATGAGCACGTTGCATACACTAATTGGCCATTCGATTTCACTGCAGCAGCACTGCGGGTTAAAATATCAAGTTGTAGCGCTGGCTTATCGGTCACAGCGCTAGCATCATCTAACCAGCGCATATCTGGGTTGCGTCGCCAAGTACCTGTGCAGCTACAAGGCGCATCCACTAATACGCCATCAAATGTACCCGCATTAACCGGTAGGGCATCAGATTTCCACGGGGCAACGCTAATGTTGTTAAAGCCTGCGCGTTTAGCTCGTTTGTTGAGTTCTTCTAATGGTTTATTGCGTATGTCAGACGCGGTAATCGTGCCAGCGCTTTGGGTATTTTGTTGTAACATCAACGAGCGTAGTTGTAAGGTTTTACCACCCGCGCCGCTGCATGCATCCCACCATATTTGATCAGCTCCTGGTTGACAGATTTGGCCAATCACTTGTGAAGCTAAATCCTGGATCTCGATATGCCCATGCTTGTAGGTATCAATCTCATTGAGGTTAATGCTTTTATGACCCAGGCTTATGGCATCTGCAAAGTATTGACTGGCAATGGCGTCTACACCGGCTTTATTCAGTTGCGTTATGGCCGCTGAGGTTTTTATGCTCTGTACTCGCGCCCAGATTGGAGGACGACTGGTCATCGCTTCTACTACCGCTAACTTATCTGCAGGTTCAACAGGGCAGGTTTGCCAAAACCAGCTAGGTAATAAATCGCTGATTTGACAACTTGTTAGTCCAGATAACGACATAAACAGTGCGAGTTTGTCATTGATACTGTCGCAGCCTGTTGGATTTTTTTCTGTTGTCGACCATGTGGCTAAGGTGTTCCATGCTTGAGTGATATCTTGCCATGCATGTTGCTCAAGTGCAGCACAAGCACTTAACTGTCTAAACCAGATTACGTGTGGCTGCTCGCCCTGCAATTGACTCAACCAGCCCCACCAACGGAACAAACCAAATAAACTCTCGCGGATAACACGTCTGTCTTTTGAACCATGCTTTTTGTGCTCACGAAAATACTGACCGATGATTCTATCGGCAGGCATTTTGCTGTTCATAACCTGGTTAAACAACATCTCGATGGTGGTGGCATAACTCAGCGCACGCTTTTGCGCGGGTGTACTGGCATCAATAACAACGCTGTCATTAAATACTGACTGAAAGGGTTTAGCAGAATGTGTTTGACTCATGAGATAACCTGATGTGGCAAAATAGCAAAGGTGTAGGTGCAACTTAATGCAATATGGCCTTAGTTTACCATGTCTTGAGGCGAAAACAGCATAGCCAACGGAGTTAGTTAGCGTTGCTAAAACAACTATAAAAATGAACCGGCACTCAGGCCTGTTCATTGTTATAGGTTCAATGTTGTCTGAGTTAAAAGTCTAGCGACAACGCAAAGCACAAGTAAGCCATTAATGAGCGTGTTTGCTCAAACTCTTTAGTACACAAATCGATAAAGTTTTCACTGCACACTTGTTCAATCGTGACGGGTTTTATGGCAATAAAGTCTTTGCGTTTGAGTTCATCAATTAATGGGTGCTGACTGTCAAATCCCCGTGGCGGTCTAATCAAACTGTCGCCCGTTAATTCAAAACCTGCTTGCTTTAATGTTACGAGGGCTTTTTTGTAGCCGTTTGGGTTTTCATCAATGCAGTGTCTAATGGCATTTAAGGCTTGAGATTCAGGGTGCCAAATACCTGCAGCAATAAAACATTCATCATTAGCCACATGCACATAAAAGCCCGGCGCGTGAACATCTTTTGCTTGAAAGTGCCTAAATTGAATGCCGACATTGGTTTTGTAAGGTGTTTTATCTTTACTAAAGCGGCTGTCACGTTGTGGGCGCATTAAACTGCCACCGACTTTTTTGGGAATGGCAGTAAATCGAGGTGACAAAGTCAAAATCGGCCCTTGCATCGCTTCAATAAATTTCAGTGCTGGGGTACGAACGTTGTCTTCATATTGCGATTGATTGGTCTTGAACCATTCTCGGTCATTATTAGCGGTGAGAAGAGCTAAAAAATCAAAGCTTTGTTGGCTAAACATGAGCATACCTTTTGAAATGCATGAGATATTGAAATGATGCCACATCATAATCAATCTCTTTAATGAGTGAAACTGACGTTAATCATTACCCAGTTTTAAATATGGGCGATATTTAGTCATTTTTATTTTTAATGTTGTTTTAATCACAACATATTAAAAGTTAATGTATTTTTATGATGCTTTACTTTGTCAGCTAATGTGTTTGTAACATGCTGAGTTTTTGATTTATTTTCTATAACTATTGAATGTTAGTTTGATATAAATAAAGCGTTAATGGTAAAATGAGCTCAAAGGTTGTTTTATCCCTTCTATTGTGACTTTTTATTTCTATACTTTTTCATATTTAGTGCTATTCACTGACACCTATCACTCTGTGATGGATTAACATGTTAGTGTAATAACTGAGCGCGAACGTGTGTCAGAATATATTGAATAGAGTGACAATGATGACAATTAAGTCACAGATTAGCGATATAACAGTAGATAATCGAACATCGATTATATTGATAGATTACACTTTGGAATGAGAATTCCTCTACAAGAAAGGACTGACCATGACTGAACACTCCCTCGGTATTGTGGGTTGGCGAGAGTGGGGCACTTTTCCTGAGATTGGCAACGAAAGAGTCAAAATCAAAGTGGATACTGGCGCAAAAACGTCCTGTTTACATGCGTTTAAAATTAAACCGTTCCAAAAAGAAAAACAAAAGTGGGTTAAAGTTTGGCTTCACCCGGAGCAAGACTCAGTCCGAGAAGTAGTGTGCGAATTCCCTGTATTTGATCGTCGAGCCGTCAGCGACTCTGGTGGTCATGTGACTAACCGCTACGTGATTAAAACGCCGATTATTATCGGTGAACAACAATTTGATATCGAGCTGACGTTAACTAATCGAGACCACATGAAATTTAGAATGTTACTTGGCAGACGCGCATTGGAAGGGCGTTTTTTGGTTAATTCGGCAGAGTCGTTTTTAGCAGGAGAATAGCAAAATGCAAATCGCCATTATGTCGAGAAACCGCAATCTTTACTCGACGAGTCGACTTAAAGAGGCCGCTGAAGCCCGTGGTCATACAATTAAAATTATTGATCCATTAAAGTGTTATATGAACATCAATATGAATGCACCGAGCATTCATGTTCGCGGTGAAGAGTTGTCAAAATTTGATGCGGTTATTCCGCGTATTGGGGCCTCAGTGACTTTCTACGGTACCGCCGTGCTACGTCAGTTCGAAATGCTGGGCACTCACCCATTAAACGAGTCTGTGGCGATTACTCGCTCACGCGACAAATTGCGTTCTTTGCAGCTTTTGTCACGTAAAAATATTGGATTACCGGTCACCGGTTTTGCTAACCAACCCGCCGATGTTCCTGACTTGCTTGATATGGTAGGCGGCGCACCGTGTGTGATTAAATTACTTGAAGGTACTCAAGGTATTGGCGTTGTATTAGCCGAAACGCGTAAAGCCGCTGAATCGGTCATTGAAGCTTTTATGGGCTTAAAAGCCAACATCATGGTGCAAGAGTATATTGCTGAAGCTGGCGGTGCGGATATTCGATGTTTTGTGATTGGCGATAAAGTCATTGCGGCAATGAAGCGCCAAGCATTACCGGGCGAGTTCCGTTCTAATCTGCACCGTGGTGGTTCTGCAAGCATTGTGAAGTTAACCCCAGAAGAGCGTTCAACGGCGCTTCGTGCGGCTAAAACAATGGGCTTAAACGTTGCTGGTGTAGATATTTTACGTTCTAAGCACGGTCCACTCGTGATGGAAGTTAACTCATCACCAGGCCTTGAAGGCATCGAAAAAGCCACTGGTATTGATGTGGCAGAAAAAATCATTCAATTTATTGAAAAAAATGTTAAGCCTACTAGCTCGAAGACTAAAGGAGTCGGTTAATGGCAAAAAAGCACGAACCGTTTGTTATTGGTGATGTTAGCGTAACGGCAGGCACGCAACTGAGTGTAAAACTGCCCGCAGCAAAACTGTATAACGATACGCCAATGGATTTGCATGTGGAAGTGTTCCACGGCACTAAGCCTGGGCCGACATTATTAGTTTGCGCAGCTATCCATGGTGATGAGTTAAATGGCATTGAGATATGTCGACGCTTGCTCGGTCGTGTGAATGCTAAAACTTTAACCGGCACATTATTAGTGGTCCCGATTGTTAACGTATTTGGCTTTATTCAGCAATCACGTTACTTGCCCGATCGTCGCGACTTAAATCGTTGCTTTCCCGGCACCGCTAAAGGTGCGCTAGCCAGCCGTTTAGCGCATTTGTTTAGCAGTATGTTGGTTAAGCGTGCGACTCACATTGTTGATTTACATACCGGCGCAATTCATCGCGAAAATTTACCGCAGATCCGCTGTGATACTGACAATGAAACCATGTTGGCCATGGCCAATGCATTTGGCGCACCCGTGGTGATGTCATCAAAAGCGCGCGAAGGATCAATGCGTGGTTTTGCCAACAGCCTTGATATTCCGTGTATTTTATACGAAGCGGGCGAAGCATTACGCTTCAGCGACATGTCGATTAAGTCAGGCCTCAATGGTGTGGTTAATGTGATGCGTTGTATTGGCATGCTAAAAGGTAAAATTAAAACAACAACCAGTGTGAACGCCAGCCGCAGTTATTGGGTACGCAGTGAAGCCGATGGATTGGTTAACATTAAGCTAAAGCTGGGCGAACGTGTATCAAAAGGTCAGGTATTGGCTAATATCGTTAACCCTATAGGTGGCGAACCATGGCCGCTTTTAGCACCGTCTGACGGCATTATTATTGGTAACAGTAATATTCCGGTGACCAATGAAGGCGAAGCCTTGTTTCATATTGCCCAATTTACAGGCGATGAAATTGAAATTATCAATGACAACCTTGATGATTTTATGCAGGAATACGCGTAGATTATTGCTATATAAATGAATAACGTGGCAATGGCTGCGTTATTCATTACACATCCTCAATGGCTTACACCATAGCGTTTGATTCATCCAATCATTTACTTGCCTACAGTATTTTGAACGTCCATTGAACGATCACATATTGAATGGATTGGTATAACTCCATTCCCCCTATTACCCCAAATAATCAACTCAAAAAACCAAATAATGATTTTTTGGTAGATAATCAAAAATATTAATTGCTCATGTCTTAGTGTAACGCTTATCCTAAATTAATGGTTTTTGGGGTGCTTTATTTTTCGACGAGGTTAATGTGGGTTTACAAACGGTATTACTTAAACAACAAGACAATCAACAATTAATTACCCCTTCGAAGGTCGTTTGTATTGGGCGCAATTATGTTGACCATATTCATGAACTGGGCAATGACGTGCCTGATGAAATGGTGGTTTTTTTGAAACCCAATTCAGCCATTAGTAACACATTACTTAGTCATTTAGTTGAACCTTTGCACTATGAAGCTGAGCTGTGTTTTATGGTTAAAAATGGCCAATTTAGCGCGATTGGCGTAGGTCTTGATATGACTAAGCGCGAGTTGCAAACCAAGTTAAAGAAACAAGGGTTGCCATGGGAACGCGCTAAAGCGTTTGATGGTTCGGTGTTGCTGAGTGAGTTTATTGAAATAACGGAAGACATGAAAGATTGGTGCTTTCAATTGACCATTGGTAATGTGGTGATGCAATTAGGTCATCAGCAATTAATGATGTACCAACCACAAGCTATATTTGATGCGGTTAGTGAGTTTATGAGCTTAAATGACGGTGATATTGTGATGACCGGTACCCCAAAAGGCGTTGGTGCTGTTTCTGCTAATACTTCGTTTGAAATCAGCCTGTGGCCAAATGTACCCTTTGAGATATTTGAAACGGCACTGTCTGGCGATAAATCAATGACTCAGCTTTGTGGTCCAGCCATGTTAGTTAAACAGTGGCAAGCAGTTTGAATGAAGGTGTGCTAAAAGCAAAAAGACCCTCTTAGCTAAGAGGGTCTTTTTTATTCATAATCCAAATCAGTTTGGATTATTTCATTAATGCAACGGCTTCCATGTCCAGCTCAATATCAGTACAGCCTTTAGCGCAATAAATACCGGGCGCTTTCGCATTTGGCTTGGCATTTTTATTGTTGGGCGGCAATTGCAATGTCAGTGGTTTATTGCAGTCGGCACATGTGGCGCTGTTGCCTTTTAGCATGCGTTTAATCAGGTTTTTCTGCTGGTTAAATGACGCCAATGTTGGGCCATTTACCGCTGAAAAATCGAGTTTTTGTGTGTCGCTCATCATTGTTCCTATTCAGGCTATTTCACTTGATCTATTGGGCGCCAGCGCTGTAATGCAACGGGTAGGCTAACACCCTGAGCCGTTAATAGGTTAACGCGTGCCAAGTAAGCTGCGCCGTGCATTAAATGTTTGGCTAAGTCTACTGCATGGCGCTGGGTGTAGTCATCTAAATAACTGCCTTTTACCCAGGCGTTAAATGCGCCAAGTGCAGGGCCTGCCCAGATTTGATAATCCATTTCTCGGCCAGTTTCACCAGTATTTGACCAACGGCTTGATAAGCCAAGATACCAACGGAAAATTAACGCCATTTTACGTTTAGGGTTATCTGTAGCTCGCTCGATTTGTTTTGGGTCGCGTTCATTAAAATGCGCTACTGTGCCAGCCCAAATGTCATCCAGGCTTGAACGAAACACTTGTTTTTCAAGCTTTTCACGCTCATCAACTGGAATGGCTTCTATTGAATCATAACGAGTATAGATTTCGTATAACTTGTTAGCGCGCATCGGGAAAAGGGTGCCGCGCTTAACCACTTGCAACTTAACGCCCATTTCGAACATATCAGCTGCTGGCGCCATGGTGACATCGGCCATTTCTGTGGTGGCTAATAATTTACGGGTATGTTCACTGGCGCCGGCTTCAACACAAGCCTGGTTAATTGAACCGGTAACAATAAACGCTGCGCCCATATTAAAGGTTGCCAGTGCAGCATCGGGCGTACCCACACCACCACCGGCGCCTACACGAATAGGGGTTTTATAATTGTACTTGGCTTGTACTTCATCTTTCAGCGCTAAAATGGTTGGCAACAAGGTCACTAATGGACGGTTGTCGGTGTGACCGCCTGAATCAGCTTCGGCGGTAATATCATCGGCCATCGGTACTAATTGGGCTAACTCCATTTGCTCGGGGCTGATCAAGCCATCATCAAGCAGTTGTTGCAGCATTTTTACCGGTGCCGGTTGCATAAATTTAATCGCCACTTCAGTGCGGCTAATTTTAGCGATAACTTTGTTGTCTATTTGAATATCACCATGTGCATCACGGCTTAACCCTGCTGCGCGGTAATAGACAATTTGCGGCGTTAAGCCTAAAAAGGCTGAGGCTTCAACGGTGCGCACTTTGTGTTTTAAAAATAGCTCTACGCTACCACGCTCAAGTGCTGGTTCACTTGGGCTATGGATTAAGTTAAACGCATAGGGGCCATTTGGTAGGGCGGTTTGAATGCGCTCAATGGCTTGCTCAACCCGAGATGGAACAAGGCCCGCTGCGCCAAATGAGCATAAAATCCCAGCCTGACCTAATGCAATAACCAGTTCTTCAGATGAAATACCGTTGGCCATAGCACCAGCATAATAAGCGTATTTAACCCCGTGCACACGGCGGAAATTACTGTCGCCTAAACTTTGGGTGCCAAGGGCTGGGGCAAAGGCGCTGACAGGCAGTTCATTGGCCGCAGTAATTGATTCTGTCACCACTTGAGCTTGTTGCGCGACGCCTAAACCTTGCTGAGCGTCATTTACCAGATAACAGGCTTGCGATAAGTCTTTAAGCTTTTTGTTCATTCCTGCAGGGTCAAAACTGACGTGCTGCTGGCTAACTTGCCAAGGCCATGGAGAAAGCTTTTCGTTTTTTAATTGGGTTGTCATTATATTTTTCCTTGAAAAGCTAGGCTTCTTCAATACAAATAGCGATGTCTTTTACTTCGTAAATGCGTAAACCATCTTTACTTAAATTGGCATCGCCAACGATGATGCGTTTACCGTTTTCGTCTTTCACTGCACTGATGTGAACATCTAAAGACATTTGTTTATTGAGCGGATTAATTTGGCCGCGGTATTTCCATTTTATATCCGACAAAATCTGGCCGAATTTAGGGTTGGTAAAGCCAGCGCCTAAATCGTTAGTAATCGCGTAAGTTTGCATTAACTCGATGATAGCTTCAACGCCTAATGAACCTGGCATCACCGGATCTTGATGGAAATGGAATTGGAAGAACCAATCACTTGGGTCAATGGTGCGTGATGCAGCTAAATAGCCCTGCTTATACTTGCCGCCGTTATTGACGATTTCTGCCGTGTCGATAAAGTTAAGCTGACCACCGGCTAAGCGGTAATGTGGCTGATGTGCAGGCGCATTAAATACTCGTGACTGTTTATCGAGTAAATTGATAATGGTGTCGGCTACGACATTGTTGTCGATATGCCAAGGTTGAGTTATTTTACCGTTATCAATGCCAAGCTGGTTTTTAAGCGCGTCAGCTTTAAAGTAGCCAAATACTGCGCTGCCTGTGTAAAACGGTTCGTCATCGACACTTAATTCAAACGTGAAGCTTTGAATAATGTTACTGCCAGCAATCACGGTTGATAATAGCTTAGAGTCATTAACGATGGTTTTGCCGCGTAAATCGACATGACGCAATAAGGTGCCGTGACCGTCGAGGTTACGGAAAAACAACTCCTGCCCCGGGAAGCCTAGCGTGGTGCCCATATAGCCTGAAATAAAACCATTAGGCTGTAATGATATTTCCATTAACACCGAATATGGCATTACCGCCTGATGGCTGTTTTTGGCAAAATACCATGCATCTGTTGGCACTTCATATTCAGCAATACACGATGACGGTTTTTTCAATTCGCCACGCTTACCATTAATGTCGATAACGCGGGTGGTTAACTGCAAATCACCGCAAGGTGTACGCGGCGGGATCAGCCCTTTATAGATACTAAAGTCAGGCCCAAAGCATTTTTCGATATCGCCGGTGGCAAACTCAAACATATGGTACGGCGTAAAAGGCACCGTGTCGGGCACGCGGTTAGCGTATTTTGATTCAGCGCTGACAATGGGTGCTTCAACGTGTTTTAGCGGAATAACGCCTTTATTGGTTAGCGCGCTGGTGTCGGCTATTTTCGCCATTAGAGGAGCGACATCTTGCTGGCTTGCAGAATTGTTTAAGCCTGTCGTTGTTTGATTTGTTGTGTTCGCCGTTGACTTGATGCTTGTATTAGCCATTGAGTCGCCAAGGTAGCGGGTGCATTGTGCTTCTTCTTTAATCATCACCCCCAAGTTTTGGAAATCGACCACCACTTTCCCATTGAGTAAAATATCAATGTTAGCTTTAGCGTAAGGACGTGGATGAATGCCAATTTCGGTCACTTCCATGCGATAAGTCAGTTCAGCGGTCTGTGGTAACACCTGGCCACGACAGCGGACTTTTTGCGAGGCATTTTCCAGCGGTTGGAAGCGGCCGTTTTTAACTAGCGTATGCATACCAATATGCAGCATAAAGAATTGCAGTAATTGACCACAACCTTCAGCCATTAATGAGCCCGCCATCACCTGATCGCCTTTAAAATGACACGGGAAATACCAATGATCTGGGGCTAATTGTTTGTGGCCTTCAACTAACCCTAGGCCCCATGTACCGCCACCCACTTGTAAGTTACTCACTCGCTCAATCATTAAGAACTTTTCTGACGCAAAACACAACGACTTTTGCATGCCGGTTTGCAACTGGTGATTAACATGTTCACCGCCAAAACAACTGCCAATATCGCCGGTTAATAAATGGTGGATTTGACCATAATCAAAGGTTGATTGTGCGCAGTGTAGTAACGGTGCAAATGTCGGTTTATTTGGGTTGTTAAGCACTTTCTGGCGCAGTTTAATTTCATCTTCGGTTTGGATAACGCCTTTACCATCAGACAATTCTTTGTCAGTAAAGAAGCCGGCACAGCCGCCATCCATTTTTAAAATCATCTTGTCGCCGACGAAACATTCGTAAGAGAAGAAGAATAAAAGCGTGTCGCCATTGCGGGCAAAATTATTGATTTTAATGTCGTAACGCAGAGTGTCGCCGCCACGGGGTAAATCACCTAGGAAGGTCAGGGTGCAGTCGAGTAAGCGATAAACCCGCTCGCCTTTGTTTTCAAAATCGATACCTAAATAGCTGATCAACATTAAATCGCACTGACCCGATTCTACCGCGACAGCCCAAGGGATTTGACCATCGACAAGATACGGCGCATCAACAGGGATGTCGTATTCTGTGGTCATTGAACAAGGTTTGTATTGATTCATCGTCGCATCAAGTTTGGTCACACGCGACACCAATAAATAATCTGTGGTTGGCAAGCGCACGCGGCGAGAGTAACTGTCGATGATGGCATAATCTGGGCCAAATACCTTGGCGATATCACCTTCGGCATATTCCACTAAATCAGCATAATTCCAAATGCACGGTTTATCTGCCGGAGTGGGGGCTCTGTAGGCCGGAACCTGTGCATGGTTGGGTGCCAGTACCGATTGAGCTTCAACGTAATGCTGAGTTGGCGCATTGGCGGTTAACGCAGGTGCTATTGTTTGCGCTGTTGCGGTAGATGTCATTGAGGCCAGTTGTGATTTTAACAAGTTGTCGGCGACTTTTAACCCTGCCTCACGACTGGCTAAAAATGCAAAATGAGCTTGTTGTGCTAGCCATTGATTTTGCTGAAAAGCCGTTAAATGTGCTGGTGGCGTTGGCTGGCTTATTCCTTGAGTCGAATGAGTCTGATGTGTTGTTTGCGGCTGCGTACCTGGATTGAGTGCTGAATGGCTTGCGGGCATAGTGGGCTCGTTTATATTCATTTTTGTTGGGGCTTGTTCCACTGAAATGGGTTTAATCGACGCGCATTGGCTAACAATGTTATCGATAGCAGCAACTGGGCTGTCGACAATGTGTTGATAGATATCGCGGCCACCTAAACTGACTTGTTTAATCAAGCTTAGCTTGGCGCTTTTGGTCAGCTGCTCTGTGAGCGGCTGACTTAAGCGATTGGCAAGCGCCTGTTGCTGTAATGTATTAAGCGATAAACCAATGCGAGAGTATTGATTTTCACTGGCGCTAATCACCTGTGCATTAACGTCCGCTTGTTGTAACTGCTGACTTTGGATGAGTGCATTAAGCAAGCTTGCCATGCCAGAGGCAGCAAAGGTATGGCCTAACACATGCTGAGCGCTTGTAATGCTATTTGGCTTAGCTATTTGAGTTAACTGACTCGTTAGCTGCAGCCCAAAATCAGACTGTTGGCAAAGCGGGGCAATATTGAGTTCGTTAATATCGCAAGTTTGCTCGAGTTTGAGCTGATCTTGCTTGGCAAACTGCACGGCATCAATACTGGCAAAGCTGTCGGTTGGATGATCTTGCTGTAATACAATCGCGCCAGCACCTTCACCTAAGTGAATGTTGCTAGCCGATAAGCCCGCAGTTTGCATTCCTGCTACTTGCAGGCGTGCATTGTTGAGTAAACAGTTTTCAATACTGCCGGACAAATCAACCGCAGCAATAATCACCGCATCGAGCGGTTCTTGTAACGAGCCCATGGCAAATAAGTTTTGTGCCACATCAATACAGCGATTAACCGATTGTTCAGCGGCCGAAATGGTAAAGGCGGGGCCGTTGAAGTCCCATAGCGATGAAATCCGCGACGCCATAATATTGCCAATAAAACTGGTGTACTGGTTTAATTTGGCGGCATCGAGCACGCTGTCCATAGCGATAGCTTCAAGGGCCTGGTATTCATCGCCGCTGAGTTTAACACCTTGAGCGGCTAAGCTTTGCGCGAGTTGGCTGTGTAAGTTCACTCGACCACGGAATTGATGTAATTCTAGCTCGGTTTCCATGGCTACTAACACCGCCACTTTGCTGCCGGGTTTAAGGTTGGCATTTACAATGGCTTCGTCGGCGACTTTGATCAATAACAACTGCTGCGATATTAATCGGTCGTCTTCATTCGGCGGCACTTTAAAGCGTAAAAAGTCAAAGTCGAATTGATTTATGTAAGCGCCATGAGGCACCTGCTCAATACCATATTTGGCCAACAGTTCTGGATGCTTGTTGATGCCTTTCCAGCGCTGAGTCGGTAATGGGGTAAACAAATGTTGCTTGGCGCGAATACGCTCAGCAAGCTGATTAATGCTACTGCACTGGCCAAAGTGAGCGGCCATACCGGTAATGTGCATCGGCTGCTCGCTGGCGTTAACCATTTGAGTCGGGGCTGGTGATGTTACCGCTGTTTCAGAGTAAGACTCTAACAACAGGTGAGCATTACAGCCCCCAAAACCAAATACTGACACGCCAGCATGACGGGCATTATTACCGGCTTTATCTGGCCAAGGTAGCACTTCACTTGGCAAGGCCGCCTGACCAAATAAGCCATTAGGAGAGGCGATAGGTGCGCTGATATTAATACTCGGTGGTAACACACCTTCACGCATAGCAAAAATCATTTTCATGATCCCTGGCATACCCGCTGCGGTGAGTAAGTGGCCCAAATTAGATTTAGCCGAGCCAATCAATGGTGTGGCACTGCCATTGAGTTTATCTTCAAAAAAGCGCTCCATTGAAGTTAACTCAACTTTGTCGCCTAATGGCGTCCCCGTGGCATGGCATTCAATCACTTCAATGCTGGCAGGGGTAATGCTTGAGTCTAACAAGGCGGCTTCACGATATGCTCGTTCGAATGCTTGCACTTGGCCTTTACTGTTTGGGCTAAGCACAAACTGGCCTTTACCGTCGTTTGATAAACCAATGCCGCTGACGAGGGCATAAATATGGTCGCCATCACGCTGGGCATCTTCAAGGCGTTTTAGCACTAACACCCCAGAACCTTCACCGGCAAACAAGCCTTTGCTGTTGCTGTCAAACGGCGCTGAAATGCCGTGGTCTGGATAGGCGTGAAAAATCGAAAAACCCATGTCGATAAAAAAGGGATCTGCGCCCGATACCGCGCCAGCCAGCATCATGTCGGCTTTACCAGTATGCAAATAATCACAGGCAAGCTTTAATGCATAAACAGAGCTAGCACAGGCCGCATCTAGGCTTAATTGCGCGCCGCCCAGCCCTAAGGCATCAGCCACCAGCTTTGAGGCATTGTGAGCCACTGCGCCATTGCGCCAATTGTATTGTTGGTTTTGTGCGGTTAAACCAAAATCTTGCAACACAAAATTAGGCTGCTGTAGTTTGGTTTGTAAGGCTTTTTCGACCACGCTGTGATACAGCGGCACAAACAACTGGTTTGATTTAGCCGTTGGGAACGACAAGGCGCCCATCACAATACCGGTACGCTGTAAGCTAGGATGATTAAGATCGGTAATCCCTGCATCGACTAAGGCGTTACGTGCTGTGTCGGTGGCCCATAAAAAGCTGTCGTCTAGGCCGTCAAACGCGTTGCTATCGATATGATAACCATCAGAATTAAAACTGAAATTCTGAATGTATCCGCCTTTGTCGCAATAAAAACGGTCTGACTGACCCTGCACACCAATATAGTCGTCTGGTGATGCATTGAGTTTTTGTGCGCTTATTTGGCTGCGTGAATCTTTTTTGTTGATGAGGTTTTGCCAAAATTTTGCCGGAGTATCGGCATCGGGATATTGATTGGCTAAGCCTACAATGGCTATCTTGGGAGCAGCTTGAGAACTCAATGAGGTTCTCCTTCTAATAAAGTGTCACCATGTTCAACAGCAAAGCTGTTGGCGGCAATGAATAAGGTTTGTTGTTCGATGGCTTCGTTTAAGTTTTGCGTAAACGGGGTTAATGACATGGGTACTCTGTGAGTCATTAACTGGGCTAAACATTTCAATAAACTGTTGATGTCGTCAGCACCTTTAGCATTAACGGCCAATGCTTGCGCCTGCACATCGGTTGTTTGTTGGCCAATAATTTTATCGATTAAGGTGGCGGTTTGTCTGTCGGCGCCGACTTCGACAAATAAACGACAGCCTTGGCTAATTGAGTCGCTGATAAGCTGGCTAAAGTTCAGTGGATGACAAAAGGTGTCGGCAATCGACTGAGCAATAGCATGCGATGTTAATTCAATTGGCTGTTTTTGTGCTGCCGATAAAAACTGAGTCGATGTCGGCAGCGTTGCGGCTAATGGTTGCAGATAAAACTGTTTTACATCGTCAATAATATTGAGTGCTGCGGGAGTATGCATTGCCGTGACTCTATTGGCCGCTATGCCACGTTTACCAGCTTGTTTAAGTAATGCTTTACAGCTTTGCTCGCAGCCAGCGAGCACTAAGCTGTCGCCCTGAATAATGGCAATGTACGCGCGAGGGTAATCGGCTAAATGCGGGCTGATTTCGGCAACCGTGGCGCGGGTCACAAAGCTGTTCCACACTATCGGTTCATCATTTGCTAATTGCCAGGCTTGTCTTACACAGCGAAGCTCACCTGAAATGTCTTGATTGAAAATACTGCTATTTTGGGTTGAATCGATTAACTGGTGCGGGGCTTGCCATACACCTAAACTGGCCCACATGGCGGCTTCGCCCATAGAGTAACCCAAAGCGAAGGCCGGTGTTATCTCAAATTCATCCTGCAATATTTTGCTAAGCATGTAACTTGCGCCAACACCGGCAATGGCAAGCTCACTGAGGCTCATGTGGTTGTTGTTTTTCTCTGCAGTGGCATAAATCGCTTGAGTTTGCAGCATGGCGGGCAAGTCGCCTTGAGCCTCTAACTTAGCAAATACCTGAGGAAAAACATGACCGAGCTGGCTAAACATTTGTGGGTAAACCGTGCCGACACCTGGGTAGACAAAACTCAGCCCGTTGGCGCCTAATGGCGAAGTAGTCAAGCAACTGCCTGCAGGCGTTTTGTAGTGTAACCTTGTGTTGTTAAGCGTTGTGCTGTGTTGAGTTTGCTGCGCCTCGAGTGCTGCGAGCATAGCAGATGCTTCTTGCTGTAAACCGCTTTGACTTGTCGCCATTAACACCAAGGCATAAGGCGTTTGCAATTGGTATTGTTGCCACTGTTGGCGGATAAATTTAAGCAGGCTTAGCTCATCGCATGGCTCGCTGAGTGCGTTGCTAACGGTCGTTAACTGTGTGTGTAAATTGGCAATATTTTGTGCTGATAATGGCAGCATTAATCGGTTCGTTGCTAATAATGGTTTAGCGCTAAGCAATTGACTACCCTGGGTGAGCACGAGTGCGAGCACTCCGATGTTACTTGGGTAACACAAGCTTGCCACGCGGCTTTGGTGTGCTGGCGTAAACCAAAAATCTTGACTGTTGGGTACACGTCGATAGGCAATGTCTTTTATAAGCGCGACCAATGCATTGAGTGCATTATTAGCCTGAGTTAACTCTACCGCTTGAGGTTGGGTATATTGTCTTTTGGCATGAGCCAGTGCCTGAGCCATTGCTTGATCGGCCTTATCACCACAACCTATTCCGTTTAAATAGGCATGAGCATGTAAGCCATTTTTAGCCGCAGTGATTGCCGGCATAATCCACAGTTTATCGTTAAGATTCACAATATCGCAGCTATGATTGCCAAGCAGGCCTGCCGCGTCTAACAGCAGGGCTTCTAGCAACTGATCGTCTAACAACTGAGCATCTAACGGCTGATGCTTTATGGATAAATTGCTCACACTGTTGGCATCAGGCGCTGCCAACAACAAGGCCAGGCGCATTGGCTTGGCTTGTTGTTGTTTGAGATCAGCGGTTAACTTTGTGGTTAACGCTGCTTGTTGGTCTGCGGACATCGCGTTTACTGAAAAGGTCACACGTTATCCTTGCTGTGCTGATTTTCATGTTGATTGATAAAGGCCTGATTCAGCGTTTTGCTTATGGTGATTTTGGCATCATGCATTTGACAGCTTAAACGTCCATCTTGATGATACAAACTCACATTAGCGATTAACATTCTGCCGCTGTGTTTTACCACCTCAAGCAGAATGTAACCCTCATCGCCACTGGCAAAAGGTGCTACCGTGATAAATTGCCCCATTGATGATGGCAAACTGGCAGCATCGTATTTGAGTCTTGCCCAAACCAACATGGCCTGTAACAGCAAATCTTCGGCAAATATTTGGCTACCACCGGATACTGCCGATGGCGCAAAGCCCGAGCAGTCGGCAGGATCTATTTGCGGTAACTTAACCTGACATAGCAGCTCGGCATCATCAAAACTCAACACTTGCTTAATACCCTGCAAGCGCGGCCCATGGAACAAGGTGCCGTTTTGATACAAGGTATTGCCAGCATGTATTGCGGGCATCTGTGCTAGCTTTTGTAGCATGGTTGCCGATAATGACGACTGAGCAACCGCGGAGGGCGTTAGCGCGCCATTGACGCCTAATGTTGCCTGATATTGCGGCTTCATTGTGCTGTCAGGCTCGTCTAATACACAGCTCGAAATCAATGCACTTAAGCCTGTGTCAGTTTGGGTGAGTTGCAGCTTTAGTAAATGAGCTTTGTCGGTGTCAAAAATAACCCCTTTAAGCAATTTATAGTCAGCAATACTTACAGGCACATGGCACAAGGTTTGTGCAGTTTCGCGCATCCACTGGATAGCACACACCGTCGGCAACACTGGGTTGCCGGCAATGCGGTGATCGTTTACAAATGCAAGCTCATTAGGTTGCAGCACCCGTGTCACTGTAATGGTTTGGGTATCTGCAGCCCAATATGGCGCAGAAAACGTCAGCGAACCCTCTGCGTGTGGCAAAGTGTTCGCATTAGGCTTTTTTGCAGTTGCATCCTGTGTGCCTGAGCCTTGCATGTCTGAACCAATCAACATCTGCACGCCTTGCGAGCTTAATAAACTATGAGCAAATAAGTTGGCCCCAGCTTGAAGCGGGATCACGTATACACCACGTTCAACAAACATTTTTTTCAGCGCAGAACTTACCATGCCGCCGTCCCATGGACCCCAGTTAAAGCTCATGACTTTGGCTTGTGGCAATTGTGCGGCCAATTTTAATGCGGTTTTATTGAGAATCTCATTCGACATCGCATAGTCACTTTGACCTGTGTTGCCATAAAAACCTGCCGCCGACGAGAACATGGCGACTAATTTGATCTGTTGTGGTTCAAGCGCATTAATGATGCTTGCCACGCCTGTTACCTTGGTGCTGTATACGCGGTTCAGTTCATCTAGTGTTTTGTCTTGAATGTGCTTATCCGCTAATACGCCTGCACCATGAATAACGCCATTGATGACTAATTTTTTACCGTTAGCATCAGTTAACTCTGCCAGTGCGTCGATAACGCCTTTAGCATTGCTGACATCCATAGCAACATATTGGGCGCTGGCGCCAACCTTGGTAAAGGCGGCGAGGGCACGGTCAATCTCTAAGCTACTTTGTACTGGCCATACTAATGCATCAATTTGCTTTGGTGTGGGTTTTTTGCCTTGGGATTGAATGTAACTAATGGCGGCAGCTTTCAACTCTGAGGCTTGTTTACCTTGAGCCCAGGCTGGCATGTCATTACCAAGGTGCTGACTGCGACCAGCTAATACAAAGTGCGATTGGCACTGCTTGGCCAGTGTTAGCGCACATTCAAAAGTGACACCTTTAGCGCCGCCAGTCACTAATACATTGTCTTGCTGTGTCAGTTGGGCTGCAGGATAGCTTGCACTGGTGTTAGGTTGACTCGCCGCAGTTAACGTTACGCGACCTTGTTGACTAATGCCGACTTCTGTAATGCGTTTAGCATTTGGTGCGTCGCCATTAACATCAAACAATTCAGCAATAATGGCATTGGCAAACGATTTGGCATCAATATCATTGGCGATATCAAGCGCGCGGCAGAACACATTTGGCCATTCATGGCTTAAGGTTTTGGTGAGCCCAGACAGTGCTGCCTGGTTAAGCTCTGCATTACTGAGTGCTGCGCTATCAAGATAACCAAAGCCACCATCGATACGGCTCACGGTAAAGTAACTTAAGCGTGATTGCAGTGGCTTAGCAAATTCAGCATGCAGATGTTTCGCCCATAAAAAGGCGTTATCAACAGCGGCTTTTGCTGCCTCATTGCAACTGACTAAGTCTTTGCTGTCAGCGTTAAACTGCGGCTGTAAGTGCACAAAGCCCGCAATAGAGTGTTTAGCACTTATCTCAGTGATCACCTTGGCAATGGCTGCATCATCAATGCTGGTTAAGGTGTAGCTGTTGATGTCGCTGCTTAATGGCGAGTGAGCAGCGTTGATGCTTTCTGGGTTACGAATAACGGCGACGGTTAATCCTTTGGCATTAAGTTTTTCAGCAAGCACACCGGCATTATGTCCGTCATCAGTGATGACAATGCAGCTGTCTGTTGAATAACATGCTTCGAGTTTATCCGCCGCTGGCAACTTTTTTAGCGCTACCCCGCTGTGTGGCGGTAAGTCTGTGCTATCAAGTGTTGTCTTAGCTGTTGCGCTGCTTTGTTCTGCCGTGGCTGTCGCAGTTGAATTTTGCGCGCTTAGGGTTGTTTGCATGTAGCTGACGATTTCGCCCAATGTACGACATTCGGCTAAATCTTCTGGATTCAGATCAGGTAAGTCGGCTAGTTCATCTTGTACGGTGCCTAAAATCTCGACGCGCTTGATTGAGTCGATACCCAAGTCGGCTTCCATGTCCATGGTCAACTCGAGCATTTCTGCTGGGTAACCGGTTTTATCTGCCACCACTGACATCATGGTAGTCAATACGACTTCAGCGCTTAAACCAGAGGTTGGCGCAGATGCTTGAGCTGGTGATGTTTGAGCTGCTGACGTTTGGACAGTTGATTCCTTTACTGGTGCTAGATTAGATTGCATATAGTCAACAATCTCGCCTAAGGTGCGGCATTCAGCTAAATCTTCAGGATTGAGTTCTGGTAAGCCCGGTAGCTCATCTTGCACTGTGCCTAAAATCTCTACGCGCTTGATTGAGTCAATCCCTAAATCGGCTTCCATGTCCATGGTCAGTTCAAGCATCTCTGCTGGATAACCGGTTTTATCGGCTACCACTGACATCATAGTGCTAAGAACTGTGTCTGCACTTAAGCCTGATGCTTGAACGGGGGACGTTTGCACCGTTTGCGCTTGAACTAGTGCAGCCACTGGAGCTAGCTTAGATTGCATGTAGTCAACAATCTCGCCTAGAGTGCGACACTCAGCTAAATCTTCTGGATTGAGTTCTGGCAAGTCTGGTAACTCATCTTGGACTGTACCTAAAATCTCTACGCGCTTGATTGAGTCGATCCCTAGATCGGCTTCCATATCCATGCCGAGTTCAAGCATTTCCGTTGGGTAACCGGTTTTATCGGCGACCACAGACATCATGGTGGTTAACACTGTTTCCGCGCTTAAGCCTGATGCCGGTGCTGATGCTTGAGCAGGAGATGTTGGCACCGTTTGCGCTTGAACTTGTGCAGCCACTGGAGCTGCTGACAGCTTAGATTGCATATAATCAACAATCTCGCCCAAAGTACGACACTCTGCTAAGTCTTCAGGGTTGAGTTCAGGCAAGCCTGGTAGCTCATCTTGTACTGTACCTAAAATCTCGACGCGCTTGATTGAGTCGATCCCTAGATCGGCTTCCATGTCCATGCCAAGCTCAAGCATTTCTGTTGGGTAACCGGTTTTATCAGCAACCACACTTAACATAGTGCTAAGTACAGTATCTGCACTTAAGCCTGACGTTGGTGTTGCTGATACTTGTGTAGCAGGTGTGCTAGCCGCTGGTGTTGATACAGACGCTGGCGAGGTTGATAATTTTGATTGCATGTAATTAACAATCTCACCTAAGGTGCGACATTCAGCTAAATCTTCTGGGCTGAGCTCTGGCAAGCCTGGTAACTCATCTTGCACTGTACCTAAGATCTCCACACGTTTGATGGAGTCGATGCCCAAATCGGCTTCCATATCCATGCCAAGTTCTAGCATTTCAGTAGGGTAACCGGTTTTGTCGGCAACTACTGCCATCATGGTCTGTTGGACTGTGTCAGCAGATAAGCCTGTTGATGCACTTACTACTGGTGATGTTGTAGTCATAGATGCTGTTGGTTGAGCCATTTGAGCGATAGGCTCTGATACTACTGGCACTGGTACTTCTGTTACTGGTGTTGTGGCCGCGGCTGCAATAGGTGTAGCCGCAGCTGCTTGAGTCATCACTGGTTTTTGGGGAGCAGCAACAGGCGTTGCAGCCTCTTGAGGCGCTGTGGCGGTATTGGCAAACCTGCTCACTGGAGCACTTGGTGCTTGACCTTGTAGCATGGCCAATGCAGCCTGGCTAGTTTGTGCTTGTAGGGTTAAAAATTGTGTGTGACTTTGCAGTGTTTGCGCTTGATGCTGGTGGAATAATTCCATCGAACGTTGCAAGCTTTCTGGGATAGCAACCCCTGATGAAGCCATTTGTGCTTGGGCTGTCATCAGTTGATTAAAAGTATCGCCATACTGTTGCGGTATAGCTAAAAACTGCTGATGTAATGTTGCCGTTTGTTGCTGGGCGGCAAAAAATGCACTTAAGCTGTCGTTGCTTACCGCTGTGTTCGTTTGCGCGATAGTCGCTTGAGCTGTTGTTTGGCTAGCGTGCGCTGGCTGCGGCGTTGCTTGTGTAAGAGGCGCTTGTGCAATAGGTGCGTCAGCTGATGCAGTTGGTGCACCAGCTACTTCAACGTATTCGGTTTTGATCACTTGTTTTTCCACTATTTTTTCCACAATCTTCTCGACAGGCACTTCCACTGTCTTGCTGGTGACTTCGCCGCTTTGCAATGATTTTTGCATTTTGGCTTGAGTGCTTGGGCTAATGTAGTTTTGCGCCGTCAGTTTGACGTTCATCGGCGAGGTTTTAGCAAGCTCTGCTATTGGCGCTTGATAAGGGTCTACCTCAGTTAATGCCACACCTAATACCGCTAATTGCGTAGCCGCTTGACGCAGCTGTGTATCGCTGCTGCCTTTAGGATTAGGATTTAGGCTGACAACACTGACCGCTTCAGCCTTGTTGCCTAATGTCGCTTCAACCAGTTTTTGCAAAATATTTTTAGGTCCAAACTCAACAAATACTCGAGCCCCCGCATCGTACATGGCAACGAGTTGCTCGCTAAAACGCACCGATTGCAGCATATGTTCGCTAAAGGCGGCTTGAATTGCTTTGCCATCGCTTGGGTGAAGTTGGCCAGTACTGTTGGCATATAACGCCACTTTAGGCTTAGCAAACTTAACCTTGCTAATAGCTTTCGCAAATGGCTTTTGCGCGTGGCCAACTAATGGCGTGTGGAACGCCCCTGATACTGGCAAGGCAATGGCTTTAAAGCCTAACTCTGCAGTAATGGCTTTTGCTGCATCAGCGCAAGCGTCTGTTGGACCTGCAATCACTAATTGGGTGGGCGCGTTGTAGTTAGCAACTTTTACTCCATCAAAGGCACTGATGCAGTTTTCTAACTGGCTCACACCTTGCTCGGCACCTTGTGGCGGCACAATGATGGCGTACATGGCGCCTGGGTCTTGATCGGCTGGCGTCGCCGCCATAGCTTGGCCACGAGCAAAGGCTAATTGATAATAATCATCCTGGCTGATAACCCCTGCTGCACATAAGGCCGAGAGTTCACCAAAACTGTGGCCTGCGACCATGTCTGGGCTAAAACCGGCTTGAATAAGCAGTGCGTATTGGCCCATGCTGACCGCACCAATGGCGCTTTGAGCATAAGCTGTGTTGGTTAGTGCGGCTTGTTGCGCGGCAATATCTTGCGCTTCAAAAGCCGGAATAGGGTACATAATTTGCGATAATGGCGTTTGCTTATGCTTGGCAAATACTTTGTCTGCTTGCATTAATTGCTGACGCATTTCAGGATAGAAACACGCAAGCTCGGTGGCCATGTTGACATATTGTGCCCCTTGGCCCGCAAACAATGCTGCCACCTTAGGTGCTGCACTTTTATTGACTAAGCTTGCATTGCGATAACTTGCGCCAGAGGGTAATTGCCAGTTATCGGCATCATTGTTGGTTAACTGCGCTAGGGCTTGAGTAAGCTGCACTGTTAAGTCAGCAATTGACGCAACAACCAAGCCAAAACGTGCTGCTGTTGGCGCAATGTCAGTAATGGCAAAACGCTGGGCTAGCTCAGTTAATGCCAGTTCTTGACTGTTGGCTTTGCTTGTATCGATTGCGGCTATTTCAGCTTGTAGCTCAGCCAATTGACTTTGCAGTGCCGCCTTGCTATCAGCACTGATTAACAAGCTTTGCGGCACCGCACGTTGACGATATTTGTCATTACGGGCGTGATCTTGGCGGTACTCTTCCAACACAATGTGGAAGTTAGTGCCACCAAAACCAAACGAGCTAATACCGGCACGGCGCGGCGTGTCGTCTGCACGAGGTAACCATGGACGCGTTTCGGTATTGAGATAAAACGGTGAATCACTGATGCCTAGTTTTGGATGTGGCTTACTGACGTTAATGGTTGGCGGCAATACTTTATGATGCAGAGCCAACGCCGCTTTAATTACACCTGCTGTTCCTGCGGTTGATTTGGTGTGGCCCACTTGAGATTTAACCGAACCAAGCGCGATATGTTGTTGGGTGTCGTTATCTTCAGCAAATACTGATTTTAAACCGTTAAACTCGGCAATATCACCTGCTGCAGTGCCTGTACCGTGGGCTTCAATGAGCCCTACTGTATGCGGCGCAAAACCGGCGTCGTCGTAAGCACGCTTTAACGCTTTAGCCTGACCTTCAGGGCGCGGCGCATAAATACTCTTAAACTTACCGTCAGATGAGGCACCAATACCTTTAATTACCGCATAGATTTTATCGCCATCACGCTCAGCATCTTCAAGGCGTTTAATCGCCACCATGCCAATGCCTTCACCAATCATCATGCCTTTTGAGTCAGTATCAAATGGTTGAATGGTGTCATTGGTGGTAAATGCAGGGGTTTTTGAGAAGCTCATGTACATCGACGGTGAGTTGTCGGTACATACGCCGCCGGTGATCATCATGTCACTGCGACCTTCAACCAGTTCGGTAATCGCCATGCGCATCGCCGCTAACGAGCCTGCACAAGCCGCATCGACGACACAGTTCATGCCACCTAAGTCAAAACGGTTCGCAATACGGCCGGCAATGACGTTACCGAGTGACCCTGGGAACGAGTTTTCTTCCCAGTGGATATATTGATCTTGAAACTTCTTAATCAACATCTGACTGTCTTGGTCACTAATGCCACTGTTTTTGAATACTTTTTTGAGTACAGGGTATTGTAAGCGGCTGCTTAAACTGTGATTTATTTTTTGTCCGCCGCCCACGCCAAGGGTAATACCAATGCGGTCGGTATCGTATTGCGCATCGATACCGGCATCGGCTAATACTTCTTTGGCTACCACTAACGACAACAGCTGCGAGGTGTCGGTTAACTCTAAAATGTTAGGTGGCAGACCAAATTCCATTGGGTTGAAATCGACCTCAGGTAAAAAACCACCACGTTTACAGTAGCTTTTATCGGGTGCTGATTTATCGGCATCATAGTAATCGTCGGCATTCCAATGACTGTCTGGAATATCAACAATGGCGTCGATTTTTTCGCTGATTAAATCCCAAAATTTATTCAGGTAACGCGAATTGGCAAAAATGCTCGCCATGCCTACGATTGCTATCGGCATGTCTTTTAAGCGTTTATTTAAACGCTTATCGATATTACTGGATTGGCTCATTTGAGTCTCCGCTTGATAACTGAGAGTCAGTTATCTGCTGTTGGGGTGCAGCGGCTTTAGATGCCTTTGGCGTTGCCGCTGATTGACTTGATCCAGGAAAACGAGCAAGAAAAGTGTGATAGTTACGTACTAATAATTTACGTAAATGAAACGGTCCGTGCTTGAGCACATAAGCCATATAACGATTACTCGCCTGAGTATGGCTGTCTTGATAAATGTCTAGATAAACCCAGTCGGTGTCAGCATCGACGCCCAACAACACCGAAGAAGCTTGCTTTGGACTGTATTGTTTGGGGATGCTTAATGATTCAACTTGTACCACATGATCGACACTGGGGAAGGATAAGGTATCAGCCAGTGTTTGTGGGTTAACAGCATAAGTAACCACGTCAGTGCCTTGGGTAATGGGCAATTGATTAAAATAACGCTCAGGCACAAATGAACTGTCAACGTCATCGAGTTTTGATACGCCGTGACGTTTTAAGCAACGCGCTAAACCAGAACGGGATACATTAGGATTAATAAACTTTTGGGTAATCGACAACAGTTTGTCTAACGGCATTTTGAGTTGATACCGCAAACCGACCACCACATATTCCTGCATGGGTGACAGCGTGGTGTTGAGTTTATGTGGGGTATTAGGGGTATTATTGACTGAGTCGCGCTTACGCCATTTTCGGATGGTAGCTTCACTAATATTAAGTATTTTAGCTAATTGGCTGACGCTGTATTCGGATTGCTGAATAAACTGCCGCATTTCGGGTGTGGTTGTCGCGTTACGGTGATTAACCGTTTTGGGACGTGACCGACCTTCAGCAGGCTTAGGGTCAGGATGTGAATTAATCTTTTTTGCCATCTAGACAGGGATTCCAAATAATCTATTGGGATGTTCGCTCGCTAGACTCACTCAAGTTAGCTCAAATATCCATTTATGCGTATTAACAACAAGCAGATTACCTGAGGTTTCACTTCGATACAATCACCCGACACTAAAAAGCGAAAATCGAGTAAATAAATTGTTTGATTTCGCGATAATAGACCGCTCTCAAGCAGCCATTAGCATACCTACATGAATGAGTGCCTAAAGCGATGTTGATGGTGATTTTTATGTATGCCGAGGGTGTTTAGTCGGCATTGGTAATGTCTAAAAAACATCAGAGATAAGAAGCAGGTAATGAGGCTATCATCACCTGCTTTTTTATTGCCTAAAGTCAGCGGGTAACGCTGCTTAACTCGGGAAGAAGTCGATAGACCAGATGGTGGTCATTACCGCGACTTTTTCAGCCGGAAAAGTAATTGAACGTAGTACCAAGGTTAATTGACGTTCTAACTTGGCATTGTTGAGCTCGCTCGATTTAATCGTCACTTTGCTGATATTGCCATTGGGTTGGATGACAATTTCAAACATCACTTTGCCTTTTAAAAATGGATCTTTTCTTAAGGCGCGGTTATAGAGCGAATAAAGCCGAGATTTATTGGCTTCTAAGGTGCGCCTAAGGGCAGCCTCTGAACGTTGACCAGCATGACTGGCTTGGCTGGCCTTTTCAGCAGCGGCGCCCTGACTGGCTAACACTTCTTCTTTTGCGAGACGAATTTGTTGGGTTTCGTTACCGCTAAGCGATCCAGAAGACACCGTTTGGCTAATGGTTGATTTTGCCAAGCTATCAGTTTGTTTATTGGCCGCACCGGCTAGTAGGTCACGTTTTACTTTGACCTCTTGGCTCGTGGTTTGGTCAAGTTTACGTTGCGCCGTTGGGGTAACATCAAAGGCTTCACGCATAGAAAATAGCTCATCTTTCATGGCGGCTAAGCCTGATGTGCTGGCTTTTTCTTTGGCTGCTTCACGGGTTGATGGCTGCACAACTTGAGGTTTTACCACTGGCTCTACCGGCTTCTCGACTACCTTATCTTCTGGCGGAGCCGGTTCTGGCTCAGGCAGAGGCTCCGGCTCAGGTGGCTTCACCTCAGGTTTAACCGGTGGCGGTAGCTGCTTTTCTTGCAAAATGATTTTCGCCAGTTGTGGCGGTACTTGCTCTTTTACTTCACGTGGCTGTTCAACTTGCTCAAGCATCGGCACCACAACGGCAAACACCAAATAAACCAGCAGCAATAGCCACAAAATCTGTTTAAACAGTTTGTCTTGTTTGCTGGGCTTAAATAAGTCGCCTAAATCATTAAAGCTATTGCTTGTGTGCTGATTAAATTGAGCGGTTCCAAGGGTAGCGGTAGTCATGTTAGCTCTCCCCATCGGCTTGTTTAGCCTGCTGTTCAACCGCTAACGAAATATCACGGTAACCAGTTGCTGCACAGGCTGCCATTATTTGCTTTAACACCACATAAGGTGTTGCCGCATCGCCAATAATGGTGACCGCACGGCCGTTTTGTTGTTCGGTTTCACTCAGCTCGGTGCGCTTACTGGCTTGATAGGTCAGCTCGGTGGTTAAGGTGCTAATAAACTCAGGGTTTTCTTGTTCAGTGAGTTCTTGTCCATCTTCACTTTTTTGCCATATAGCCCGGTCTTGTACTAACACTGTGTCGGCGATGACTGTGATAACAAGGTTTTCAACGGGCAAGGTTTCAGCGACAGACACTGGCAAGCTAAGCTTTTCAATATTTTGCAATACGCGCACTTCAGACTGATTCACAATTAAGAAAAACACCAAAATCGTAAAAATGTCCATCAACGCGACAAGGTTAAGCTTACTACCCGCTTTTAAGCGTTTGTGATGTTTAACTAATCTGCGGCTTCTGGCCGATTGTTTCATCATTGCTTGGCTCCTATTGGTTGTCCAATAGTGGCCTGTGACTCTGAGTCACTAACAGCCGGAGCATCACCAAGCGAGACCATTGGAAACAACTCAGCATCAACCAAATTAGCGGCAACCACGGCTTTAAACGATCGCACTGTGTCCATGGCCGATACTATGGTTTGATAGTCAATGGCTGGATCTAACAGTAATACAATGTCGTTTTTCTCTATACCTTGCTGCTGAAATGTCAGCTTTAAATCTTGCAAGTACACCGACAGCGCGGCAAAGTCATAGCCTGTTTCTGTTCGGTCAAATTGTTTCAGTGCCATGCCCGCCGGATAGTTGAGGGTTAAGCGGCTAGGGGTGATCACTAATTCGAGTATTTTGGGTTCTTGTTCATCTTGTGCTTGTTCTTCTTCGGTTAATACCGGCAGTTGTAAGTTAACAATGCGCACTTGTGAGAACACCAAACTCAGCAGTAACACCGGCACTAACACGATCATCAAATTCATGAATGAGGTGATATCCAGTTCTGCATCTTGGGTATTGGGGCGACGGTGGCGTCTCATACTCATTAGCCTCGGTTGTTATCCGTTTGCTGGTTAAATGACAACGAATTAAGCAGTTTGATGCCTGCCATTTCAATTGAGTCAACAATGGTGGCCGTTTTAGTTTGTAGGCTCGAGTGAAATAAAATCAGTGGGATAGCGGTGATCAAACCAAATGCGGTGGTGTTCATCGCCACCGAAATACTCGATGACAATAAGTTGGCTTTTTCAGCTGGGTCGGCGCTGGCAACGGCCGAGAACGCCGCAATCAAACCCATAATGGTACCTAACAAACCGAGTAACGTTGCGATATTCGCCAGTGTGGCAATAAATGGTGTGCGTTTTTCAAGGCGCAGCATGTATTCCATTACGGTTTCTTCCATGGCGTATTCAACATCTTCACGGCGGCTGGCACTTGATATACGTGCAATACCTGACTGCAATACGTCAAACACCGGTGCTTTATGATTTTGCGCATGTTGACTAATGGTATTAACGTCGCCAGTTTTGAGGGCACTTTTAATCAACGAAAATGCTTTTTGGTTAGTGCGATGCGCTGAGCTTAAATATAACCAGCGTTCAATGGTAATGGCTAAACCGACCACTAACACTAAGGCGATAGGGTAGATAAATGGGCCGCCATTTTGTAAAAACGCAATGATATGGTCGGTAAAACTCATGTGATGTTCCTTCTATTTTTGTTGTTTGTCCCCAGGTGTTTATGGCTGCATGGGGCAATTATCTTGTGACTCAGGTAGTTAATGTATTTTGGTGTTTAGCTGTATTTATTTTATTGAGGTTACTCTGTCTGTTGATTGCTATTGGCAAAGTCTCTCACCTGTTGCCTAAATGCTTTGGGGTTAATGGGTTTAAATTCAGGCAGGGTGAGCCGCATGTCTTTGTTATTGATGTCTATTGGGTTGGTGATTCCTTGCCACGGCATGATGTACAGCACTTTAGGTTGTTCTTGAGAACCCGTGACTTGGCTTTCGATCACCACCGGCTTGTTGTTTACCGCCGTTGTGTTTGGTTTGTCGGCTTCATTGGCAAAACTTGCTTGAATAGCCGCCGCCCAACACAAACAAATAGCAATCAATTGCAGCGCTTTTATCATGTTCATTTTAGCCTGCTCCGTTGGTGTTATCGGGTAGGGTTAACCCTGCACGTTTAATTTTAATTTCGACGCCAGCAAGCCAGCGTTTTGCCTGTTCATCGTCTGGTTGATTGGCTAAATAAGCCAAATAAAACTGTCTTGCTTGTAATAACTTACCGCGATAAAGCTCTAATAACATCGCTAAATTGATTTGAGCCTGAGGATACTGCGGCCACAATGCTAGTGCGGTTAAATAGCCTTGTTCAGCCTGGGCATATTGACCTTGTTGTCTGGCAAGGTTTGCCTTAATTTGATGCGCATATGGGTTACTGCTGTTGGCCTTAATGGCTTGTGCTAACAGGGCATCGGCTTGCTCAAACGCTTGTTGGTTAATTGCTATGATGGCTTTATTGACATAAGCCCCTGACAACTGTGGCTGTGCTGCGATAACGTTATCAAACAGGCTGTTGGCGTTTTGCCATTGCTGGGTTTTCATCGCGTTAATCGCTTGTTGGTATTGTGCTAATACCGCGGCGGGGACTTCGGCTAAACGAAGCGATGCTTGTTCAAGATACACGTTGCGTTGATCTTGTTTGTCGGCAATAGCAGTTAAAGTCGTATTGGCGTCTTTGTTAGCGATATTAACCATGTCGACAATGTGTTGTTCGGCGGCATCCGATGATGCTGTGCGGCTTGGCGTATTGACATCATTACTATTGGGCGCCGTGCTGCAACTGGCTAAAAATGTCACACAGAACAAGGCGATAAATACGCTTTGCCTCATGGTTGAGGTTGATAATGAATTAATGAATCGCATCGATCACCTCGTGTGTTAATTCTGATTTTTGGTACAGGGCAGGAGACATCTCTGCCAGGCGGATAAAGCTTTTATCAACCCATTGATCAACAATATCTTCCCATGCCCGTTGGGTGTTACTGATGTGGATGTCGATGGCTTTTTCTTCAAACGGGTAAGCGAGTTCTTCGAGTAAAATTTCGTACTCCTCAAGTGCGAGCTCGTCCAAATCATTCGGGCGCTGAGAATTCATCATATCGCTTGCCAATTGACGGTACATTTCTGCCAGATTATAAGTGGCATGCGGCACGTATTTAGCTAATTGAAAACCGAGTACTTGTTGATAATAATCAATGGCTTTTTTCATGGCGTCTTGTTTACGCTTTAAGCTTTTTTGCAGTGGTGCATTGAGCTTAATGGCCGCAAAGCTACGCTGCTCTGCTTCGCCTAACGCAAAGGCGGCCATTGAGGCTAGCTCGACCTGGCGGGCTTGAATGGCGCTAGCATCATTTTGCAGTTGCTGGCGATCAAAGCTGAGTATTTGCCTAAACCAGTAATATTGTTTATTGGCTTCACCGCTTTGGCGATAAAACTCACTCATTTTAAAGCGCACTTCCTGGGCCACATCAAATGGTTGCGGGTAGGTTTTTGCATAGCTTCTGAAGGTGGTGAGGGCGTTGTTGCGATCGCCTGCTTTTAAATAATATTCGGCCGCGGTGTATTGTGCTTCACGCTTTAACGGGCCAGGTTGCTCGTTGGCGACAATAATTAATAATTGCTCTGCGGCTAAGTCCCACTGGGCTAACGCTTCGTATGACTGGGCTAATTTTGCGGGAATGGCCGCGCTAAATTCATGGTTTGGATATTGTTTTTGAAATGGTTTTAACACATCAATCGCTTGCTGCCAGCGCTGTTGTGCTAGCAATAGGTTAGCGGCATCAAGTTCTGCGTTTACCGCATATTGTGATTCTGGCACCACTTGAGAGACACGCAATAACTGACTAACAGCCAATAGTGGCTCAGTTTGTTTAAGGGCGAGGGCTTGAAAGTAAATACTCGAGGCCAGTAAGTTGCGCATTTCGCTCCAAGCGGTCGCGCTGTTATCTGTGTATTGCAGCGCAAGCACGTAAGCGTCTTCTGCCTGTGCATATTGCTCTTGTTGATACAGGCTATTGGCATACAGTTGGCTGACAAACTGCACTTGTTTACGGGCAGTGTCTGATAATGGCGTTGCTGTTTGTGCTGCGCTAGAGCTTGCTGTCAGTGGTGCTATGCCATGAGCTTGAAGGACAAAATCGGTAAAGTATTTCAAGCTAACGTAGTCTTGGCTGTCAAACGAATATTGCGCCGCATTGCCGGCCAATTGTAAGGCGCGTTCATCTTGCGGATATTGCTTAATAAATTGTTTATCTAATTGATTGCGTTTGCTAATTAATGGTGTGGCAATCTCTGCTGCATTTGTGCTTTGCTGTGTTATTAGCTCACGAATGGTCACGGTTGTGGCGTAGGCTGATTGCTGCTGGATTTGGCTTAACGCTGTTGACGCCTTTGCGTCTGTTGGCTCATACGCAATGTTGTAATAGCTGTCTAGCGCAGCTTGATACTGCTTGGCTTCAAAGTTCGCGTCAGCAAAAAGATACTGGTCGTGAATAATGTCTTTGCTGAGTAATGGCCTAGCTTGAGGCAATTGGGCCAGCTGCAAATAAGTGTTTAATGCAGTGGCTGCCTGGGCAAAAGCGTTAATGCGCGCATTGCCTTGCAGGGTTTGCGCATTAGCATACAAACGGCGGCTGTGCTCGTCACTAAAGCTCAGTAAATGCGGTAATAATTCACCTTGGTGCGCCGCTGAAGCCTTTAACCAAAACGTGCTGTTTAAACCGTATTGGTTTACATAATCATTTTTAAGCTTATGCATGGCGGCAAATTTGCCCTGACGCTGGTACAGGTTGAGTAATTCCAGTGAAAAGCGCGCCGCCCAAATATGATTAGGGGCAAAGTCGATATAGGCCTGGTAAGTTAACTCCGCATCATGGTCAAGCTTTTTGTCGAGTAAAAAGGTGGCTAAGTTGGCAAATAACACATGTTGATATAAGCCAATATAGGGTAGTGATTGATTGTCATTCACCAATGCCACTAACGACTGTGATTGCAGTTGCTGGCTTAATGAAATACTCAGCACTCGTTGAGTATCAATGGCCAGGTTTTGCGCGCGGCTGCCAAGCTTTTCAAAGGCAAAATCACCCGCGGTTAAATTAACCACTTGTGGGTTATTTTGTTGGCTAGCAACCAGTGCTTCAAACACTTGTAAAAATGCATTATCGGCATTAGCGAGTCGGTTGAGCTTAAATTCAGACCAACCGAGCATATACAAACTATTGAGCTGATATTTTTGGTTATTGCTAGCAGTTAATACCTGTTTATAAGCTTGAATAGCCGCAGTGTAATTTTGCAAATTGTAGTAAATCTCGCCGCGCCTAAAGTTCAGTTCAGCCAGATAATCGGTTTGAGGATATTGGCCTAATAGTAATTCAACCTGCGCCAGGCTAGCGTCTAGATTGCCTTGTAAGTCGAGTGCTTTAGCTAACTGGTAGCGTAAATGTTCATTTTCAGCCCGCTGCGGATAGCGTTGGAGTAGTTGCTGGTATTGCTCAATTAATTGCTGCAATGCGGCATCATTTTTACTGAGCTGGGCCAATACCTGACTGTCGGCTTGTGCTGGGTCGGTTAGCTCATCACCTAAGTCTGCATAAGATTGAGCTTCAAAAGATTCGGTGTTAATTTGCGCCAGGCGATATTCCACATGAGTACGCACTTCAGGATCGGGCTCTAAGGTCAATAATTGTTGATAAATCCCAGCTAAAGCGGCACTTCGTTGCTGTTGGCTCATTTCAACGGCGGCGACCTTTTTGCTACTGGTTTTATTGGCTAAATCGCTCAAGCTAGCCCGTTTAGCTTGCTGGTTATAATCAGTTTGCCCACTACTAAAACAACCCGATAACAGCATGCCACTGACGATAATTAATGCGCTTGATGCATAAGATGAGGCAGACATTAGCGCGCTCCTTGTGAAGCGCTATCAACACTTGATGCAGCAGGGGATGATATGTTGTCAGCTTGCGCCATTTGCTCTAATACATTGGCCATTTGGTGACGGCTGGTGAGCAATAATTGCTGTAATGTATATTGCTGTTGCTGGGTGAAAATACTGATTTTTCCGCGGATCTCTCGGCTGGTTTTGAGACTCAACGCCTCGATATTCAAGGTCATTTTGTTGATGTCGGTTTGTGTTTGCTGTTGGCGCACGTCAAAGTCAGACAGTAAACGTGGGTTAGTGGATAAATCACTAAAACGACTGGCTTGCAGCTCAAGCTGTTCAAGTTGCTCGGTTAATTGTTTAAGGCTCTGTTTATGCTGCCAAAGCTGTTGTGGAAATGTGCTTTGTAATTGCCATTGCAACACGCCTTTGACTTTATTGAGTCGCTGCTGTTCATCATCGATATTACGTTGTGAAGCCAATTTATTCAGCGTCGCCTGGCTAGCATCGATACGATTTAACCATTGTTGCTGCGTTGGGTTGGCAAATACCTGTGGACTTTGCTCGATTTCTGCCTGGGCGATAATGTCCGCAATACGCTGCTTTTGCGCCATTAAGCTTTGGATCATCTCATGGTAAGCCAATTGCTTTTGTTGTTCTAAAACCCTAGCTTGGCGTTGGTTGTTGAGTGTTAATGTGTCTTTAATCCATTGGCTGTTGCGCTGCTGGGTTTTGATATTGTCGCTGAGTAACTCAAGGTTAAGCAGGGTTTGGTAATCGGTTGCCAGTAACGGATCGTTTAGTGCTTTTTTAAGCCAGGGGGCGTCGGTGTTAAAGTGTTGGGTTAATATAAGCGCGAGTACATCTGACTTTGGTGTTAATAAGGCGTTTTGCTCATCTTCAGCCTTAGTCGCAAAATCCATAATGTTTTTGCTGTCGTTGAAGATCTTGCCGAATTGTTTTAGCTCGGCAATTTTTTGTAAATATAACTGCTCAGCTTGCTGATACAAGGTTAAGCCTTGTGCTAACGATTGCTGCTCACTCACTTGTTTGGCGCTAAGCAATGCGGCTTGCCAGGCTAAATTTGAGTAGGGGTATTGCTGTTGTAATAACGCCAACAGTTTGAACGACATGTCATATTGCTGTTGTTGCTGGGCAGAATAAGCAAACAAAAATAGCGCCGATTCGGCGTAGGGGCTTTGCTGCGGAAAATCAACCAACTCATTATAGGCTAAATCGTATTGCTGATTAGCAACATAGAGCTGCGCCAGTAGTAATTTGGCGTAGTCGTTAATGGCTTGCTGTTGCAACAATGCATCTTGCACTTGTGGTTTGAGCTGGTCGTTGGCGTCAAAAATATCGGGCTGTGCAAACGGGTTAAACAGCTTTTGCCAAAAATTCACCTCGGGAGCCTGCCATTGCTGGTTTTTAAGCTCAATTAATATAGGTTGAGCTGCGCTGTATTCTTGCTGCTCCATGTACAGTAATGCCTGGTTTAAGGCGATGTAAGCGGCAGATGAATTAGTCTGCACCACGTCATCTTCAACGGCTGTTTGCTGCACTTGTGCGGTTAATGGTGGCGGTGCTGGCCAATAAGCTAATTGGCTTAATATATGATATTGCTCAACATAATCAGGTAATACTGTGGTGATTTTACCTAGGGTGAGCTGGGCGCTAACATTGTCGCCTTGATCAATTTGTTGCTCGGTTAATTGCAACAAGGCAATGAGCAGTAGCTCTTGCGGTGATGTGGCCGATTTTCCTTGGCTGCCATTGGCCGTGTGTGTTTGGTTTTGTTCAAAACGCGTTAAGGTTTGCGTGGCTTGGTCGTGTAACCCTATGGCCACTTGCAGTCCTGCTTCAAACAGCTGGCTGCGATCAGAATCTATGCCCTGACGTTGACGGTTTAAACTAATTTGCCTCAGTGCTGAGCCATAATCACCAGCGAAGTAAAAGTACAAGGCTTGGCGATAGAACTTATCTTCTAAGTCTGTTTTTACTGAAGTGACCGCCTCCGTTTGCTCTGCTGCATGGGCTGTTGGCTGGGCAAATAAGGTTAACGCGCAAGTTAATAGCACAGCAGCGCCCACCGGGCGAAAAAGTTGGCCAATGCGGTAAGTTCGCTTTGTATTAACAGATTGAATGATGGCGGCCATTATGATTTACAACGCCCACTGTTCGACTTTGATATCTGCGCGATAGCTTGATTCACTGTCTTCAACTTTAAGCTCAATCATCACGGTTTCATCGGTTTTATCGAAGTTATGGCTAATCGCGCGTTGTACTGTACGACCTTCTGCATCGTTACCGGTAAAAATAGCGGTTAACAGGTGAGGGCCCATTTTTAAATTGCCTAAGTAGATACGTTGAATGCCGCCTTGCTCTAGTGCCTTACGTTGACGCTCGGTATATAAAAAACCGCTAACATTATTGTCGTCAATTTTAAGTTCTACACTGTCGAGTTTAAGAAAACGCCCTACATCAACCGAGACAAAAACCGCAATTTGGGTGCTGGCCGGAAAAAGTAAGTCTTCTTCTAAAATAAACAAATCGCGATTGAGCTTTAATACCTGGCTTTTAATGTCTTCAAGCTCAGATGCCAGCGCGCCTTTATTAGCTCCTTCAGCATGTACTGGTATGGCAAATAAGCTTGCAAGCAGTGCAGTGACAGCAAATAAGCGGGTTAAAAATGCACAAGATTTACGCACGGTAGTCATAGGGTTAAGGCCTTGGTAATTGCGTTGTAGGGTCAATCTTTTATCGATAACGTTAAATACAGACATTAAAAGTACACGCTAACAAAGGCGCGGATCACATTGGCAGAGAAACCATAAAAAGGTTCGCTACCGACTCCGCCGTCTGCGGTGGGATCCCTAAAATTATTGTACTGAAAGTCGATATAATCCCACTGTAAGGATGCCTCTGAGCGGGTATCGCCAAATGACATCGACGCGGGCAGCATATAGGTGATCCCTAAACCATAGGTAATGTCGCTAAAGTCACTTAACTCTTTGTCGCGCGCCATATAATTTTGCGCGTCACGATAGGGGAATAAATCGCTGTAAAACTCTGCCTGAGTTTGCTGGAAATAACGCACTTTTAGCTCTAGTTCTAAACTGTCACCTATGGGATGGCGATAACCTACTTCAACATCGCTGGCGGTGATTTCCCAACTGTCGTTAAAATGGCGGTAGTGAAAAAACAGCGCAGCGCAGCGCGGTAAGGTAAAAAGTAACTGGCTGATAATTTTGCCGCAAACGAATTGCGGGTTTCTGGGTAGACTTCGGCTTGATACCCCACTCCCGATGGAATGCTGCTGTCGACATAGCGCACTGTGCGGTAAGGGTTATTTAAATAACCACTGTCTGCAATCGCTTCAACGTTGAGGCTGGCGGTGAGGTTGCGGGTTAAGATTTGATTAATGCCTGCGCGAATGCGGTATTGCTCGCTTTGCTCTTCAAAGATGTCGTCGCCATTACGCTTTATCTCGTTGTCGCCATAAGACAGCCCCAAATTAAGATTGGTTAAATCACCAAAGGTGTCTTGCGACACATTGATGCTAAAAGATTGGGCTAAGTAATCGTCTTCATTACTTTGACGCAAATTAAGCGACATTAAGGTTTTGTCGTATAGGTATTCAACTCCGATCTGACCTTCGTGACGTTTTTCGGTGTACGGGCTGGCGGTACTGATAACATCGACTGACGCCGATGAAATGCTGTCCATATAATAGTAAGCGGTAATCGCCACCGATTCAGAAGCCTTTTTTCGCAGCATGACGGATGGGCCATCAATGGTCATGCCGCCACCTTCGTAGCTGTGATAAAGCATATCGGCGCGATCGGGATCGAGCACCGCGGCTTGAGCCATTAAGGTAGTAAAAGCGAGGCATATCGCCGCGAAGAGTTTGACGCTGTTATTAAGCAAATTAGTTACAACCACAACCACCTCCACCAGTGCCTTCTGCGCCACGAGCTGATTCACGGCCTTCAAGTACGTGAGCCACATGCATGCTGGCACTAGGGTGACGATTTAAGCGCATAATTGGATCGGCCAAATTTTGACGCTCGTAGGGCTTAACCCAGGGTTCAATGCCCATGCTTGAGCAACCACTTAAACCAATAAGGCTGAGTAGGGCGATGCCTTTAAGAGACAAGGCAATGAGGCGAGGTGATAAAGTGAATGTCATCGTCTATTTACTCTCTGATCAGCTGTTTAATGGCTGCGGCGTATTTTTTTTCATAGCCATCTTGATAGCCTTGAAACACAAAACGCACCTTGCCGTTACGATCAATTATCACCGTCGTCGGCATGGCTTCAACCTGATAGGTTTTAGACAAGGAGTTGGTTTGGTCAAAAAAGATTGAGAAGCTCAAATCAAGATCGGCTAAAAAGTCTTTACCGGCCTGGTTTTGTTGCTCAACGTTGACGCCCCACACTTGCACGCCTAGGTCTTGATACTTGTCTTGTAGCTTTTGTAGTACCGGCATTTCTTTACGGCAAGGGCCACACCAGGACGCCCAAAAGTTGATTAATATAATCTCACCGCGTTGTTCGGTTAAGTTAAGGTTAGTGCCTTGCTGATTTTTTAAGGTAAAGTCGGGCGCCGCGTCACCAATAGTGAGCGCGTGTGCTTGCATCGACAACATCTGTACCGACAATAACAATGCACCTAAGGCAATAAGACATTTACCGCTAAATCGACTGAACAACATTGAATTTCCTTATTGGTTTTTCTTATAAGTACTGATTTGAAATCAGTAAAACTTAAAAATAAAACGACACACCGGTAGCAAAATTGAGGTTATGGGTGGTTTTAGATTCGCCAGTAACCTCGGTGTTAAACAGGTAATCACTCATGCTTAAGTCCCATGCTATCCAGTCGGTTAAAAATACCCGATAGTTGGCGGTTAAGTTAACGGTAAATTGCTCGTCACCGGCAAAGTCGGTGTTACCGCCACCGAGTTCAACTGAAAACACGCTATTAAACACGGTGTCTTTACTGAAAAAGATTTCACCAGGTAGCAAGTTATAACCAATGTTTAAGCCGTAATAAGTTAACTCTCGCTCATCGTCGGTTAACAGCGGCGCGGCATTGGCCAGTTTTTCAAAACTGGTTTTGCCTGCTTTAGCCTGGGCGTAGCGGGCTTTAATATAAAAATTTTCGCTGATGTGATAGCCAAGATGCGCGCTAAGCCATGAACTGGACTCAAAATCTTCAATCGACAAAATGCCACCCTGAAACCCGACTTCAAAGTTTTCAGTGTCGAGCAGGTCGTCAAGCACATCGCGGCGCTCTACATCAGCTTTAACAGTGTTAGCGGTATCATCAGCGGCAAAGGCAACTGAGCTTGGGGTTAATGCGCTCAACGCCAAGGTACTGGCGGTCAGTAATGGCATTAAAAAAATACGCTGAATCCTATTTTCCATGTTTGGATCTCTTCATTTTCATCTCGGTCGGTTAAGGCTAACGAGAGTTTGTATTCGGCGCGTAATATAAAATTACGGGCAAGGTGGTATTTAATGCCAGCAGCGGCGCTCATTAGCGTGCTACGGCGTGACTCGGTGTCGGCTAACACGCTATGAGGTTCGGTATTAATGACCCCCGCGCCAACGCCGATGTAAGGCACAACGAGTAAATCTGGCATAGGGTGACTTAATAACATCACTTCAAATACATCACTGTCTGAAATGCTCCCCAACGCTTTACCCGCTGATAACTCTGCACTAAAGACGGGGGTAAAAGCATAACCAGCAAACAGGTTATAAAAGTTGGCCCCTTCTAGGTCGCCATACATCATCCCAGCTTCAAATTGACGGTCTATGACGTCTTGTGCTGTGATTTGTGTGGCGCTAATGGCTTGACCGTCTTGAGATAATCCCAATAAATCATCTTCATGAAACCAGCCTTCAACGCCGCGTTTGTCTTTTACTTTTAACCAGGAGGTGCGTTTAAGTAATACGCTGACCATCTCGTTTTTTTCAATAACCGATACCACTGGATAGCCAGCGCTCGGCCCTGAGTGCAGTTCAACAAAGGGTACGTCGATGCGTAAACTCGGGTTGTCGTCAGCCTGCAATATTGGGCTTAAGCACAATAGTGTCAGTAGCAGGCAGGTGTTGCGTATGTAAGTCAGCATAATTCCTTATCGCAAAGTCTATTGCGCCAACGGGGATGGTTGGCGCTGTGCTTTGTTAGTCCTGTGAGTAAAATGGCGTGTTGTAATATTGCGCGCCAATGTCTAGCCATTCGTTGAGCAATTTGAGTTCATCTGCCGACAACATAGTTTGATGCGTGGTGTTGTTCATCACCTCAAAAAATGAGCGGCTTGCACTGGCCCCGTTAGTCGACAAAATGGCGGGTACATTAACCGTGGTTAACACTGGAATAGGGTTACCATCTGCGTCGAGAATAAGCTCTCCATTACTGTCAACTTGATACACCACGTTGCCGTCAGCATCGAGCACTTCAATTAACCTGTCGATTAAAATGCCATCCACTTCTTCTTGCTCTACATCGTTAAACAGCAGTTCGCGGTATGAGGTTAAATGGGCTGGCTCGTCGCTAGACGCTGAACTGACTAATGACAATTGCCCTGCTGGCACCTGGGCTGCGCCGTCGGCATCGACAATATTGTGGCAACTTGTACAGGTATTGTCGGCAACGACCATTTGAGTTGCTGTGTCGACAACAGGCCTTGCAAGATCCCACAGGGGTTGAATGTGCTCGACATAATTGATTTGTATGCGGCAGTACGCAGTCCAGTTATCAAAGCATTCGCTGCCCGTTGGGACTGGCGTGGCTAAATTGCTGTAGTTGTAATTAATGCTTGGATTAACGTCTGACAATACCGGGTTAGTCCAAATGTCTTGATAAGACAGGCTGGCTGTTAACTCGGCAAGGCCATTGACCATTTCATCAGCTTCGGCCATCGTTTGCCCTTGCTCTGGAATGATGTTGCTGCTGGCATTAGGGTAAGCAAAGCCGCCGGTCGCGCCAGGGTTAATGCTGTCTGCTTGTGCGTCTAACCGGCCATGAGCTAATTGGCTATTGGCGGTATGGCAGCCGATACATTCTAAGGTTTCACCTGGGATTAATGTTATCCATTGACGATGGCGACCACCAATACGTTGGCCGTCTGCATTTAACACGCTAATGGCTAACGGCACATTGGCTGGTACTTTAATTTTCACCGAGCCATCGGGTTGAATAGGGCTATAACCAATAATCTCGCGCATGAGTTGGTTGTTGCTGCGGCCAAAATCGGTGTTTGCAATGTCGCGCACCTCATCAGGCGGCATTGGCACGCCGCGAACAATACGTAAAAAACGCGCAGGTAAATTAGCTGCAGGCGTTTGTGATGGATCACTTAATTGACTTATTCCACCGGCATTGGCGGTGGTGTCGATACCGTCAAAATCATACACGCTGCGAATGTGGATTGAACCAGCTAACTCTTGGCTAAGCTGCGAATCGAGTTCATTACCGACCACTTTATCGGCAATAAAGCTTTTAGGCTGCGAGCTTGGTTGCAATACCACTGACTCAGTTAACACGGTTCCTTGAGCCGTTGTAGCAACTAACTGTTGGGTGTTTTCGGCGTTATCAAGTAGCCATAATTCGTATAACGGGTCGGCTTGGATCAGGTTTTCATCAGCCAGTTGCTCAGCGGTTAACTGGCCGCAAGCACGAATAGCATCGTTGACCACCACTCGGCATAAATCCCAACTCATTAAGTAACGTTGGCTAGTGTCGGGTAGGGGGAATAAGTGGTTCAAACGGCCGGTTTGAGACAGTTCCGTTGAAAATGAAAAGCTAAAATCAGATAGTTCAGCGTCAGTAATGGCACTGCCCTCGGCACCCGATGTCGCTGTGGCTTGCTCAGCATCAATATAGTCATCAATATTAATCAGCACGGGGCGTTTTTGAATTACGCTGTCATCTTGTGAGGTTAACAACATTAAAATCTCACCACTGGGTAACTGTTGCGGCTTGATAAAATCAATCGATTCGTTTTGTTCATCTAAACTCAGTTGGTGCGAATGCCAGCCAAAAACCAGCTCATTATCGCTACCATCAGGGTTCATGCGGTATAAATTAACCCCATGATTAGCGCCCATTCGGTCCCAACGGCTGTATAAGATTTTACCGCTTTGCAGTACCAGTGGATAAAAGTCGTGGCTTAAATTGAAGCTAAGCTGTGTAATGGCGCTGCCGTCTGGGTCCATTACGTGGATGTTGAAGGTTTCATTGTCGCGGCTTTCATCTAATGCCGTGTATTGCGGTTTACCTTCGTCGAGTAAAATGGCGCGCGATAAACGCTGGCGAGTAGAGGCAAAAATAATTCTGCCATCAGGTAAAAAGCTTGGCATTAAGTCATCGGCTTGTTCTGCGGTCACATCGCTAGTTATTACGCGTTCTAGGGTTTCATCGGCAACGCGATAACGCCAAATATTCCATTTAGGCTGCTCATCATCGTCTGCATCGTCAATTTCTGGAGCGCGGATCGCCATCAGCATTTGTTGGCCGTCGTCAGAAATTGAAAGATCGCGAATATCAATAAGCTGATTTTCACCAAATAAGCTGGTTGTTAAGTTAGTGGCAGGAGAGTCGGCAAAGGCATTTCGTTTAATTAATAGTTGCGCACCAGGATTAAAATAAGCTGGGTTGAGGCTATCAAATTGTGCGGGTGATTGATCGACAGCGGTTAAGTTTCGCTCGATATAAGCCACCGGGTATTCAACAAGAACGGGGTCAGGCTGTTCATCTTTTATCGCCGTTTCAGTGTTACATCCCATTAACAATGTAGTTACTGTTAGCACGATTATGTTATAGCCCCAAGTCGGCCTCATTTGTTTTCCTTTACGGTTATTATTATTGTAATGACTGCTGTAAATATCTTAGTGAAACCTGATTGCACTTGACATTATTGCCTTGTAGGCTCAGTGTTTCAAGACTTTTGTGCAAATAGTTTTAATACTTTTTTTTGACGGTTCAAGGCACTTTTTTGACGTCAATCAATTGGCTGGCAGTGTCAAAAAAATTAACAAAATAAAAACTTTTAATGTGGCTCATTGAATGATTTAATCAGCAACATTCTCGACAGTAATCGCTCAAAAAACAGCCATGATGAGTGTAATCAATAACATCGATTAAATAATCATCTGGTGAATAAAAAGTGAGCATTTATCTACATCAGAGCAAGTTTATGGCTTAAACGTCAGTGTGAAAAAGGAGACAGTATGAAGGTTCGACTTCGTACGGTAACAAGCCAGCGCTTATTATCTTATTTGGGAAAAACCATGCAGGTTAAGCATTTTATCAATCTATCGGCACTTGGGGCATTAAGCCTACTTTCTGCCAATGTAGTTGCAGGTAGTTTAGAGCAAGCTAAACAATTGCATGACCGTATCGCCGGTGTTGCCGCGTCAGAAACAACCTTGCAAAGCATGGCGACACTACTCGATGACGGTAAGCCAATTGAAGCCGCTTATTTGGCGATGGAAACCCCTGCGTTTTACTCCACCACACTGAAACTATTTGCTACGCCGTGGACCAATATCGAACAAGATATTTTTGCGCCATTAAATGATTATTCTGCCACAGTGATTGGGGCTGTTAGAGATGATGTCGATTTTAGAGAAATCTTGCAGGCTGATATGGTGTATGTCGGTAAAAACAGTTTAAATTTACCCGCTTATAACCGCAATGATAATGCGCACTACCAAGCATTAGAAGACCAATTTATTGATTTAAAAGAGGGGCTTGAGCGCACCACACAATCAAGTCTAAACGGTTTGCCTTCATCTGCCACCGCTGGGGTGCTCACCAGCCGCGCCGCGGCCAAAGAGTTCTTTTATTTAGGCACTAACCGCGCCATGTTCCGCTTTACCTTAATGAACCATTTATGTACCGATTTAGAACCGCTTAAAGACAACACTCGTTCAACTGACCGTATTCGCCAAGATGTTAGCCGAAGCCCTGGTGGCGACAGCCGTTTATTTATTAATAACTGCTCAAGCTGTCACAGTGGTATGGATCCATTAGCACAAGCATTTGCTTACTATAATTATGAGTTTAACCCCGAGCAGGACCCTACCGGTGAAAGCGGCGCAATTGCCTATAACACCAGCGGTCAGACCGATCCCGACACGGGCACTCGCGTTCAAGCTAAATACCATATTAACTCGACCAGTTTCCCTTATGGGTTTGTGACGCCAAACGATGATTGGCAAAATTATTGGCGCCAAGGGCCCAATCAAAAATTAGGCTGGGACAGCGACTTACCCGGCCAAGGTAGCGGTGCTAAATCGTTTGGACAAGAGCTGGCTAACAGCAATGCCTTTGCACAATGCCAGGTGAAAAAAGTATTTAAGTCAGTGTGTTTGCGTGATGCAGAAAGCCAAGCTGATATTGCGCAAATTAGCGCAACAACAGCCTCTTTTAAGCAGAATGCTTATCAACTTAAGCGAGTGTTCGCTGAAGTTGGCAACTATTGTATGGGAGAATAGGCATGAAATTTTTAATGATTAAACGCCTTGTTATTGTCTCATTATTATTTGGCCTAAGTGCATGTGGCGGTGGTGATGTTGAAGAAAATCCACCCGCCCAGCAAACGCCAACCTCTAACGTATATACAGGCCCAGCAGCGGCAACCGCGGATATTCAAAAATACAAAACGTCGTTGTGGGACAACATGTCGACTCAGGATAAGTGCGGTGCATGTCATACCGAAGGTAACCAAGCCCCTTATTTTGCCAGCCGTAATGATGTTAACGACGCTTATGCCGCCACTAACCCCTTAGTTGATTTAACCGAGCCTAATGCTTCGCGTTTAGTGAGCAAAGTGGCTGGTGGGCACAATTGTTGGTTGGCCAGTGATTCAGCTTGCGGCGAAACCATGACTCAGTGGATTAAGTTATGGGCTGATGACCGAGTGAGCACAGCCAATACGATTGAGCTAACAGTCCCCGTGATTCGAGATCCAGGTTCAAGCAAAAACTACCCAGATGACAGCAGTTTATTTAGTCAGCATGTTTATCCGGTTGTGTATCAACATTGTGTCTCTTGCCATAACGAGGCGGCTCAAGCAGCACAATCGCCCTTTTTTGCCAGTAACGATATTGAACAAGCGTATGAAGCCGCAAAAGGGGTGATGAATTTAGATAACCCAGCACAATCACGATTAGTGGTGCGCTTAGGCTCGGAGTTTCATAACTGTTGGAATAACTGTTTAGACGACAGTATTGAAATGCGTGATGCGATTACTGCGTTAAGTGACGGCATTGAACTCGATGAGATATCAGCGGATATGGTGGTGTCTAAATCGTTGCGGTTAACGGATGGTATTACCGCATCAAGCGGTGGCCGTTTTGAAACTGACGTGATTGCGCTGTACCAATTCAAAACCGGTGAGGGCACCATTGCCTATGACACCTCGGGTATTTCTCCTGCGGCAAACTTAACCCTTAGTGGTGATGTCGATTGGTTAGGCGGCTGGGGATTGTCATTTACCAATGGTAAAGCGCAGGCTAGCACAGCCAATAGTAAAAAATTGTACGATTTAATTACCGCAACGGGCGAGTTTTCGATTGAAGCCTGGGTCACCCCCAATAATGTGACTCAAGAAGGGCCTGCCCGCATCGTCACTTATTCAGCCGGTGATGACGCGCGTAACTTTACCCTTGGGCAAACCCAATATAATTATGACTTTATGCTCAGAACTGAAGCATCAAGTAGTAATGGTGAGCCTGCATTGAGCACCCCCGATGCCGACGAAGTGCTGCAAGCGACGTTGCAACACGTAGTGATGACCTACAACGCCACTAACGGTCGCAGTATTTATGTGAACGGTCAGCTGATTGATGCGGTTGATGAAGATATTGCTCCATTAGCAAATTGGGATGACAGCTTTGCGCTAATTTTAGGCCGTGAAGCGTCTAATCAACATGTATGGCAGGGCGATGTTCGCTTACTTGCGCTTTACAACAGGGTTTTAGCTCCTGAGCAAGTGCAACAAAATTATGAAGTGGGCGTTGGTGAAAAGTTCTTTTTATTGTTCTCAATCAGCCATCTCATCGATTTACCTAATACTTATGTGATGTTTGAGGTAAGCCAATTTGATAATTACAGTTATTTATTCAGTAATGCTGCGATTGTGAATATAGACGGCACGCTAGTGAGCGACAGTTTTGAGGTAAAAGGCTTACGTATTGGTATTAATGGTAAAGAAAGCGCACAAGGTCAGTCGTACGTTAATCTCGACTTGTCGGTATCGGCTGGCCAGGTACTTGCAGAGCCGTTTTCTATCTCGGCACTTGGCACCATTATCGCGCTTGAAAAAGGCGCGAGTCAGGATGAGTTTTTCTTAACCTTTGAGCAATTAGGCGAGCACAGTAATGTGGTACTACCTGGCGTATTTGTTACCCCAGCAGAGGTGCCAGCCACCACTGAATCTGCTCAAGTGGGTGTGCGTAACTTTGCTGAAATTAATCACAGCATGAGTGTGCTAACCGGAGTGGCGCAACAATCAACCAAGGTGTTTGCCACTTATGAGCTGGTTAAACGTCAATTACCTAGCCTTGAGAACATTGAAACCTTTATTTCAGCGCAGCAAATGGGCATTACTCAATTAGCGATCGCTTATTGCGACTCGGCAATTGAAGATAACAGCATACGCAGTAATTGGTTCCCTGATGTTGATTTTACTGCGGTACCTAGCGTGGCATTAAGTGCGGCTGATAGAGGTAACTTGCTCAATCCATTAATTAATCAATTAATGCCATTGTCATTGAGTAACCAACCTAGCCAAAGCGATGTGTATGCAGAATTAGACAGCTTGGTGACCGGCTTGTCGGTGTGCAGTGGTACCTGTAATGCAGAGCGCACTCGAACCATTGCTAAATCAACCTGTGCTGCGGTATTGGCCAGTGCTGTCATGCTAGTGCAATAGGGGGCCGCAGATGATAAATATATTAACAACCGCGCAATTGGGCTTTGTTCAATTGATGCATGCACCACTGAACAGCACTGCAAATGTTGTCGTAAAACAGAGACAAAAAGGATCCAACAATGACTAAATCAAAGCATCTTCATCCAGACAGTCCATTGTTGTTTGCCGACCACCGTAAACCCATGACTCGACGCGAGTTTATTTCAACGGGTTTATACAAAGGTGGTGCGGCAGTTGCGGGATTATCTATGTTTAGCATGTTTGCTAATCCTAACAATGCGCATGCGGCATTGTCGCCAGATCTTGAAGCATTAAGGGGCTCTTGCGGCATTAGCGTTCAAGGTGCGGGTAAAATTCCATTTATTAGTTTTGATTTGGCTGGTGGCGCTAACATTGCCGGCTCAAATGTATTAGTTGGCGGCGCGGGTGGCCAGCAAGACTTTTTATCAACGGCCGGATACAACAAGCTTGGCTTACCGGGTGACATGGCGCCATCGATTGCTAATCCTAATGTTGGCATGTCTGATTTTATCAATACCGATTTAGGTTTAGCGTTTCATTCTGACTCTGCGTTTTTACGCGGTATTTTAGAAAAGGTTTCTCCAGACACGGCATCACGCATAAACGGTGCTGTGATCCCAAATCGCTCAGACAACGACACCGGTAACAACCCGCATAACCCAATGTATGCCATTGCGGCGGCGGGCGCGAATGGCTCGTTAATGCCGTTGGTGGGCTCGCGTAATTCTGACTCGGGCGGCAATTCAATGGCGCCAACCAGTTTTATTGATTTAAGCATGCGACCAACCAAAATTGATAGGCCGTCTGATGTCACCGGTTTGGTGGATGTGGGCGACTTGTTTAGTTTATTGTCGCAACGCGATGCTGTGGCGGTTATGGAGAGTATTCAACGCATTAGCGCGCAAAAAATGGCGGCGGTAAATACTCAGGTGACCCGTGGCGATGTGATTAAAGATTTAGTCAATTGCGGCTATGTTAAAAGCGCTGATTTAGCGGATCGTTTTGGCGACCCTTCAACCCTAAATCCATTATTAGACCCAGATATTGTTGGCCCTGGTGGCATATTTGGCATTAACGAGTTTGATTCTGAATCAGAGTTTCAAAAAACTGCATCAATTATGAAGCTAGTGGTGAACGGCTTTTCTGGTGCGGGTACGGTTACTATGGGTGGGTTTGATTATCACACTGGCGAGCGGGCAACCGGTGAGTTACGCGATTTACGTGCAGGGCGCTGTATGGGAGCCTGCTTAGAGTATGCTTCGCGCCGTAATATGCCGTTAATGTTGTATGTGTTCAGTGATGGTTCTGTTTCAAGTAATGGCCGTATTGATGACTCAATGGAAGGCCGTGGTAAAGGCGAATGGACGGGTGATAACTCTTCAACCGGAGCCTCGTTCTTTTTGGTGTATAACCCGTCTGGAAAACCCCAATTAATGGGCGGCAATGACGACCAAATGGCGATGAAACAACAAATTGGCTTTATGCGCTCTGATGCGTCAGTCGATACCGCGTCAGCCCCATCGGCCAATAACGTGAATTTGTTGGTGGAAACCGTACTGCTTAATTACATGGCATTACACGGAGAACAAGGCCAATTTACCTCGGTAGCCCCAATGCAAGGGTTAGGTAATGCCACTATGCTCGACTCGCTAACCGCGTTTCAACCGATAGTGTAGGGAGTGTTACTGCGCCAGAATTTTATACTGGCCTGATTAAAGAAACTTTATAAAATCTCGCTAGCTCGCATGGATGCGGCTGAACCACCTCAAGTTCAAACACTTCTGTGACACGCTGCCAGTACATCCTTGTAAGCTCGGCCATGACGTCCATGTCATGGACGGTCAAAGCCGCGCTTGCACTTGAGGTTCTATGTCTTCGTTGCTGGCTGTATTGACTTGATGTGTAGCTAAATATTGGCTCATGGATGCGGTTGATTCACCTCGAACAAAGGGGGGGATATTAACCCCAAGCATCACATGCTTCGTATGTGAAAAAATCAGCATTGACACTTTTATATGGTATGTACTGATTTTATGTAAGGGCTATCCACTTAGCACAACCAACCACTATATGTTGTGCTTATCGATTTTTAAT
>NZ_BMQI01000001.1 GCF_014648035.1 Shewanella algicola | reverse complement strand
AAAACCAGAACGGGTGTTCACGATGGGCCGGAATCACTGTTCACGATGCTCCGGAATATGCACGCAGAGGTTATTTATTGCTTAAGCGGGATATCCTTCTTTGAGGATTGATTCACTTAAGCTCAATTCTGCCATAGGCAGGAATAAAAGTGACGTTATTGGATATAGAGTCTGGGGACCCAATAACGCCTGAACTGTTGCGTTAACCAGTCCATGGTTAACGATGTATAAAGCGGCAAGGATGCAAGATTGGGTACGCTTATTGTTTTTATGAGTTTGTTACTGTGTTTTAGCGTGCTGGGGGCTAGCTAAAACACGGTCAAACATCCTTGCCATAACTGAGGTGGTTGGCACTGACTGCGCCTATCCACTGAATAAAAGTGACGTTATTGGATATAGAGTCTGGGGACCCAATAACGCCTGAACTGTTGCGTTAACCTGTCCATGGTTAACGATGTATAAAGCGGCAAGGATGCAAGATTGGCTGCGCTTATTGTTTTTATGAGTTTGTTACTGTGTTTTAGCGTGCTGGGGGCTAGCTAAAACACGGTCAAACATCCTTGCCATAACTGAGGTGGTTGGCACTGACTGCGCCTATTCACCGAATAAAAGTGACGTTATTGGATATAGAGTCTGGGGACCCAATAACGCCTGAACTATTGCGTTAACCTGTCCATGGTTAACGATGTATAAAGCGGCAAGGATGCAAGATTGGCTGCGCTTATTGTTTTTATGAGTTTGTTACTGTGTTTTAGCGTGCTGGGGGCTAGCTAAAACACGGTCAAACATCCTTGCCATAACTGAGGTGGTTGGCACTGACTGCGCCTATCCACCGAATAAAAGTGACGTTATTGGATATAGAGTCTGGGGACCCAATAACGCCTGAACTATTGCGTTAACCTGTCCATGGTTAACGGTTATATAAAACGGCAAGGATGCAAGATTGGGTGCGCTTATTATTAGTATGATGTTGTTGCTATTTGCTTGTGTAATCAGTTTGCTGGGGAACTCACTGAAAACACGATCATACATCCTTGCCAAAAACGCTAACTAGCTTGCCATTGTTTGTAATTGTTGGCTTAACTGAGTAATTTTTTGTTGTAAATGTGCTATTTCTGACACGATTTCGCCTCGGGTTTCATTTTTACGGGTATCGCTATGTTTTACCCATTTGTAAACCGTCTTTGCTGAAATGCCATATTGTTTAGCTACATCTGATAACAAGCGATTATGTTCTTTTACTTCGCTAATCACTTGATATTGAAAATCGATAGAGTAATGTCTGGCAGTTGATATAGTCATGTCATTAATTCCTTATGAATTATCTATATTTGCTTGAGCGAGATTCAACTTCATCCCACTGGCTGCAACCAAGATGCGCTAAGAAAAAAATGTTCTGGCGGTATTGTTCAACCAGTTTATTCACCATGACATTGATTGATTTGATGTTATGACCTAGGTTCATTTTACTCATCGCTATCTCCTACAACTGACAATGGACTGCTCAAAAAATAAACTACTACTTAGTAGGTATATATATCTATATGAAAAGCGCGTGCCAACTTTTAAATATTTTTTAAATCCTATACTATCAGTGCCTTATGATTTCATCGGTGTTTGTTAACAATTTTGATTTTTGTTTAATTGGTGCAATTGCACTAAATTGGTGAATCACTACTTTGTTTATGAGTAATGAATAAGTACAGTATGAGCGAGGTTTATGGCAGCGGTAAGTCAGCTTAATGACAGAATGAGGACATCGTTTTACGTTGAGTTATTATCGTCTTGCTAAGGGCTCGCATCGATGCGATATCAATGATGATACTGCATGAGTATGTTGTATCGATGCAGACTCTATAATACTGGTACAAGAGACGGAGATAGGTAGTGCTAACTGATGGAGAGTCAGCAGCACTCATCAAATTTAGCGTTAATGAGATTGCACACGGCTTCTAGGGCTGCTTCAGCATCGGGACCTTTAGCTATCACCGTCATCATTTTTCCTATACCGCTTTCAAGCATTAGCAATCCGAGGACACTGGCAGCATTGGCTTGTTTTTCACCCTGTACAAGGGTGATTTCGGCGTCAAAATCGGCAGCAAGAATCGCAAGTTTAGTTGCAGCGCGCGCGTGCAATCCTAACTTATTCGATATCGTCACTTGGCGTTTAAGCATGATTAACGCTCCACACTCTGATCATTGGCTGCTTTCTTCGATGTTAAGCTCTCTATGTCGAGCATTTACTGTATGTTTACAGCCTTGTCTAAAGCGTTTAGCGAGCTGATCGGTAATGTATACCGAACGGTGTTGGCCACCGGTACATCCTATCGCAATCGTCAGGTAACTGCGGTTATTGCGCTCTAGGTGTGGCATCCAAGTTTCAAATAAATTCTCAATTTGCCAGATAAATTTGTTCACCAAAGGCTGACGACCTAAAAACGCTTGTACGGGTTCATCTAGTCCGGTGTAAGGCCTTAATTCTATTTCCCAATGTGGGTTAGGTAAAAAACGCACATCAAACATAAAGTCTGCTTCGGTAGGCATACCGTGTTTAAACCCAAACGATTCAAAGTTAATCACAAGCTCTTTATCTACACTGCCAAGTAGTATCTGCCTAACTTGGTCACTGAGTTCGTAAATATTCAAGGCTGATGTGTCGATATAATGGTCGACAATTTTGGCGATGGGTTCCAATAAGCGACCTTCAAGTTTTATCGCTTCTTGCAGTGAGATGTGATTTTTAGATAACGGGTGTAAGCGGCGGGTTTCGCTGTAGCGTTTAAGCAGCACTTTGTCGCTAGAATTTAAAAAGAAGCTGGTTATTTCGGTATCAGGTTCAAGAATTTTGAGCTGCTCTTGTAGCACTTTGCCTTGCTCGGCAATATTGCGCACATCTACACTAATGGCAACCAGGTCATTACTGCCTTTTAATTGCGCTAATAACGTATCGATAAGTGCCAGGGGGAGGTTGTCTACACAGTAGTAGCCTAAATCTTCTAGCACTCTAAGGGCGACTGATTTACCTGATCCTGAGCGTCCTGATACGATGACAAGCTTCATTGGGTAATTACCTGATAGAGTTCTGTTGAATCGTGAATTTTACGTAATTGCTTTAGCACTTGTTTATCGCTGAGTTTTTGCGCCATGGATGAAAGAGTGCCGAGATGTTGTTGGCATTGATCGGCTGGGACTAACAACGCAAATAAGATATCGACGGGTTGTTTATCGATGGCATCAAAAGGAATGGCCTCTTCGCATTTTACAAAAATAGCGATAGGGTGATCGATTGTAGTCAATCGGCCATGAGGTATCGCAATACCATTTCCTATACCTGTGCTACCCATTTTTTCTCGTGCAAGCAGGCTTTCAAACACCTCTTGCGAAGATAGGGTGGGGTACTGGGCAGCAACTAAGTCGCTGATGAGTTCCAGTACCTTTTTCTTACTGCCCGGTGTGGCACAGGTGGTGCATGCCGGCTGCAGGATGGTACAAAGTTCCATCGTTAGTGTTTTGTATACTTCTCTTTGTGTTTAATTACCTGACGGTCTAGTTTATCTATCAGGGCGTCTATTGCTGCATACATATCTGTGTTTTCAGACATGGCGAAAATGTCTCTGCCATTGAGGTTCATTTTGGCTTCTGCTTTTTGCTGTAATTTTTCAACATTGAGTACAACGTGGACATTATTGATCTGATCGAAGTGTCGTTCAAGCTTAGAGAATTTCTCGTGAACGTATTCACGCAAAGATTCTGTAATTTCAACATGGTGCCCAGATAGATTGATGTGCATTACACTTTTCTCCATTGTTGAGTAAATTTATAAACTCTTACGTTGGTTCGAGGGCGGTATCATCATTGCCTCACGGTATTTTGCAATCGTACGACGAGCAACATTGATGCCCTGTTCTGCCAGAAGTTGCGCCATTTTGCTGTCGCTAAGTGGCTTTTTCTGGTTTTCAGCAGCAACCAGCTTTTTAATAAAAGCACGGATTGCTGTTGATGAGCATTCTCCGCCATCGTCAGTGCTGACATGGCTTGAGAAAAAGTATTTTAGTTCAAATAACCCTCGTGGGGTGTGCATGTATTTTTGAGTCGTTACCCTTGAAATGGTTGATTCGTGCATTTCGACGGCTTCAGCAATGTCGTTTAATACCATGGGTTTCATGGCTTCTTCGCCGTATTCAAAAAAGCCTTGTTGGAATTGCACAATGCAATTAGCCACTTTTAATAGGGTGTCGTTACGGCTTTCAAGGCTTTTTATAAACCATTTTGCTTCTTGTAAATGCCCACGTATAAATTGGGTGTCCGACGGGTTTTTACTACTACGTGCCATAGCTGCATATTGTTGATTCACGCCAATTTTGGGCATATTGTCTGGATTTAATTCAACCACCCAGCGGCCATTTTTTTTCAGCACGGTCACATCAGGGATCACGTATTCGTCGTCCGTGGCGGTGATTAATAAGCCTGGGCGTGGATTGAGTGACTGGATCAAGCCGATGGCGTCGCGTAAATCATCTTCTTTAAGGCGGGTTTTACGCATTAGTAATCTAAAATCACGGCCAGCGATCAAATCTAAGTAGTCTTTGATCAAAATACGGGCGTTTTCAATATATGGTGTGTCGGTGGCGTATTGTGCTAATTGGATTAATAGGCATTCGCTTAAGTCACGCGCAGCAACGCCCACTGGGTCAAAGTGCTGAACACGTTTAAGTACGGCTTCTACTTCGTCTAGCTCAACGTTTTCATCACCCATCGCTTCTAAAATTTCTTCGGTACTTTGCGTTAAGTAACCCCGTTCATCAATGGCGTCGATAATGGCGGTTGCAATCGCTAAATCTGTTTCAGAAAATGGCGTAAGGTTCTTTTGCCATTCTAAATGTTCATATAACCCTTCAGTGGTTTCACCTTGAAACGGCATGTCGTCATCGCGCATGCTTGCACTGCCTGAACCAGACATTGGTGAGGCGGTATAGACTTCGTCCCACGTGGTATCCATGGGCAAGTCGTCCATGGTTTCTTTGCTCAATGATTCAGTGGTGTCGACAGAAGACGTGTCTTTTTCAACATTAACGGTGCTGTTATCGCTGAAATCGGTGTCAGATTGATCGTGATTTTCTTTTACAGGATCTTTGGCTTGAGAAAACTCATCTTCTATTTCAAGCAATGGGTTTGAGTCCAGTGCTTGTTGGATTTCTTGCTGTAGCTCCAATGAAGATAATTGCAGCAAGCGGATGGCTTGCTGCAATTGTGGGGTCATAGTGAGATGCTGACCCATTTTAAGTTGGAGTGACGCTTTCATTTACCGCTTATCCCCAGATGATTTTCATAAAGGTGACAATCTCAAAAACTGTAATAGATTGTCACGTAAGTCAATGATGTTTAGCGCTGTTTAGGTATCGTTCAATGAGATGAAGTAGATAGGCTAACTATAGCTTGAATTGTTCACCTAAGTACACTGCTCGAACTTGTTGATTGCTCAAGATCTCATCTGGTGTACCTTCGGCGATTAAATTACCTTGGCTTACAATGTAAGCGCGCTCACATACGTCGAGTGTTTCGCGTACGTTATGGTCAGTAATTAATACACCTAAACCACGACTTTTCAGTTGTTGAATGATTTTTTTGATGTCGATAACCGAAATAGGGTCAACACCAGCAAAGGGTTCGTCGAGTAAAATAAATTGTGGGTTTGCCGCCAATGCGCGGGCAATTTCAACCCGACGGCGTTCACCACCAGACAAAGACATACCTTGGCTGTCGCGAATATGGGTAATATGAAACTCTTCAAGCAAGTGCTCAAGCTGTTCAATGCGTTGGTCTGTGTTTAGCTCTTTGCGGGTTTGTAATACCGCCATGATATTGTCATGCACTGTCAGCTTGCGGAAAATACTGGCCTCTTGAGGTAGGTAGCCAATACCTTTTCGAGCTCTAAGGTGCATGGGATCAGATGTTAGGTCGTCTTTATCAATTAAAATACGGCCTTTGTCGCTTTTTACTAGGCCAACGACCATATAAAACGTGGTAGTTTTACCTGCGCCGTTAGGGCCAAGTAAACCAACAATTTGCCCTGTTTTAACCGTTAAGCTTACATCTTTAACAACTTGACGTGCTTTGTAGCTTTTGGCTAAGTTTTCTGCCGTTAAGGTAATTTGGGTCATGGTTTGATCTGCTTGTTGACTGGGATCTCAGGCAGCTTTTGTTTTGGTGCTGACTCGTTTTGGAAATTATCAGGTTGGATAATGGTAATAACCCGGTCTTGACCTTTACCTGTGCTTTCGGCAATTAATTCTTGAGCGGTAATATTGTACTTAATACGATTACCCGTCACTTGGCTACCGGCTTGATTTAGCTTGGCATTACCCGATAAAGTTAATGTGGTCGTTGCTAGGTCGTAAGTGATCTCATTGGCACTTGCAGTACCGATTTTGCCATCGTCTAATTCTTGAGAGAAGGTCGCAGGTTTTCCTGTGGCGATGAGTCTTTTTGATGTGCTGTTTTCTGGCGTGAAAGCGCGTAGTTCGTCGGCATTAATATTTATAGTGCCTTGCACAATGGTCACCGGGCCGTTAAAAATAATTTGATTGTTTTTAATGTCAGCTGACTGGCTTACTGAGGAGATTTTTAATTCTTGTTTGAGATCCCCTTGCTTTGCCACTGCTGGAATGCTCAGCATGCAAACTAAGCCGCTAAATAATAGTGCGGCTTGGGCGCGAGAGTAACGATTATTGTGGCTCATATGTTCCTTCTACTTTATTTAGTAGCGATAATTTTTGGGTATTCAAGTCAGCATGCAAGCCTAAACCTTGAATCATAAACCCTTTGCCTTCGATATACACCATCTCTTGTGAGCTGCCTATCATGGTGGACAGATCTAATGTGACCGTTTGTGTGGTCAGCGACTGTAAAGGCTCTTCAATATCAATAGCATCAATAATAACATTATTTTCTAAGATGACTTTATTGGTCTGTTTATTTAATTGACCTCTGTCAGCACTTAGTTGCCATTGAGCTTTGCCGTTTTCCGGATAAATTAAATATACAGGCTCAGTAAAGTGAGTGATATCACTCGAAGCATAATGCTCCATGTGTTTTGCCGATACTTTACTGGCAATTAACCCTTCTTTGTTAAATTCAGTAGTACGTAAATTGTCGGCAATAAAGTCAGGCCGTTCTATCCCTACCACTTTAATTGCATCCATTTCACTGCGCTTTACTTGAGCTTGCCAATACAACACAAGGGCAAGGCCAAAGAATGCGGCAATCGCGATGGTGACTCTATTCATATACTCATACCGTGGGCACGGGTAAATTTATCCTGACTTAGTAATAATAGGTCCGTGAGTTCACGTAGGGCACCATGGCCACCATTGATACTGGTGGTCATATGGCAATGTTGTTTTACAAACGGATGCCCATCTGCAACACATACTGCTAAACCCACTACTTTCATTACAGGTAAATCGACCATGTCATCACCAATGTAGGCCACTTCGTCAGCAGTCACATTATAGAGAGAGAGTAATTGTTCAAATGGTTCAAATTTATTGTCGATGCCTTGATAAATATGTTTTACCCCAAGTGCTGTCATGCGAGTTTCAACAATTTTTGATTTACGGCCAGTGATAACGGCAACGTGTATGCCACTGGTTAATACTGAACGCACACCATAACCATCACGAGTGTGGAATGCTTTTAGCTCTTCGCCTGCATTGCTTAAATAAATACGTCCGTCAGAAAAGACGCCGTCAACATCGCAAATGAGCAGTTTAATTTTTTTAGCTCGTTGCCAAATATCGTCGCTGACCTGGCCGTAAAAGCCTTGATGTGTATCTGACATGGTTAAATCACTCCTGCTTTAACCATATCGAGCATATTTAATGCGCCGATCGGTTGATGTTGTTGGTTAACGACAATCAATCCGTTAATGTTTTTTTCTTCCATGATTTGTAATGCTTTTGCTGCCAAGATACCGCTAGGACTGGTGACGCAATTTTGCGTCATCACTTGGGCAATTGGTGTGGTGCGTAAGTTTACTTCAGCATCAATAATACGTCGTAAATCACCATCAGTAAAAATACCCACTAAGGTATTAGCTTTGTCGACAACGGCGGTCATACCCAGGCCTTTTTTCGATATTTCATACAGCGCATCGGTAATGCAAATGTCATCACTTACACTCGGTAAGCTATCACCTTGATGCATCACATCTTCTACTTTTAGTAACAGTTTACGTCCTAAAGCACCGCCGGGGTGTGATAAGGCAAAATCGTCTCGGGTAAAGCCTTTTGCTTGCAGTAATGCAATAGCTAAAGCATCACCCATAGCAAGGGTCGCGGTAGTGCTTGATGTCGGGGCTAACCCAAGCGGGCAGGCCTCTTCTTGTACTTGAATGCACAGATGAATTTTAGCGAGTCGAGCCATGTTTGACTCAGGTTTGCCGGTCACTGAAATCACCGGTACCCCCATACGTTGAATCACAGGCAGTAAGGTTAAAATTTCACTTGATTCGCCTGAGTTAGAAATCGCCAGTACGATATCATTTTTGTCTAAAGCGCCTAAGTCGCCGTGGCTGGCTTCACCCGGGTGTACAAAAAAAGCAGGGGTGCCGGTACTTGCAAAGGTGGCAGAAATTTTATTGCCAATATGGCCTGACTTACCCATACCCATCACAATCACTTTGCCTTTACACTGCATGATGAGTTCGCAGGCCTGGCCAAATTCAGCGGAGTCGACGTATTGATATAAATGATCTAATGCCGCTTTTTCGATATCGATAACTTTGCGGCCCCATTGGCGAAATTGAGTTTGATCTACCATGAGTGTCTCTCTTTTAGCTTAAGACTTTACCTTTTTGCTCCAATCTAATGAGATTGAAATACAATAATTTGGTACGCAATAAAGGTGATTAATAACAAGGCGCCATGCCAACGGGTAAGTTGTTTTTTAGCACCACTAGATAACACTAAAACGGCCAGTGCAGTACTGGTTCCCAATACCATGTAGAAATCTCTACCGCTGGCTTGTGCATCTATTTCGCCTGGGGCAATCAACGCAGGTATCGCGAGTACCGCTAAAATATTAAATAAGTTTGAACCAACGATATTACCAATCGCTAAATCATCTTCCTTTTTTAATACACCAGCAATGCAAGCTGCCAACTCGGGTAAGCTTGTACCAACCGCAATAATAGTCAGTCCAATGACTAAATCAGATAATCCATAAAATTTTGCAATCCCTACCGCGCCGTCAACCATCCAACCTGCTGATAGAGGAAGTAATATAATACCAACTAGTAGCCAAATGATAGCACGAAAGGTGGGGACGTTTTTAGGGATCTCAGACTCGAGGTCTTCATCTAAGGTGTCTGTCACTTTTTTGCTAGTGGCTTGCCAAATAAAAAAGCCCATTAAGCCAAAAAATAAGATGGTTAACATAATGCCTTCTGCACGGGTTAACAGGCCGTCATGTAATGTGTAGCCCGCAAATACCGTAGCCGCTAACATTAAGGGGATTTCACGCTTTAAGGTTTTTGACCCTACGCTAATCGCACCGAGTAATGCGGTTAATCCTAAAATTAAGGTTATGTTGGCAATGTTTGAGCCTAAAACGTTGCCGACTGCGGTGTCGCGCATATCATTCATTGACGCGCTCGCGGCAACAAACATCTCAGGGGCTGAGCTGCCCATCGCTACGATGGTGAGTCCTATTAGCATTGGCGGTAAGCCTAAATTACGCGCAAATGCAGCTGCACCGTATACAAATCTATCCGCACTCCACACTAAAACAGCAAGCCCTACAATTAGCATTAGGATATTAACTAGCATGTGATTCCTATGATGGTAAATAATTAGCGGGCATTTTCGCTGGATTTTCACTAAATTGAAAGCATTGTGCACTAATTGTATTAACAATGAGCTTTGGTTATATGGATATAGTTGTCGCTCAATGGACAATTACAGTACAATTTGCGCTTCATCTTTTTTTAAGGAAGGTTGTGATCTCCTCAACTCCGATGCCTGATATGAGTAAATCAAATAATTCCCCTTTGGTCGAGATTAACCATTTGGCTTTTAGTCATGGTTCTCGAGTGATTTATAAAGATATTTCGTTAACGATACCTAAAGGTAAAGTGACCGCTATTATGGGCCCTAGCGGTATAGGTAAAACCACGTTATTAAAATTGATTGGTGGGCAACTTACACCCAATAGTGGTCACATTTTATTTGATGGCCAAGATTTACATAAATTAAAACGTGAAGAGTTATTTGAGTTACGTAAACGTATGAGCATGCTTTTTCAAAGCGGTGCAATGTTTACCGATTTAAATGTATTCGATAATGTCGCGTTTGCATTACGAGAGCATTCAGGGTTACCTGAAGAGATTATTCGTTCAATTGTGCTGATGAAATTACAAGCGGTGGGACTTCGTGGGGCAGCTTATTTAATGCCTAACGAGCTTTCTGGTGGTATGCAGCGTCGTGCCGCACTAGCCCGGGCGATTGCGCTTGAGCCTGAAATGATTTTGTACGATGAGCCTTTTGCGGGCCAAGATCCTATTTCAATGGGGATGCTCGTAAAATTAATTCGTGAATTATCAGATACGCTAAAACTCACTTCTGTTGTGGTGTCTCATGACGTCGATGAAGTGCTGGGTATTGCAGATTATGTGTATGTGATTGCAGAAAAAAAAGTGATTGCACATGGAACGCCAGAGCAATTGCGTTTGTCTGATAACCCGCAATTAATTCAGTTTATCCAAGGCGAGCCAGATGGTCCGGTACCATTTCATTATCCTGCCGAGGATTATCAAGAGGAGTTATTGTGTGGGCGTAATTGATAATATTGCCGACATGGGCAAATATGCGTTAAAGATGATCTCCGGATTAGGCCGAGCTGGTTTAATGCTGTGGGGCGCTGTGGTACGTGTGCCTAATGTTAAAAAAGGTTTGCCACTACTTACCAAGCAAATATATGTGCTGGGTGTGCGCTCCATGGTGATTATCCTAGTATCGGGTTTGTTTATCGGCATGGTATTAGCGTTGCAGGGCTACAATATTCTTGTTGGCTTTGGTACGGAAGAAAGTTTGGGCCCAATGGTGGCGCTTAGCTTGTTACGTGAACTTGGTCCTGTGGTTGCCGCATTATTGTTTGCCGGACGGGCAGGGTCTGCACTAACGGCAGAGATTGGTTTAATGAAATCGACTGAACAGTTATCCAGTTTAGAGATGATGGCAATTGATCCTTTACGACAAATCATTGCCCCTCGTTTTTGGGCTGGGGTGATCAGTATGCCTCTGCTTGCTTTGATGTTCAGTTTAGTGGGCATTATGGGCGGCCATCTGGTAGGTGTTGAATGGAAAGGCATTGATAGCGGTGCATTTTGGTCTATTCTTCAAGCATCTGTAGAGTGGGAGCAGGATATTGTTAACAGCTTGATTAAGAGTGTTATTTTTGGTGTGGTGGTGACTTGGATAGCCTTGTACAGAGGATACGAAGTACAACCTAACCCTGAAGGTATTAGCCGAGCGACAACTTCAACGGTTGTGCAGGCCAGTTTAGCTGTTTTAGCGCTGGACTTTTTGCTTACTGCAATCATGTTCGGAAATTAAGATTTTTTCATTGTTTAGTTTAATTGAAGTGGTTTAAGAGTATGTTGACACGGAAAATTGAGTTACTAGTAGGCGTGTTTTTATTGTCAGGTTTGTTGGCATTTTGTGCATTGGTATTTAATGTTGCTAATGTTGAAGTCAAGTCAAGTGACCAAACTTATACATTAGTTGCCGAGTTTAATAATATCGGTGGATTAAAAGTACGCTCGCCAGTCAAAGTAGGTGGGGTGGTTGTTGGTCGTGTGACAGACATTACCTTAGATACTCGTAAGCTGATCCCTGTGGTGACGTTAACGATGGACAAGCGCTATGATGTGTTCCCTGAAACCAGCAGTTTAGCTATTTTGACTTCAGGTTTATTAGGTGAGCAATTTATTGGCTTAACCCCAGGCTTTATGGATGATGATATTGCCATGCTGGTTGATGGCGATAAGGTTCATGATACGCGTGGCGCATTGATTCTCGAAGATTTAATTGGTCAACTTTTATACAGTATGTCGTCTAAAGACAATTAGGAGCTCTATAATGAAGGCACTTTTTCATCGTGTAATGGCTGTATGTTTAATTGCGAGCGCAGCAATTAGCTCTGGCGTAATGGCAGCTAATGACGAGATCAACACCAGTGACCCATATGAAATGATCAAGCAAGTCGCCAATAAAACATTTGATCGTTTTAAGCAAGATAGAGCATTAATCGATAGCGATTTAAGTCACTTAAAAGTGATAGTAAATGAAGAATTAATGCCACATGTTGATTATAAATATGCAGCATACAAAGTAATGGGGCAGTATTTACGTGACACCACACCGGATCAACGTGACCGTTTTGTTGAAGCATTTGAAGGCTACCTAGTCGCAACGTATGCACAAGCATTAACAGAATATACCGACCAGGCTGTTGAGTTTGATCCTGCTAGTGATTTTAGTGACGAAAAAATTGTTGAAATAAACGTGCAAATTATTGAAAAAGGTCGCCCACCGATCAAAATTCAATTTAAAGCCCGTCGTTTAAAAGACAATACTTGGAAAGCATTTGATCTTGTTGCAGAAGGCGTTAGTTTATTGGCTTCTAAGCAGTCTGAGATTTCTAACTTGATCCGTCAGCAAGGTATTGAAGCCGTTATTTCAATGTTGAATGACAAAACCAAGCAAAAAATCGATCGTCAACCAACTAAAGAAGCTGCAGCAGCGTGATTAACTTTAATCAACAAGAGCAGCAGTGCTTCGTTAGCGGACGCTTAACGCAGGTTGAAGTAAAACAATTATGGCCAAAACGCCAACAGTTGTTTACTGATACAACCCAAGTGATAGACTTGTCCGCCCTAGAATATGTAGACAGTGCTGGTGTAGCGTTATTACTAGCATTGGTTCGATTAACTCATTCTGGCAGTAAAAAAGACAGCGCATCGCGGCAGTTGGTTAATCCCAGCGAGCAGCTCAAAAAAATGATTGAGCTATACGATTTAGACGCTTTTTTTAGCCAGTCATAGTTGTAGCCGTTTTCGTTGTATAAATACGAGTTTATAAGTGCCAGTTTTATAAGCATTAGATTGACAAGTAAAGGTAATAGATTTCATGGATTGCAAGGTTATTGAACAAATGTTGACAGATGCACTGTCATTAACAGAAGCCCATGTGACTTCAGATGGCAGCCATTACAAAGTGGTTGCAGTTGGAGAGTGCTTCGATGGCATGAGCCGCGTAAAACAGCAACAAGCTATTTATGCTCCACTTTCAGAACAAATTGCCAGTGGTGAACTACACGCGCTAACCATCAAAACATTTACGCCTACCCAGTGGAAGCGTGAAAAACTTTTCAATATGTAAGTACTGAGATTCACAGTGGATAAATTAACTATTAAAGCCAGCAAACCGCTTGCTGGTGAAGTCGTGATCTCGGGTGCTAAAAATGCGGCATTGCCTATTTTAATGGCAGGCGTATTAGCCGAAACAGATTTTATTGTCTCAAACGTGCCTAATTTACGAGACGTCAACACTAGTTGTCAGTTACTACGTTGCTTAGGCGCCGAAGTTGATCAGCTTGAAAATAGCTGCGTGCGTATTTCGACCACCAATTTAAATGAGTATTGTGCTCCGTATGATTTAGTTAAAACCATGCGTGCGTCAATCTTGATCCTTGGTCCATTACTTGCGCGTTATGGTACTGCAGATGTGTCTTTACCAGGTGGTTGTGCCATTGGTGCACGCCCTGTTAACTTACACTTGCACGGTTTAGAGCTTATGGGTGCTAAAATCGAAGTGAAAGAAGGTTACATTAAAGCGCGTGTAGATGGTCGCCTTAAAGGTGCACATATCTTTATGGATATGGTTAGTGTTGGCGCAACAGAAAACCTATTAATGGCTGCATCACTTGCAGACGGTACAACGGTTATCGAAAACGCTGCACGTGAGCCAGAAGTCACCGATTTAGCGAATTGCTTAGTGGCAATGGGTGCTAAAATTTCAGGCATTGGTACTGCAACCTTAACAATTGAAGGCGTTGAGCGTTTATCGGGTTGCAAATACCGTGTTATGCCTGACCGCATTGAAACCGGATCGTTCTTAGTCGCCGCCGCTGTCACGCGTGGCAAAATTCGTTGTTTATCTGCCGACCCTAGTGCACTCGAAGCTGTATTACTAAAGCTTGAAGATGCTGGCGCGACCATCACAACGGGTGAAGATTGGATTGAGCTTGATATGCAAGGGCAACGACCTAAGGCCGTTAACATTAAAACCGCGCCATACCCAGCATTTCCTACCGACATGCAAGCGCAGTTTTGTGTATTAAACGCCCTTGCTGAAGGCACCGGTCGTGTGACTGAAACCATTTTTGAAAACCGCTTTATGCATGTACCAGAAATGAGCCGCATGGGCGCTGACATCGAACTTGAAGGAAATACGTGTATTATCCACGGTATTGAACGTTTAAATGGTGCTCAAGTCATGGCAACCGATTTACGTGCATCAGCAAGCTTAGTGATTGCGGGCCTAATGGCAGACGGTATCACGACCGTTGATCGTATTTACCATTTAGACCGTGGTTACGAGCATATTGAAGCTAAGTTTCAAGGTTTAGGTGCAGAAGTGGTACGGGTTAAATAACCTGATCTCGGGATAATAAACGCCTTTCAAACAGTCCTTTGCCCTGCTAACGGCGTTGAATCGACTTACAATAGGCTAGCTATTGATGCGTCAATTCGCCTTGTTAGCAGAACAAATGACAAGCTTGAAAGTGAGGGTGGGTAACATATTGATTTTTAATAGAATAAGTTCATACCTTATCCCGAGTTCAGGTTAAATAACGTTCATGACGGTACAAAAAAGCCATTCAATGATGAGTTGAATGGCTTTTTTATGTGCTAATTTTATTTGTTTAATATGAGTATTGAATATATGAGTATTGAATAAAAGTGGTTATTCAGGCTCATTAATTTTTTCTGCAATAATAACCGGGAAGGTTTGAGTTTTACCTTCACGAATGATGACCATGTCCATTCTGGTGCCTGGTGGTGTTTCTGCAATTCGGTCTAACAGCATTTCAACACCGGGAACATCTTCACCATTATATTGAGTAATCACATCACGCGGGGCTAAGCCTGCACGAGCTGCGGGACCCTCTGGGTCAACACCTGTGACCAATACCCCTTTCATATCGGGTAGGTTGAGGATTTGTGCAACGACCTGGTTAATTGGCTCGCCAGAAATACCTAGAGCGCCACGGATAACACGGCCATGTTTTATTAATTTGTCCATAATGCTATGCGCCAATTTTATGGGAATAGCAAAGCTAATACCGTTACCACCATTGTCTCCACCCACCTGGAATGCGGCGGTGTTAATACCAATTAATTCGCCATTAGTGTCTATTAATGCGCCACCTGAATTGCCTGCATTAATAGCTGCGTCGGTTTGTAAAAAGTCTAAATAACCAGAGCTTAAACCGTTACGGCCAGTGGCACTGATAATACCTTGGGTAATGGTTTGGCCGATGTTGTACGGATTACCAATAGCTAATACTACATCGCCTACTTGGGCTGGATTATTGAGATTAAACGGTACAATGGGTAGGTTATCGCCTTCAATTTTGAGCACTGCTAAATCTGTCACAGGATCGGAGCCAACCACTTCAGCGGTAAATTTGCGCCCATCTTGCAGTGCAATGACAATTTCATCAGCTTTTTTAATCACATGGTAATTGGTAAGCACGTATCCATCTTTGCTCATAATCACCCCAGAGCCCAAGCCTTGAAGTGAACTTGCGTTTAATGGGTTACGTTGGTCAATGCTTAGGCTGTAAATGTTGGCCACGGCAGGTGCTGCACGGCGAACGGCTTTGGCAAAAGACAGCTCAGCGCCACCACTGTGTACGGAAGATAAACCTGTATTAAGGGAGTGATTAGGAAGTATAGAGGTGATCACTAAAAAAACAGCTGCCATGATCAGGCCAAATGTCATAGCTTTTACAATATAGATGCACGTGTCTTTTAAATTCATGGCCTGACATTTGTTGAAAAATATGAACTTTATCTTAACATAGCTCAAAAAATTAAGCATCGGCCAAGCTTGCACCGATGCTTAAATCTTCAAGTCAGTTCACACTCATTAACAGCGTGTTAATGAGTGGCTGTAAATCGAAACGAATAATCTACTTTTACTGATTTAGCGTAAAACTAAATACAGTAAATTGTTGTCTCTTAAAATCTTTAACGCCACTGAACTTTGCTTGTCTTCGAGGGCTTCTTTTAATGCTTTTAGGCTGGAAATTTTAGTGCGGTTTAACCCGACAATTAAATCTCCTTCTTGCAAGCCACTCATGGCAGCGGGTGAACCTTGAGCAATTTCGGTAATTTCAATACCTTTTTTGCTATCTTCTAATGTCGCACCTTGCAACATTGGATGTACATTGCCAGCTTCAGCTTCCACTTTATCTGCTTCACCTAAAGTGGCTTTAATGGTTTTCTTGTCACCGTCGCGAATAATACCAAACTCGACTTTAGCGCCTGCGCCCATGGTGGCGACTTTAGCGCGTAATTCTTGGAAGCTCTTAATACTACGGCCATTAATGCTGACAATAATATCACCGGCTTTTAGCCCTGCTTTATCGGCAGCACTTTTCGGCATGACTTCGTTAACAAAACCACCGTGTTGTGTGTCTAGGCCAAAAGCCTTTGCCAGCTCATTATCTAAATCACGGCCAGAAACCCCTAATACACCGCGGCGTACTTCACCGTGTTCAATAATTTGATCGACTAGGTTGTGAACCATGTTCGCTGGGATGGCGAAGCCGATGCCTACGTTACCGCCATTTGGGGCAACAATTGCGGTGTTAATCCCAATAAGCTCACCGTTTAAGTTAACTAATGCTCCACCAGAGTTGCCGCTATTAATGGCTGCGTCAGTTTGAATAAAGTTTTCGAGCATTTCGATACCTAAACCGCTGCGGCCAAGGGCGCTCACAATACCAGAGGTAACGGTTTGCCCTAAACCAAATGGATTACCAATCGCGACAGCAAAGTCACCTACGCGAATATTGTCTGAATCAGTTTGGTTAATTTCGGTTAAGTTTTTAGCATCAATTTGCAACAAGGCAATATCTGACTCTTTATCTGCACCAATGAGTTTGGCTTTAATTTCACGGCCATCATGCAAGCCAATTTGAATATCATCAGCGCCATTGATGACATGGTTGTTGGTTACAATGTAGCCTTTAGCTGCATCAATAATAACCCCCGAGCCTAAGCCTCTAAAGGGGCGCTCTTGCACTTGCTCTTGCGGCGCATTAGGGCCAAAGAAGTAACGAAATACATCTGGCACTCGCTGTTTTGACACTTGAGTGCCCGATACGGCTACCGACACCACAGCTGGGGTCGTACGCTCTAACATTGGGGCTAAGCTCGGTACAGCTTGACCTTCAACCGCTTGTGGAATGGCGGCTTGCGATACAGCAGGGTATAACGACAATGAAGCTGTTAATAGTGCTGCAGAAAGTAGGCTTAATTTGGTTTTCATAGGTTAGGTAGCTCCTGATTGCATTCAAGCTTGTAAATAAAATATGTGGCTTGATTGCAAGAATTCAAAGTTAAATATCGTTAATAAATGAGAGTAGACAACGCTGCATGGTGTCGCGATAAAAGCTGTCAGTAATATGGGTTAATCTGAGTTAATTATTGAGAGTGACGTGTTATTTGTTAGTTCAAATTTGATTAACAAACCTTAATTTGATCCGGTTAAGCGGTTACTCGTATTGAATTTTTAATGTTATTATCCGCAGTAATTTATTGATGTAAGAGAGTCGTAATCGTGGCGCAGTTAACCCCTTGGCAGCATTATCAACAAGACCTTACCCGAGAAGATTTTTCACATGATGCCGCACAAGAGCAGGCAGTTAAGTCATTGCAACGTGTTTATGATGAAATCATCGCAGCCAATAAACCCAGTTCTGGTTTATCTAAATTGTTTTCTGCCGTTGGGGTAAAAGCCAAGTCAGCACCTGTAAAAGGATTATATTTATGGGGCGGAGTCGGGCGCGGCAAAACCTATTTAATGGATACATTTTACGATGCATTGCCGGGAGAGCGCAAATTACGAGCGCATTTTCACCGTTTTATGCATCAAGTACATCATGAACTCGACGGTTTAAAAGGGGTGCAAGATCCACTGATTACGATTGCGAAAAAAATGGCTAGCCAATATCAGGTTATCTGTTTTGATGAGTTTTTTGTGTCAGACATCACCGACGCCATGTTATTGGGAACACTATTCCAAGAGCTGTTTAAGCAAGGGGTCGCACTGGTTGCTACATCTAATATCATCCCTGACGAGTTGTATAAAAATGGTTTGCAGCGTGTGCGCTTCTTACCTGCTATTGCCCTGATTAATCAACATTGTGAAGTTTTAAATGTGGATTCAGGGATTGATTATCGTTTACGGACCTTAGAACAAGCTGAGATTTATCATTATCCACTTGATAAACAGGCAGACATTAATCTTCTACATTACTTCGACCAACTCGCGACAGATGCAGAAAGACAGATTGCGCCTATAGAAATTGATGGTCGGGAGATTAATATCCGTCAGCAATCTAAAGGGGTACTGTTGATTAATTTTAGAGACATGTGCGACGGTCCACGTTCGCAGAGAGATTACATGGAGCTCGCCTGCCTTTATCACACAGTCTTGTTAAGTGGCATAGAGCAAATGGGCGCGCAGCAAACGGGTGATGATATCGCCAGACGTTTTTTGGCGATGGTTGATGAGTTTTACGAACGTAACGTTAAGTTAATTGTGTCGGCGCAAATAGAGTTAGAACACCTTTATACCGATGGCCAATTAAGTTTTGAGTTTAGACGTTGTCGTTCGCGGTTAATTGAAATGCAATCACGTGACTACCTTGCTTTAGAGCACTTAACTTAAGTGATTCTCTGCATTGTGACAGATTGTTGAATACCCGAAAGATGGCTTTATCATTGATGAACAAGTGAGATAACCGCATCTTAAGTTAACAGATCGAATATTTTATCTATTTAGTAAAAAAGCAGGTGATTTTTGCATCTGCTTTGCGTATAATCCGCACCCTGCCCACGTTACTCCGCCAATTGGGCGGAAGTTGTAAGCCAATATTCGTGCTCGAAGGGGCAAGAATCGGTAATTTTGTGTTGATTGCATTTGCATTCAGCATGTGAGACAGAATTTTAAACATTGGGTTTTTGTATAATGAAGACTACATATACTGCTACACCAGAGACGGTTACTCGTGACTGGTTCGTTGTTGACGCTGAAGGCAAAACTTTAGGTCGTATTGCAACTGAAATCGCAACTCGCTTACGCGGCAAGCATAAGCCAGAATACACTCCTCACGTTGACACTGGTGATTACATCATCGTTATCAATGCTGAAAAAGTGACTGTAACTGGTAACAAAGCAGCTGGTAAAATTTACTACTCGCATTCAGGTTTCCCTGGTGGCATCAAGCAAATCAGCTTCGAAAAGCTACAGGCTCAAAAACCAGAAATGATTATCGAGAAAGCAGTTAAGGGTATGTTACCAAAAGGTCCTTTGGGCCGTGCTATGTTCCGTAAGCTTAAAGTTTACGCTGGCACTGAACATAACCATGCTGCACAACAACCACAAGTTCTTGATATCTAAACGGGAGTAAGCAAATGTCTGCAACTCAGTACTACGGCACTGGCCGTCGCAAAACATCTACAGCTCGCGTTTTCGCTAAAGCAGGTAGTGGCAATATCATCGTAAACCAACGTCCTTTAGATGTATATTTTGGTCGTGAAACTGCTCGTATGGTTGTTCGTCAACCATTAGAGTTAGTTGAAATGACTGAAAAGTTAGACATCTATGTAACTGTTAAGGGCGGTGGTACTACTGGCCAAGCTGGTGCAATTCGTCACGGTATTACCCGTGCACTTATGCAACTAGATGAAGCTTTACGTCCTACTCTACGTACCGCTGGTTTTGTTACCCGTGATGCTCGTAAAGTTGAACGTAAGAAAGTTGGTCTACGTAAAGCACGTCGTAAGCCACAGTTCTCTAAGCGTTAATTCGTTTTTTGGATTCAAAAAACCCAGCTTATGCTGGGTTTTTTATTGCCTGAAATAAATGTAATACCAATCCTTATTATACCAATTCCATTAATTATGTGGCCAATCAGAGTCACTCAGATTGTTCAGTTTGAGGCGCATTGTTGAAATAATGGTTATTCCCTTCTAAGACAATGCAACAAAGAAATGAACGGTCTGAGTGCCTCCTGCAAGGCGGGTTTCTGTGCCTTTTATGCTGCTTAATAGCATTTTGACGTACGACTGCATGGATGCAGGAGGTAGAGCAACGCAGGAGCAGTTGCCGAGAACAACTATGTCTTCAATCCTATTACTTGCCTAGAAGGCACAGAACTCCCGCTGAGTGACCAGATAATTAGTGGAATTAGTATTAGAATGTGATCTATTTTAGGCTGCGTCACAAAGGACGAATTTATCAGCGTGATCTGCTTTGTTAGCCTTCTTAAGGTACGACTGCATGGATGCAGGAGGTAGAACAACGCAGGAGCAGTTGTCGAGCGCACTTCGCCCTCAAAATCCTGCCTCGAATACCGCACTGATAATTTTCACTAAAAGAGCACATTCTAATGCGAGTTTATATAAATCATTGTGCTATTTAGCGCATAATCAAGCACACTAGATAGAATTTTTACAAGTGAACGTTGAGGTTTTATACATGAGTTTACAGTTATTAATGACGGCGTTGGGCTTGGTTTTGATTCTTGAGGGCCTTGGTCCGCTTATTTTTCCGACTCAATGGCAAAAATATTTATTAGAGCTTTCAACACAAAAGCAAAATGTTCTCAGACGCTTAGGTGGCAGCTTAGTGACAGCAGGCGTCGTTTTATTGATCATTTTTCAATAAAATACTTGGCTATAACATACTAAAATCTGTTAAAATTCTATTTTATACCACAAGACGTTGCAGCTAATAATGGGCAAAAATGTAGTCGTACTCGGCACTCAATGGGGTGACGAAGGCAAAGGTAAGATTGTCGACCTTTTAACAGAACAGGCAAAATACGTAGTTCGTTACCAAGGCGGCCATAATGCTGGTCATACTTTGGTAATTGATGGTGAAAAAACCGTTCTTCATTTAATTCCGTCTGGCATTTTACGTGACAATGTAAAATGTATCATCGGTAATGGTGTTGTCGTAGCGCCTGACGCGTTGATGAAAGAAATCAACATGCTTAAAGGCCGCGGTATTCCTGTCGAAGAGCGTTTACTTATCTCTGAAGCATGTCCGCTTATTCTTCCATTCCATTGTGCACTTGATATCGCTCGCGAAAAAGCGCGTGGTAATAAAGCCATTGGTACTACTGGACGCGGTATTGGTCCTGCATACGAAGACAAAGTGTCGCGTCGCGGTTTACGCATCGGCGATTTGTTTAATGCAGAGCTATTTGCAACTAAGTTACAAGAAGTCATGAAATACCATAACTTCATGCTAACTGAGTACTATCAAGTTGAAGCCGTTGACTATCAACAAACTCTTGACGATGCGTTAGCAATTGCTGACTACTTAAAGAGCATGTGTGTTGACGTAACTGAAATGCTAGATACTGCACGTAAAGCGGGTGAGCCAATTCTATTTGAAGGTGCTCAAGGTACATTATTGGATATCGACCACGGTACTTATCCATTTGTGACCTCATCAAACACGACCGCTGGCGGTGTTGCGACAGGTTCAGGTTTTGGTCCTCGCCATTTAGATTATGTACTTGGTATCATGAAAGCCTACACCACTCGTGTTGGTGCAGGTCCTTTCCCGACTGAACTGGCTAATGAACTCGGCGATTACATCGGTGAGAAAGGCCAAGAATTTGGTGCGACAACTGGCCGTAAGCGTCGTCCAGGTTGGTTAGATGCAGTGGCAATGCGCCGTGCAGTACAAATCAACAGTGTTAGCGGTTTCTGTTTGACTAAACTAGATGTATTAGATGGTCTAGAAGAAGTTAAAATCTGTGTAGGCTATGAGTATCCAGATGGTACAGTTGAAAAGGTAACTCCTTTAGCAGCTGAAGGTTACGAGCTAGTGACACCGGTTTATGAAAGCATGCCAGGTTGGAGCGAAAACACCTTTGGTGCAACTTCAATCGAGCAGTTACCTGCGGCAGCTATCAACTATATTAAGCGTCTCGAAGAATTATTAGAAACGCCGGTTGATATTATCTCTACGGGTCCGGACAGAAATCAAACGATGATTTTGCTTAGTCCGTTCAAGTAAAAGAAACAGGCCGCGAAAGCGGCCTTTTTTATGAGTGATGTAAATTTGTTAATGACTACAATGTGTTTTCTCGAATTGTAGCACTCAAGAAATGCACTATACTGCCGATAAATAAGTCATCATAGTGTCATCGAGAATCCTTATGTTGCGTGTATCTCTAGCCTTATTAAGCCTTATTTCTGTTAACGTATTTGCCTTAACAGAAGCGGTCGATATTTATAGCGACAAACAATTGATCTCGCTGATCCACTCCGATCAGTATTTACAACGTGTTAAGGCCGACGACTGCCAATTAGTGCAAGATATCGAGGCCAGAGCAGAAGTATTAAAACAACCCTTGTACCAGTTTTTATGGGGTGAAATGTTAAATAATGGCGTGTGTGTTAGTGCACATCCATCGCGCGGTATGATGTTATTGCAAACATCAGCAGAGCAAGGCAGCTCAGAAGCCATGGTAAAATTGGCGGATTATTATTATCGCGGTAAACTAGTGGTTAAAAATCCTAATCGCGCAGTACAGTATGTATTACCCGCAGCCGCCAATGGTGATGTTTCTGCCAGAATGCTACTAGTACGATTATTTGGCGAAGGTTATGGTAGCCCAACCGATTACGAAATGGGTTATCATTGGTTATATAACAGTATATTTGATAACGATGCCCAGCAGAAAAAGGCCTCGTCTTTATTGCAGATGTTAGCTGCAAAAATGCCCGCCAGTATAGTGGTTAGGGCCCAGCAGCCACAGCTGTACACACGTTAGAAGCTCCACGTTATGGAGCGAATTATTTGGAAATTGAATGATCAACGATCCTCATTTTGAGAGAGAGCAAGACAAGTACGACAATCCTATTCCTAGCCGCGAGTACATTTTAGAATACTTGCGCGCACAAAAGTCTCCCGTTAGCCGCGACAAAATAGCACAAGCATTAAACATTACTGAAGAAGAACCATTAGAAGCGCTGCGTCGACGCTTGCGCGCTATGGAACGTGACGGTCAGTTAGTGTTTACTCGTGGTCAAAGCTATGGTCTACCTGAGCGTATGGATTTATTGTCTGGTAGCGTTATTGGCCATCGTGATGGTTTTGGCTTTTTTAAGCCGGACGAGGGCGGTGACGACCTATTTATTAATAACCGCGATATGCTGATGTATTTTCATGGCGACAAAGTCTTGGCCCAAAAAGCCGGTACTGATCGCCGTGGTCGTCGCGAAGCGCGTATTGTCCGTTTGGTGCAAGAGCGCACAGCCGCTTTAGTCGGCCGTTACCATGTTGATGGTGGTATGGGCTTTGTGATTGCTGATGATCGCCGCATCACCCAAGAAATTTTAATCGATAACAACGATCGTAATGGCGCAAGAGCTGGCGATGTGGTTGTGGTTGAACTCACCCGTCGTCCTGGCCGTTTTGTTAAAGCCGCAGCTAAAGTGACCGAAGTATTGGGTAAAACCATGGCACCGGGGATGGAAATCGAAATTGCTTTACGTAATTACGATTTACCGCACACTTGGTCTGCTGTCATCGAGAAAAAACTCAAGCGTATTCCTGACGAAGTACCAGAGTCAGATAAGGAAGGTCGTGTAGATTTACGTCATTTACCGCTTGTAACTATCGACGGTGAAGATGCGCGCGACTTTGATGATGCGGTATATGCAGAAGCCAAACCAAGCGGTGGCTGGCGTTTATGGGTGGCGATAGCTGATGTCAGTCATTATGTTAGAACCGACTCAGCACTTGATGTAGAAGCTCGTTCACGTGGTAACTCGGTGTATTTCCCGTCGCAAGTGATCCCAATGCTTCCGGAAAAAATCTCTAACGGTTTATGTTCACTAAAACCACAAGTCGACCGTCTGTGTATGGTTGCAGAAATGACCATTTCTGCAGCGGGTAAGCTCTCTGGCACCAAATTTTATCCAGCGGTAATGCACTCGCATGCACGTTTTACTTATACGCAAGTTGCCGACATGCTTGAAGGCGGCCCGATTTTACCTGAACACGAAGCCTTGTTCCCGCATTTATTGTGCTTACAATCTTTGTATCTCACCTTAGATCAGCGCCGAGCTGAACGTGGTGCTATTGCCTTTGAAACATTGGAAACGCAGTTCATTTTCAATGAAGATCGTAAAATTGACAAAATTGTGCCAAGAGGCCGTAACCAAGCGCATAAGATCATCGAAGAGTGTATGATTTTAGCTAACGTTGCCTCTGCTAAGTTTGTTAAAAAGCATAAAGGCGAAGTGCTATATCGTGTCCATGAAGCACCTTCTGAGCAGAAACTGGCCAACTTTAAAGAGTTTTTAGCTGAACGCGGTCTAAGCATGGATGGCGGTTTAGAACCGACACCAACCGATTATCAAAACTTGATGTTAAAAATTGCCGACAGACCTGATTTTGAGTTAATTCAAGTCATGCTGTTACGTTCAATGCGCCAAGCTATTTACAGCCCCGATAATGAAGGTCACTTTGGTTTAGCATTAGAGGCGTACTCGCATTTTACTTCGCCAATTCGCCGCTATCCTGATTTGATTTTGCACCGAGTGATTAAGTACTTACTTGCAAAAGAGCAAGGCGAGGTGACTGACAAGTGGACTCAAGATGGTGGTTATCTTTACCAGATTGAAGAGCTCGATTTACTCGGCGAAGAATGTTCAACTACCGAACGTCGTGCAGATGAAGCCACTCGTGATGTGAGCGATTGGCTTAAATGTGAATACATGCAAGACCATGTAGGTGATACTTTTGAGGCCATCATTGCCTCAGTCACCAGCTTTGGTTTGTTTGTACGCTTAAATGAGCTGTTTATTGATGGATTGGTGCATATTTCAAGTCTAGCCAGTGATTACTATCAATTTGATCAAATGCGTCAGCGTTTAATTGGTGAAAATACTCGTCAAGTCTATCAAGTTGGTGATGAAGTGACGGTGAAGGTTGCTGCGGTAAATTTAGATGATCGTCAAATTGATCTGTTGATGGTTGGTGACAACAGTAAAGGTAGTGGTAAAAAGCCACGTACCGCTAAAGTTATGACCGCACGCGAGCGCGCTAACCTTGAAGGGGCAAAACCGGCTCGTGGTAAGTCAGATGCTAGATCGGATAAGCCTAAATCACGCAAAAGTCGTTCAGGTGCAAAACCTACGGGTACAAAAAAGCCTGCTGGCGCGAAAAAATCATCAGTAAAAGACAATGCGTCTGATGCTGGCAAAACCAAATCTACAGTAAAGAAAACCCCTGCCAAGCGCAGCAAGAGAAAGTAATTAAATGAAAAAACAAGATACTATTTTTGGCATTCATGCCGTTCAAGCCTTATTAGCAAATAGCCCAGAGCGTGTTATTGAGTTGTGGTTATTGCAAGGCCGTGATGATGAACGTTTAACGCCATTAATTAAAACCGCTTCAGAGTTTGGTACTACCTTGCAGCGTGCAGCGCGTAAAGTGTTGGATGAAAAAGCCGGTAGTTCTCAGCATCAAGGTATTGTAGCCCGCGTAAAAGCGGCTAAACCATTAACTGAACATGATTTAGATGCACTATTAGACAAAACTGCCGTACCATTTTTGCTTATTTTAGATGGCGTGACCGACCCACATAATTTAGGTGCTTGCCTACGTAATGCCGATGCAGCGGGCGTGCACGCTATCATCGTGCCAAAAGATAACTCAGTGGGATTAACTTCAACGGTGAGCAAAGTGGCTTGTGGCGCAGCAGAAACCATTCCGCTGTTTCAGGTGACAAACCTGGCGCGTACTATGCGCCATTTACAAGATAAAGGTGTGTGGATTGTTGGCACTGCAGGCGAAGCTGATGGCAATGTATATCAAGCTGATTTAACAGGTCCATTAGCGATTGCTATGGGCGCAGAAGACAAAGGCTTGCGTCGTTTATCTCGTGAAAGTTGTGACTCGCTTATTTCTATTCCGATGGCGGGTAGTGTGTCGAGCTTAAATGTGTCAGTGGCGACCGGTATTTGTTTGTTTGAAGCGGTTAGACAGCGTTTAGGCGCTTAGTAACAAATTAGCTAAACCGTTAACGAGTTGAGTTGTTAGTGATAGTAAGATGATAAAAAACGGCGATAATGTGATTATCGCCGTTTTTGTTTTAGCTGTTAGCGCCGACTCATTTCATTATCGACGTCTTCATCGTCAATATCATCATCTTCAGAGTCATCTTCAGTAATATTGGCATAAGCTGCGTTGTAATCAGCTTGTCCTTCAACACCCTCTGTATCGTCAATTTCTTCTTCAATTTCATCATCGAGACGATCAAAGGCATCATCAGCTGGATAAATCATTTGCTCATTTACCATCTCAATATCGACACGAGGGTCAAGTGATGCGGCTAATGGTGAGCTGACTAAGTCACCACCCGCCATCACATAATCGCCAGTAGAGAATTGTTCTGCTTTTTGGCGTCGATTAACCCAGATGAGCCTGGCGAGTAACGTAAATGAGCAAATGGCCATAAAGCCGTAAAGCATTTGATCGCCCATTGCTTGCATTAAAGCCGAGGCAATAAGAGGACCAATACTCGCACCAACCCCAAAGGTCACTAGAATGGTTGCTGATAACCCAACACGTTCATGTTGTTCAACCCGAGAGTTAGCCAGTGCGGTGGCCAATGGGTATAAGGTGAACGCTAAAATACCAAATAAGCTGGTGAGTATTAACGAATAAACAGAGTGAAAAGGGATGATGGTGATGAATAATACCAACACGCCTAATAAGGCAGAGTTTATTCTGATCAGTACGCTGCGCGAAATAATGTCAGACAATTTACCCATTGGCCACTGCGCCAGTAATCCCGCGCAAATGGTACAGGTCATGTATAGCGCGACATGTTCTGGGTCAATGCCCTTAGCGGTGGCGTATGACGGGGCCAAACCATAAAAACAGCCGACTATCATGCTGCCAAAAGCAATGGTGGATAACGCTTGCGGTGCACGTTGCCAAAAGTGGCCCATTTTGAGTGGCGCTGGAGTCAGAGGTTCCGGGTGGATTCGGCGTGTGATGGCAATGGGCACGATACACAATGCAAAACAAATGGCGATTAACAGTAGCGGCTCAATACCCAGGTCAGGATATAAACTAATTGCTCCCTGACCCGCCATTAACCCAAGATAAGAGACAATCATATAACTAGCAAATACGGTGCCACGTTGATTGGTTTCTGCTTGCTCGTTTAGCCAGCTTTCGAGCACCATATATTGGCACATCATTCCCATACCAACAGCAAGTCGCAGTATTAACCAGACGGTTAAATTATCAATCAGTGCGTGGCCTAATGCCGAGGCGGTCACAATACCCGCACAAGCAACAAAAGCACGAATGTGACCGACTTGTGCAATCAGTTTATGACCTACTTTAGAACCGCAAACCAGGCCAATATAGTAGGCCGACATCATGCCGCCAATCCATATTTGTGGCACGTCCATATTCGTTAGGCTTAAGCCTAAATAGGTCGTGAGTAAACCGGCAGCAAGCACCATCAAAAAGGTGGTGCCATATAAGGATGCAAAACTGCGTAGCGGGCTGTCCATAACTGAGCCTCTAAAAGTTCAGTAAAGCTTATTATTTATTGAAAGAATGATATGTTTCGCATCATTCTCGTTAAATTATTGAAAGGTATACAACAAGTTAAACGTGGTAACTGTGTCAGTTTTTTTACTGTCTTCTGGCACTACTTCTGTGTACTTAACGTTCATGCCTATTTTAAATGCCCAGTCCTGAATAAAGGTGTTTTTATAGCTCATATCAAGGGTTAAAGTATTATTCTCTAGACCAGTTTCGGCGGTTACGTCGGCATTAAAACTAGTGTATTCCTGCAATTTAACGGTGTATTTAGCTGCGGTACGCAGAATAACATCACGGTTATCATCAGGGTTAGGCTCGGTAGTACTTGCCTGAGGTTTGTCATAACGATAACCCGGACCGGCTTCAAGGCTAAGTTTGGTGGTATAGTTTTTAATTAAATCAAAACCATAACCGGTAGAGATAGTACTAATACGGGTGTACGAACCGTATTCGTCCCAAGTAAATTCGCCTCGGCCAAATACATAACCACGATCTAATTTATAGTTAGACTGTAAATATAGTTCATATTTTTCTGAGGTTGACTCGCTGCCATCTGCCGCGTAATACGCTTTTAAAGTGGCTTCTTGTTTTGTTTTTAATGAGTCATAGGTTAGGTAAGTTCGGCCGTTGAAGTTTTTTGTTTCGTTATTGCCGCTGTTTAATTGTAGGCCCGCCTCGACTTCAGCATTAAAGCTGGTGTCTGGTTCTTGGTACTCAGGTGGAACCAATGCCCATGCTGGAGTGGATAATAAGAAGAGGCAGCAGGTGAGAACGGTTTTTTTTATGGTCATCATTAAATGGCTTTATTATGTGATGGCGTAAACGCAGGGTTTTTAACTGCCGACATCATACCTGCAATCAAGTTTGCTGAAAAGAGAGTTATTGCTTGAGTTTCTGTCTAGGTTTATGTATTATCGCGCGCTCAAATCAGTCACTTTAATTCGTTCCTTGCCTCCACATTGGTCTGACTGAGCCAGAAAAGAGGCTACTTAACCGTAAGGAGCAATAAATGCGTCATTACGAAATCGTATTTATGGTTCACCCAGATCAAAGTGAACAAGTCCCAGGTATGATTGAACGTTACACCGGTATTATTACCGCTGCTAACGGTACAGTACACCGTTTAGAAGATTGGGGCCGTCGTCAATTGGCTTACCCAATCCAAGACCTACATAAAGCTCACTATGTTCTTATGAACGTAGAAGGTTCTGCAGAGTCTATCGAAGAGTTAGAAACAGCTTTCCGTTTCAACGACGCTGTTCTGCGTAACATGGTAATGCGCACTAAAGTTGCCGTTACTGAAGCTTCACCTATGGCTAAAGCAAGAGACGAACGTGATTCACGTCGTACTTCTACTGATGACCGTAGCACTGAAGAAAGCGCTGAAGAAAAGGCTGAATAATTTACTCTGTGAATAACCACTTAACTTTGTTTGGCACGGTCACCCGCACTAAACGATTAAATAGCCCTAGCGGGATAAACCATACGGTTATTACGGTAGAGCATAAATCACAGCGTTATGAAGCAGACTTATTACGAAACGTATACTGCATTATTCAAGTGATATTAAGTGGGCCACGCTTTAATAGCGTTACAGATAAATTACAAGCAGGTGTGCAAGTTGAAGTAGAAGGGTTTCTTTCACTACAACAAGGACGAAATGGTCAAAACCGTTTAGTTTTGCATGCTGAAAATGTCGAATTGAAAACTTAGGAGACTGTCAAAATGGCACGTTATTTCCGTCGTCGCAAGTTCTGCCGTTTCACCGCTGAAGGTGTTGCAGAGATTGATTACAAAGATATCGTTACTTTAAAGAACTACATCACTGAAAGCGGCAAGATTGTTCCTAGCCGTATCACTGGTACTAGTGCTAAATACCAACGCCAACTAGCTCGCGCTATCAAGCGTGCTCGTTATCTTTCTCTACTGCCATATACTGATTTACATCAGTAATATTGCAGTATTAATTCCTAATCGAATAAAGAGGATTTGATAATGAACGTTATTCTGCTAGATAAAGTTGCAAACTTAGGTGGCTTAGGCGATCAAGTTTCTGTTAAAGCTGGTTATGCTCGTAACTTCCTTTTACCATACGGTAAAGCAGTTGTAGCAAACGCAGCAAACACTGAAGTATTTGAAGCTCGTCGTGCTGAATTAGAAGCTAAATTAGCTGCTGAATTAGCTACTGCGACAGCTCGTGCTGAAAAATTAGCTGCATTAGAATCAGTTGTTATTGCTTCTAAAGCAGGTGATGAAGGTAAATTATTCGGTTCAATTGGCAACCGTGACATCGCTGATGCAGTTACTGCAGCTGGCGTTGAACTTGCTAAAGCTGAAGTACGTTTACCTTTAGGTGCTTTACGCTCTACTGGTGACTTCGAAGTTGAAGTACAAGTACACACTGAAGTTAAAGCTGTAGTTAAAGTATCTGTTGTTGCAGAAGCTTAATTACCTTTAGCTCCATAGAAAACACCGCCCACGGGCGGTGTTTTTTTATGCCTGCAATTTAGGGGGCATTGTATTAATAAGTACTTATTTGTACTGTACCAAGTGCCGTATTGATAGTACCTTCATGGTGTGTGATTGGTGCTAAATAGATAAAAAAATACCCAGCAAAAGTGCTAGGTATTATTCATTAAGGCGTTAATTAGTTTCTGACTAAATCTAACTCTTTAATTAAGTTATCTGCATGATCAACCTTATCCATCATCCACAAAATATAACGAATATCAACATGCACAGCACGAGTAATGGTTGGATTAAAGAACCAATCTTTAGTAATGGCTTCGTAAGTCGAGTCGAAGTTAAGACCCACTAACTCGCCTTTACCATTAAACACCGGCGATCCTGAGTTGCCACCTGTTGTGTCTGCACTGGATAAAAAGTTAACCGGTACCGAGTTAAAATCGGCAGGCTTGTCTAAGCATGACATCAACTTACATACCCAAGTACTAGGCTGTTGATATACTGAAGAGATTCTGTGCTCGCCGTAATCATTTGCCTTAATGGCAGCTAATAACTTAGCTGGAGCATTGTAAGGTTCTTCACCTGTATGTTTAGCCAAAATGCCTTCTAAGCGTGTAAATGGCTGCTTATAAAGGGCGTCTTTTGATTGATAACCATCAACCATGCCATAAGTAATGCGCAGAGTTCGGTTTGCATCAGGGTATACGGGCCAGTTGTTTGACTTATAATAACTAATAATGGCTTTCATGTATTCAGGACGAACGGAAGATAACTTGCCTTCAAGCAACTTTTCACTTTTTTCAAGTGCTATGTTGGCATCATGAATAGCAACAGCTAAACGGATAAAAGGGTCTTCACTGGTTTCAAATTCCGCAGCCGTTTTATCCATCCATTCAAGGCGTTTTGCTTGTTCAGTTAAATCGGTTAGCGCATACAAACCTTCTACTTTCGCTTCTAACTCTTCAAAGCTATTTGCGCTGCTTAACGCATTATCAAATACTTCTGTTTTAAGTGGCTGACCAACATAAGCTTGTAGGTCTTGTAACCAAAGGGTTTTATCAACGGCAGGGTCAAAACTTCTATCAATGCGTTTTAATGCTGATTTAAACATCTTCATGTCGCGTTGCTGAAAGCCTGTTTCTCGTTGTTCATCTGGCTTTTGTTTTTCTTTCGCGAGGCGATACAATTTACTTGCCGCAGTTAATAACACACTCGATTGTGCATTTTTAAAATAATAGTTAGCTTGTTCTTGAGCATGCTGCTCTGCTAACAAAGCTTCTAAGTTATTAATTAACTTAAGATTGGCATTAGGATCTGTTTTTAGCCAAGCCAAAAAGTCATTTTCTCTCTGTTGCTTAATTCCGACGATATCCGTTGCTTTAAAGCCATCGAGCAAGCCATTTAGCTTTTTCATTCGGTTTGCCATTGATGCCATGGTACCAGCATATTTAATCGCAATATCTTTATCCATTTTTCCCATTAAGGTTAGCGTATCAATTTGTAACTGATATCGTTTAGCATAAGTTGGATAAAGCCAATCGTTGGCAAACTGAAGTTCACTGGTTAAGTTATAACGGCTCGTGGCGCCTGGAAAACCAGCAACAAAAATACCATCACCAGCTTTAACGCCATCGGCATTAATTTTTAGATAACTTTTAGGAGTATAAGGGACGTTTTGATCGGAATAAGTGGCAGGTTTACCATCTTTACCTACATAAGCGCGTAAAAAAGTAAAATCGCCTGAATGGCGTGGGTATTCGTAATTATCAATATCACCACCAAATCCACCCACACTTTCTGGTGGGGCATAAACTAAGCGCACGTCACGAATAATAAGCTGCTTAGTGAGGTAATATTCTAAACCATGGTGAAAACTGTTAACCGAACAGCGGTAGTTGTCGTCAGCTTCGCAAGTTTTGATTAATGCCTTACTATGGTTTTGAATATCTTCAAAACGCGCCAAGGGTTCATGGCTTAAATTTGCCATCACTTGATTGGTCACATTTGTGACTTCTTCGGTAATGTATAAACGTTCGTTTGGCCCTGCAGAAGGTTCTTCTGCTTGGGTGTTGGCTAAAAAGCCATTTGCGAGGTAATTATGTTCTTTTTTACTGTTATATTGTATGCCGCGATAAGCACAATGATGGTTTGTGACAACTAAGCCTTGGGGCGATACAAAACTGGCGGTACAATAGCCCAGACTGACAACGGCATTCATTGGGTACTGACCTAAGTCGGCAAGTTGCGATGCGGGAATATCAATGCCGCGTTGTTGTAATTTGTCGGCAATAGATAGCATTTGGTATGGCTGCCATTGGCCTTCATCAGCATGGGCGAAATGAGATGTCAGCACCAATGCTGCAACAAGTGCAATACGCATGTATTTTCCTTAAAATTATTAATTTATAACCGTTGACTGAGGCGTCATTTTGATTCTAAATGACTGCGAATTATGCTTAGTCTCGGTGTTATACCATATTTTGTAAAGTCGTTGTAAATTGGGAGTGTTAATGTCACAACAAGGTGCTTTTAAAGCCAGAAATAGGCAAAAGGATGCAGAAGTTAATGCATTAAAATTGCCACCCCATTCTATTGAAGCTGAGCAATCCGTTTTGGGTGGCTTAATGCTCGATGCAGAAGCGTGGGACCGTGTTTCTGAAGCGGTTGTGCCAGAAGATTTTTATTCTCGTTCACATCGAATGATTTATGCCGCAATGCAAAAGTTGATGGAATCAGGCCAGCCACTTGATTTAATTACCGTCTCTGAGCAACTTGAAATTGAAGATCAACTAGAAGATGCTGGCGGCTTTGCGTACCTAGGTGAAATTGCTAAAAATACCCCAAGCGCCGGTAATATTTTATCTTATGCAGATATTGTGCGTGAGCGTGCTGTTGTACGTGACATGATTGGCGTTGCCCACGAAATAGCTGATGCCGGTTATAATCCAGAAGGTCGCGATTCGAGCGCCTTACTCGATTTAGCTGAAACCAAAGTATTTAAAATTGCCGAGATGCGTGCCAATGCCAATGAAGGCCCGGAAAACATCAAAAGCATTCTTGAAAAAACCGTCGATAAAATCGAGCAACTTTACAATAATCCACATAATGGTGTGACGGGCGTATCGAGTGGTTTTGGCGATTTAGACAAAATGACCGCCGGTTTCCAAGCGGGCGACTTAATCATTGTGGCAGCACGTCCATCGATGGGTAAGACCACCTTCGCGATGAACTTGTGCGAACAGGCCGCGATGAATGAAGATAAGCCTGTGCTTATTTTCAGTCTCGAGATGCCGTCAGAACAGATTATGATGCGTATGTTGGCCTCGCTTGGCCGTGTCGATCAAACCAAGATCCGTACTGGTCAATTGGATGATGAAGATTGGGCGCGCGTTTCATCAACCATGGGTATTATGCTTGAGCAAGGCAAAATGTACATTGATGATGGTTCAGGCTTAACACCAACTGAAGTCCGCAGCCGTGCCAGACGTATTGCCCGTGAGCATGGTGGCTTGTCGATGATTATGATCGATTACTTGCAGTTAATGCAGGTACCCTCGCTAAAAGATAATCGTACCTTGGAGATTTCAGAGATCTCGCGCTCATTAAAAGCCTTAGCAAAAGAGCTCGAAATCCCGGTTGTTGCACTGTCGCAGCTTAACCGCTCGCTAGAGCAACGTGCAGATAAACGTCCGGTTAACTCAGACTTACGTGAATCAGGTGCGATTGAGCAGGATGCTGATTTAATTATGTTTATTTATCGTGACGAAGTGTATAACGACAACTCTGAAGATAAAGGCACTGCTGAAATCATCATCGGTAAACAACGTAACGGCCCAATTGGTCGTGTGCGTTTGGTGTTCCAGGGGCAATTCTCGCGTTTCGATAATTATGCTGGGCCGCAGTTTGAAGAAGATTAATCATTGATTACATAATATTTATTTATAATTTTAGGTTGTTTATGATCTTTAGCCGGTGAGGGATAAGTTAGTTTTTTTACCGGCAAAATGCGTTATGTTTTTATTGTTTAATTAAGGCAGTCTATTGAAACCGTTTCCTCGCGCTGAAATCAGTCGTCATGCATTGCAAAGTAACTTGGCACAGCTGCGTCTTATTGCGCCTAATAGCAAAATTATGGCGGTAGTAAAAGCCAATGGTTATGGCCATGGGTTATTAAATGTCGCAGAAAGTGTCGGTATATTAAACTTTATTAAAAGCGAAGGTAAATACGACGGTGGTGCCGATGGTTTTGGTTTAGCCAGACTCGAAGAAGCATTGCAACTGCGCGCCGGTGGTGTAAAAGGAAAACTGCTATTACTTGAAGGCTTTTTCCGTCAATCTGACTTACCTTTATTGGTTACTCATCATATCGATACTGTGGTTCATCATGAATCACAATTACAGATGCTAGAGACCATAAAGCTTGAAAAGCCCGTTACAGTATGGATAAAAATCGATACAGGTATGCACCGAATCGGCTTTAGCTTAGAGCAGTTTGAGCAGGTTTATCAGCGCTTAATGCATTGCCCTCAAGTAGCTAAGCCTATCCATTTAATGACTCATTTTGCCTGTGCTGACGAACCTGACAACTCAATGACTCAAGCTCAAATCAATGCTTTTGAACAAGTCATTGATGGCTTAGGCGGCGATCGCACTCTGGCTAATTCAGCTGGTACCTTATTTTGGCCAACGAGCCAGGCTGATTGGATAAGACCTGGAATTGCGCTTTATGGTATTTCGCCTGTCGTCGGCGATAGAGGCGTGAATCACAGATTAATTCCGGCGATGGAATTGGTGTCGAACCTCATTGCCGTGCGTGAACATAAAGCCGGCGATAGCGTTGGTTACGGTGCATTTTGGACCGCCAAGCAAGATACCCGTTTAGGCGTGGTGGCTATTGGTTATGGAGACGGTTACCCGCGTAATGCACCAGAAGGCACACCCGTTTGGATAAATGGTCGCCGCGTACCAATTGTTGGCCGAGTGTCGATGGACATGTTAACGGTCGATCTTGGTGCCAACGCATCAGATAAAGTGGGCGACAGTGTTCAACTTTGGGGTAAAGCATTAGCGGTTGAAGAGGTGGCTGAACATATTGGCACAATCGCGTATGAATTAGTGACTAAATTAACCCCTAGAGTGGTGGTTGAGTTACTCGACTAAATAACAGGCAATGAATAAAATGCCCAAGATACTGTAGCGTCTTGGGCATTTTTGTTTAACGCTGAAGATAACTTGATTAAGTTTACGATTAACACATCGGGTTATTGAGCATCTTCAAAACAGATTTCAATATAGGCATTTCCGTGTTCATGGGTAAAAGGCATCATGATTTTTTTACCTCGTGCTTTATGAGAAATCGTATGGTTTTTACCTGACACCACAGCTGGTGTTGCCATATCAAAATCATAGCCTTTATCGCTGAGTAAATTCTTGGCACCACCAGTCACCATATTGGTGATTTCACCTACTAAATCCGTCACTTCATCATTAATGGATTCATACTTTTCGCCAAGCATTTTATTCATAATTTCAAGAATTAAGGTTTGTTCAAAGGTTATCGAAAGCGAACCACGCGTTTTAGGCCCCACCATACCAATCAAGCCAGATACATCTCCTTTGGCAAGATCGTGGTTTTTTAATTGAGGTTTACCTGGCTTAAGATCCATTGTCGCCATCGTTGAGATTACATTGATTAAAGACACAAGAAATGGGTTGATGAATTCAACGTTCATAAGAAAAACGACCCTTCTACATTCAAATTGACGGAAGTACATTTACACGCACATAAACCGTTATTGTCGAAGTTTACTAATAAGAGCTAACACTATATCAGCAAATTGCAATACAGTTTTAAGCTTAGAACACAAAAATGAAATTGAAAGTGAATTTGTTTGCAAAAAGCGCTTTCTAAAGCGATATATTATTCGCTGTGAGTGGTGGTGTTGATAGTTGATTGTTGATAGTTGATTTTTCATATCAATCCCTAGATTGACTGTATCGTGCTGGATCCTTTGGTAAAGAATCGCTGTCATGTGTATAATTATCACTTGGATAATACATGGGATCCTATACTGGTTTCGTATAGCTAGAGTCCAATGTTTATGGTTCCTTAGAGGTTCCCCGCGCAGTTCAATATGTGTAAAAATAATCCCCAGCTTATGAGTATAAATAATTCAGTGAATACAACGCCTAAGATAGACACTTCAATAGATACCCTTGATCGTACCTTTTCAATCGCGCCGATGCTAGATTGGAGCTTTTGTAACGTAAGTTGCTGATATTAAAGCGGTCGCATTATTTCTGGTTCCCCATAGGTTCCCCGTTGTTTTTTCTTGTCTTCATGGTTCCCCAATATTACTAAAATATTATTCAGCATAGATAAATCTTAATTTCTTATACAAACATCTAGATTTTATTAATAATTACAAATGAGAGCACCCGTACAATGTGCGAGTATTCTCTTTTTTATCAGTATGTTACGGTGTTTTTGTGCTTGCGGGAATTAAATGAAACAGTTAAATTGGATAAAGTTTAGATTCATAACCTTGCGGTTAACAAAAGGTAGTGTATTTTAAAAAACTAAGCACCGGCTGCTTGCGACAACCGGTGCTTGGAAAACAACCTATTTTTGGGAGAGGGTATTTTCAATGATTAGTTTAGAACAATTGACAGGCATTAGGCAAATTGAGCGTTTATTACCATTTTTAAAATTTTATGAACGTGGATTTTCTGGGTGGAGTTTGCCCGATGCTGATAACTATCACAGTGCTGAACATGTGGGCATGTTAATGGGGGAGCGTTATGTTGGGGTTGTTAAACACCATCCAGATTTGGCTGTGCAGTTGAGTGATATATTGCTGGCGATAAATTTAGATGAGCCAAATAATTTGGGTTATTTTATCGGATTTGCTCGTTCGATTGACAAGCAAATCCGCGCGTGAAAACCATTTAAACCAATTGTTGAGGTTTATGCATTAACGATAATGCAAGCGTTGATACCCGGCACTCGCGCAGCTCTTGCATGTCGTATGCGCTCAGCGCATTGTTAGCCGCTTTTTGTCTTAATGTGTGAGCAGCTTTTGAAGTTGCTTCTGTTCTGCTTCTGGCCATGCCATGTTCACGTAGGTATTTTTTTACCTGATATTGGCTAAGGCCTAGTTGAGCGGCAACCTGATCGCCGCTCATGTGCTGTTTGACGTAGTAATACTCGATTAAATCCGAATTTTGCGCTACTGCGTTGGTTGCATTCATTATTTGCCTTCCTTTGCTAGTTTTTCTGCTAGCGTTTTCATGTATTGTTGGCATGAACCGACTTGGTCGCGGGGCAGTGCGTACCATTGGCGTAACGCTTGTTTGATTGCTTCTGACTGTTTCATATAACCCCCTATGCTGCTTTTGCAATTTGTTTGGATTGACCTGGCAAGTTAGCTTTTACCAGTGCTTCCGATAGTTGCGGTGGTACACTGTTGCCAACCCGTGCGACTTGCTGTTTTTTGGTCGATTTACCGTTGTAATCGCTAATGATGTAATCTGAACTAAAGCCCTGACAGGCAAACAGCTCATGTGGCTCAAGCATACGCAAGCCAATATCAACAATTTGGTATGACTCACCCTTGATAGTTACTAAGCCAAAACGGTCATTGGTGGTAATGGTGTGCAGAGGTTCGTTACAAGCCACTCCGTCTTGCTCATTACCGTAGTATTTGATGAAGAACGCCCGTACTTCGCCAAGGTGTAAACCGCCTGCGGTGATGGTGTGAGCAGGTTCAGTCATTTCAAAACCGATGTTAGTGCCGCGCATCTTAACCATGTGGCTTGTTACCAGTGCAAAGTGACCACCTTTGATTTCTGCGCAAATAGTTCTTAATGGTTCATTTGCAGGCATGTTGCGTTGGGCACTGGCGTTAGCGCATTCTGTTACGAATGGCGTAATAGTTACTTGTGCCGGTGCAATAAACGGATTAGCTGAGTCAATAACAAACTTTTGAATGCCTTTGGCTATTCGCTTCATTGTGTTTTCGGCTAACGGGCGTTTACGGCCAAATATTGATTTACAGGGTATTGACCAATCGATACATTCTGCCGCCGTTCGCCAAGGCTTTAATCTACCTGATTTAACCTCTTCACTATCTGGCGCCCCATGTGTTGGTTGTGGCCAAACTATCGGCTGATTATCGCAACGGGCAATCATAAAGAATCGTTTGCGAATAGTTGGCGAGCCAAAATCGCATGCTCGCATTTCACGCCATTCGACTTTATAGCCAAGTCCTTTAATTAGTTTGGCAGTATCTAGTAGGCCAAGTGTGTCAACGCATTCGGTGAGTGCAGGGTGGTCTGCATCTATTCCATCGCTAAGCATCTTTACAAAAGCATCAAATGTTTCACCTTTGCGGTCTGGGCAAGGTCGCATTGACTCGGTTGCCAGGCACTCAATTACTGGCCCCCACGTTTTAAATTCTTCGACGTTTTCAAGCATGATTATTTTTGGGCGCACTTTCATTGCCCAGCGAATAGCTACCCAAGCAAGGCCACGGATCTCTTTGTTAACTGGCTTACTGCCTTTTGCTTTTGAAAAGTGCTTGCAGTCTGGTGAGAACCACGCTAAATCAACTGGCTTACCTGCAGTTGCTTGCAATGGGTCGATATCAAATACTGACTCGCAATAATGTAATGTTTCTGGGTGATTGGCTTTGTGCATGGCAATAGCATCAGGATCATGATTGATTGCAATATCAACACTGCGCCCAATTGCCCAAGCGATACCGGTACTCGCACCGCCCCCGCCAGCGAAATTATCAATGATTAATCCATTCATGCTGCGTACCCTTGTAGTCGTAATTTTGAATCGGCAGTGCTGGCAAATAGCTCTGCATCGGCTTGGGTAAAGTCGCTCACTTCAATGGCGTTGAACGTTTTACACATTCCCCAACCGTTGTAGTTGTTTGGTTTGTAAGTGACTTCTACTTGTTGCTGTTCGTGTATTAGTGTGAAGAACGGCTTTGATAGCGTGACGACACCTTGTTTGGTGCTGAATGTTTTGGTTATTTTGTTCATGCAGTAGCCCTCATTGGTTCAGTTCGCTCAAGCATGGTGCTCAATTCTGCGATAATTTTGCTTGGCCGCTGCTTTTCGAGTAACCGTGTGTTCGCTATTTCACTTAATACTGCATGTCGATAATCGTTGAACTTGTTGGGGTTGGCTTTAAAAGCTTCTTCAACGACATACTGAACTTCGCTTGGCCATTTACTATTAGTAGCTTCTTCATGCTTCGCCTGGGTAATCATGTGTTCGATGTCGATCTGCTCACCTTGTTCGGAATCATCTGGGCGGGTTTCAATCGTTCCTTTAATGGTTAATGCCGTTGGTGTGTGGTATGCCGCGGCGTTGATAATGTCTAATAGCACTTTGCCATCGCGTAATAAGTCTTCTCGATTGATATAACCCATGCGATCGCCTTGCCATTCTTTGTCGAATATCGCTATGGCACATGCAAAGCCTGCGCTTGATGCAGCCTGTTTTTTATTGGCTGGCCTGAACCAAGCGGGGAGGTCAAAGCTGATGCGTCCACGGATAAAACAAACATGATCGGCATCTTCTGGCCACCATACTTCACTCGTTGCCGACTTTATTAAGTAAACTACTTTGGCGCCTTTATCGCGTTCAATACGGGTTTTATCGATGATGTTACGCATACCAGTAATGGCCTGTTCATCTTCGTAACTTGAACGTGAGTAAGGTGGGTTTGCAAATGCTTTGCCCCCGTTTAAGTCTTCTGCCCAGTCTTGAACTAATGCGTTATCTTCCACTGTGTAATAGTTAGCGCATTTATTATTTTCACCATCGGTGAATAGGTCTAATACAAATGGGCCGAACTTGGCGAATACACCCCAAAATAGTGCAGGTGGCGTTTGCCACTGGTCGCCAACTTCTTTTAGGTAATGAGCCGGCTTAGCAATCATGGCCTGCAGGTTTTCTGAATATTGACTCATTTATGCCACCTTGCTTGGTTTGAATTTGGCCCAGTCGATTTCTTTGATTTGTTCGACAGTGAATGCCACTTGTTCTAGTCGCGCAATTGCGCGTGATAAGTTACTTTTTTTAATACTGTTACGGATTGCTGCAACGGCATCTGGATGGCCTATGACAAAGTGGTCGTTAAGTGCCGCGATGATGTCAGGCGATTCGATGTTGGTGAGTTGCAGTAGCAGCTGCAGGCGTTCGGCCGACTCGCCGCCTTGGATTAGGTATTTCATGCTGCACCGCCTTGTTCACTTGTAACTAATGCCTGAGCTTTATTCCATATCACCATAAAAGCCTTAATCGAATCTTCCGGATCCTCTTCGCAAAGCCAGGTAGCGATAAGCTCGCCATTAGCGCAAATTTCTAGCAATTCCTCATCAGGCAAATACTCCCAAGCTATCTTATTGCCATAGCTATCGATGACTAAACCTTGGTTGTTTTCAGCTTCAATTGCATCGTGGCATGACTCGCAAACCAGTGATTTAAATTCGTTGGGATGGCTAACCATGTCGTGCAAATCAACAACAACTCCACAACGAGGGCATGGTGTTGGCATATCCATTTCGAAAGAATTACTCATGCTGCACTCCTTGCTTGTTTCACATCCTCACAGGTTTCATATAAGCGATAATCAAGCCCTAAGCTTTCGTTCTTGGCTTCGGCACAGGTGTAGGCTTCGTAAGGATTACCGCCCCAAGTAACCTTGCCGCAATCAGGGCAGTTACCGCGCGTTCTGCCAGTGGTCGGTCTATTTCGTTTCCGTGGGTGATTGTTCTTAATTCCTGCACCAGTGACCATTTTTCGCTTGTTAACACTACCAACCTGAAAGGTACGGCGCGCAATGGCATCGATTGCAGACTTAGAATAAATATCAGCTTTGACGTTGTACTTTGCTAAGTGTTCGGCTTTCTTTAATGCCTCAGCATGTGGCAAGACAAGTGCATCACTGTATTCGATTGAATGATAAGCATCGGTTAACCAGTAAATGTCGTTACCGTTGTAGTCACCGACAACATGAATAACGCATAAGTCATCGTTTGATGTTGCAACGTCTGGTAAATATTGATGGTCAACCCTTACCGTAGCCAAAAGGTCCACTTGCTCTTTGCTGTACGGAATATCAGTATCACGGCTATCAAAGTAACGCTGCGCTTCTTCTTTGGTGTAAACATGCGCCTTGTTTAAGTCACTGGTATATCCGCAACCATCTTTAGCCCAAAACATGCAGGTACCACCAACGTTGCTGCGACTATCTCGTAAGTAAAATAATTGGCTCATGCTAAATCCTCCAAACCTAACCCAAGTTCCCGCGCTAGCTTTATATCTTCGGCTCTGCGCCGCGCTGCTGCTTTTGCTTTTGCTTGATCACTAATCGCTTTATTGATGGCTTTACGGTCTTTGTATTCTTCGCCGTCATTAATGACACCGTTAAAACCATTGCGGCCTTTTAGTGGGCCTTGCCATTCAATATCGCCCTTGGTCACAGGTTTTGGCTGTGCGATTGCCTTTGGTGCTGGCGTTATTTGCTGTGGTTTTTTATCGCTGGCGACTTTCATCACTGCAGGCTTTTGGCGTTTTGGCTGATAGTTGCCGCGCTTTTGCTCTAAGATGCGCTCGCGGTTCGCCTGGTAATACGCTCTTGCTGCAATTTGTTTTGGTGTTAGTTGGCTCATATCATCACCGCTTGCATGTTAGTCTGTGGATGCCTTTCGCTGCGCGAATGGCTTCTGCAGGGTTTTCGGTGTATTTACCACCCGGTAACATACAGCCCATTTTATGGGCGACAATTACACCTGCACCTATGCGTATGTCATTGCGGTGCGGGGTAGGTTCAGCAGTACATCGGTTGCTCTGTTCGTGCATCTGCTTTGACATTGCACTTAAAAAAGCTGGTATTTGTTTATTCATAATCGCTGCTCTCTTCGATTGTTAGCCTATGTATGTGGCCCATTCCAAAACTTCTTTTTTGGTTTTTGGGTTAATGGCGCCAGTTGGTTTTCGGTATCTAATTTCAATATCACGGCATCGTTCTTGTGCTTTGGTTAGCTCTGCGTATTGCTTTGCTAAACTGGGTGTTGATAAGCCGTGACTGAGTTTTTGTGCTTTCATTTTGGCAAATAGGTCATCACGGGTTTTTGCTAGCTTTTGTTGATATTCTTCAATAGTCAGTTCGCGTTTATTGGGATAATTCCCTGTGAATCGGCTGCATTTTTTATCCGCGGCCTTTTTCACTATCGTTTCACTCACTCCGAACACAAAAAACATAAAACCCCCTAAACTGTTTACGCCGCTTTTGGGCTGAAAATGTGGTCTTTTTTGGCTTGGTCACGTAACTGATCTAGATATTCTGCTAGGTCGGTTACGTTAATCATCCAGGTCGATTTATTGCTTTGCCCTGCTCTAAACGCAGGTATTGGCAACTTTCCTGATTTGGCATAACGAATTGCCACACTTGCTGATAGGCCAAAATATTCGTCGCAAATGTCCGTGATGGGGATCACGGCTTTGTTGAATTGCGCCATGAGTAAAAATGCAGTGTTCATTGGGTTTCCTTGGCATCTTGCTCGATGCGGGCTTGTATCTGTTTTTTGGCGCGCTTCCAGCCTCTGATTAGTCGTTTTAGGCATGGCGCTTCGTTTGGCCAAGTGCGTAACATGTCTTCGCACTTGGCTATTTCACGGTCGCAATATTCGGTTGCAGCGCTCATATGCTTGCCCTTAGTTGAAACACCGTGCCGCTTTGGTGCAGTGGGGTGTTGCGCCATAGTGTGATGCGGCCTGTGTTGTAGTTGTAACGCATGGCCAGTTCGCTGCCGATTTCGCCTGCTCGGTTTTCAAACATTTTGGTAAACAGTTGGCTTGGGTTGCATGCCATGAGTTGGCGCTCAAGCTTTTCGATACGCTGTTGTACTCGCTCGCATTCCATTGGGTCTTGTTTGGTGGTGAGTAAACAGGCAAAACGAATGCTGACCAGGTGGAAGTGCTCAGCGCGTTCTTTGTCTGTTTTTGGTGTGTTAGTCAGTATCATTTTGCCGTCCTCGGTTAATTGGGTACGGCTCAAATATAACTTTGGTTAATTACTTCGTCAATAACTTTGGTTAATTATTTTTTGGGATTTGCTTTTTAATGATCTGCATTTGGGTTGGTGGTATAAATAGAAACTTAACTAAGGAGGGTTTATGGCGTTAATAGCGTGTGATGAATGTGGACAACAAAAAAGCAGTGCGGCCAAGGCTTGTCCGCATTGTGGCAAGAGCCGAGATCATATTTCAGGTGGGGTAGTTTGGTTTGCGATTGTTGGGGTTGTTGTGTTTTTTCTGGGTATTAACTTTTTAAGCACGGATACATTTAACGTTAAAAATCCAGAAGACAAAGTAACAGCACCAGTTGCGAACATCTCTAATTACCGGCAACCAAAACCAGAGAATTCACTAAAAGGAATTGCTGATTATATTGGGCGATTTAATGTTGACGTTGCTGTTAATTACGATGTTGAAATTAATTCCGTTGGGAACATTTTAATTGATAATGACGATTATCGCGTTTCATTTGAAACATTGGACAATATAGTCACTCTTATTTCGATAGGATTAAAAGGCGCAGAGCCTTGTACTTTTGGGCAAAAAATAACAAATTATGATGAATATATTAGTTATTTGGGATTACATACTGCGGATCTTAAAATTAATAGAAACTCAACTAACAGCACTGTTCGGTATACTATCCCATCAGGCAAAGGGAGCCTGTCTATTTTGTGCCCAAGTTCTAGTGGTACGCTAACTGTGTATATCAGAAGCTTATAGCAATACCGAATACCAAAACACTTTACCTATTACGGTGATTTGTTTTAGGTCGTCACCTTCGTAGCGTTCATCAGGCCATTCGTCTAGGTTGAAGCTACGAAGACGCAAACCACCACCAGGTAATTTATACAGCGTTTTAATGCGTAACATTCCATCGTGATTGATTGCGTACATTTTACCGTCGATCACGTTAGTTTGTGAGGTGTCTACGCCCACGGTTGAACCGTTCGGTAATACGGGTTCCATGCTGTTACCACTAACGCGAACACACGCGGCATTTGTTGGGTCTACGTTTGATTTACGTAATGTGGATTTTGCAAAGCGTAATTTTGGCCCGTAATAATGCGGCATTTCTACTATGCCATGCCCCGCGGCTAGTTCTACTTCCATGTAAAAAGGGATCTCTACTTCATCATCACTGAGTGGGGTATTACTGTCCCACGTTTCCATTGGGCCCGCCCATTCGGCGTTGGCCTCAGCTTTAGCTCTTACCTTTCCTGTAATTAACTCTTCCGCCGTTGTACCTAACACATTCGCGATAGCCACTAATTTAGATGACTCTTTTGCTTTACCTGAAATGAGTTTATGCACCATCACCTGGGAGATGTTGGCGCGTTCGGCTAATTCCTTCTGAGTTAAGCCAGAAGCCTTTAGCTTTTCTTGGAGGTTTTGGGCGAGTGTTTTCATAAGTTAATTATATTACTTAGGTTATAAAACAGGTACTAACTAAAGTTATTTTTATTTGTTGCGGTTAATTAACTTTGGTTATATTATGTTTACTGTTAATTATTCATTGGAGTTCTTATGAAGACAGCTGATGTTATTGCGCACTTTGGAGGTCAGGGCCGTTTAGCTAAGGCGCTTGATGTTTCACAGCCTGCAATTTCAAAGTGGGGGGATACAGTCCCACTACTTAGAGCTTATCAAATTCAAGTGATCACGAACGGGAAACTCAAAGTTAGCACCCCGCAGATCAAGCAAGCAGTTTAATTTTAGTCGTTCGCAGGGAGAAAAGCATGAAACAAGTATCACGTTTAACTTTATTGATGAAAGCCATTAACAAGTGGCTTGAACTACCTAAAGTGAGCCGTTCGGCATTGGCCACAGCGGTAGTTCAGGCGGTTGATGATTTAAAGATGGTGAGCGTATTAGCTAAAGAGGGCATTTCGTTTACGTATTCTGACGATATTTACAATGATTCGCGGGTTAATGCACAAAAGATTTTTAGATGGCTTGGGCAGTACGCTGACCAGCATGCCGTGCCTGAACGCTTGTTTTATGTTGAGCAGGCAATATTGGCTGCAATGCCAATTGAATTACGCATTGGTTATTTAAACGATGTTTACAACATGGTTGGCGTAACGGTGGTGGTTGATCATGTTGGTGATGGTATGTCGTTAAGCACGAGTGACATGGCCGCGACGTTAACAAAAGAGAACAGCGAAGCGCAAATTGCGGTGATCCGTTTGGGTTTGGCGCCGTCGCGTCATGATGTTGAGCAGGCCTATCGTGAGTTGCGTGAATCGCGCGGCATGACTCAAGCGGCGATGGATGCGTTTGAGCGCAACTACCCGTATTTAGTTGAAAAGCCTCTTAAGTCGGTTGGTTAGTATGGCTGATAACGTTGATGATGCAAATGATATGGCTGAACTGCATTTAGCTGCAGTGTTGGCTAAAGCCAAACCGAGCCTACCGCCATTAACCGGGCATTGTTTTTATTGCCACGCTGCCACACCAGAGCGTTTTTGTGATGCAGATTGCCGTGATGATTTTGAACGTGACCAACGCAGAACATTAATGCGAAAGCGGGGTTGATATGTGGTTTTTAATTTTAGGTTGGCTGAGTTTTGCAGTGATTTTAACTGCTGGTTTTTGTTTGATGTTTAAAGGGGCGGGTGATGACTCAGTTAAGTGATAACAACAAACTGATTAACGATGTGCATGTGTTGTTTTTAGATTCCCCAAGTGATGCCGATGCGGTTGCAGAAATCCGAAACATTGACACGATTTGGTATAAAGAAATCACACCCGTGTCATGTAAATATTTGCTGGAAAGTGAGCGGAATGCCGGAGTGACGGATTGGACGCTCACTATGCAGCCACCTGCGCATGAGCCGCTAGTTTATCGACCCGTTGACGTGGTTGAGTCACCCGAAGAACGCGAGTATTTCGAAAAGCTAGAGCGTGAGCAGCAAATTGATGCTATGGCCGCAGTGATAAGAACGAGCCCGACTAACAGCGCAACAGGTATTGCCCATTTGTTGGTTGAGGCTGGTTGCACGATAGATACAACGAAAATTAGAAAATAAGAAACCCCGCTTAAGTTTGGCGACAGAACGGGGTTAATACCTACGAAGAGAGGTCTGAGGATGTTACAAAAATATATAGATAACGTCAATGATGGCGAAAATAGCAACATTGTGCCGTTTAGGTCTGTTGATTGTGTTGTTGGTACCAGTAAGCAGGGGGCTGTTGTGAAGGCTGATTTAGATGATGGTTACTTAAGGTTGTCTAATACGCTTGTTGATGCCCTTTGCTTAACCAAGCTTAGCGATAGAGAAAGCCGAGTTTTGTTTTCAGTCATGCGTCGTACATACGGCTTTGGTAAGCATGTTGATTGGATATCTTATAGCCAAATTGAGGAAATGACTTCGATTGACTCTAACAATGTGTCACGTGTTGTTGGTGCATTAATAAAGCGAAATATTCTGTTAAAAGAAGGCAAAAAAATAGGTGTTAACTCTGTGGTTTCTGACTGGTTAGACAAGCCGATAATTAATAAAACTGTCAGTTTAGACAGTAAAAACTCACTGTCTAAACTGGCAGTAAAACCTGTCAGTTTAGACTCTAACACTGTCAGTTTAGACAGTAAAACCTGTCAGTCTAGACCCCCACAAAAGAAAGACATTAATACAAAAGAAAGACAAAAAGATATATGTGCTAAATCTGCGTTTAATGCGTTTTTTAAACAATACCCAAATCACAGAAAAGGCGGTTCGGATTCAGCAGCTTGGGCGGCATGGAAATCTGAAAAACTGACAGAGCAAGATTGTGAGGCTGCAATCGCTTGGCTGGTTCACGCTGCACAGCGAGACGCCAGTTGGGGCGTTAGTGCTAATGGGCAGTTTGTTCTGGGTGTCACTAAATTTATTCGAAATAAAACATGGCTAACCCCGCTGCCTACACCCACGACTAACAACCCACGAAAAAGCTTACAGATCCCTGTTTTTAATGAACAGACAAACGAGTATTCCGACTATGCCGACGATTTTAACATGGAGATTTAATGATGCTAACCATGAACTCTGAATTATCAAAACTGTTGACCCGTTTAAACGCTCCTGTTGGTGTGAAGCCGGCGACTCGAGAGCATATTGCTGAGTTAAAAAGAAAGTCAGAAGCTGCGGCTTATAAGGATCATGTTGCGAGAAAAAACAAAAAACTGATGGATTTAACAGGTTTGAATACACATTTTTTATCTTGTCGCTTTGATAATTACATTTGTGAGCGTAAAGACCAGTTTGATGCAGTTGAAAAGGCAAAGAAATATTGTGAAAAATTTAGCGAGTACTCAGCGCTGGCGAAAGGCTTTTTGTTTAGTGGGACCAGTGGCACAGGCAAAAATCATTTAGCGAGCGCCATGGTGAATGAACTTGTTGAAAAAAATCATTTTGTTGTGTTGTTAAGCGTGATGGATTTATTAGCTCGAGTGCGTGAAAGCTATAAAGACCCGTCGATTTCAGAAGATAAATTAATAAATGATTTTTTAAGGCCTGATTTATTGATTATTGACGAGCTTGGATTGCAGCGTGGCAGTGTTGACGAAGTGTTATGGCTCACTCGAATTATTGATAAGCGGCTATATGCCAAGAAGCCGACTTCGTTTATCACCAATCTTAAAAAGTCAGAATTACAGGAATTACTAGGCGAACGTGCCTATGGCCGTGTTTTGGAGTCAGTGGGTTTGGGCGTGCTTTTTAGTTGGCCAAGCTATCGCGGTAAGCGAACTGGAGGTTCTAATGAGTAATAAGCCATTAACCCAAAAAGAGCGTTTGTGTCGTGTGTTGAGTCAAGGCCGTTTTTTAACCCTGTACGAGATTCAGCAAGAGTGTTTTGAGCGCTTTGGTGTGCATGATAGCGAGTGTGCGTTAAGTGCGCGTTGGCGCGAGTTGCCTGTGTCGGTTAAGCAAAAACGCCGCCGTGATAAGTGCCAGGCTTGGGAATACAGGTTGGTGGCATGAGTATGGCGGCATCGGGTGTTGAGGTAGGCAAACTTAACGATGCGGCTTTACGTCGTTGGTTACGTGCTGGGGTTATTCGCGATTATCGTGATCCGCAGTTTCCTGAAATTCGTTTACGTGCTGCAGCTGGCCGAACGCGGGCGAGTGTTCATTTGGTGTTGAATGAAAACGGTAAGACGGTTTGGCAAAAGGTGGGCACTTGGCCAAACATGTGTATTAAGACGTTATGCGCTGATTTGCCTGTGATGTTGGCTAAACGCAATGTGGGCGGCATGGTGACTGGCCAGTTTGATTCGGTTGGCAGTTTGCTTGAGTGGTACCAGGAACATATCGCCACTAACACGACTTATAGCAAGAGCTGGCGCAGCAATATTAAGTCGATGATTAAGTGTCATCTGTTACCTCGTTTGGCTGATGTTCGTTTGCATGATGTGAGTTTTATTACTGTTGACGTTGGTTTGGTTAAGCCGATGTTGGTTGAGGGGTTTTCGCCTCAATACATCCGTGAAGCGGTGAATAAGCTTAAGGCGGTATTTGCGGCGGCTTCAAAACTGCGTTTGATTAGTGCTAATCCTTTAGCCGGTTATCGAGTGACCTATTCAATTAAGGTGGCTGATGTGGTTGATACTCGCTTGTTTGAGTCAGATTTGGCTGATTTGTTTACTCGGTTAAGTAGTGTGGCTATGCCTGTGCAGATGTTGTTTGTGTTGATGATGATGTTTGGTACTCGCATTAATGAAACTCGATTAGCTCGCTGGGAGCATTTTGCGGGTGATTATTGGGTGATACCTGCCAGTAATGCCAAGAACAAGCATGAACATCGGGTACCTATGACTGATTCTGCTAAGGCGTTAATTCAGCATTATCGCAAGTGGCAGTTGAAACATGTTGGCAAACGCTCGTTTTTATTCCCTGGCAATATTGGCGCTATTTCAATCCGCAGTGCTCATGAGTGGCATACCCAGATCCGTTTTAAGCATTTCACTAGCCATGATTTACGTCGGTTATTCAGGACCATTGTTGCTGACTTAGGTGTCGATACGATGATTGGTGAGCGGTTGCTTAATCATGCCTTGCCTGTGTTGCTGCGCAAGTACGTTAAATCGACATTAGATAAGGGCATGAGCCAAGCGTTAGATCAATATCATCAATATTTAATTTACCGTGGGTTTTCTTCTGTTGCGCCCGAGATATTGCCTAGATCGCCTATTGAAAGTGAGAACGGTCAAACCAAGAGTGCAAGCGGTTGGCTGTGATGATCACCGCATCATTGGTAGAAGAATATGCAGTTAAGGGATTTTGGGGGCGAAATGGCATTACGCGGGTTTGATTTTTTACGAACGGGCAGAGAATTGCGTGGCCTTACTCAGACCGAAGTTGCCGAGATTTATGGGGTAAGCGAACGGACTTATCGACGTTGGGAACTGGGTGAAGTTAGGGTGCCATTTGATGATGTTTCGGCAATATGCGACCAGGTGTTTCGATTGGGCATTGATGAAATAAGGATGATGATTAATGGTGAAAGTTAACGTGGCAATGGTTGATCACCGTCAATCATTATTGAAGATGAAAGAATTGCGTGATGGGTTGAGTCGTTGGGGCCGTTACTGGGCTTACCAAGAACGGGGTAAGGGGTTTGCTAACCGAAGCCAGTGCGACAAATTGGGTGAGGTGATTGTGTACGGTAGTGCAGGTGTTAGTGATGTTACGCCCCCGCGTGAAGTAAGACAGTTCGACCAGCTGATTGAGCGGTTAGCACCGCAGTGTATAAGGGCCATTAGAGCGCACTACATCTGCAAAGGGCAGTGGGCATTGATGGGGTTCGACAGTAAACAGTCTTATGTGTATTGGTTAAGACGCGCAGAAATTACAATGATGGAGTGAGATGTGAGTCCTTATTTTCTATTTGGCGATATTGAAACAGGTGGCCTTAATGGCCGGTTAGTTAATGGCGCGTTGGGTATGGAGTATTACCCAATACTTGAATTGGCATTTATCCTGACAGATAAAGACCTGAATCAAATAGGCTTGCCGTTACGTGTGGTTGTTCATCACAGTGATGAAGTGATCGCAACATGCAGTGAATGGGCACTGGATACGCACACCGCAAGCGGATTGATTGATCACGTTCGAGCATCAACGCTGTCATTGGCAGATGCTGAACAGATAGTTATTAAATGGCTTAAAGGGCATAGCGTGTCTAAGTATGACGGCAAGACTAAGCAGGGTGTAGTGTTTGCTGGTAACTCTATTATGTTCGACCGTTCATACATAATGTGCCAGATGCCAACACTTCACGAGTATATGCACTATCGTCAGTTAGATGTATCTGCATTAGCTTTAGCTGCAAGGGCATTCAATCCAGAGTTAGAGCGCAAGGCTACATCAGCAAAGCTATACAAGCATGAGGCATTAGCTGATATACGTGAATCAATCGAAGAGTTGCGAATGTATAAGCAAGTGCTGGGTAGTGATAGTCAGACAGCTTACGAACGGTTCAGTAATGCGTGTCGTGGGTTTGCTAAGTCATTGATTAAAGGTCTAATGCCTTGGGTGAAGTGGTGATGCCTCAAGGTTTTGGTCTGAACCAATCCAAATGAGATCGATTATCATTTGGGGCAAAAAATAAATGGGTCCTTCTGGCTCGGTGCACTGCGGGGGCAGAGAAGCGCAGTGCTTCACTACATGTGAAAATTTTAGGGGGTTGTGTTGTTGTTTTATCGAACCTAACTAATTCAATCAGTTATGTGTCATTGATAACTATTCTTAAGCTAATGAATTTATTTGTATTTGTAGCCTTTTCTGTTACCAGTTTTTTGCGGTTTGTTTTGATCGCAGTAAATAACAACTTTTGATCATCCAGATCTTTCTTTTATAAATTCAGTTTTGGTGTTATCAATATTGTTGCGCTTGCAGTCTTTTGGGCGCCTAACTCAATACTAATTTTGTAAAGGAATACTATGGATAATTTAGAGATAAAAAACATTAATCTTGGCTTGCTTAGAGTTGATAAGTTTGCTTTGGATATGGATGACCTGATTGGTGTGGAGGTTAAAGCTGCTGGGGTGTTCCCAGATGATATGGAGATCATCACTTATTATAACGATGACAATGCCATTGTGGTTGGTCATCGTTGCGAGGTCCAATTGACTGATGAGCAGTTAACGTTATTAGATGAAATATCTAAAAGGGCTTACCGCTCACTTAACCGATAACTTTTAGTTTGAATTGTCTAGAGAATTTAGCGCCATATATCACGGAATGCCAAAAACCTAAAGGCCATATATGGCCTGTTTAATGGCCAAAAAAATGGGTATATTTATGTAAGCTTGGTACAACTGCGTAACTTGCTTAGCTTCCTCTATCGTTTCTCTTTGCTTACATCCTCGCCATTGGGCTCCTGCATTGGAGCCCATTTTTTTTGCATGTTATTTGGTGAACACATGAACCGTAAAAAAGTGTATATCGCTGGGCCTATGTCTGGTTTACCAGATTGCAATCGGCCTGCGTTTAACTTGGCCGCGCAAGTGCAAAAGTCGTTAACGCACATTGTGCTTAACCCAGCCACTTTGCCAGCGGGTTTATCTGAACCTGAATACATGCAGATTGGCATCACCATGTTGATGTGTGCCGATATGGTTTACATGCTCGATGGTTGGGAACAATCACACGGTGCACGAGCAGAGCATGCACTAGCGCAAAAGCTTAGCTTACACATTGTTTACCAGGAGGGCATTGATCATGAAATAGCATTAATTGGTTTGACGGGTGAAGAACACTTTTAACCGCCAGCGTGTCAGCTCGCACGTTTAATCAGCTTGAGCAGTTCGCTTTGCAACACAGTCAGCGAAAAGTGGCCGAGCTTGAAAAAGTAACGGCATGACGTAGTTCGGGTTTGCGCCCCGTTAATGCATCAATAGCTATCATATGAATATTTGTTTGGGGGTAATTATGGCTAACAGAATGACAGTGGCAGGCCTTAGCTTGTCGGCCGCTGCTTTTATTGGTTTGGTTATTTCCGAAGGGTTTACGCCTACTGCGACAATTCCGGTAAAAGGTGATCGGCCTACCGTGGGCTTTGGGTCCACTTACCATATTAATGACCGCCCAGTTAAGCTAGGCGATACGGTTACCCCAATTAATGCGCTGCAAATAGCCAAAGCGCATATCTCTAAAGATGAAACCCGATTTAGACAAAGCTTAATTGGCGCCGAGCTTAACCAGGCTGAATATGATTTATATATCGACTGGGTTTACCAGTACGGCATCGGCCGTTGGCTAAAGTCGCCCATGCGTGTACATGTATTAAATGGCGAATACCGCAAGGCTTGTGATGCGTTGCTGTTGCCACAGTACCGAACTGTCGCGGGTTTTGATTGTTCAACACCTGGCAACAAACGGTGTTATGGCGTTTGGACCCGCGCGCAAGACCGACACAGGCAATGCGTAAACTCACTTGAAGCGCTGCAGTAACTGCGGCGTTATTGTTTAAGGGGCTTGTAATGTTTAATGATTTTAAAACCACTGTGCTTTTATGCCTTGTGCTGATTATGACTACGTTGCTCGTTGTTGGCGGTTTGGGTATGCACTCACTCAAAGCCAAGAACGCATCGCTAACGCATGATGTATTGCAATCTCAAGTGAGTGTTGAAGCGCTATTAAGCAGTAACGACAATCAAGCTGAACGTATCAAAATACTTGAGCGTGATTACCGGGTAATGACTGAGATTAACGCTACGCACCGAAAACAGCTGATCGATTTACAGGCTACGCACGAAAGCCGAATTGTTCAAGCCAATCTCATTAAGGAATCAGACGATGAACCTACTAAAGATTGGGCTAACGCTTTGTTGCCTACTGATGCTTTGCAGCTGCTCAAGCACACCGATTGTAAAAGTGGTGACCCAAACCAAAACGGTGTATGTGTTGCCGCCGCCCGATTGGATAGTGCTGTGCAGCACCCCTGATTTTGTTGGTACCACCAATCTTGATTTACTTAAACACTCACTTACCCAAACTCACGCGCTAGCAATGTGTAATGCAAATATGCAGCGTTTACAACAATGGCGGCAATCACATGAGTATAACGACTGACATTGGTGCAAAGTTCACGTCGGTTGTTTCTTATATCGCCTCGTTTTTCACCGCAGCAGGCAGCTATGTGAACGATATGGATATTGGGGTTTTAGTTGGTGTGATATGTGCTGTGGCCACTGCGTTAGTGAACTGGTTTTATCAGTCTCGCAAGAGTGACAGAGACGAGCAGATACAAGCATTACAAAAGCAATTACTGAACAAGCAGCTGCAAAATATTGAGCTAGAACGCTCAAGTCACGTGATAGAAGATATTGAGGCCGAACTCAAATGAACGCATTCAAACCCGCATTTCGCCCCGCAATACGACCAGCTATAACGTCAGTGTTTGGTGTTCAGGTTCCTGTTGTTACGACACTATCATTCGTATCTCAGCCACAAAGCAAAACCGTTGACGAGTATGCCCTCGCTACATTTAGCTGTGAAGTGACAGGTGGTGTTGCGCCTTATTCGTATCAGTACAAAAAGAACGGTGCAAACGTTGGCACCAATAGCGCGGCATTGTCATTTGCTGCCGATGCTACTGATAATGCTGCGTCGATTACTGTTGTTGTGACTGATAGTGCAGGTACATCTATTACGTCAACGGCTGCGGCATTAGGTGTTACGAGTTATGCGTTTATTACAGATGGATTGACGCAATTTATATCGCTAAGTAGTGAAATAGTATTAAGTGGCGATTTTGACGTTTTATTTACGTACAAAGGGCTGGCGGCAGACTACAAAACATTTATGGCTGCGGCTAATAATGACAGATTTGCAAGATTTGATCTGAATGGTGCCGTAAGGATGTACTGTGGCTACGCAACGCCAACGTCAACAACAAAGGTTACTGATAACACCTCTAGGCTCATAAGGTTTAGGCGCGTAGGTCAGGTTTCTTCAGTGTATATAAACGGAGTTTTAGAAGGTGTTGTCGATAACTCAATTTCTCTAGGTACTGTTAAGTTATCAAAGTTAATGGAGGCATCGGGTTCATATGCTAAAGGGGCTATAACAAAACTTAGTGTTGATTCTGCTGGATTGAAAATATTAGAGATCCCACTAAACAACAAGTCCCAAGGCGCCAACCAACTCGCAACGGTCGGAAGTATTAACGCGACTATTGTTAATTACAACGCGGCAGGATGGACAGCAGTATGACACAGTTAGAACAATGGCTTAACTCAGGTCTATACGTGTTTGTTGTATTGTCTGAACAAGGCTATCAAGACAGCGAACCCGCTAAAAATGCATGGCCCGATGCAGTATCTTACGGTGACTATCGGATGGTGAATTATCACAAGGAAAACGCTGAACGCTTTGTTGACTATTTAACAGAGCAAGGTCATACAGTATCATTCGGCATTAGCGACACAACGCCGATGTTATTAACGTGGGATGAAGCGCTTGAATTTGCGACCCAGTTTGTAACCGAGATAGAAGAAGATTTTACCAACCCATAACCCCCGCAAGTAACAATCCCGCTTTACACAACAAGCCAAGGAACTCACATGATTTACAGCGAAAATTTAACGGTGACTACGTCGGCCGTGGACGTTACGCGCCCAGGTGTTATGCAAAGTTGCAAACAACACCAACTGATATTTAGCGGTGACAACATCACGCTGGCGTACACCATCAACGGTACTGACTTTACTCAAGCAGACCTAGAAGCCGGTAGCCATAACATCGAACTAGGCAACATTGAAAAATTTACACTCACCAGCGCAGGCACTAGCACTGCAATCATTCAAGGTTACTAACTGAAACAATAGGCATTATATGGCACGTATTCAAACACCCGAAGCCGAGCCAGTGCTACTGAATAAAACCGACTTGTGCAAAAGTTTGGGCATTAGTACCCAGGCGTTCGACAAGTGGGATGTGCCAATACACAGCAAAAAAGGCCGTGAGTGTTTGTACACCATGGCCGATGTTGTGGGCAATCGTGTCGCCAACGAGCGCAAAAAACATGTAAGCAAACCGCTGGATGATGAAGACGACAAACCAAATATTGATTACGAGCGCTACCGTTTAACCAAAGCGCAGGCCGACGGCCAAGAATTGAAGAACGAAAAAGACCGCAAAGAAGTGGTCGAGGTGGCGTTTTGCTCGTTTGTGTTGAGCCGTATAGCCGCGCAAATATCGCCAGTGCTTGACCAAATACACATTCGCGTAAAACGTAAATTCCCCGACATGCCAGAACGCACGATAGACGCCATTCGCGCCGAAGTAATTAAAAGCCAAAACACCGCCGCTGAACTGGCCAACGGCATTGAGGATTTATTAGATGAGTATATCAGCAGCACAGATTAACAATCTGAAAGCCGCTGTATCTGCTGGTCTTAAATCGTTTTACCGTCCACCCGTTTTAACGTGCAGTGAATACGCCGACACGCATTTTTATATGTCGTCGGAGTCGTCTTACACAGAAGGCAAATGGGAAAGTCTACCGTTTCAAATCGGCATTTTAAATGCCATGGGTAACGACCAAATCACCACGCTCAATATTATGAAATCAGCGCGTGTCGGTTACACCAAAATGCTGATGGCCAATGCGGGTTACAAAGTCGAACACAAAAAACGTAACGTGCTGATATACCAGCCGCGGGACGGTGCCGCCAAAACGTTCATGAAAAAACACGTTGAAACGGCAATACGTGACATGCCGATTTGGAAGGCCCTAGCGCCTTGGATTGGCCGCAAACACAAAGACAGCACATTAGAAGATAAGGTATTCAGCAACGGTAAAACGCTAATGGTGCGCGGTGGTACCGCCGCTGCTAATTATCGTGAAATATCAACTGACGATGTAATTTACGATGAACTTGCAGGTTTTGACGAGTCAATCGAACACGAGGGTAACGCCACATCTTTAGGTGATACCCGTGTTGAACTGTCGATGTTTCCTAAGTCGATCCGTGGTTCAACGCCTAAAATTCTCGGTGCCTGCCAAATTGAAAAGGCATGCAGCGAAAGCCAGTACCAATTTAGATTTAACTTACCGTGCCCACACTGCGACGAACTGCAGCACTTAAAGTGGGGCGGCAAAACCGAACCATTTGGCATCAAGTGGCAAGGTAGCGACCCAAGCACGGCGTATTACGTGTGCGAACACTGCGGTGCCTGCATTGAAAACAATCAACTGCACGACATGGAAGAACACCCCCGCGCAGTATGGATATGCGACAAAACGGGCGTGTACACCCCAGATTTTATTTCGTTTTTTGATAAAGACGGCAACGACTTTTTAACCCCCGAAAATATCTCAATTTATATCTGGTCGGCTTACAACACGCTTAACAGCTGGGCCAAGTTAGTCACCGAATTTTACAAAGCCAAAGGCGACAAAGAAAAGCTACAAACCTTTGTTAACACCAAATTAGGCCAGCCGTGGGACAACGACAACGGCGAACGCATTGAGTGGGAAGACCTCGGCCGCAGGCGTGAAATGTACCCCAACGGCAAAATGCCCGATTGGGTTGTGTATGTCACGGCGGGTGTTGATACCCAAGACGACCGCTACGAAGGCCGTGTTTGGGGGTGGGGCGCAGGTAAAGAGTGCGCCTTGTTCGATAGGTTTATTTTGTATGGCGACCCAGCCAGCCAAGTGCTACTTGATAAAGTTGCGCTGCGCTTAAACCAAAGTTACACCCGTAACGACGGCATCGTGCTTAACATTGGCACAACCTGTTGGGATTCGGGCGGTCACTATACCGACACGGTTTACTCAATGAGTAAAAAGCTCGGTTTGTACCGTGTTATCCCAGTTAAAGGCGCCAACATGTATGGCAAGCCGATTGCGAATTTTCCGCGCAAGCGAACCAACAAAGGCGTGTATTTAACCGAGGTCGGTACCGACAACGCTAAAGAGTTGATCATGTCCATGATGCGTACTCAACCCAGTGTTGATATGCGTACACCTGGTGCAATTCATTTGCCCCTAAACGACAACGTGTGTGATGACACCGAACTGCAACAGTTAACGTCTGAACGCAAAATGCCAACAAGGCGCGACGGCCGCATTGTTTACCGATGGGACGCAGGCGGTAGACGTAACGAAGCACTCGACTGTTTTGTGTATGCCTTGGCGGCACTGTATATCGCCATTGATAGGTTCGGCATCAATCTCGAATCGCTCAGTAAAGTGGTAACAAATAAAGAAGAAAACCCATCATCACCCGATGACCCCCCACAACCCAAAAAACCGAAAAAAGCCCCAGTTAATAACTGGCTTAATGGGGGCTCGGCTAAATCAGGAGGCTGGCTGTAATGTCAAAACAACAAGCGGCAGACATGGTCGCGCTCTATATCGAAGCCGAAAAAGATGTGCTGGCGGGTAAGTCAGTCTCCATCAACGGCAAGATGATGAGTACAGAAGACCTGGATCAAATCCGCAAAGGCCGCATTGAATGGCAACGCACACTCAGTATGTACACCCGCCCACGGGGTACCACACTCGCAAGATTTTAAAAGAGGCTCAGCATGAGCATTATTAACGATGCACTATCGTATTTATCCCCAGGCTGGGCGTTAAAACGGCAGGCGGCCGCAATGAGTTATCGCAACTTAAAAGGTTACGAAGCAGCCAGCCCAAGCCGAACCCACAAAGCCAGTAAAGAGGGGCGCGGCGCTAACCAAGCGGTATTTGCAGCAGGTAAAAGCCTGCGTGAACAAGCGCGCTGGTTAGACGAAAATCACGACCTCAGTATTGGCATTTTAGACCGCATGGAAGAGCGGGTTATTGGTGCCCAAGGCATAGTGGTTGAGCCACAGCCTCGCAGCATGAGTGGTGAAATACTCGACGAACTGGCCAACGAAATACAACGCCGTTTTGCCACATGGTCATTAAAGCCTGACGTAACAGGGCGCTACACTCGGCCAGAACTTGAGCGCTTAGTGCTGCGCACCGCATTACGCGACGGTGAAGTGTTCGGCCAGCAAGTGCGCGGTAAAGTGGCTAAGTTTGGTCACCCAAACCCGCAAGGCACCCAATACAGTATTGAAGCGCTTGAGCCTGATTACATTCCGTTTGAACTTAACGATGTATCAAGTCGCGTTCGTCAGGGGTTAGAGGTTAACGGATGGGGGCAGGTGGTGAATTACCATGTGCTGCTAGACCATCCCGCCGACCAAATCGGTTTTCGCTACAAAACCAAAACGGTACCTGCAAGCAATATGCTGCACTTGGGCTTGTTTAAGCGCCTGCACCAGCTGCGCGGTATCAGTATTTTTCATGGCATTTTAACCCGCCTTGGCGACATAAAAGACTATGAAGAATCTGAACGAGTCGCCGCCCGTATTGCGGCAGCGTTAGCGTTTTACATCAAACGCGGCGATGCCAGTATGTTCGGCTTAGATGGTGACGCCAAAGCTGACCGCGAAATAAACATTGCACCAGGCATGACCTTTGATGATCTCGCTGTTGGTGAAGATGTCGGCATGATTGAGTCAAACCGCCCCAACGTGCACTTGGTTGATTTTCGTAATGGCCAGTTGAAAGCCTGTGCCGCAGGCACCCGTGGTAGTTACTCAAGTATTGCCCGTGATTATCAAGGCAGCTACTCAAGCCAGCGCCAAGAGCTAGTCGAGCAAGACGAGTCGAACCGCATTATGCAGCAATGGTTTTGTGCCGGCTGGGCGCGGCCAGCATTTCGTAACTGGTTGCAGATGGAGTTAATGAATAAGCAGGACCCATTAACATTGCCGCCAGACTTAGACACCCGCACCTTGTTTGACGCGGTGTACTACGGACCAACCATGCCATGGATTGATCCCCGCAAAGAATCCCAAGGCTGGGAAATGATGATAGCCGGTAATGCCGCAACCGAGGCTGACTGGGCGCGAGCTCGTGGCCGTAACCCAAGCGAAGTTAAACGACAACGCCAACGTGAAGTTAAGTTTAACCGCGACAACGACATGGTCACGGGTAACGACCCAGAGCCACAAAACGGAGTAACCCCAAGTGAAAAAGACACAAATGCATCTGGCGGTAGCCGCCGCAATGCTGCTAGCACCACAAGCAAGCCTGACCCTGACACCGACCAATAAGCCCGAAAAAAGCTGGTACAGCTTAAAGGCGCAAAACGGTAATGCCGAATTAATGATTTATGACGAAATTGGTGGCTGGGGCATTAGTGCCCGTCAGTTCGCCAGCGACTTACAAGCATTAGGCAAAATCGGCACCTTAACGGCACGCATCCATTCGCCAGGTGGTGACGTGTTCGAGGGCATGGCGATTTACAACATGATCAAAGGCCACCCCGCGCACAAGGTTTGCCATATTGACGGCCTTGCCGCGTCAATGGCCAGCGTGATTGCCATGGCATTTGATGAAGTGATTATGCCCGAAAACGCCATGATGATGGTGCATAAACCATGGGGCGGCACGTTAGGTGATGCCGACGACATGCGCAAATATGCCGACTTACTCGACAAAGTCGAAGGTAATTTAGTTGGCGCGTATCAACAAAAAACAGGTTTGCCAGAAGATGAGTTACATACGCTTTTGGCAGCTGAAACATGGCTAACTGGCCGCGAAGCGGTTGAAAAAGGTTTCGCCAACACCCTCACTGAACCGCTGCAAATGGCGGCTTCGCTTAACTCAAAAAGACTCAAGGACTTTACTAATATGCCTGAAGCTCTAAAAAAACTGTTTGCACCACAGGGTAATGTACCTGGTGCAACCAATACGCCTGCGCCAGCAGCCACTAACACCCCAGCAGCATCGGTGCCAGCACCAACTTCACCGTCGCAAGCAGACATTCAAGCTGCAGCTGCTGCAATGAACAAAGATCGTATCGACGGCATTAATGCTGCGTTCGCTACGTTTCCGCAGTTTGCAGACATTAAAAACACCTGTATTGCAGATACCAACATCGATGCCAGCAAAGCCAAAGACATGATCTTGGCAAAGTTGGGCGAAGGCACTACGTCGTTAGCCGCTCAACCTAACAGCGTGATCATTCATGCTGGTAACGGTAACTTGGTGGGTGACTCAATTCGTGCGCATGTTATGAATCGTGCTGGTCACGGTGAAGCGCAAAAAGACAATGCTTACAATAGCTACAACTTACGTGAGCTTGCCCGTGCATCGTTGGTTGATCGCGGTATTGGCATCGCCAACTTAAACCCAATGCAGATGGTGGGTTTAGCCTTTACCCATAGTTCAAGCGATTTTGGAAACATCCTATTGGATGTGGCTAATAAGTCGGTGTTAATGGGCTGGGAAACCGCAGAAGAAACCTTTGAACGCTGGACCAAAAAAGGCCAGTTGGGTGACTTTAAAATTGCTAAACGTGTGGGGCTTGGTGACTTTAACAGCTTACGCGAAGTGCGCGAAGGTGCTGAGTATAAGTACATCACCTTAGGTGATCGCGCAGAGCAAATCGCCCTAGCAACATATGGTGAATTGTTTTCGATTACTCGCCAGGCAATCATCAATGACGATATGAGCATGTTAACTGACATCCCAATGAAAATGGGCTTTGCAGCGAAAGGCACCATTGGCGACTTGGTTTATGCAGTGTTAACGCAAAACCCTAAAATGTCAGACGGTAAAGCCTTGTTCCATTCAGACCATGGCAACCTAGGCTCAGGTGCTGCAAGTGTTGCGGCCTTAGATGCTGGCCGCCAAGCTATGCGTAAGCAAAAGTCTGGCACTCGCCACTTAAACATTCGCCCTGAGTTTGTATTGTGCCCAGTAGCGCTTGAAACAACGATGAACCAAATCATCAAATCAAGCTCAGTTAAAGGCGCCGATGTTAACGCGGGTATTGCTAACCCTATCCAAAACTTTGCTGAAGTTATTGCCGAGTCTCGTTTAGATGACGCAAGTGCAGCAGCGTGGTATTTAGCCGCAGGCCAAGGCCGTGACACCATTGAAGTGGCATACCTTGACGGCATGGATACGCCATACATTGAGCAGCAACAAGGCTTTACCGTTGACGGTGTTGCCACCAAAGTGCGTATCGACGCAGGTGTAGCACCGCTTGATCATCGTGGTGTGTACAAGTCATCTGGTCAGTAATTAACGAAAAGGCCGCAGCCAATTAGCTAGCGGCCTTTTTATTTTTGATTGTTAAATCATAGGAATCATTCCATGAAAAATTGTGTATCAGATGGTAATACCATCGACTTTATCGCTACGGCCGCAGTGGCCAGTGGTGCGCCAGTGTTATTAGGCAAAGTAGTTGCTGTGTCGCTTGGCAATGTTGCCCTTGATGACGTGGGTGTTGGTGTAACAGAGGGCGTGTTTGAATTGCCTAAAGTCACCGCCGACGACATCACCCAAGGCGCTCAGGTGTATATCAAGTCAGACGGCATGATCACATCAACTGCATCGGGCAATACCTTGGCGGGTAAAGCATGGGCGGCCGCTGGCAACCCAAGCGATACAGTATGGGTAAAAATCAATGCCTAGTTTGGCAGCGGTATTTGCTGAACGAGTAAATGCCAAAATAGCACGGGTGTTTCAGCGCTTGGCTGACCCGTGCACGTTCGCCCCAACGGATGGGGCAACCCCCTACACTCGCCTGGTGTCACTAGACGATAACGGCAGCGAAATTGCCGCATCGTCTAACGAATACGTGCCTGAGTTAATCATGCGCGCTGAGTTTTTGCTCAGCGAAGGTGATGTTAATTCGGGCGATGTATTTACCATCAACGGGGTTGAGTGCCGATTAACCCAGCGGGTTAGCACTGACTCAGTGTGTGTGACCTATGTGTATTTACAAATGTAGGTGTTGTCATGGCATTAACTAGCACAGGCTTTGCAGAAGTAGATCGCGAGCTTAAACGCATTCGTGATGCGCAATCACCTGCCATTGCTAAAGCCATTGACGATGCCGCCAATTTTGGTAATCAGCTTGCTGTAGATGCCATTTTTAACAAATACGGTTTTAAGTCTAAGTCGTATGTTGAGCAACATTTCAGCGTGAGCATTAACCCCAAAACCCTAACCGCCTCAATTAGCGCAAGGATGCGCGCCAGCACCTTAACTCGGTTTGCCAGCCCTCGTTACAAAGTGGGTAAACGTGCCGCTCGGGTAGCCGGTGGATACAGCATAAACGTTATTCGCAATAAGCCTGTGTGGTTTAGCGGTGCGTTTACTGTCATTGGGCGCAACGGCAATCAACTCATGTTTAGCCGTAAAACGGGTGACAACTCTTGGCGAGATTTAAAAGGACAAAAATCGTTATACGGCCCTTCAGTGGCAGGCAGCTTTGGGTATATGCGTGACGAGTTAGAGCCACCCATTATCGCCCATTTGCGTAAAAAATACGGCCAATACGCTAAGTAGTTCTTAACTTCACCAAGAGACATTACCCATGATTAACACAATCATAGACCGCCTAAAGCTGGTTGACGGCGCAACGGTGCGCGAAGGTTTTTATGCGCAATCTTTGGCAAAAGAAGCGCAGTTTATTTTTTTGCAGCCTTATACCGATTTGTTCGGCGCCAAAAACGGCATTAACCCATACCGCGATGATTTGGTATTGCAAGTGGTTGCCGGCATTAATCTGAGTAAATCAACCAACCCCACCGCCGAGCTAATCAACCTGGTTCGCGACATTCGCAGCGCACTCTTTAAAGACGAACGTAATACCGAGAAACCGTCATGGCTACCCCAAGCTATTACGTTTAAAGAGTCCGAGGCTTGTAAATACATTATGCCCGAAGCCCATGAAAAACATGGATTAGCGGTCATCACTTTAACCTTAATTCATACAGTACCATTTGGAGAACAACTATGAGCGAAACCGTAGTAGAGAGTTATATCGGCTCGGGCATCGTGTATGTCAACGGCCGCGACGTGGGTAACGCCAGCGGCGTGAACATTTCAATCGAGCAAGAAACCAAAGAGCAGCCAAACTATCGCGGTGGTGGCGGTAACGCTGATGAAATCACCGTGGTTAAATCGGTTAACTTATCAATGACGTTAAACGACTTTAGCAACGCCAACCTAGCGTTAGCGCTGCGCGGTAAAATTGACGTGTTAACCGCTGAGTCGGTAACAGACGAAGCCATTACTGCTGTGTTAGATGGTCTAGCCGACACCGCCAAAATGATTGATACCGCAGTGCCCCCAGTGGTAACCCACAGCTCAGGCACACCCACTTATGTTGTTGATGTTGACTATGTGGTTAGCGCTGGCGGTATTCGTGCATTAAGCACAGGTGAGATTACTGCAGGCCAAGACTTAAAAGTCAGCTACACCAGTAAAGCAGGCAATGCCTTGCAAGCACTGGTTGAATCAGGCGAAGAAGTCAAAGTGGTGATTGATGGTGTTAACGATGCCACAGGCAAGCCTAACGTGCTTAAGTTTTACCGCTGGAAGCCTACACCAACATCGGGCCTAGACTTAATTGGCGACGACTTCGGTTCATTCGACATCGAAGGCGGCGTACTGGCCGACAGCAGCATTGTTGCCGCTGGGAAGTCCAAGTTCTTTGTGCGTAGCGCAGCGTAATTGAACTGTCCGGAATATCCGGATAGTTCAACATTCAAGCCCACAGTTAACCGCTGTGGGCTTTTATTTTGTTTTTTAACGCTAATTTGGTGATGTATGAGTTTTAAAGACCAAGTCATTAACCTGATCATTCAGGGCAAAGATTTATTTTCAAGTGAAGCCAAAAAGTCCGAAAAGGCAGTCACTGAGTTAGCGGCACAAAGCGAAGTATTAAACGATCGCTTAAAAGAGTTAGAAGATTTACAAGCCGCTGCCAACTCAATTGATGATTTAACAGCATCAATTGCCAAGGGCGAAAAGGCCTACAAAGACAATTCGGTGGCACTTGATAAGTTAGTCACCGAGCAAAAGGCAGCGGTTAAAGAATTAAAGCAACTTGAAGCCGCACAAAAAGCGGCCGAGGGTTCAACCAACCTGCTTGAGCAAGAATACAATCAAGCGCAAGCGGCATTGGTTAAATACGAGTCTGAGTTACAACAGGCCCGTGTTGAAGTTGAAAAACTCAGCACCGAGCAGCAACAAAGTGCAACGGCAAGCACCGAACAAGCCGCCGCATTAGCTAAAGCCAAAATTGATTTACAGCAATTAACGACCGAACAAACCAGCGCTAAAAATGCTGCGGCACAACTGGCCACCGCATTAGATACTCAGCGCCGTGAGTTGTTAGAGGTTAGCACTGCAGTTGACAATGCAAGCCGCAATAAAGCCGATTACACACTGCAAGTTAAAACGGCGCGTACTGAGTTAAATCAGTTAGCCAGCAGTATTAATAAAAACAAAACCGAACTCGACAAAAATACCGCCAGTGTAAAAGCTGCGGGCATCAGCATGGACAGCCTAGCGGATGCCACGCAGGACTTAAAACGCCAACAAGCGGCAGCCGAAACCGCATTAAGCGGCGTGAACACCAAGCTTGAAAAACACAATAAGTTACTGGTTGAGTCTAAAAAAGATGCCGGTGATTTTGGTGGTAGCATTAAAAGTGCAACCGCCTCGCTGGTTGCCATGGCGGGTGCGTATGTCGGTATCGACAAGCTATGGGATAGCATCAAGTCGGTATTAACCGCAGGCGATGAGGCCGCCGCGTTCACTGCGCAAATGACCGCTATGATGGGCAGTATTGCCAGTGGTGAGCAGGCTACCCAATGGATTAAAGACTTTGCCAATAACACAGGTACCCGTTTAGATTCGGCTAAACAAGCCTTTGCATCGTTAAAAACATTTGGCATCGACCCCATGAATGGCAGTTTGCAAGCCATGGTCGATTACAACGCTAAACTAGGTGGTAGCCAAGAAAAGCTCGAGGGTATCATTTTGGCCGTTGGCCAAGCCTGGGCAAAACAAAAACTGCAGGGTGAAGAAATACTGCAGTTAGTTGAGCGCGGCGTACCTGTTTGGGATTTACTCGAAAAAGTCACCGGGAAAAATGCGGTACAGCTTGGTAAGTTAAGTGAAGCGGGTTTGCTTGGCCGCGATGTAATGCAGCAGTTGTTTACCGAAATTGGTAACCAAGCCAATGGCCAAGCCTCTAAAAGCCTTGAACGCTTGAGCGGCCAAGTTAACTTGATGTCCAACAAATGGACCGAGTTTAAAACCATTATTGCTGATTCTGGCGCGTATCAAGTAGCCGTTGATTTTATTCAGTCGTTAAACGCCAAGTTTGATGAGCTCAATAAAAGCGGTCAAATCAAACAAGCTGCGCAAGACATAAGCGACTTTTTCACCACCATGATCCGCGATGGTGGCTCAAGCATTACCGCCACCCTTGAAAACATTGCCGCCTTTGCTCGGGCGTTAAATGTGATTAGTGGATCACTGCGCCTAGTGTGGAATGGTATCACTGCTGGCTTGTCGTCCATTGCATTGGTTGCTACGTCATCGTTCGCGACGGTCATTGATGCCTATGCATTTATGATTGAAAAACTCGGTGGTGATGAATTAGCCGCATCAATTCGCCAGGCGTCTGGTGCTGTTAAAGCAATTGCTGAAGGCTATAAACAGCAAATCGAGCAAGACAGTAAAGACATTAATGCTGCGTGGCAACAAGTAACGGGGGAGGTTGAACAGGCCGCTGCAACTGCTTATAAAGCCGCAGGCGAGGCCGCAACTAAAAGCGCTAAGGTACAAACTGATGCCGCCAATGATGTAGCTGATGCTCAGCAAAGCCAAGGTGATGCTACCGACGAACAAACCGCCAAAATCAAAGAGTTTGAATTGGCGATGTCTAAGGCTGGCATTACTACTGTTACAGTATTGCGCGAACAGGCCGCCGCAGCCAAAGCCACTTACGAAGAAGTTAAACAAGGTGCTGCGGATGGTGTTGCCTCAACGAACGAGCTTAACCAGGCGTTCTTAAAATACGCAGAGGCATCGATAAAAGCCGCAGCTGCGGGTGACAAGCAAGTTGAGTCGAGCCTTAAGCAACAAGCCGCCAACCTTGGCTTGAGCGAAAATGTTGACGCATTGGTTACTCAGTACCAAAAGCTGAACCAAGCACAAGCGGCCATGGGCGAAAGTGGCCAGCAAGCCGAAAAGGAAGTAGAAAGCTCAAGCACTAACATTGGTATTAGCATTCAAAATACCGTGGGCGTGATTGTTAAAAGCGCGCAAGATGCGGGTTCGTCTTTGCAAAGTGTGGCTGAGTTTTTTACAGCATACTTGCAGGGGATCACCGCGCAAGTTGCTGACCTCAGCACTGGCGCCGTAGCGTACTTTAAGCAGATTTTATACGGACAACGCCAGTTAACTGACTCAAGCAGCGAGCTTGAAAAAACCATTCAGATTTACAAAAATCTGCGTGGTGAAATCGGTGATCTGCAAACCATTCAAGCCAAATCTATCGACTTTACCGGCATTAGTAACTTTGCCCGTGCAGCCGAAATTGCAGGTAAGCAGGCGCAGCAGGCGTATTACGGCCAGCGCATTGAACTGCTCAAACTGGTTGATGCGCTCAATGCAGCCGAAAACGGCAATGTGGGTTTAATCAATAGCGCCGAACGTGCGGCAAATTCAATGAACTTGATGAATGATCAAGACTTGGGTGTGCTGCGCAGCGCGATTGAATCGGCTAAATCGAGCATGGACTCCTTGCGTGATAGTGCCCAATCAACCCTCGACACCTTGCAAGATGAACTCGACGGTTACCTTGGCCGCCAAGATGAAATCGAAAAACGCCGTTATCAGCAAGAACTGACTGAGATTAAAGCTCAGTTAGCGGCGGCTGAAACCACGGGCGACAAGGCGTTAATCAGCCAGTTGAAGGAGGCCGAGAAAACGCTAAACAAGGTTTACGCTTACCGAACTGCTGAGATTAAAGCCCAGCAAGAAGCCAGCGAAAAACAGGCCCTTAGTGATGCCGAAACTGCCAAGCAACAAACCGCCACCACGACAGCAACGGCCGCAGCCAAAACCACGGCAACTCAAACCCAAACCACGACCACCACAACCGCAGCAACCAGTAGCGACACTGTGGTGCTGCAGCTGCAAGTGGGTAACGCCACGTTCGACACGCAAACCAAGCGCAGCATTGTGAATGAGTTGGTTGCCGAGATTAAGCGCCTGCAATCAGTGGGTGGTTAGTTTTGTTTGGCAACGTTACGCACATTAAAAAATGAGGCGATATGTATAACACCACCATCGACACTATTGTGTTAACCGAGCCATTGCACTGGCTAAACCGCAATAACACCCAACGGGTTGCAGCCAATATGAAACGGGCGCTTAACGGTGCCCCGCATATTCAGCAAACCGTGATACCCGCAGGCATAGCGCTAGAGCTTGGCAGTAAAAACGGCTGGATGCCCCGCAGTGAGTTTGCACAACTGCAAGCCCATGCGGCCAGCACATTAACTGAGTTTGTGATTAGTCACGATGGCACCGACATGACTGTGGTGTGGGATAACACCCAAACCAGCGTGATTACCGGTGATGATGTGGACGACCAGCTAGGCGGGTATCCGCTGCTCACCAACGTGGTATTACGTTTCTTAACGCTATAACTCTTTTTCGCTTATTGATAAACACAGGTGGCTCATGAGCATTACCCGTAATAAATTAAAGATATTTAAACCCGAGTTGCTTGGTACCAGTGACGACGCAGGCGGCCAGCGTACTCGTAATGCGGTTGAGTCGGGCAAACTTAACGAATTGTTTACTGCCATTTCAGACATCGACCACGCGCAATCATCACTCGATGTTGTTAAATGCTACCCCGCATTAGACACCACAGACACCGCCACATTGCTCGATGCGCATGTGTTTATTAGTCAGCCGCCGAGTGATCCGCTTGTGTCTATGCTATTGGTAGAGGCCGATGCATTAGACGATGAAGATCGCATGGTCGAAATGAAAGAAATATTAGAGTCGTCAGTCACGGCGGGGTCATTAATCCGTTCTGGCGCCCCAGGCTTTTTACCGAATCAAAACAGCTTTAGCCGCGAGTATTTACAGTCTACTTATACGTTCGACGGTAAAGAGTACCGCAAAACCACTTCTTTGCGCGTGGGCCAAGTGATTGCCATTGCAGTGGAATACCCTGGCGTTGAAGATGCAGACTGGCCACGCAAAATACATTACGCCATGGTGACTGACACCAACGCAACAGGCAACAGCGAGGGCAATATTGTATTCGACCCGCCGATTGATTTTGCAACCCCTGAGTACAACGTCACCATTAATGCGACTGCCAACTGCACTAAGCTGCGATTAACGAACGAGGCCAGCCCGTTAACGTTTCATGGCGTGAGTAAGTTAACTGCCGCGAGTAGTAACAAGAATCTAGCCGTTGCCGCTGTGCAGCAAAACCTGTTGCCAGTGGTGCTAAGCGAGCAAGTTAAAACAGGCCAAGCAATTAGCGACGGCGACATAGTACGTAAAACGGTGACCCAAAATGCGACAACGGCGCAAAGCTATCAGTTCGCGCTTGTTGATGTATTGCAGGGTGATAACACGGCAATAGATTACACCCCCATCACCAGTTATACATCGGGCGGCATTCAGTACGGCAGTGACGATGCCATTGTGGTGGTTAGCAGTGACACGGTGAGTGTGACGTTATCGCGTAAACCTGACATCAATACCCCTGTGTCGTTGCAGTACATCTCGGGCGTGTCGTATCAAAACTATGACAACGCTGATGCATTCCCTGCAGATCGCGAATTAGTACCCAACACGTTAACGGGTAAGGTGACTCATCAAAGTACGGCTTACTCATTCACTGAACGTGATGGTGCGTTATACATCACGATTGTGTCTGGTGTTGGCTCGTTGGTTGTGCGTGAAGAAAAGCGCGCCGCCATTGTAGACTATCAAACTGGCAGCATAACGCTTGAAAATGGTATATCTAATCTTGATTATGTTGGCTTAGTGATTGCGCCCGAGTCAGCTAATGTGGCCACGTTTGTACTCAATGCCAGTGATGCCGTGTTAGATACATTTTATGTGCAAGTGTTTACCGTGGGCGATGTGTTAATTAGCGCCAGCAGTGATGCTAATGGCACGATAACAGGCACAGGCATTAGCGGCAGTATTGTCAATAACCTGGTGCAGTTGTCGTTTACTCAAGATGTTAAGTTAAGCACCTTGCGCTATGACATTACCGAGCAAGTGCGCAACCTGCCGCCTGCTGATATTTACGGCCTAAACCCGCTGCGCATTCCCAATGCTGGCGTGGTTGATATATTCAGGCAGTGGGGCACAGTTGCGGTTTCACACACTGATTATCAAAACGTAGTTAGCCCAAGCAATGGTGCGGTTATTACCATTCGCACGGGCAGTAACTTTGTTGATATTACCGACTCAACTGGCGCAAGTTTATGGACCGCAACCAGTGATCACTTTAGCGTTGACAGCGCAGCCGGCACCGTGACCTTAAACAGTGACTTTAGCGGCTTTACTGCACCGTTTATTTTAAGCGACACAATAAGCGAGCTGGCGTTAGTCACGGCAGTGAATACCAATACTGTGACCATTTCAGCGGCGTTGTCGCGTGAGTATCCCATTGGTTCAAGTGTGGCCAGTGTGCAGATACTCGGTGACTTACAAGCGCGAGTCGGCAAGGTGCGCGACATGACCAGCTGGGCGAACAATTGGGACCTAGACGGCGAGGCTGCGCAAGGCAATTTAAACACGGTTGATTACCCGATTGAGGTCACCAACGCTGCGGCAGTAAATGAAGATTGGGCGATAGTGTTTACCTCAAGCACCGCGTTTCGTTGTGTCGGTAAACGTATTGGCCAAATTGCCACGGGCGATACGTTAAACGATTTTGCGCCAATTAATACGTTAACTAATCAACCGTACTTTGTGATCCGCTCCGGCGCGTTCGGTGCCGGTTGGAACCCGGGTGAAGCCATTCGCTTTGCCACTGTTGCCAGCGCTAAACCGGTTATGCCAATTCGCACTGTGCAAGCAGGCCACAGCCAAATCAACACCGACCGCGCCGTATTGGCGTTTCGCGGTAACGAAGCTTAATTACTTTTTAAAGACAGTGGTGCCAGCAGTAATGCCGGTACCGCTTTCGCGTGAGGAAAAATCATGGGATTACCAGTTACGGTATATCGTTGGGATGATGCAGGGGCGCCGCAGATTACAGACCGAAAACCATCTGAAATACTTAACATTTTGAGGAAATGCCTAGTTGACGGGTACGGTACTAAATCACCACTAGGTTGGTCTGTTGTATTTGATGAACCAAGTCAGTTTAAGACTGTATTCAGAAACGACCCTACATTGGGTACAGGTTCGTGTGTGTCTGTGTCACCTAGAAATGGTTTGAATAATGCAGGTGTAATGTTGGATTTCGTACCTGCTGTAGATTTTGTGGATATTAACACCAGCTACCGTAGGGGTTATAGCGCAGGTGTTCATTCGTTCTTAACATCAATGACAAAATGGTTTGTAATCGGTAATGCTACTGGGTTTTACATCATAGTGTCTGACACATCACCGGTGTCTGGGTATGACAAAAGATATGATGACCTATGTTTTGTCGGGGATTTCAACTCTGTGATACCTGCTGATGCTGGTAAATTTATAGCATTAAACACTACTAACACCGTAGGTGATGACTCCTACGCGTCACACAACCATTGGAGTTATACATTTGCCAACACGTGGTACACACCAGGTACAACCAGCCCTGTCGGTAAGCCGCTTAAATTATATAACGCAGACGGTGCTGATGAATATCGTGAATATGGTGTCACATTACCTTTCTCACCGTACAACGGTAATAGTGCCACAAAACTCGCAACACACAGGTCAGGTGTGTACGCACCAATATACATTCAGCTTGCAGGCTCGACGCTAGGTAATATGTCTCTTGATGTAAATGGTGATCACATAATGGCATCATCTGTTTCACCAACGTTACGAGGGTTCATGCCGGGATTGAAGATTGAAGCAACACCTAGGTACGCTAGTGAATCATGGCCTGTGTTTGATGTGATAAATGGTCAGCAACACTTACTGTTGCGCAGTCAAACAACATCAGCGTTTACATGGTTAAATTGTGAGGAATGGTGATGGAACTTATCTTACATCATAAGTCTGACGCAAACATACCACGTGCGAAATTGACTCTAGACGTTGACACAAATGCTGAACGTGTACAGTTTATTGACCGAAAATTGTCCCGACATGTACGCACAGTTAGAGTGTTGACTAACACGACGTCTATTATTGTAGTTTTACCTGTTGAGTATGTCACTAAACAAGATTTGATGATTGTAATGGTTGATGACAATCGTGAGTATAACGCTGTGATAGTTGACGGGGTTAAATGCGACATTTTTAACTGTGCAACAATTGATTTAGGGTGGGTTAATGTATGACACAGTATATTTCTAGCATTACCAAGGACATGATGCTGAACTCAATCACACCTACTCACATATCCTTGCACAGTGGCGACCCTAGCGAAAGTGGTTTAAATAATGAAATAAGCAGTACACATTACACAAGACAACCTTGTGTATTTAACCAATCGCTCAATGGTGAACGGGTGTTGAATGCGAATGTTGATATTACTCTATCGCAAGGTGATAGTGTGAATTACATAGGTTATTGGAATAATTCCACATTTTTAATGTCAGAAAGCATACAACCAATATTGTTTACGGCAGTTGGTGTATTGACAATTAACCAATTATCAACGGTGTTGAAAATATGATTACTGACGTCGCAACAGGTATTGAATTATTCCCGAGTATTACAGAAGTGGTTAATACCTACCCAACACCAGCAGACGCTTATAACGCATGGGCTAATGAGTTAGGGTTAGACGCAGATAGCACGTTATCGGGGTTATTACGATCTGACGATGGTTCTACAGAGATTGACCTAGGTTTCATAACAACGATTGGTGGTACATCTACCAAGCTTATGCAATCAACAGAGGGGTCGATTGCGGTATGGCTTAATGATGACGCTGGGGTAATTAACACCGCCAGACCTATCACGGCTATAACGTCTGAGCAATCGTCAGTGACTAGAGCATATCAAAGTCGAAGTGGGAACAACCCACCGATTATATTTAATTTTAAGAACCCAACAACTGATTCTGGGTCATGGTCACCGAAGTGGAATAAGACACAAGACACTGCGATAATTTACTGTGAGTGGGCTAGTTACAGTAATCAAAATGCCAATAACTCAAAAGTGGCTATTCGTATCAAACAAGGTTCTATAGAAATAGTTTGTATGGCTGACTCAGCATCAACTGGGTCGAAGTTCCAAATTTTCATGATGGATTCGTCATCGACAAGTGGAACGGCTGTAGCAAACAGTAATAATTTTGCAACCGCATTAGTGCCTGATGTTACTCGAACATTTACAAGCGTTATCCTAAAAAACATTAGAGGTAATGTTACAGGTACAGACGGTCAACCCATAGATACCATTGTTAGAGTGTATAACAGAGATACAGGGAGACTAGCTGTTGAGGGTGTTAGTGATAGTCAAACTGGTGAATATTCGTTACAAGTGCCAGATGGTGAATATTACGTTGTATGTTTAGATGGAAGCGTTGCGGATGATCTTAATGCGTTAATTTTGGACAGGATTACGCCCGTTGAATAATTTTATTTTTACAACAAATGTATACTCGCCACCAGTTGGTAACAGAGTTGACTTTGCTTTTTCAAGCAATAGATCAACTGACGTTGTGTCAGTAATACCTTTTGTTTTAAACAACGAAGTAAAGTTATCATATACTGTAGAAATATTAACCACTGTGCCAGTTAATATTTCGACTCATGCAACCACACCAATACAACTACGATTTGATCAACCATGGCCTAATGCCACTTCACCCATCACTATCCGCTTTGGTGGTGAGGTGGTACCAGAGCCGCCAATCCGCGCACCGTCTTTGGGTATTCATTTGGGCGTGACTTGGCAACCGCCATTGCGCGCTGCCAATGATCACCAATTGACAAGTGCAAGCCAACAGCTCGGTAATCAAATTCAGTTAGGTGTGCTATCTAATCCTGCAACAGACTACTGCGTAAAAATCCAATGGCAAAATAAACCACTGACTCAACAGCAAACAGTAATACATTATGCTGGCAATGCGTTAACTGAGTTAACCACAAATTGGCAATGGTTTGTCGCGCCGAGTGTTGAACAAAGCGTGACTTTGCCTTGGCTGGTACCTAACCAACACAGCACGATTATGTCAGTCGATTGGCAAGTAAAACCAACGCTGAATACGCTGCAGGCTAATATCAATTGGTGTGATGGCGCTTATTTAGTTAACGATATTGCCACGGAGTACAGCTATGGCAATGTTCGGTTAACTCAACCAAGCATTGCCTGGGGGCCTCATACTGCGAGTTGGATTTGCTCAACCCGCTATCGACCACCAACCGGCAAAGTGACGATTCGGTTTAGCGAGCCTTGGGCAAGTTCAACCAGCCCATTGCAGTTACGTTTTACTGCATCAGCTAACTATTGTTATTTTGACGATGGCGGCGGGCTAATCGATGCCAACCCAAGCTTACCCAGCCTTGATTTTGAAACCCCCATTGAACCACAACTGCGCAGGTATTATTTAATGCAGCCAACCATTACGTGTGTGCGTGTGTCTGATGACGTACCGATTGTGATCAGTAATATCAGTATTAGCCGCAGCCGTGGCCAGTGGGCCAGCTCGGTGAGTATCGATTTTTCAAGCCGCATCGATGCCACCCGTGCTGAAAACCAACTGCTGAAAGTCGGTATTAACGGCTATGAGTTTTTTGTGCTGCTTGAGCAAACCAGTGTTAGCAAAGTGTTTGGCAATGAAACATACCGAGGAACTGGCCGTAGCCGCAGCGCCGAACTTGCTACGCCATACGTATTGCCGATCAGTTATACCAACGCAACATCACGTAGTTTTGCGGGTTTACTTAACGACATGCTGCAATTCACCGGTTGGACAATCGCCCTTAATGGCATCGTTGATTTTAACGTCCCTGCTGGCGCGTTTAGCGTTGGCAATAAATCGCCCATCGATGCAGTGCAAGAAGCCGTTGCCCAATTGGGTTGTATGTTGCTATCTAATGATGAAACCAAAGCGTTAACCGTGGTACCACGTTGGCCAACCGTGCCGTGGTTAATGGATGGCGTAACACCAGACTTAACCGTGCACGATGCAGTGATCACCAGTTACAGTGAGTCAAAAGAAATCGGTACCGAGTGCAATGTGATTTGGCTGCGCGGTGAGCAGCAGGGCATTAGCGCAAAAGTAAAACGCGCAGGCACTGCAGGCAATATCGCCGCCGATGACATTAGCGCTCAACTGATTGTTGATAATCAAGCAGCACGAACAGCCGGCACCAACGCACTGGCCGACACGGGCAATAAGCTTAATATCAATATGAGTTTACCGATAATGGCTGACTTACCACCCGCCATACCTGGTATGTTGATTGGTATTCGTGAAGGTGTCGATGTGTTCAAAGGTACCTGTGATTCCGTCACTATCAATGCATCGGTTCGCGACACAGGCGACATCGATGTAGAGCAAACCATCACCGTCGTTCGTCACGTTGCATAAGCGGTTGTATCTAAATCAACATAAGGAATCGTAATGTTAAAGCAGTTACAACAAAGCTTAAGCGCCCCGCGTACCATCATGACGATTAACGCGGTCAACACCGACGGCACCGTCACCGCCAGCACTGCCAGTAACCACACACAACGGGTCATCGGTTCAGGCAGCGTTGGCGATCACATCTACGTACAAGACGGCAGGGTGCTAGGGACTGCACCCGCACTGGCATTTGTAGAGATAGAGGTTTAGTTGCAGATCATCATTGTCATTACATCATTTAACGTTACAATTACCACTGTTTATTTAACCAGTGGTAATTATTATGAAAGTCATTCCAATCTATGCCAGTGCCGGGATAACAGGTTTTGAAAGCCCTGCTAAAGAGTACATCCAAAAACCGTTAAACCTCCATGATCTATTAATAGAGCATCCATCTGCTACGTTTATTGGCCAGGCTAAAGGTGACTCTATGCAGGGCATCGGTATCTTTGATGGTGATATTTTGGTTGTTGATAGACACTTAACTGTTCAAAATCATGATGTGGTCGTGGCATGCTTTAATGGCGAGTTCGTATGCAAGATACTAGACTTAAAAAATCGCCGGTTATTGTCAGCTAATAAGGACCATGAACCGGTATCGATCACATGCAATGAAATGTTCACTGTAGAAGGCGTGGTATCTAAATCAATACGCTGTCACCGCCCATCAAACATTTATGGTTAGCGTGTATTTTTGCTCTTTAAAAGGATGTTAAGACATGAAGTCACTTATCCATTATCTTAAAAATTACCCATTTAGTTTCAAAAAACTGTTCATTTATCTATTGGTAGCTATTCCAATCGGTATTGTTGGTAATGTATTGTTTTACAACCTACAAACTGAGTGTGTTGATGACCTGACTGACTTTGATTTGGTTATTGATGTTGATGCCATGATGCAAGCAGAATTTGAAGGCTTTAATATGTGGTTTGATGAAGAGTCAAATCAATGGTGTATGTTTAAAGATCAGTATTAATAATGAAACTAATTATACAAATTGCGCTAGGTATCCTCTTGGCATATGCGGTCATGGGTTTAGGTTTTTTAGCATTCACGGCATACGTTGAACACGAAGCAAAGATGCAAATTCAAGAGGCATTGATGGAAGTCAAAGCCCAACAGGCTATTCAACTCCGTAACATCAAGCTATCTAAGCAAGAAAAGATTGAAAAGCGCAAACAAGAAATTATCGCTGAACAAAACAGAAAACAACGAGCCATTAAAAAAGCAGAAGATGACAAGCTCAAGCAAGAAGCATGGTTAAAGATTTACAAACCACGTCCAGATTGCGAAACCTACACAAGCGACGAACACATGGTTGAATGCGTAGAATACCGAAGCGAACAACGCCGAAAATTTGAAGCTGCTTATAGAAAGTTGAATATCAACTAAAGTGTAATAACTCAGTTGTCAGGTGATTAGTCATTTAGGATGGAGGGCTAGGATAGCAACCGCATTTGCATTTGTAGATATCGAGGTTTAATTTTAAATTTCTTGCATAAATTTTAGTATATCTGTATAACCTTTCGCCCAATAATGATTGTGATAGACGTTAGCAGTAAGCAAATAATTGTTGATAGTTGTCTATACTTAGGTGTAAGTTAAACTTAATGGATGTAGTTTGATTTAAGGAGGGAATTGTATGAATACTAAAAAACCAACCCCTATAAAATCTTCTTCTAATGAAAAAGTTTATCGTTTAAATGGCAATGGTGAGTTTAGCCTTAACTTAAATGATAAAAAAATACGTCAAAAAGTCATGAATAAAATCAATCGATTTAAAGACTTTCCTGTAACGGCTTAGCACTGCGAGGGTTTCATGGGGGCCTTTGCTGTTGCTTTTATCCTAATATCTGGATACATCTACGTATCTAATTCGACATTTCAAATGTATATAACACGTCGCGAAGACGGTCATCGATATTACTTTCGATGCGGCGCTTATGGTATCTTTTTTTGCTTGATAGGCATCATCATATCCATAGCTTTAGACCGCTTCAACATTCCAACAATAGCATTAAAATGCATTTTTAGAACATCGATTGAAGAGCTTACAGGGGTAACCCAATATACAAAAAGCCTTCAAGATTACCTAAGTTTGAAAATGGTGTTAGGTTCAAGTTTAGCCGTTGTATTGGCGCCTTTAGCTTCTAAATTGGATAATTTCTTTCGTGATGATGAACAATCACGCAATTATATCCATAAAGAAAAAAGCCCTGCTTTAGAAAAGTTTTTATTCGAGTGCGGTTCTGAGCTTCAGACTGTATTGATTACCTTGAAAAGTCGTAAAGTATATGTAGGGATGGTTAATGACATCCCGATTGAATCAGGTGATGTTGAGCATTTTAGTATCTTGCCAATTTTAAGTGGGTATAGAGATAAAGATAAACTGACAGTCTCGTTCACTACTAATTACTACTTACACTATCAAAATAATTTAAATGACGAGGGTGAGCCTGTAGATGGTTCTGGAGCTTGTCTTGACGATTTTGTAGAGATGATTCCAGTTTCTGAAATTGCTCATATTGGCCGGTTCGACATAGATACTTATAAGTCATTTATCAAGCCTATTGGTGCGGAAAGCGTTACACCTTGGATGGATCTTCAGGAGTTTCCAATAGATCGTAGTGGGTCGGCAAATATAACACCAAATGAAAAAGCATAAAAAACTTTTATTTATCCCACTACTAACTACTTTATGTTATCTATTAAATATCTTTATCGTGTAACCGCTTAGGGAATAGCTCCGTATACACTTGCCAAAGAGTATTAATGTTTCTATGCCCTGTTACTTGCGCTACTTCATCAATGCTGTAACCCTTTTCAAATAACCGGCTAGCCCCTTCACGCCTTAAATCATGATAGCGTAAATCATCAATACCCAATTCATTTCTAACCCGCTGAAACCCTGCAGCAACTGACCTTTCATTAAAAGGAAATATCCGCGCATCATTACGTGGTTGTTTTTGTAATATTTCCCACGCCCCACCCAGCAAAGGCACTAACATGTGATTACCAGCTTTTTTACGTGGGTCTTTACGGTCACGCACAATCACTGCTTTTTGGGCTTCATCAACATCATCCCATCTTATACGGCATACCTCACCAACTCGCATGCAGCTTAAAATAGAAAAATCGAGTAAATCGACATAAGGGATATGGGCCATTCGTTGGCTGCTTCGCTCCTGCAATCCCACTTTTAACTTTTCAATCTCAACTGCAGTCGGCCTGCGCGAACGCCGTGCTGATTTGGCAATGAGATTTTGATTATAGAGTGCATCATAAGCATCAATCACCGCCCTTTGGGAGACCTCATAACTAAAATTAGACTTAGCGATTTTTAGTAACCAGCGGATAACACTCACATCGATGTTGATTGTTGCAGGCCCTGTGCCAGATTCTTTTCTACTTTGACAATGCTCAATCACATCTTGAGGCTTTAGTTTATCAATTCTGACTTTGGCGATATCACAGTCACCCAGTAAACGAATACAAAAACGTTTAGATCGACCAATAGTGCTATCGATATTTTGGTCAGCCAATGTTTTATCGATTATCTCACCAAGAGTAGGGAGCACCGTTTCATCTTGCTCAAAGCCGTCTTTTTCAATTTCAACAATTCGCTCTTTGCCCCAAGCCTCAGCTGGCAACCTTTTGGTAAAAGTTCTTTGCTCCGTGTATAATACGATGCCTTTTTTCTTAACACGGATTAAGCAGCGATACTTACTTGTGCCGTCAGCTTTATCACGTTTTTGAATACTGTAAGACGCCATTGTTGAGGTTCCCCGTTACCATAGTCCAATCTATTATGGTTCCCTATAGGTTCCCCGCGCAACTAAAAATGCTCAAAAACGTGTAAAAATAACCCAAAATGTGAGAACAATGAATTTATCAAATATAGACTCAAAGCAAGATACACCAAGGGTTGAGCTAGATAGAACGTTTAGCATAGCACCTATGCTAGATTGGACTGATCGCCATTATCGCTACTTTGCGCGTTTAATGTCGGCTAAGGCATTGCTGTACACTGAAATGGTGACAACAGGGGCAATATTGCACGGCAAGGGCGATTATTTAGCTTACAACACTGAAGAGCATCCATTAGCGTTGCAACTTGGTGGCTCTAATCCTGTTGATTTGGCTGCGTGTACTAAGTTAGCTGCAGAGCGTGGTTATGATGAGGTTAACCTCAATGTGGGGTGTCCGTCAGATCGGGTCCAAAATGGTCGTTTTGGCGCCTGTTTGATGGCTGAGCCTGAGCTTGTTGCCCAGTGTGTCGATGCAATGAAGCAAGTCACTGATATTCCTATTACGGTTAAAACCCGCATTGGCATTGATGAGCAAGACAGTTATCAATTTTTAACCGACTTTATTGAGACCGTCAATGCAAAAGGCTGTACTGCATTTACTATCCATGCGCGCAAGGCTTGGTTGCAAGGGTTAAGCCCAAAAGAAAACCGTGAGATCCCGCCGTTGGATTATGATCGCGTTTATCAATTAAAGCGTGATTACCCACAGCTGAATATCAGTATTAATGGCGGCATTAAAACCCTAGAAGAAGCCAAGTTACATTTAGCGCCGTTAGATGGCGTGATGGTAGGGCGTGAGGCGTATCAAAACCCTTATATTTTGGCGCAAGTCGACCAGCAATTGTGCGGTATTGATAGCCCTATTATTACTCGTGAGCAAGTCATTGAGCAAATGCTGCCTTATATCGAAGCGCATTTAGCTCAAGGCGGTCGTTTAAATCATATTACTCGTCATATTATCGGTTTGTTCCAAGGCTTACCGGGTTCACGCGGCTGGCGTCGCCATTTAAGTGAAAATGCCCACAAACCCAATGCTGATATTAATGTGGTGCTAAAAGCGGCAGAGTTTGTGGATGCTCAAGCACTTGCTGAGTCCCAGGCTTAATACCCTTAATATTTATTGTCAGTTAGCCTTTCAAAGCGCCTTTATCTAGGCGCTTTTTGATTTCCCACTCGATAAACTTTGCTTTTGCTTTCCTGTTGAATAAACGTACTAGTCATTTTAACCAATCTGATGGTTATTTTTACTACCTGTTGGTTTTTTGTACGTAGAGCATACTTGTTCATAACGGTGTGAATACTTATTTAATCCTTACTAATCAATATCTTTTGTTGTTACTTGAAAGTTGGCACGCAGCTTGTAATACCCATGGTGTAATCAACTAGACGGGTGTTTAGTTGCCATCAACCAACACAAGAAAGGATGCCACCATGTTTACATTAACTTCAAAAATCGTTCGTCGTACTGTTCAATTATCTGTTGCTGCTGCGGTACTGGTTACTGCGAGTGTTTCTGCACAAGCTGATGAGATTTCGCTAAGCAACACGCTAAATTCAATTGAGCAAAATATGACTCAAGCTAGCCAAGAAATGATTTCAACTGCTAAGCAAGAGTTTATGTTGTCGTTACAGACTCAAATTGCTGAGCAGGTTTATGAGGTCAATTCAAGTTTAGCGCAAGTGGTGTTAACTGAACCAGAAGAGCCAAAAACAGCAATTGCAGCCCAAGCTACTGAGAACAAGTAATGGATTGGGCGTTGAATATAGGCTTGGTGTTGCCGTTAATGTCGTTGTTGTTATTGCCAGTGATCAGCTTTGCACTGTGTGCAGCGTTAGCGAGTTGGCTGTTATGGCCCAGCATTAATGACCAAGCTTAATAGATTAGCTAGCGGCGGTGAGATATCACTTATTTAGTGTCAGCCAATTATGAATTATTCAGATGGTTACACATTACAGGAGAACAAAATATGAATCGTTTAATCAGTCGCTTACAAGATGAAGCACGGATTGTATGTGGTGTATCGGCTAATTTAGCCAAGCAATACGGTTGGTCGTTGTTATGGACGCGTATTGTTACCATTGGCTTAGTGATCACTAATCCGAGTATCAGTTTAGCGGCGTATTTTATTGTTGCGGTTGTAATGAGTCAAAAAACGTCACGTTTTTAATGCTCATCCCGTCGTCAGCTATTGGGATGAGCCCGAATGTCAGTGATGACTATTTTTTTAAAAAAGCTTTAAAGCGTTGTTTAGCTTCATCACTTTGTAAACGCTTAGCAAATTGCACCAGTTCTAATTTCATTTGGGCTTTAACTTGAGCCTGATTATGACGTAATAGTTGTTTTGATGCCTGCATAGACAAAGGTGGCTGAGCCGCCAATTTTTTTGCTTGCGCTAGACTGAAGCTAATAAGCTCCTCTGGGGCAACCACACGATTAATCAAATTTAACTGCGAAGCAGTCTCAGCATCAAAGGCATCACCTAATAAAATCAACTCGGCAGCTTTATGTTGGCCAACAATAGACGGTAACAATATGCTTGATGCCGCTTCAGGTACTAAGGCTAAATTGACAAAAGGCATTTGGAATTTGGCTTTATTGTCGGCATAAACTAAGTCGCAATGGAGCAATAAGGTTGTGCCAATCCCTACCGCAGCACCCGTTACGGCAGCCACCACAGGTTTTTTTAGATCTAATAAACAAAACAAGAATTTAACCGTTGGGTGGTTATCATCTAGTGCGCCACTTTGTAAAAAGTCTACGATATCATTGCCAGAGGTAAAGCAGTCGTCAGTACCATGAAACATAAAGGCGCGAATGTCATTGTCGGCTTCACCTTGGATCAGGTATTCTGTGAGTTGTTGATACATTTCTAGATTAAAAGCATTACGCTTTTCTGGACGATTAAAACTGATGATACGTACGCCTTGATCATCTCTTACCTGAATATGACTCATTCGTAACTTCCTATAGTGAATGCGAGTGGTTTACATGGAGTTTAAGACATTGAAAGCAATATTCAAACACCTGTTTAACTTTTTAGTGTTATCATCGTTATCATTCGCGGCAACGGCAAACGTTATTTTAGTTGACGGTTATGTCAGAGCAATGCCTGCGAGTGTGCCTAATACTGCGGCTTATTTTACATTAGAAAACCATACTGCTCATGCAGTTACACTCGTTGAGGTTAACACTGCCGTAGCGAAAGAAGCGCAGCTACACACGATAATTGAAGAAAACGGCATGGTTAAAATGCGTCAAGTTGCAGGGTTTTCAATTCCGTCACACGGAAAGCTAACCCTACAACCGACAGGCGACCATGTCATGTTATTGTCTTTAACCGCACCATTAGTGGTTGATGATAAAGTACCTTTAGAGTTAATTTTTGAAGATGGTCAGCAACTTATGATTGAGTTACCTGTGTTAAAACAGGCAGCCTCTCAAGACGGCGAACAAGCAGACCATCATCACCATCATTAAGGAGTGATATTGATGCAAGTTACTAGGAATAAAATTTTAGGCGTGGTTGGGGTACTTTTTTTAGTGCTTTATATTATTAGTGTGTGGTGGAGTATTGAGCCAGACCCAATAAAGCCTGTTTCTGCGCAAACCGATAACTCCAAAAAAATTATTGGTTATAGCACCACCAGTTCATTAATTCTGACCATGGAAACCCTGCTGGATAAACCCGGTGGATGGTTATCAAATGATGTTATGCCACCTTCATTAATGATGGATAACATGCCGGCCTTTGAGTTTGGTGCGTTAGAGCAAGTGCGCGATTTAGCCTTAATTATGCGTAAAGAGTTTAGTCGCTCACAATCGCAGTCTACTGCTGATAATGACTTACTTGCCGCGCATTCAAAGTTAAATATCGAAAACACCAGCTGGTTAGTGCCAAGTGCTGAAGGTGAATATCGCGAAGCGATCAAATTACTGAAACTTTATCGTGCTAAAATTAGCGACGCTAACAACAATAATGCACAATTCTATGCCCGTGCCGATAACCTGAACGAATGGCTTAAAGAAGTTCAAAAGCGTTTAGGCAGTATGTCACAGCGTTTATCTGCCAGTGTTGGTCAAGATCGTTTAAACACGGATTTAGCTGGTGATAGCTCTGCACGTCAATCAACACCCGGTTTATCAAGTAGTGAAATTAAAACCAGCTGGTGGGAAATTGATGATGTGTTTTATGAAAGCCGTGGCTCTGCTTGGGCATTATTGAACTTCATGCGCGCCATTGAAGTTGATTTTGCTGATGTATTAGAAAAGAAAAATGCAGAAGTGAGCTTACGTCAAATTATTCGTGAGCTTGAGGCCACTCAACAAACGGTTTGGAGCCCTATCGTGCTTAACGGCAACGGTTTTGGTTTAGTGGCTAATCACTCGCTGGTGATGGCTAATTATATATCGCGTGCTAATGCTGCGGTAATTGATTTAACTAACTTACTTTCTCAAGGATAATGATGAAAAAGACTCTTCTTGCCACCGCTGTAGTGGGTTTATTAAGCATGTCATCAGCTCATGCGGCAACTGTTGTGGGTTTTAAAGTAGGCGCTGATTATTGGCAAGCCGACACGACGAACTCATTTAATGATGATTCGGGCGTGAGCCACAATTTTGATAATGATGATTCACAAGGCAGTGTTTGGATTGCGATTGAACATCCGCTGCCGTTTGTACCTAATCTAAAAATTCGTGAAAACCGTTTAGAATCGAGTGCTGGGTTGTCTAATGTAGATTTTACCTTTAATGGTAATGCATTCAGTGGCGATGTTTCAGTAACAAACAATCTCAATAATACTGACTTTGTATTGTATTATGAAATTTTAGACAATGATTTGGTGTCAGTTGATTTAGGTGCGGCATACAAGCAAATGGACGGCTCAGTTCGTGTGTCTGATGCGGGGCACCCTGAAGAAATTAATATCGACAGTGGGATCATCATGGGTTATGCCAACGCGCAAGTTGGTATGGTTGGGTTAGGCTTGTTTGGCTTTGCTGACGTACTGTTAGGCGTTGATGAGTCAAACGTGTATGACTACAGTGTGGGTTTAGGCTGGCAGTTTGAAAGCTTAGCTGTTGATACCTTAGTCCGTGTTGGTTACCGCGATTTTAATTTTGACGTGAGTCACTTTTCAGGTGTGTCGCAAAACACTCAGTTTAAAGGTGCTTTTGCCGGTATTGAATTACGTTTTTAAGTTGAAATGCAACACATAAAAAACCGCCAGCTGGCGGTTTTTTTATGTGTTGCATTTATGACGTTACACGAAGATTACTCTGTAATCAGTCCGTTGTTAATCGAAATAATGTCATCTTCGCTCAATGTTCCAGCGGCCTGTTTAAGCGCTAGGATTGAGTTAATGTAACCATAACGCGCTTCAGACAACTGACGCTTTGAATCGTATAAGGTACTTGTGCTATCGAGTACATCAACGATGGTACGAGTACCCACTTCAAATCCCGCTTGAGTGGCTTTTAGCGCACTCTCTGATGAAACAACAGATTGCTCGTATGCTCTGATAGAGCTAATCGATGCGGTCACGTTGTTGAAGTTATTACGGACATTTTTAGCGACACTACGGTGCGTTTGTTCTAGTTTTTCACTGGCTTCAACATAAGCAAATTGTGCTTGCTTAACTTGTGAAGTCACTGCAAAACCTTCAAATAATGGAATGCTTAATGTCACACCAATATTGGTGTTGTCATAATCAGGGCCAGGAGTTTGATCCATACCTTTGTTATAACCCGCATTAAAGTTTAAAGACGGCATGTGACCAGCTTTGTACAAGCTGATAGTCTCATTGGCAATATCTTTAGCGATACGTTGAGTCATTAAATCAATGCTGTTGGACTCAGCCATCTTCAACCATTCCGCTGAAGATGTTGGCGCTGGAGAGCCCGCAGAGAAACGGTTGGTATCTAGTACATTGATTGACTTGTGGTCGATACCGGTAATTTCACGTAATGCTTCGTAGCTGTTGTCTAGGGTGTTTTGCGCTAGGATCTCAAGCGCTGAGGCTAGGTCATATTGTGCTTGAGCTTCGTGTACATCAGTAATTGCTGTTAAGCCTACCGCAAAGCGTTGTTTGGTTTGTTCAAGTTGACGTTCAATCGCCGCTTTTTCAGCACCCTGGAACTCAAAATTATCTTTAGCGGTTAATACATCAAAGTATGCGCTTGTGACACGAGTAATCAGTGCTTGTAATGTAGAAGCATATGCAGAATCTGCTTGCGATGCTGCCATTTCAGCAAGACTTAATCCCACCCAGGCGCTATGATCGTATATTACCTGATTCAGGCTTACACCACCGGTTATGCCATCGGTGTCATCAGCAGGATCATTCCACGCTTTTGCATAACCCACATTAGCACTAACGGTCGGTAGTAATGGTGCGCGGTTTTCTTCAATGCTTTCATACAATGCATCGCGTTGAGCTTTAGCTTGTAAAACGATAGGGTCGCTAGTCAGCGCCTGCTGATAAATTTCTAATAAATCGTCAGCTTGTGCTGCTGGTGCCGCTATAGCAAATGCTAATGCTGCGTATAATGAACCAATTTTGAATTTCATTTGCTGCCCTTATAGACAATGCCTCATATGTATAGAGGTGTTATAAATATGATTAATTTGGTCATGCAATATGGTTAAGATCAGGGTAGATAAGTGAAATCGTCTTAACGTTGCAATCTGTTGGCGCCCATAGCGCTGTATATTAAAAATACTTCAAAATACTTCACAATACTTTATAAGCATTGTGCACTATTTTTATATCTACCGTGTACATTAAATAGTATTGATTTTTTCATTTTCAAGTCAAATTTGAAGTGTAACAGATTTTATTTTATTTAAAGTGTTTTGTGAACGTTTGGCACCAGTCGTTTAGTTATTAATTATGCTCGGGGTTTATGTTCTTTCAGTGGGATTTTTGTCTCGAACACAATTTAACCCTCAAAGTTCAATAATCCCTCATTAACCTGATAAAATGCTCTTTTAGTGCGTGATTTTATCGACAAGGAAAAATATGTCTGACTCTTCAAATTTATCGTTTTTTGATGCCGATTCTGATTTTAAGCTGTTATCTAAAAAAGTATTGTACCAAGGTTTTTTTCGGTTAGACGAGTACAAGTTTAAACATAAATTGTTCAAAGGCGGCTGGAGCGGTGAGGTAACCCGTGAAGTGTTTGAACGAGGTAGTGCCGTTGTGGTATTACCCTATGATCCTATTCGCGACGAAGTTGTATTAATTGAGCAAATACGTGTACCAGCATTAGCGAGTACTAAATCAATCTGGCTTCTTGAGCTAGTGGCAGGTATGATTGAGCCCGGCGAATCGCCAGAGCAAGTGGCTACGCGTGAATTAGCCGAAGAAGCAGGGTTAAGCTTACAAAGTTTAACCCCTATAAACAGTTATTTAGTTAGCCCTGGTGGGACTACCGAGCGCTTTTTTCTGTTTTTGGGGCAAGTCGATGCAACGCAGGCATCCGGTATTCATGGGTTGGACCATGAAAATGAAGATATACGTGTCCATGTGGTTAGCCGTCAACAAGCCTACGACTGGGTTAATAGTGGGCGCATAGACAATGCTTCAACTGTGTTAGGTATTCAGTGGTTAATGCTGAACTACCAAACCATCCGCGACACACTTTAAAAGATTAAGCATATAGGTTTACAGATAGGAACGTTTGGGTGACAGAGTTTAACCACAATAAAAAGCAAAAATATCAACCGAATGTCAGTGCTTTTTTGGCTGTTTGCGGTCGAAATTACGCACATATTTTAAAATGGTTGCCCGACCAATTCACTGTCAATGAACCTTGGCATGTTAAAGGCGAGTTTGGCACCTTGCTGGTTAATCTTATCGAAAACACCAAATACACTCAGTTGATTGAAATTTCTCGTCCTATAGCAAATGGACATTTTTTTAAATCTCCAAAAGCCGTGGTGCGCATTTATCACGACGCTCAATTGGCAGAAGTGTTAACTAGCCAACAGATTTACCGATTAAAGCCAGTGTATGATTATCCTAATATACATATGCATCATAGCGATGAAAAATTCCAAGTGAATGCATTTCTTGAAGAATTATTGAAAATTGGAGCAAGGAAAATACCTTGCCAGTCGTAATTTATTTATTGTTTATACTGTTAGGAATCATTAGTGCTTAAAGACACAGTGCATTATTCTGTTGCTGAAAGTGAACCAGTGCGATTAGTCCAAGTGACTGATCCGCATCTTTTTGCCGATCCTGAAGGTCAGTTGCTCGGTGTTAATACCACACAAAGCTTGCAAGCCGTCCTTAATACGTTTAGTGCAACTCAATACCCCGCAGATATTTTATTGGCCACTGGCGATATCAGCCAAGATTACTCGCCTGAGTCTTATCAACATTTTGTTGATAAAATTGAGGCGCTTGATTTACCGTGCCATTACTTACCCGGTAATCATGACGACCCACGCTTAATGGCTGTGCGCATGCAAGGCGAGCATGTTTTTGGTCAACAGATTATTGATATTGGGCTTTGGTTAATCTTAATGCTTGACTCCACTGTGCGAGGCAAGCCTGGCGGATACTTAGGCGAAAAACAATTTGCCTTAATTGATGCCGCAGTAAAAGCCTATCCTGATAAGCACGTATTATTAGTGATGCATCACAATCCTATTTTAATGCAATGCGCCTGGCTAGATCAGCATTGCATGGCTAATGGCGAAGACTTTTTAGCTCGTACCAGTCGCTATCCTCAAGTGAAAGGGATCTTGTGGGGACATGTGCATCAACAAGTTGATAAATTGCACCCAGGGCCACATGGTGATATTCCATTACTGGCAACACCATCGACCTGCATACAATTTAAGCCTCTTTCATCTTATTTTGCTTTAGATACAGTACAACCCGGTTATCGTTTGCTGGAGTTGAATGGCGATGGTAGCATTCGTACTAATGTTTACCGGGTACCAGGGAATCGCTTTTCACCAGATAATGAAGCGAGCGGGTACTGATTTAACCGACTCGCGAGGAAATATGCTGCTTTATATACATGGTTTTAACAGTTCGCCCCAGTCTGATAAGGCTGTGCAAACCGCTCAGTATATTAACCAGCATTATCCACACGTTGATTTTCACCAACCTCAGTTACCTTCTTCGCCGCATACAGCTATGTCGTTATTATGCGAGATTACCGAGCGGGCAAAGCAACAAGGTCAAACATTACGCTTTATAGGTTCATCTTTAGGTGGTTATTTTGCCAGCTATTTGGCTGAAACTTATGGTGGGAAAGCTGTTTTGGTTAATCCGGCAGTAAAACCATTCGAATTATTTGAAGAGTTTATCGGGCCTCAATATAATCCCTATACTAACGAGCATTACCAAGTGTTACCACAACACCGACTAGACGTTGCCCATTTTGACACGCAGGTTATCAGTCACCCAGATCGTTTTTTGGTGCTGTTGCAAACTGGTGACGAAGTGTTAGATTATCGACAAGCATTACATAAATATCATAGCTGTGAATTACATTTAGAGCCCAATGGTGACCATAGTTTTGTCGGCTACGAACAACAATTAGATAAAATTTGTAATTTTATTCAGCTGTAACGATTTTGCGTTATAAAATAACGATTAATTTGAGCTAACTTTGGCTCCATTTAACTCCAGATGTGTGGACTATGACCAACCAATATACTTCAGATGCGATTGAGGTCCTTAACGGACTTGACCCGGTAAAGCGCCGCCCTGGTATGTATACCGATACCACCCGACCAAACCACCTTGGGCAAGAAGTAATTGATAACAGCGTCGATGAGGCGTTGGCAGGCCATGCCACTAAAATAGACGTTATCCTACATGCCGATAATTCACTTGAAGTCACCGACGATGGCCGTGGTATGCCGGTGGATATTCACCCTGAAGAAGGCATTCCTGGGGTTGAGTTAATTTTAACGAAACTGCATGCTGGTGGTAAATTCTCCAACAAAAACTATCAGTTTTCGGGTGGCTTGCACGGCGTGGGGATTTCAGTTGTGAATGCCTTGTCAACGCGTGTTGAAATTACGGTGCGCCGTGATGCTCAAGTGTACGACATGGCCTTTGAGAACGGCTTTAAAGTTGAAAGCTTAAATGTAACCGGTACATGTGGCCGCCGTAATACCGGCACTCGAGTACATTTCTGGCCAGATGTTAGTTACTTTGACTCACCTAATTTTTCGGTAAGTAAGCTTATTTATTTACTGCGTGCTAAAGCGGTATTGTGCCCAGGCTTGCGCATTAAATTTACCAACAAACATACCAATGAAGTACACGAATGGTTCTATGAAAGCGGCCTAACTGACTATTTGCAAGAAGCAGTTAAAAACTCGTTAATGTTGCCAGAAGAGCCTTTTGTCGGAAGTTTTAAAAGCGACTTAGAGGCTGCTGATTGGGCGATTACTTGGTTGCCTGAAGGCGGTGAAAGCCTCAATGAAAGCTACGTTAACTTAATCCCGACGCCACTAGGTGGAACTCACGTTAATGGTTTTAGGCAGGGCTTACTTGAGTCTATGCGTGAATTTTGTGAATTTCGTAACTTAGTGCCCCGCGGCATCAAATTATCTCCTGAAGACATTTGGGATCGTGCAGCATTTATTTTGTCGATAAAAATGCAAGACCCACAATTCGCCGGACAAACCAAAGAAAAACTTTCTAGCCGTCAAAGCTCTGCTTTTGTTTCTGGTATTGTCCGAGATGCCTTTTCACTTTGGTTGAACTCTAATACTGAACTGGCTGAACAATTAGCAGAGCTGTGTATTAATAATGCCCAGCGGCGCTTAAAAGCAGCGAAGAAAATTGCCCGCAAAAAAGTTGTATCAGGCCCAGCATTACCCGGTAAGTTAACCGATTGCAGTGGCCAAGACCCAATGCGAGGAGAGTTATTTTTAGTCGAAGGTGACTCTGCTGGTGGTAGTGCGAAACAAGCTCGCGATCGCGAATTTCAGGCGATTATGCCGCTTAGAGGTAAGATTTTAAATACCTGGGAAGTTGATGCTTCGCAGGTTCTTGGCTCGCAAGAAGTGCATAATATTTCGATTGCGATTGGTTGCGACCCTGATAGTGAAGATATATCGGAGCTGCGTTATGGCAAAATTTGTATTTTGGCCGATGCAGACTCCGACGGACTGCATATTGCCACTTTATTGTGTGCGCTCTTTTTGAAGCATTACCGAGTGTTAGTGGAAAAAGGTCATGTGTATATTGCTATGCCACCATTGTTCCGCATTGATATCGGTAAAGAAGTTTTTTACGCGTTAGATGAAGCAGAAAAAACCGGTATTTTGGATCGTTTAGTTGCCGAAAAGAAAAAAGGCAAAGTGCAAGTCACTCGATTTAAAGGGCTAGGTGAAATGAACCCTTTGCAGCTACGTGAAACAACAATGGACCCTAATACTCGACGTTTAGTGCAATTAACCATTGATGATGCCGAAGAAACTGTGTCGTTAATGGACATGCTGCTTGCTAAAAAACGCGCGTCAGATCGAAAAGACTGGCTAGAAACAAAAGGCGATCTTGCGTTACTTTAAGCATTTATATTACCGTCAAGCATTATGAATATAAGGCAAAAATTAATTAATCATGCAGTATTCTAGATTTCGATCTTATTTCAATCTTGGCGGTAAGTTCGCATGCGCAGGACTGATGCTATTAGGATTGTTACCAACATCATCCGTATTTGCGGCTCAATCAGTGATGATCACCGTCACCAAAGGTTTTGGGCTTAGTTTGTTTGCCTCAGATTTGGGCGACATTAAACAAATGACATTGGGAGACGATGGCACTTTGTTTGTAGGATCGCAAAAAAGTGGGACTGTCTATGCTTTGGTCGACAGCGATCAAAATGGCCAAGTCGACAAACGTTATTTAATTGCACGAGGCCTTGAATACCCAGAAGCGTTGGCATTTCATGATGGTGCGTTATATGTCACCGAAGAAGACCGTATTATCCGTTTTGACGAGATAGAGTCGCGCTTGCGCCGACCTGGTCGTGCCCGTGAAGTGTATTCAAACTTACCCAACTTAGATAAAAAACACTCTCGCTCAATGCGTTTTGGCCCAGATGACCGTTTATATGTGTCCATCGGCTCGCCCTGTAACGTGTGTGAAGCGGCTTCGCCCTTTGGCAGCATTATTGCCATTGATGTCGATAGCGGTGCCAGTGAGCAAATTGCCTTAGGGCTTCGCAGTGTCACCGGTTTTGACTGGTCGCCAGAAACCAATAAATTGTGGTTTGCCGATTTAGGCCGTAATTGGATGGGCGACAATATCCCCGCTGATGAGATTAATCGTGTTGAGGTAAAAGGCAGCCATTATGGGTTTCCTTATTTACACGGTAGCGATGTTGTGGAGCCAGCATATGACAAACCTAAAAATTTAAATGTGATAGTGCCTGAGTATGAATTGCCTGCCCATGTTGCGCCTACCGGCCTCAGTTTTTATCGTGGCGAGCAATTTCCAGAGCGTTATCGCAACCAAATCTTTGTCGCCGAAAATGGTTCATGGAACCGCTCAAGTAAAGTGGGCTATCAAATCGTGATGCTCGAAATTGAAGATGACAAAGTCAATAAACGTGAAACTGTGGTGAGTTTTTTAGATGGAGAATTTCCCGTAGCCCGTCCATTTGACGTGATCAATGCCCCAGATGGCTCAATGTACATATCAGATGACTTAAAAGGTAATATTTACCGCCTGTTTTATAACGCAGACGAACAATCACAGGAATCTAACTAAATGAGTGATTCGATTGAATTAAGCCTAGATGGCGTAGAGCAAATGCCACTGCGGCGCTTTACCGAAGAGGCTTATTTAAATTATTCAATGTACGTCATTATGGACCGTGCCTTACCGCATATTGGTGATGGTTTAAAACCGGTACAACGCCGTATTATTTACGCTATGAGCGAGCTGGGTCTTTCGGCGCAATCTAAACATAAAAAATCAGCCCGTACAGTCGGTGACGTATTAGGTAAATACCATCCACATGGTGACAGTGCATGTTATGAAGCCATGGTGTTAATGGCGCAGCCATTTTCGTATCGCTATCCACTTGTTGACGGACAAGGTAACTGGGGAGCACCAGATGACCCTAAATCTTTCGCGGCAATGCGTTATACCGAAGCAAGATTATCTAAATTCTCTGAAGTTTTATTGTCCGAGTTAGGCCAAGGTACAGTGGAATGGGGCGCCAACTTTGACGGCACCATGAAAGAACCTAAAACCTTACCTGCAAGATTACCGCATATTTTATTGAACGGTATTACCGGTATTGCGGTTGGTATGGCAACCGATATTCCGCCGCATAACGTCCGCGAATTAGTGTCGGCTTGTGTCGAGTTAATTGATAATCCTAAAACAGAATTAAACCGCTTGATGGAGTTAGTGCCAGGCCCTGACTACCCAACAGAAGCTGAAATTATTACCCCTCGCGCAGACATTGAAAAGATTTATGCCAGCGGTAAAGGCTCGATTAAGATGCGCGCTGTGTATAGCGAAGAGCACGGTGAAATCGTGATTACGTCTCTGCCGCATCAAGCTAGTTGCGGTAAAATTTTAGAGCAAATAGCCAACCAGATGCAGGCTAAAAAGCTGCCGATGGTGTCAGACTTACGTGATGAGTCAGATCATGAAAACCCTGTTCGCTTGGTGATAGTACCTCGCTCAAACCGCATTGACTGTGAGCAGTTAATGACGCACTTGTTTGCCACAACAGACTTAGAGAAAAGTTTTAGAGTTAATTTAAACGTACTGGGTTTAGATGGGCGTCCACAAGTTAAAGGCCTAAAAACCCTATTAACTGAATGGTTAGAGTACCGGGTAAGCACGGTGACTCGTCGTTTACAGTATCGTTTAGACAAAGTGTTAGCGCGGTTACATATTTTAGAAGCGTTGATGGTCGCGTTTTTAAACATTGACGAAGTGATTGAGATTATTCGTTTTCATGACGAGCCTAAAGCGGAGCTAATGGCGCGCTTTAATTTGTCAGATAAACAAGCTGAAGCAATTTTAGAGTTAAAATTACGTCACCTTGCTAAGCTCGAAGAATTTAAGATTAAAACCGAGCAAGATGAGTTAGCCGCAGAACGTGACAAACTTGAATTGTTATTAAGCTCAGATCGTCGCTTAAAAACCTTAGTCAAAAAAGAACTCATTCAAGACGGTCAAACCTATGGTGATGACCGCCGCTCACCGATTATTGAGCGTATTGATGCTAAAGCATTAACAGAACAAGAGCTTACTCCTGCCGAATCTGTCACCGTGGTGTTATCTGATAAAGGCTGGGTACGCTGTGCTAAAGGCCATGATATCGATGTAGAAAGTTTGTCGTATAAGGCTGGCGATAATTACTTATGCAGTGCCATGGGTAAGAGCAACCAAGCGGCGGTATTTATTGACTCAACAGGCCGTGCATTTGCCACCGACAGTCATACTTTACCTTCAGCCCGTAGCCAAGGAGAACCGATTACCACGCGCTTTAATATGGCACCGGGTGCGACTATGCAGCATGTCTTAATGGGCAACGATGAGCAGTTTTTCTTATTAGCAACCGATGCCGGCTATGGTTTTATTTGCGCATACCCAGATATGGTCAGCCGCAACAAAGCGGGTAAAGCATTACTGACATTACCCACCAATGCTTTGGCATTAGTGCCTAAACGAATCAATAAGCAAGCTCAGCAATCATTATTAGCCATTACCTCAGAAGGGCGGATGTTGATGTTTAGCGTTGATGCGCTACCGCAATTATCTAAAGGTAAAGGTAATAAGATTATAGGTATTCCAACTGAACGGGCTAAAAGTCGTGAAGAGGTGCTGCTGCATCTTAATGTAGTGCCACAAGATGCGGCAGTGACCTTGTGGGCTGGTAAGCGTAAGCTAACCTTGAAACCAAGCGATTTAGAGCATTACCGAGGCGAACGTGGCCGTCGTGGCGCTAAATTGCCTAGAGGTTTACAACGTGTTGATAGCGTTGATGTTGAGATGGGCGCTATTGTCGACGATAGCGTCGACGAGACACCAGATAACCTCGTTTAAGCTAAATTGTATAAACAAAAATGCTGCTCATTGAGCAGCATTTTTTATGGTTTAAATATTTACGATGAAGATGGTAAATAAAGGAGGCGGATAAGCAGGCAATATTATTCGGCTGAAACAGGGTTAATCAATAACCCATTTTAAATGAAAGCGGCTTATATACGGCGTAAGAATTAAGCCACTTCGTAAAAGTTTGGTTCATAATCAAGCTGTGTTTGAATAATTTGATTGGCCATACGTGCGCACTTGCCACATTGATCTGCTACGCCTAAACGTTTTTTTACATCAGCCAATGAACTGTCGCCTAAGCTCACAGCGGCTTTGATTTGAGAATCAGTAATGGCATGACAAAGACAAACGTACATAAAGAAAGCCTCTTAGCTCAAAGTTTCAATGCTCTAGAAAGTAATCTAATTCTAAATGAAAACGGTTATCATTGGCAATTACTTTTTTTGAGTATATTGATCATTTTTAATACGTTTTGATCTGAGTCTCATTATTAACCAAGCTCAACAGCCAGTAAAATGGGCTTAATGATGCAGTTCTAATACCCTTGATTTGGGTCAACCACAAAGTGTAAAGGCAAAGATTGATGCCATAATAAATAATTTTGGCTAAAAATATCAACCACTTGAGCCGGTGAGCTCGGAGCTGCAATATGGGGTGTGATGATGACATTAGGCAAATGCCACAGCGGATGTTCAGCAGCCAGAGGCTCCTGGTCAAACACATCTAATATTGCCTGGCGTTGAGGGCATTGTGTTAATTCGTGCTGTAAAGCGCCAAGCTCAATTGCATTACCTCGGCCAATATTAAATAACATTGCTGTTGGCTTAAGCAGTGCAAGGGTTGTGCTATTCAGTAAATGTGTTGTTTGTACAGTATTGGGCAATACACTGACAACCACATCTGCAGCAGGCAAGTGCGTTGATATATTGTCGATGCTATCAAGTTGATTAAAGGGCCCAACAACGCTGCCACGCTTATTTAAGCCGGTTACCTTCATACCAAAATGGCGCGCGGTACTGGCAATATGTTGGGCAATTGAACCCGTTCCCAAAATCAACATATTTAGCCCTTGCAGACTGCTAAATGATTTGGGTTGCCACTGTTGCTGTGTTTGTTGCTGTTGATACTGTACATGGTGGCGATAATGACTGAGCAAATAACCAAAGACATACTCACTCATTAATGGGCCAAATACCCCACGAATATTGGTTAATGTATAGTCATGGTTTAGCTGTGGAGGCATTAATGCATCAACACCAGAGTAAGTTGACTGTAACCATTTCAGTTGTGTACGGTTTTTCTTAGCCTGGATTGGTGGGGTTAAATAAGGTACGGCTAAATGGGGATCTGCCAGCCATATATCAGCGTGTTGAACACTTTGTTGCGTGTTGTCATTCTCATCCAAAATCGTCAAATCTGGCAGTTGTTTACTGGCTAATAATTGACGATATTGTTGATTATTATTAGTCAATAACAGCAGTTTATGGCTCATAACGTTACAGATACCTTATGGTATTAATCAAACCAGGTTAGCAGGGGGGCTGACACAGGTAAAGCGGCAGCGGCTATGGCTTTATCTGGATAATTGCTGAAAATCCCGTCTACGCCTATCGCTTTGAGCGTATTAATATCCTCTGCATTATCGACAGTATATACATACACTTTTGCGCCGCGCTGATGGGCATCATCAACGATTGCTTGGCTAATAAATGCCGCATCAAGATGAAGAGAATAAGCATGTAAATCGCTTACCACTTTAGCTAAGTCAGTGGGTATACCACCTAATAATGGTGCAATAACCACTTGGGGTAGTTGTTGTTTTATTTGCGCTAAATATAAGTGATTAAACGATGATATCAGTAACTGTTGTGCGGTAAAGTTTAACGATGACAGGAGCTGCGGATACATGTCGATAAATGGCTCTACGCAGCCGACGCCTTTGAGTTCGATGTTAACAATGCAATCACCATTGCTGATGCAATCAATATGAGTCAGCACTTCCCATAGGCTGGGTATCGACTCTCCACCGACAGTGACTTTGCATAAGTCTGCTTTAGTGCTGAGATGAATTAAGCCATAACCGTTGGATTTGCCCTCTAGGCGGCGATCATGAAAAACCACCAACTCGCCTTCAACACAATGTACGTCAATCTCAATGGCTTTAGCCCCTAATTCGAGCGCTTTATCCATTGCGGCTAATGTGTTTTCAGGTACGTTACCGCTAGCTCCACGGTGAGCAAAAACCAGCATAATAATTCCTTAATTCAGTTAGCCTTTGAACAGAACCTGTGATTCTTTTTGATTATTTTTGAGGTGAACTTCCATTTGTGGATAAGCAAGTTCAACGTTGTTTTCTTTTAATTTTTTAGTAATACGCTTATGCAGGTTATGGCGTAACGGCCAGCGTGCAGACATGTCTTTGGCATAAGAGCGTACTTCATAATCTTGAGTATGAGCACCAAAACCAGCAAACCAGACTTCAGGCTCAGGGATTGCTAATGACAAGTCGCATTCACGCACCGCTTGATGAAGCAGCATTTCAACTTTGGTAGGGTCGGCATCGCGCGACACTGACACTTTAACAATGACTCGGGTAATAGGATCAGACAGCGACCAGTTAACTAATTGCTCGGTAATAAAGGCTTTATTAGGCACGATAATTTCTTTGCGGTCCCAGTCGACAATCGTGGTAGCACGAATTTGAATTTTACTCACCGTACCAGTGAGATCGCGAATGGTTACCGTGTCGCCAATGCGGATGGGTTTTTCAAATAAAATAATCAGACCAGAGATAAAGTTGGCAAAAATTTCTTGTAAACCAAAACCCAAACCAACCGAGAGGGCAGCGACTAGCCACTGCAATTTAGACCATTCCATCCCCAAGGTTGAAAAACCAAATAACATACCAAAAAACAACACCAAGTAGCTGCTCACTGTGGTAATGGCAAAGCTGGTACCCGGAGCAAGCTCGAGGCGCTGTAATAGCATTAACTCAAGTAAACCAGGTAGGTTTTTGGCAATCACCGCTGAAAAGCCGACGAGAATAATGCCAAACATAATCGATTTTAGGGTAATGGGCAGTTGTTGCTCAATGCCATTTAAGGTGCTGGTGGTTGTCCATAAAGTAATGCCATCTAAAAAAGAGAACACGGCGGTATGAGTTTGTGCCAACACACCCAATAAACTGGCAAAGAAAGCCAGAAAAAGGATAGACCTCATTAAACCTAATGACTGACTCGAGATGGTTTCTAAATCAACAATGGGCTCTTCGTAGGTTTCGATAGGCTCATTGTTTAATTCACCTCTTTCACGCTGTGCAAGTCGCTCAGCACGTTTGGCTTTTGCACGGTCGAACGCAATTAAACGTCGCTCAATTAACATCCAGCGTTTGATTAATTGATAGATAAGAATAAAGCCAAGCCCTAATAGGACGGATATTTGTAACTGCAACAGCAATTGGAACGCAGTAAAGTAATAACCAACACTCGCGAGTAATGCGCTTAATATTGGCGTGACGATTAATATCGCCCAGGCCGTCTTTTGCACTATGACTAAGTTATTGGCATTGGGTTTATTTTTACGATATTCCTCAATCAACACCATCATGTTTTTATATAGCATAAACAATATAATACAAAATATGATGAAGGCGCCACGGCCTATACTGTTACGCACTAATGATGTTTCTAGCGCTTCGGTAAAGCCCATTAACCCGATGAGTGGCGCAGAGATAACCACAAACGACACCATGATTTTTTGTGCTTTATTCACGATGTTTTTAGGTCGTCTGAAATGGCTAATTAGAATGCCTTTATCAATTGTGAGCAAGTAAAAGAATCGATAAATAAGATAACTAACCCCTATCGAGGTGACGCCCATTCCTAACGCATAAACCACATTTTGCTCGGAGCGGCAAAATATCATTCCAGCGACAATCACTGGTAAGGGCTTTATCAGGGCGTAAAGCAGGCTGATGATGAGCGTTTTAATGGTGTATTTGAATTTATCTTGGGTCACATTACCGACATACACAGAATAACGACTGATGGCGCTATTAAATTTTGGCGTTAGCATGTCTTGAGCCATTAAGCATGACAACAACAAAATAATCCACCAAGCCCAATAAAAGCTCTGACTTGTCCATGTTTGTTGCAATGCTTCGAGTTGACTAGGTTGCACCAACCAAATCGTACTTTGGGTAAGATCTATAAGCCATAACCCTCCAATACCTGGTGCATTAGGTACCCAAAAAAGATGTTCGTTAAGGGTATTTTTAAGGGTGTTATGTAATTGGTTGAGTTGCTCGTAGCCAATCCGTAATTTTGCAAATTCAGCTAAATATTGATCATATCCCTGCAGTAATTGCTCAATTAATACTTGTTGCGACTGTAACAATTTAACTTGGGTTTCGTTAAAGAGTTGGCTGTTATCTAGCTGTTGTGTGTTGAGTGCTTGCTGTTGTTCTAACTGATAGCGCTGTAATCGGGCATCAGCCAGTTCTGTTTGCAGTTTGTCTAAACTCGGTGGCTTAGGTAATGACTGCAGCATTTGTAAAAAGCGATCGCCAAACGCTGAGTTTGTTTTAACCCAGGTGATTTGTTCTAGCACGTTGGCTAATTGCGCATTTTGAGACTGATAACGTTTCTCTATTCGCTGTTGTCTCTCAACCACTGAGCTGTGGTTACTCGTTAAGGTTTGCAATTGTTGTGCATATTGCTGATTTGACTGACTTAACTCTTGAGACAACGGGTCGGCTAGCTCTTGCTCATCGATTAAGTTATTGGCAATGGTGTCGGCCGTTTGCTGTTGGCGATATTCAAGATTTTGCTTATTAATAAGTTCGATAAAACTTTCTTGTTGGCTTAAATTTAAGCGATTAACTTGCTGTTGTAATTGCACTATTTCAAGTTGCTTAGGATTAGCTAAACGCTCAGCTTGGAGCGTGGCAATATGTTGGCTTAATAAGCCAGCCTGGAGCTTATTGCGTTTGCCTAACGGGGTTTCCAACGGTGCTTGCTGGGTTTTATTATGCTGGATTAACGCATTTTCAGCCTGGGCAATTAATGTCGGTAGTTGGGTTTGGCGTTGGGAAATCTGTCTTATTTGTTGCGTTAAGTATGACTCGGTTTCTTTGAGCTCAGACAAGTGAAAATAAGCCATTGAAGCTTGTTGGTTAAGGTTGATTTCTTCATCAAGTGCTAACGGTTTTTGTGCATCACGTAACTGTTGGTTGAGTGACAACTTGGCTTCATTATTAGAGTGTTCAATATTAGTGTAGGTTTGCTGCTCAACTTGTAACTCAGTAATACTGCCTTCAAGCTCTGTAATTTGAGTTTGAATATCGAGCGGCTTATTATCAGCTTGATTATTAAGCCCCAGTCGTTTGTCGAGCGTGATAGGTGTATTGGCATAAGCGGGTGCCAACAAACAAGAAAACACAATTACACACAGTACAAAATACGCTAGACGTAACATATCACTAAGCTCAAGTTGGAATAGACTAATGGTAGCAAACTTAATGAATTATATTCTATTTTTTTTGAATCTTTAGGGGCTTTAGCTTAACGCTTTTATGGTAAATCAGATGAATTATAATCATGTTATGTATTGCACATAAAAAAAGCCGTATCTTAATAAAAATACGGCTTTATTGAGCTTGTTAACTTACAGCTTTTTAGGTGGTTGTTTTAGCCTACTCTGCGTCTTTTACTGGCAGATTAAGCTTTGCAAACACTTGCCCCATACGCGTTGTTTCGCCAGGCTCAACGCCGTCGGCAAATGTTTCAATTGCATCTTGTTCAAATAACATTACCACTGTGCTGCCCAGTTTAAAGCGACCCATTTCTGCGCCTTTTTCTAAGGTTAATGCTTCAGGACCTGTGGTTGGGTAATCCCAGCTAAAGACTTGTTTGCCACCTGGTGGTGTAACCGTACCGGCCCAAATGGTTTCAATACTGGCTACAATAGTTGCCCCAACAAGTACCATTGCAAGTGGACCTGATTCTGTTTCAAAAATGGCCACTACGCGCTCGTTACGGGCAAATAATCCCGGCACATTCTGAGCCGTTAACGGATTAACCGAAAATAACTCACCAGGCACATAGGTCATTTTAGACAAGGTACCAGTGATGGGCATATGAATACGGTGATAATCTTTTGGTGCGAGGTAAATGGTCGCAAAGTCTCCGCCATCAAAACGTGCAGCATCGTCTTTATTGCCACCTAGTAGCGCTTCTGAGGTGTAGCTGTGGCCTTTGGCTTGAAAAATATTACCAGCCTCAATTGGCCCGCACTGGCTTACTGCACCATCAACTGGATGGGCCATAATATGCGCATCTTGATTAATTGGGCGAAGCTCTGGCTTTAAAGCTCGGGTAAAAAAGTCATTAAAGGTTTTATAGGCTTCTGGTTCAGGCTGTTTGGCTTCAGACATATCAATTTTGTACTGTTTGATAAACCATTTAATCGCAGCCGTTGTAATGGCGCCCACTTCTGCAGCAGCAAACTTGCCGACTAAACGCGACAGAAAATGTTTGGGCAGCATGTATTGCAAAGCAATTTTTATCGAGTCCAATGTGTTTCCTTTATATTCTCTGGTTGAACCATATGTAGGGTTCAGTCATTGTATTATTCATCAATTGCGCGAAAATGTCTCGCATGACGTTGCTCATCTAAACTGGCAATAATACGATGATAGTTGTTAAATCTATCTTGGGTAATGTGTCCGGCTTCGAGTGCTTCACGCAGAGCACAACCAGGATCGTCACCGTGTTTACAGTCGCGGAACTTGCAGGTTCCTAAAAAATCTCTAAATTCAATAAAGCACCAACCTACTCGAGTGGCATCTAAATGCCATAGCGCAAATTCTCGAACACCTGGTGAGTCAATTAAATCGCCGCCACTTTGAAAATGAAGTAATTTTGCAGTGGTGGTGGTGTGCTGACCTAATCCTGAGTTGTCTGATACACCCCCTATTAATAAGTCTGCTTCAGGCATTAACGCATTTATCAGTGATGACTTGCCTACTCCGGATTGACCTGCAAATACGCTGACTTTTTCGTTAAGCAAGGCTTTTATGTCTTCTACGCCTTCACCCGTATGGCTACTGACACGGTAAACTGGGTACCCAATGGCCTGATAACGCGCAAGCGCTTGTTCTATGTCATCGCGGTTATCATCATTTAATAAATCGATTTTATTTAAAATAATGATCGGTGGAATATCGGTATCTTCACTGGCAACAAGGTAGCGATCGATAATTTGTGTTGTAAAACTGGGGAGTACTGATGACACGATCAATATTTGATCTATGTTGGCGGCAATAATTTTAACGCCATCATACAAGTCTGGTCGAGTGAGTGATGATTTACGCGGGTGGACAGCTTCAACAATACCACCAATACTCGAACTAGCTTGCACTTCAGTGGCTAAGCGAACGATAACGTTATCGCCAGTAACTAAACTGGTTACCGCTCGACGAATATTACAGCGCGACACTGTGCCGTCGATTGTTTCAATATCGGCGTGTTGGCCAAAACGCGAAATTACGACCCCCGATTGCTCAGGACCTAATAAATTGTCCTGTAATTCAGGAGCGTCGTTAGCATCGCTTCGTTTTAGTCGCTTAGTCTGATTCGCACGCATTCGGCGTAATTGACCTTGGCTTAGTGGTTTCTTTTTACTCACAGGCTTATCTTCATTAAATAGGTGTTTTTTTGTGTCTCAAAAAAACAGTATGATACACACTCTTTTATAAAAAAGCCTGAATTTAGGCGATAGACAATATAAGGCGACATAATGGCTGCTGATGCGAATAACCTAATTTGGGTTGATTTAGAAATGACTGGTTTAGAACCTGCTGTCGATAGAGTCATTGAAATTGCAACCTTAGTGACTGATCAAGAACTGAATATTATTGCTCAAGGTCCTGTTTTAGCAATTTATCAAACTGACGAAGTGTTGGCCACAATGGATGATTGGAATCAAAAGCATCATGGTGAATCGGGTTTAATTGACCGTGTTCGTGCCAGTCAATGCTCAGAGGAAGATGCAATTAGGCAAACAATTGAGTTTTTAGCTCAATATGTGCCTAAAGGTGCTTCGCCAATGTGTGGCAACAGCATCGGCCAAGACCGCCGCTTTTTAAATAAATACATGTTAGAACTTGAAGAGTACTTCCATTATCGCAACATCGATGTAAGCACCATTAAGGAATTAGTGCGTCGTTGGAACCCTGAAACCATGAATGGCTTTAGCAAGAAAAATACTCACCAAGCACTCGAAGATATTAAAGAGTCGATCGCAGAATTGCAGTTTTATCGCAAAGAAGTATTTAAAATTTAACCAATCGAACAATTTTTTTAAAAAAGGGGGTTGCAGCATAGTAAAATTTACCTATAATGCGGCCTCAACTTTCTACAGAGCACCAAACTCTGAATCATAGAAAGTCGAAATGAAATTTGAAAATTTGAAATGCGTCATTAGCTCAGTTGGCATAGGTTGAAAGACGATACCTTGTTGATTGTTACAAATGAAGCAAACAGTACGCGACATTAGCTCAGTTGGCACAGGTTGAAAGGCGATACCTTGTTGATTGTTACAAATGAAGCAAACAGTACGCGACATTAGCTCAGTTGGTAGAGCGATACCTTGCCAAGGTATAGGTCATCGGTTCGAACCCGATATGTCGCTCCAAATTTCAGATGATGCGAGCTAGGCTCAGTTGGTAAAGCGATACCTTGCCAAGCTAAAAGAGATAACAACGTCATCGGTTCGAACCTCTTTTTATTAAAAAGAAAGTTCGCTCAAAATTTCAAGTAATTTGAAATGCGACATTAGCTCAGTTGGCACAGGTTGAAAGACGATACCTTGCTGATTGTTACAAATGAAGCAAACAGTACGCGACATTAGCTCAGTTGGTAGAGCGATACCTTGCCAAGGTATAGGTCATCGGTTCGAACCCGATATGTCGCTCCAAATTACAAATGTTATTTGATTTGCGACATTAGCTCAGTTGGTAGAGCGATACCTTGCCAAGGTATAGGTCATCGGTTCGAACCCGATATGTCGCTCCAAATCACCTTTCTTGTTACAAAAAAACTTTTATTGCTTCAAAACCCCAAAACCCCAAAACCCCAAAACCCCAAAACCCCAAAACCCCAACTCTAAAATCTCCAGCTTGAAAGTTATTAAATTTTACGAGTTGCGACATTAGCTCAGTTGCGCTCTTAGAAAATGCGATACCTTTTTGTTTACTAAGGTATAGATCATCGGTTCGAACCACTCTTTGTTAAAAGAAGGTCGCTCCAAATCACCTTTCTTGTTACAAAAAAACTTTTATTGCTTCAAAACCCCAAAACCTAAACTCTAAAATCTCCAGCTTGAAAGTTATTAAATTTTACGAGTTGCGACATTAGCTCAGTTGCGCTCTTAGAAAATGCGATACCTTTTTGTTTACCAAGGTATAGGTCATCGGTTCTAACCACTCTTTGTTAAAGAAGGTCACTCCAAATCAATCTTCTCGTTTCAAACTCATTCCTTCAAAATCCTCAATGCTAACTACCATTAGTTTAATTATCTTTTTGTGTCGCATATATTCACTCCAAATTCTGATCGTCAATTAACCTAAATTTTACATATTTTATTAAGATATTGAGGTCATTTAGCGTTTAAAACTTGAACAATACCGGCGGCTTTTCAACTTTGAGTGTATTTTTGTCGCTATTTTCAGATCTGGATGTTAAAAAACCTGAGAGAAGTTAACAAAACTCGTGATCTATCACTCACTTCTTCATGAATCTCTAAATTAGAAGGTGTTAGAGGATTAAAAACATGACATTGCGCAAGTAATTCCCGCTCACGATCTTTGATAATCAACTCAAGATAAATTTTCCTAAGTTGTTAGGGCTTTAAACGAGGTGTGTATTATGCGGATTCAACAACTGAGCGAATTACTTGATTATGTAGCGAAATGTCATCTCGATATGGAGAAGCTTTATAAACGCTTAGATCGTAATGCAGACTCTTCAAGAGTGAAGATGATGTTAAATTATTTTCAACAACATCAGAGACATATTTATGAAACGCTAGAAAGTTACATCGAAGATGCACCATCAAGAATTTTAAATACCTGGTATAAAGACGTTACATTCGAAGATTTTAGCAAACGCTGTGCAGAAACAACGCTGCCCGCGAACATGCATGAAGATGAAGTACTTGAATTGCATCTCGACTTAGAAAACCGTTTGATTGCGTTACTCGAAAAAACCGCTATTAGCAGCCCAACAGAAGAAATTAAGAGTGCATTAATGGATTTAGTTCGCGTTGCGCAAACTCAGCAAAAACGCTTAGTTCATAGCACAATTCGTATGGATGACATTTAACGAGTAATTCTCAACTTAGCATTGACTTCCTGAAGTGTATTTTGCCAGCTATCCCCAATAGCTGGCTTTTTTTATTAACAAAAAATAACCGCCATAACAGTGGGAGTTCCGGTTCAACTTCTGGTATATTTAGCATTCTTGTACCCCTTTTTTACGGAAGCTGAATTTACCGATGACATCGCTGCTTAAAACCCTTGAAAATGAACAAGCTACTGTGGCGCTTGGACAACAAATTGCGCAGTGGATGGTGCCGCCATTAACCTTATACCTTACCGGTGACTTAGGGGCAGGTAAAACAACATTTAGTCGAGGGATTATTCAAAGCTTAGGCCATAAAGGGGCGGTTAAAAGTCCAACTTATACCTTGGTTGAGCCTTATGAGTTTGATGATATGGATGTGTTTCATTTTGACTTGTACCGCTTAAGTGATCCAGAAGAATTAGAGTTTATGGGCATTCGTGATTACTTTACTAACAACAGCATTTGTTTAGTCGAGTGGCCAAATAATGGTCATGGCCTATTGCCTGAGGCTGACATTCATTTGCATTTACGCTATAAAGAATCTCAAAGACAAGTTGAATTAAACGCCTTAACCCCTGCAGGGCAGGCAATAATTGATAAATTAAAATAATAATGACTTTAAAAAATACGTTTTTTACGCCTGTTTTTATCATGCTGCTATGTTTGCAGCCCACGTTTGCTTGGGCTGCAAATCAACTCGACAGTGTGCGTATTTGGGCTGCCCCCGAATCCACTCGAGTGGTATTTGACCTCACTCAAGCCCCCAAATATGATAGTTTTAGTTTGACTGGTCCGCATCGGTTAGTGGTCGACATTCAAGACACCGGCGCAAAAATCAACCTAGATAAAATTGCTAATAACAGCAAAATAATTAAAAAAATCCGTTTTAGTACACCGCCTAAAAAAGGCATGTTGCGCTTAGTGATGGATTTAACCAAGCCTGTTAAATCCAATCTGTTTACCCTTCCTCCCACAGCACCTTATGGCAATCGTTTAGTGGTCGATTTAGAAGATACTGCAGGCGGGTCATCTAGTGTGCAACAGTCGGTGAGTCGTTCTGCAAATCCGTCTTCTCGAAATATTATCGTGGCGATTGATGCCGGTCATGGTGGCGAAGATCCTGGATCAATTGGGCCGTCAGGGATGCACGAAAAGCGAGTCGTGCTCGAAATAGCGAAACGTTTAGCCCGTAAAGTCGATGGTACACCCGGTATGCGCTCGGTGATGACTCGCACGGGTGACTATTTTGTTAATTTAAATAAACGTTCAGAGCTGGCGCGTAACAGCAAAGCCGACTTATTGATATCCATTCATGCTGATGCATTTACCTCACCGCAACCCCGTGGAGCATCGGTGTGGGTTTTGTCGATGCGCCGTGCAAACAGTGAAATTGGTCGTTGGTTAGAGCAAAAAGAAAAACATTCTGAGCTACTAGGTGGTGCGGGTGAAATTATTCAAAATACCGACAGCGAGCAATATCTAGCAATGACGTTGCTAGATATGTCGATGAACAGCTCAATGGCAATTAGTCATTCTGTTGCTGGTGACATATTACGCGACTTAGATTCAATTACTCATTTGCACAAACGCAAACCAGAATCGGCAAGCTTTGCTGTGCTAAAGTCACCTGACATTCCATCCATCTTGGTTGAAACCGGCTTTATTTCAAACCCAGGCGAAGAGCGTTTATTGTCTAACGGTAACCATCAAGAAAAATTGGCAAGTGCCATTTACAAAGGTGTGTTGCGTTATTTCGAAAATAACGCACCGGCTGACACGCTGATGGCTAAAACCTCAAACACTAAACACAGTGTTAAGCGAGGTGAGTCACTGTCGGTTATTGCCCAACGTTATAGCGTATCGGTCAGAAGCCTTAAACAAGCCAACAACTTAAAATCTGATGTTGTTCGTATCGGTCAAACACTTGTGATCCCAAGGGCTTAATATGGCAATTGAGCTGTTACCACCACAACTGGCAAACCAAATCGCCGCAGGCGAGGTTGTTGAGCGCCCAGCTTCTGTGGTCAAAGAGTTAGTGGAAAACAGTTTAGATGCAGGCGCGACCCGGGTTGAGATTGATATCGATAAAGGCGGCAGTAAGCTTATTCGGATTCGTGATAATGGCATGGGCATCGCCAAAGATGAACTTGCACTTGCGTTGTCTCGTCATGCTACATCAAAAGTACACAGCTTAGACGACCTAGAGGCTATTTTGAGCTTTGGATTTCGTGGTGAAGCGCTTGCCAGTATCAGTTCGGTATCGCGTCTAACGCTCACCTCTAAGACCGCTGAACAGTCTGAAGCCTGGCAAGCGTATGCTGAAGGCTCACAAATGGACGTTAAAGTGACCCCAGCGGCTCACCCGCAAGGGTCGACGATTGAAGTGGTCGATTTGTTCTTTAACACGCCCGCGAGACGCCGGTTTTTAAAAAGTGATAAAACTGAATTTACCCATATTGATGAGTGGCTAAAGCGCATCGCCATCGTGCGTAGCGATATACATTTTGCTTTGACCCATAATGGCAAATTAGTCCGTCAATATCGTCCAGCCAATACAGATATCCAAACACAGCAACGTTTAGCGCAAATTTGTGGCCGCGCATTTGCGGAGCAAGCGTTAAGTATTAACTGTGAACATGATGGCTTATCCTTAAGTGGCTATTTGCAATCACCAAACGATATCGTATTAACAGATACGAGCTTTTTTTATGTAAATGGTCGTTTAGTGCGTGACAGATTAGTTAATCATGCGGTAAAACAAGCTTTTGCCGAACATGGCATAGACCATCAACCTGGCTATGTGTTGATGCTGATGCTAGACCCACATCAAGTGGATGTTAATGTGCATCCTGCCAAACATGAGGTGAGGTTTCACCAATCTCGTTACGTACATGATTTTATATTACAGGCAATACAATCTGCATTAGTGCAAATGCCTGAGTTAAGCTTTTCAGATCAGTCAGAGGCTAATGTGAGCTATGCTGAGTCTCATCCTCCTGTTGATAATAACGTTCAGCAAGATGACTCTGTAGCCTTAAATAATGATTTGTGGACCCCACCCCCTCAAGCTCGTGCGGTCAATAGCAGCAGCCAATATGGCTCAATGCATGTGCCGGGCAAAAACAATAGCTCGTTTGGGGGATCTTCAGCTGCAATTAAGCCTAGTTATGATACAAAGCCTGCGATGCCTGCTCAATCCGGTGTCACTAAAACGGCCATTGAGAGTTATGGCCAATTGTTACATACGCAGCCAGAAAGTAGAGAGACACAACTTAATGAGGTGAGCGCGCAAGTTTGCATGCCGCCGTTATTAGATGCAGCGCATTGGGTGATTTGCCAAGACGACAAGTTATCACTTTTGCCGTTTAAAACGGTATTGCTTGCAGTGCGTAAGGCTGAAGTGTTGGCTAAATTAGCTAATGGGTTAGTGTCGCAACCTTTATTAATGCCAGTGTCTATTACGGCTGATCCTGATTGGAATGAAATCTTATCTAATCGTGATCAATTATTGCGGCAAATCGGTATTGAACTAACAATTCGCTATCAGCAGTTGATAATTAAAAAAGTGCCCCCATATTTGAGGGAAAGCCAATTGGCAATTGTAATCCCTGAGTTGCTACATTGGATTGCATTAGAGTTGCCTAACGATATTGCCATTGCAGGATGGTTAGCTAAACAAAGTTTGGTGCAATTTGAGTCAGCTCAAACCATTTGGCAGCAATTTTGTTGTTTAGATGAGGCAAAGCAACAAACTATTTATGCTCAGGCAACTGAATTACCTTGGCAAACTTGGATGAAAGATAATTAACGTGAACAATATCAACAGGCCGAAAGTGATATTTTTGATGGGGCCTACGGCTTCAGGCAAAACGGCATTAGCCATCGATATGGCAACGCAACATAATTGCGAAATTATTTCAGTTGATTCAGCGTTAATTTATCGCGGTATGAATGTAGGCTCTGCAAAGCCAACAGCACAAGAATTAGCCATTGCACCACATCGCTTGATTGATATTCTTGACCCTAGCGAAAGTTATTCTGCCGCAGATTTTCGTCGAGATGCCCTCGCAGCAATAGAAGATATTATTGCCCGAGGTAAAACACCACTTCTTGTGGGTGGTACTATGATGTATTTTAAGGCATTGTTAGATGGTTTATCGCCTTTGCCCAGTGCCAACGAGACCATAAGAAAACAGATTTTGTTGCAGGCAGAAGCGCAAGGGTGGGAATCATTACACCAAGAGTTATGTGAAATTGATCCGGTCGCCGGACAACGAATTCACCCAAACGATCCGCAGCGTTTATCGCGGGCATTGGAAGTTTATCGCATCAGCGGCAAGACAATGACTGAGTTGACGCAAACAAAATCAGCCGCTTTGCCATATGATGTTGTGCAATTTGCGATTGCACCCAATGATAGAAAAGTGTTACATGAGTTAATTGCAAGGCGTTTTAACATCATGCTTGAACAAGGGTTTATCGATGAAGTTGCTACGTTAAAAGCTCGTGGTGATTTACATTTAGATATGCCATCGATGCGCTGTGTAGGTTACAGGCAGTGTTGGCAGTACCTTGATAATGAATTTGATCATGCGACTATGGTCGAAAAAGCTACCGCAGCCACTAGGCAATTGGCCAAACGTCAATTAACATGGTTGAGGAGCTGGCCTGATTTACAGTGGCTTGAAAGTGGTGTAGAAGGGAATTTAGTTACGCTTATGCGACAAAGCCGCTAGCTTATTAGCCGTTGCTGTATAATACTAAAACTAAACAATAAAACTTAATTCAACATATTTTAAAATAAAAAAGGAAATTGAAATGGCTAAGGGGCAATCTTTACAAGACCCATTTTTGAACGCATTGCGTCGAGAGCGTGTACCAGTCTCTATCTATTTAGTGAATGGTATTAAGTTACAGGGCCAAGTTGAATCGTTTGATCAATTTGTCATCCTACTTAAAAATACAGTGAGCCAAATGGTTTACAAGCATGCTATTTCAACAGTAGTACCAGCGCGCCCATTTAATGTCACTAGTCATCAGGGCGCTGCTCATGGTGAAGACAGCGCAGCTGAATAATTGAAAAGGAAGATACTTTTTGTTTGATCGTTATGAAGCGGGTGAAACAGCGGTACTGGTTCATATCGACTTTTCTGACGAAGAACGTCGAGAAGATTTACTTGAGTTGCAGTTATTAGTTGAGTCTGCTGGTGCTCGCTCTGTAGGGGTCATTACTGGCAGTCGACGCTCACCGGACCGTAAGTTTTTTATTGGTACCGGTAAGGCTGAAGAACTTGCTGCGATGGTTGCGGCCACTGAAGCCAATGTAGTGATTTTTAATCACGCTTTGAGCCCTGCTCAAGAACGTAATCTTGAAATGGTTTGTCAGTGTCGAGTACTAGATCGAACCACACTAATTCTTGATATTTTTGCTCAGCGAGCAAGAACTCATGAGGGTAAGTTGCAGGTGGAGCTAGCGCAATTGCGCCACATGTCAACACGCCTAATTCGTGGTTGGACTCACTTAGAGAGACAAAAAGGTGGTATCGGGATGCGCGGGCCGGGTGAAACCCAGCTTGAAACGGATCGTCGGTTATTACGTGGGCGAATTAAAAATATTAATCGCCGGCTTGAGAAAGTAGACAAACAACGTGAACAAAGCCGTCGAGCGCGTAAGCGCAGCGATTTAGCCACTGTGTCGTTAGTGGGTTACACCAACGCCGGTAAATCGACATTGTTTAATGCGTTAACCTCATCTGAAGTTTATGCGGCAGACCAGTTGTTTGCGACTCTAGACCCGACTTTACGTAAATTAGCGCTACCAGACGGCGCCGTGATTTTAGCGGACACCGTAGGATTTATTCGTCATTTACCGCATGACTTAGTGGCTGCGTTTAAAGCCACATTGCAAGAAACCCGACAAGCAGAGATATTATTGCACGTGGTTGATTGTGCCGATGAAAACATGACTGAAAATTTTGACCAAGTGCAAAGTGTACTGGAAGAAATTGACGCTGATGAAATCACACAATTAGTTGTATGTAACAAAATTGATTTGCTTGAAGATTTTACGCCTCGTATTGATTATAACGAAGACGGAAAACCTGAACGTGTATGGGTCTCTGCACAAAAACGCATTGGATTTGATTTGCTGCTCAAAGCCATAACCGAACTTTTCGGTGAGGTGATTTGTGAGCTTACATTGAAAATACCTGCATCAGCAGGACATTATCTTGGCCAGTTTTATCGACTGGATGCGATACAGCAGAAAGACTATGACGATCTGGGGAACTGTATTTTATCTGTTCGTTTATCGGATGCCGATTGGCGCCGATTAGCTAAACAGAGTCAGGGGGAATTAGAGGCATTTATTTTTGAACCTTCAGAAGTAGACGTCACTTGTTAATCTCATTTATTTCATCCAATTATGGAGTGCTAAATGGCTTGGAATGAGCCCGGTAACAAGGGTAATAAAGACCCTTGGGGAAATAAAGGTGGTAACGATAAAGGACCACCGGATCTCGACGAAGTTTTTCGTAATTTATCAAAACGTTTTGGTGGCAAAGGCGGTAACTCCGCATCTGGCCAACCATTTAATTCATCTTTATTGATTGTAATAGCCGTTATAGCCCTAATTATTTGGGGTTTATCTGGGTTATATACAGTTAAAGAAGCTGAGCGCGGCGTGCTACTTCGTTTTGGTCAACACATCGGTGAGGTGAGTTCTGGTTTACACTGGAAAGCCACTTTTATTGATGAAGTGTATACCGTAGACGTAGAGTCGTTTCGCTCAATTCCTGCATCAGGCAGCATGCTGACATCTGACGAAAACGTCGTCAAAGTGGAATTAGTGGTTCAGTACAGTGTTTCTGACGCTTATTCATACTTGTTCAGTGCTGTAGAAGCGAATGAAAGTTTACGCGAAGCAACCGACAGTGCGTTACGTTATGTGATTGGTCACAATCGCATGGACGATATCTTAACGACTGGCCGTGATGCGATTCGCCGTGATACTTGGAAAGAGTTAGAGCGTATTATTGAGCCTTATAAATTAGGCCTACAAATTCGTGACGTTAACTTTTTGCCAGCACGTCCTCCTGAAGAAGTAAAAGATGCGTTTGATGACGCTATCTCTGCACAGGAAGATGAGCAGCGCTTTATTCGTGAAGCAGAAGCTTACGCTCGTGAAATTGAACCTAAAGCTCGTGGTCAAGTTGAACGTATGGCGCAACAAGCTAACGCTTATAAAGAACGTGAAGTGTTAGAAGCACAAGGTAAAGTGGCTCGCTTTGAAAAACTTTTACCTGAGTATAATACTGCACCAGACGTAACACGTAATCGTTTATATTTAGACGCGATGCAAGTGGTGATGTCTGACACCAATAAAGTGTTAATTGATGCTAAAAATAACGGTAATTTGATGTATTTGCCTCTAGATAAGTTAATGGATGCGTCTAAATCTTCGCGTCAGGTAGCTGAACCAGAAGCTGAACGTCATATTAATTCTGTTTCGAACATTGGCGTGAATACACCTATTACCAGTACGTCGTCTGATGGGCGTCTCAGCCGCGAAGAACGTATTCGCCAAGGGAGGAACTAACCATGGGTAGATTTGCTCTGATCATTTTAGTGGTCGTATTAGGGGTTGGTTTTTCATCTTTAATGGTTGTTAACGAAGGTGAGCGCGCAATAGTGTCTCGTTTCGGTAAAGTCCTTAAAGAAGACGAAGTCACTAAAGTGTTTGCTCCAGGCTTACATTTCAAAACACCTGTCGTTGATAAAGTACGCTATTTAGATGCGCGTATTCAAACGCTTGATGGCGCAGCCGATCGTTTTGTGACTTCTGAAAAGAAAGACTTAATGGTTGATTCGTATGTTAAGTGGCGTATTCATGATTTTGAAAAGTATTATCTTTCAACTAACGGTGGTATTAAAGCCAATGCTGAAAGCTTATTACAAGCTAAAATCAACAACGATTTACGCACCGAGTTTGGTCGCCGTACGATTAAAGAAATTGTATCGGGTAAACGTGATGAATTGCAAACTGATGCATTACAAAACGCTTCTGAAAGTGCTGAAAATTTAGGTATTGAAGTGGTTGATGTGCGAGTTAAGCAGATTAACTTACCGTCTAACGTCAGTAACAGTATTTACCAACGTATGCGGGCTGAGCGTCAAGCTGTGGCGAAAGAGCATCGTGCACAAGGTAAAGAACAAGCTGAAATTATCCGTGCAACGATTGATGCAAACGTTACGGTAAAAATAGCTGAAGCTGAGCGTAAAGCCCTAACCACTCGTGGTGAAGGTGATGCACTGGCAGCGAAAATTTATGCTGATGCTTATAACAAAGAACCTGAGTTCTACAGTTTCCTTCGCAGCTTAGAAGCCTACAAAGAAAGTTTTGCTGGCAAAAATGATGTGATGGTATTAGAACCAGAAGGTGATTTCTTCAAATACATGAAATCAGCTAACGGTAAATAAGCAACCAGCTCACGCTGATACCAAATCTTTAAAAGCTCGGTTAAACCCGAGCTTTTTTGTATCTGTAATTCAAACTCTGCATTCAATAAAAGCTATTCTTCGTGAATAAACAGCTTGTTTTGACTGTTTTTACAGCAAAACGTATATAAGTAGTTGATTAGATATAGCAATAAAAAATTATTTTGCATGAGTTAACCTTGTTTCGATTGTTAAAAAGGCGCTGATTTATATGCCTTTTTGAAAAAAATGTTAATATCCTCAACTTAGATGTGTGTTTTCACTATGATCTGGCTCTAATTTTTCGCTATAATGAGCACCGCATCAAACTATGATTTTAGCGACACCGTTGTGGTTCGCTAAAGTATTGAAATATAAAAATTCCAACACCCTCTGGGAGATAAGTGGATGAGCAATGCGCCAGTCGATACCGGACGTCGCAGATTCCTGACAGCCGCAACCGCCGTAGTAGGTGGTGCTGGTGCCGTCGCTGTAGCGGTTCCTTTCATCAAGTCATGGAATCCGAGCGCCAAGGCGAAAGCTGCAGGTGCGCCGGTCGAAGTAAATATTAGTAAAGTAGAACCAGGTCAGTTAATTCGTGTCGAATGGCGCGGAAAACCGGTTTGGGTCGTTCGTCGTACAGAAGCTGTACTAGAGAATCTTAAATCTCTAGACGGTCAATTACGCGATCCTGCTTCTGAAGAAATGCAGCAACCCGAATATGCTACTAACCCAGCACGTTCTATTAAGCCTGAATTCTTTATTGCAGTTGGTATCTGTACTCACCTAGGTTGTTCGCCTACTTATTTACCTGATTCATTCGGTGAGCAGGTTGAAGGGGTGACATCTGGTTTCTTCTGTCCTTGTCACGGTTCTAAATTTGACATGGCCGGTCGTGTGTTCCAGGGTGTTCCAGCACCATTGAACCTCGTGATCCCGCCACACAAATATGTCGATGACGCTACCGTGCTTATCGGTGAAGACACAGGAGCGGCATAATGGTTAAGAACATTATTGATTGGATTGATGCGCGCATCCCAATGACGGCCACTTATAACCGTCATGTGGGCCAATATGCGACACCAAAGAACTTCAACTTTTGGTATTTCTTTGGTTCATTGGCGCTTTTAGTTTTAGTTAACCAATTACTCACGGGTATTTGGTTAACCATGAATTACGTACCTACAGCTGAAGGCGCGTTTGCTTCAGTTGAATACATCATGCGTGATGTTGAGTACGGCTGGTTACTTCGTTATATGCACTCTACGGGGGCATCGGCGTTTTTCTTTGTCATCTATATGCACATGTTCCGTGGCTTAATCTACGGTTCTTATCAAAAACCAAGAGAGCTGTTATGGCTGTTTGGTATGTTGATTTTCCTTGTGCTAATGGCTGAAGCATTCATGGGTTACCTATTACCTTGGGGTCAAATGTCTTACTGGGGCGCACAGGTAATTATCTCCTTGTTTGGTGCTATCCCTATTATTGGTGATGACCTTACATTGTGGATCCGTGGTGACTACGTTATTTCGGGTGCTACCCTAAACCGTTTCTTCGCATTACACGTTATTGCGCTGCCACTTGTATTAGTTGTTTTAGTGTTCTTACACTTAATTGCACTGCATGAAGTGGGCTCAAATAACCCTGATGGTGTAGAGATTAAAAAGAACAAAGATGAGAACGGATGGCCTATTGATGGTATTCCATTCCACCCTTATTACACTGTAAAAGATATTATGGGTGTAGCGGGCTTCTTAATCGTGTTTTGTTATGTGTTGTTCTTCATGCCTGAAGGCGGTGGATACTTCCTTGAAAAGCCAAACTTTGAAGCGGCTAACCCAATGAAGACTCCTGAGCATATTGCACCGGTTTGGTACTTCACACCTTTCTATGCCATTTTACGTGCAATTCCTGATAAGTTATTGGGTGTCATTGGTATGGGTCTGTCTATTGCAGTGTTATTTATTCTGCCATGGCTTGACCGTTGTAAAGTGAAGTCTATTCGCTATCGCAGCATGATCCACAAGATCAACATTGCACAATTTACTGTGTCGTTCATTATTCTTGGTTATTTAGGTGTGGTTCCTGCGACTCCTGAGCTGACTATTGCGGCACGTATTTTCACTTTCACTTACTTTGGTTTCTTCGTAGCCCTATGGGTTTACAGTAAAAATGAGAAAACAAAAGAAGTACCAACGAGGGTGACACACTAATGAAAAAGTTATTAATCGCATTAGTTACTTTGTTGCCATCTTTGGCGATGGCAGCAAGTGGACATAATGTTCACTTAGAAAGCGCTAACGTTGACTTACATGACAAAGCGTCATTAGAACGTGGTTTGGGTTTATTCCAACAATACTGTTCAGGTTGTCACAGCACTCAATATCAGCGTTATGAGCGTGTTGCTGCAGATATCGGTATTTCAACTGATGATATGCGCAGTAAATACATTTTGAACGATGCTAAAATCGGCGATTTAATGGAAAACGCGATTCCTACCGCTGACGCAGCAAAATGGTTTGGTGCAGCGCCTCCAGATTTAACCCTGGTTGCTCGTGTACGTGGTGAAGACTGGGTATATTCATATCTTAAAGGTTTTTATGCTGATGAGACTCGTCCATTTGGTGTAAACAACACAGTGTTCCCATTAGTGGGTATGCCACACGTATTACAAGACTTACAAGGTCTTGCAGTAAAACAAGACGATGGCACTTTTGTTACTACCGGTGGCAAATTGACTGCAGAAGAGTATGACCAAGCTGTGCGTGATATCACGGGCTTCTTAGTTTACTCGGCTGAACCTGTACAGTTAGAGCGTAAAGCTTTAGGTATGTGGGTACTTGGATTCTTGTTTATTTTCTTCATCATTGCGTATTTGTTGAAGAAAGAGTACTGGAAAGATGTACACTAGCTATCAATAACGGTTATTATACATTATCCGCATATTGTAAACGGGGGGCTTAGCCCCTCGTTTGTTTTGTTTTTTTTAGATTCTGGAGGGTATCAATGGCTGTTGCTGCCAACAAGCGCTCTATCATGACACTTTTTTCTGGTGCCGATGATTTATATAGTCACCAAGTACGTATCGTATTGGCTGAAAAAGGGGTTACTGTTGATGTTTTACAAGTTGACCCAAGTGAAATGCCTGAAGATTTGCTTGAAGTCAATCCGTACAACTCAGTACCGACTTTAGTTGATCGTGAATTAGTGTTGTACGAATCACGTATTATTATGGAGTATTTGGACGAGCGTTTTCCGCATCCTCCATTAATGCCAGTATACCCGGTATCTCGCGGTCAAAGCCGTTTGATGATGCACAGAATCGACACCGACTGGTATGTGCTTGTTGATCGCATCCGTAACGGTGACAAAGCTGATGCAGCGCGTAAAGAGTTAACCGAAAGCTTAGTTGCTTTAGCGCCTGTATTTGCTGAGATGCCATATTTTATGAGCGAAGAGTTCGGTCTATCTGACTGCTACTTAGGCCCATTATTATGGCGTTTACCTGTATTAGGCATTAACTTAGATCCACGTACAGCGAAAGAAATCAATGCTTATATGACTCGTATTTTTGAGCGCGAATCATTTAAAGCATCATTAACTGAGGCTGAGCGCGAAATGCGCATGGGCATGTAATGAAACCAATAACACCTAATCGTCCGTATTTATTGCGCGCTTATTATGAATGGTTGATGGATAACCATTTAACGCCGCATGTTGTCGTGGACGCTTTTGTTAAAGGTACCCAGGTTCCACAGCAATTTGTTAAAGACGGCCAAATCGTATTAAACATTGCAACTGGAGCCGTGGCCAATCTTCACATGACAAACGATGTCGTAGAGTTTAATGCACGTTTTGGCGGAGTACCGCAAAACGTCTTTTTACCTATGGCTTCAATCGTCGCTATCTATGCCCGTGAAAACGGTGCGGGTACGGTGTTTGATATGGAAGATGCTTACATGATCGAAGATGAACACGATGAGCTTTCATCAGTGCCTTCATCTATGAAGTCAGTTGAAGAACCTTCAACAGCGCCAGAGATGACTAAGTCGACCAGTTCAGACGACAAAGCTAAACGCAGAAGTCACCTAACAGTGGTTAAGTAATTAACAGCCGTTAGGACATAAAACCAGTCGCAAGGCTGGTTTTTTTTAATCTAAAAAAGGCTTGTGAGATCGATAATGTTATTGATGATTGATAATTATGATTCATTTACGTTTAATCTTGTTCAGTATTTTCAAACTCTCGGACAAGAGATTGTGGTTAAACGTAATGACGAAATCACGGTTGCACAAATTGAAGCATTAGCGCCAAGTCATTTGGTTATTTCACCGGGTCCCTGTACTCCTAACGAAGCAGGAGTCTCGCTGACCGCTATTGAGCATTTTGCGGGTATAATACCTATCTTAGGTGTGTGTTTAGGTCATCAAGCTATCGCACAAGTATTTGGTGCAAATGTTATTCGTGCTAAGCGTGTTATGCATGGCAAAACCAGTTTAATTGAACATAATCAACAAGGGCTTTTTTCTGCACTTGCACTGCCTCTTCAGGTCACTCGTTATCATTCTTTACTGATAGACAATGTGCCACCAGGGTTTCAACTTGATGCTTGGTTTGACGACCCAATGCACGGCAGAGAGATTATGGCCATGAGTCATCGAGCGCTCAATGTATACAGCGTGCAGTTTCATCCTGAATCGATTTTAACCCAGCAAGGGCATGAGTTACTGGCTAACTTTTTGCGCGCTTAATACCTTTAAAATGGTATTTTATGTTACAACTTCAGACCTTCATCACCGGCCAATCTATGTTATAAATAGCGCTTAAAATAATAAAAGGGATGATCATGACCAGCATTTTACGACATTTTGCCATTAGTGCAGTTTCTTTAGCCATGATAAGTGGCTGTGTGGCTACTGTCGATTCGGCACCAACCACAACGGTTTCAACCACTAAGATTACCGTACCACTCGCGTCTCCACCAAAAGCAGAACAAGCGTTAACTCTCAATCAAATTATGGCTAATCCAGATTGGATGGGAATATTTGCGCGTGGCGCTTATTGGAGCGATGACAGCCAATCAGTGTATTTTAGTCGCCAGGCTCACCAAGCGCCGATACGTGATTATTACCAGCAAAATATTACAGCCACAATGGCAGAGCAGCTTGAGCTGTCTCAATTGCATTTAGCTGACCAACGAAATGGTGTTGTTAATTCAACTAAAAATAAAAAAGCCTATATTTATCAAGGTAATGTTTTTATAAAGGATTTACAAAGTGGTGATGTTAGCCAGCTTACTCGTCAAAATGATGCCATTAATGGCGTCCGTTTTTTGAATAATGGTGACTTGGCTTACTGGCAAGGCAATAACATTTTCCGCCTACATCAAACCACTGGTATGGTTGAGCAAATTGCTGCCATCCAAATGGTTAATGAACCGCAAAAAACGCAAGACCCAAGCAGTTATATTGCCAAGCAGCAGCATAGACTGACCGACTACGTTACCTTACAACATAACAATGACAAATCACGTGAACAATACCGTGAATCTTTGGCTAAAGCAGACCCAACATTTTCAGCTCAGCCTTGGTATTTAGGCGACAGTGAAACCATTTCTGAAATGAGTCTGTCACCCGATGGTCGTTATGTGATGCTGGCGCTGACCGATAAAAATTATACCTGGCGAGCAGAGCACGACATCATGCCAAATTACCTCGGTAAAGATGGTTATATAGATGCAGTGCCTGCGCGTGCGCGTGTGGCGGAAGATGCCTTTCCTGGGCAGCGTCTCGTGCTGCTTGATTTAGCGGAGCACACTAAAAAAGACATCACAATCGAAGGCCTAACAGGTTTTGATGAAGATGTCTTAGCCAGCGTTAAGGCTGAAAATGCCAAAGCTCAAGGCGATAGTTACAAAAGTGAAAAAGCCCCACGCTTAATTCAACTCATGCAAGATTGGGAATGGAACCAAAGCGCCATGCAATGGCGAGATACTGATAACCAATTAATAGTCATGCTTGAGGCGGTTGATAACAAAGACCGTTGGATCGCTCGAGTGGATTTACAAAAAGGCAAACTTGTAACCGAGCACCGTCTTCACGATGATGCATGGGTTAACTATAACTACAACCAATTTGGTTGGGTAACGGGCACTGACTCGGTTTACTATTTGTCTGAAGAGTCAGGATTCTCACACTTATATATTAAAACCGCAGCAGGCAAAGTTAGTGCGTTGACCAGTGGAAAATTTGTGGTGGATAATGTGACCTTGTCACCCGATGGCAAATACCTCTATTACCGTGCTAACAAGGATCACCCTGGTAGCTATAACGTATACCGAGTTGAGATTGCCTCAGGTAAAGATGAGCAGCTCACACAATGGTTTGGTACGTTAGATTACAGTTTAAGCCCTGATGGCCAGGCGCTACTGTTAACCGCATCTACAGCAACTCACCCTGATGAACTTTATATCCAAGCCATTGGTGGAGAAATTAAGCAGCTGACGGATTACACCAGTAGTGAATTTAAGCAATACCCTTGGCAAATGCCGCAAGTTGTTGCAGTGCCTTCAAACCATGGTGCGGGTGAGGTCTATGCTAGAGTGTACTTACCGCAAGGTTATGATGCCGAGCAAGCAGATAAATACCCTGCAGTGGTGTTTAACCATGGTGCCGGTTATTTGCAAAATGCCCATTATGGTTTTTCTGGTTACTTCCGTGAATATATGTTCCATAACTTATTAACGCAGCAAGGTTATGTGGTGATGGATATGGATTACCGCGGCTCTAAAGGTTACGGCCGTGACTGGCGCACTGCGGTGTACCGCAACATGGGCCACCCTGAAGTGGAAGACTTAAAAGATGGTGTGGCTTGGCTGGCAACTAACGCCAACGTCGATGCTCAACGAGTCGGTACTTACGGCGGCTCGTATGGTGGCTTCTTAACCTTTATGGCATTATTTAATGAGCCAGAATTATTCCAAGCAGGGGCTGCGTTACGTCCTGTAACCGACTGGGCTCATTATAATGCACCTTATACTGCTAATATTTTAAACACGCCAGATATCGATCCTATTGCTTATGAGCGTAGCTCGCCGATAGAACATGCTCAAGGATTGCAAAAGCCGTTGTTGATTATGAGTGGTGTGCTAGATGATAACGTGTTTTTTCAAGATAGCGTACGCATGGTGCAACGGTTAATTGAGCTTGAAAAACCGATGTTTGAAACCGCTATTTATCCGGTTGAACCACACGGTTTTGTGCAACCATCTAGTTGGTTAGATGAATACCGTCGTATTTATAAACTATTTGAGCAAGAGTTAAAATAACGACTCTAGCTCCAATTTATTAAATAAATACCTATTAAGGCTTTCTTTGGAGAGCCTTAATTTTTATGATTGACTCAAAATAGTAATCAAGGAAAGTGTTGAGTGGCAATATCTGTAGCGGGTGGCGTTAGGCCCGGAAAAGTCATCGAAATTGAACGTCGCCTCTACAATCAAATTATTGTGGGCAAGCAACCTGTGAGCTCAATGCTCGATGAGTTAAATACTGAGATCGAAGAAAGTGCCAATAAACTTGATATTGAACGTAAAGCGTTAAAGCTGCGTATCGAAAAACAAGTTAAAGAGCGCCAAATTTATCTAGAGGTATCAACTCATTTAACTCAGACCGTTAAAAATACGATTGAACACCAACTGGCGTTACCTCAGTCGATTATCGACTCATCTGGGATTACTGAAAGTCAGATATTGTTGTTAGATTTATTGCTAAGCCCAGATCTCAACTTAAACCGTTTACGGCCTATTATTGAAGATAATAGCTGGTTATGCCGTGATTTAATCAATTTAATCAATAGTCCGTCATCGCGCCACAGAAGGCCGAAAAACGGCGATGTGAAAGTGACCGATATTAAATTGGTATTAAATTATATTGGTTTAGAAAATCTACGGACATTAATCCCATATTTTTGCCTACGTAATTGGTTACCTTCTGGGAATACTCATTTACTGTGGATAACACGTAAGTTGTGGCGTTACAGCATATTGAGTGCCATCGCAGCGCAAGCCTTGGCTCAGCTGCATAATAAAGAACCCAGCCTAACGTATACTTGCTCGTTAATGTATCAGTTTGCGACCTCAATTATGCTGACCCAAAGCGGACGAATATTTGATAAAACCTGGGGGACATGGTTACGTGAGGCCAGTCAAAGTCGAGACAAACAAGTCTATGATGCCATTATGGCAACGGAGTTTCCTGCTGAAGCTATTTTCAATCAGGTGATGTTGCACGGTCATACATTAAATTGGCAACTGCTTAATTTACTCAAGTTCGAAGACTCTAAAATTACGCTTGTGCTTAAAGAGCTTGATCAAGATTATCACTTTACAGAGCTTTCGCCTGAAGCCGCTATTGTGGCCAAAGCCAGTTGTTATGCCAAAGTGCTGTTATTAGAAGAGCAACAACTTATCGACCCACAAGAAAAACGTATTATGTTTGATTATTACGAGTTTTCTGCCCAAGAGTTGTTGCGTTTGAAAGCACAGAACTTCCGTAAACTCGATTTGTTGTAAATCAATTTTTATCATGAAAATACCAAATGTTAAAATTGTGTAGTTATTCACTTTTGGTGAATAGCTACACAAAAACTACTCAAATAACTTTTTTTATGACTATTTATGCTAGCTAGCCCCCCTATAAACGCTTTGTTTAGTCATTATTTTCAATCTTTATGCAGAATTGTATAGTGCCTTGCAGAAGTTAGCTGTACAGAACTGGTATTTTGATCACAATTTCGCTAATAATGTCCCATAAATAACACAAGCTTCCGCCGATGCACTTACAGAATATAAAGCAAACAGCGGAAACAGCGGCTTTCAAGCTGCTTATAACCTGAAGGATGAAATGCAATGAGTCTAGAAATGAATCTAACCCGTGCCCAATTCGATGAAGTCATGGTGCCTAATTATGCGCCTGCAGCCGTTATTCCTGTTCGCGGAGAAGGCAGTCGAGTATGGGATCAACAAGGCAATGAATTCATCGATTTTGCTGGTGGTATTGCAGTTAATTGTTTAGGTCATTGCCACCCCGCTTTAGTGTCTGCATTAAAAGAGCAGGGCGAAAAGTTATGGCACTTATCAAACGTAATGACCAACGAGCCTGCGCTTGAATTAGCCACTAAATTAGTTAACTCAACCTTTGCTGAGCGTGTCTATTTTGCCAACTCAGGCGCAGAAGCTAATGAAGCGGCATTAAAATTAGCCCGCCGTTATGCCTTAGATAACCATGGCGCTGACAAAGACCAAATTATTGCTTTTGACAAAGCATTCCACGGCCGCACCTTCTTTACTGTAACCGTTGGCGGACAAGCTGCATACTCAGATGGTTTCGGCCCTAAGCCGCAAAGCATCACCCATGTACCATTTAATGATATTGCCGCTCTAGAAGCCGTTATTTCAGATAAAACCTGTGCCATCATGCTTGAACCGCTTCAAGGTGAAGGCGGGATTATTAATGGCGACCCAGAATTCCTAAAAGCTGTGCGCCGTTTAGCGGATAAGCATGATGCTTTGGTTATTTTTGATGAAGTACAAACCGGTGTAGGTCGTACAGGTGAGCTATTTGCTTACATGGGTACTGACATCGTGCCTGATATTTTAACCAGTGCTAAAGCATTAGGTGGCGGTTTCCCTATCGCGGCAATGTTAACCACGGCTAAAATTGCTGCTCACTTAAAGGTTGGCACACATGGCTCTACTTATGGTGGCAACCCATTGGCTTGCGCTATTGGTAATGCTGTGATGAATGTTGTTAACACCAAAGAAGTATTAGATGGCGTTAAACACCGTGAACAGCTATTTCGCGATGGTTTAGCGGCAATCAATGCCAAGTACGACATATTCAGTGAAGTACGCGGTAAAGGTATGTTACTAGGTGCAGTGCTTAACGATAAATTTGAAGGCCGTAGCCGCGAATTTTTAGTTGCCTCAGTTGCCGAAGGTTTAATGTGTTTGATCGCAGGTGCTAACGTTGTGCGTTTTGCGCCATCATTGGTGATCCCTGAAACTGATATTGCAGAAGGCTTAGCACGTTTTGAGCGTGCAGTAGCAAAAGTAGTAGCAGGTTAATAACTAACTGAGTGCAAGCCTAGCTTGTACTTTTTTAGTTTGGGTTCGCCACCATACAAACCGCGCTGGCTTTATTTGTCAGTGCTGTTTGTTAGTGGCGCAATGAGGAGATTAAGATGTTAGTCATACGTCCTATCCGTGCAAGTGATTACGATGCACTTTATAGTATCGCAGTTGAATCAGGCCACGGTTTTACATCTTTACCAGTAAACGAAGAGTTACTGCGTTCAAAGATCGCTAGGGCAGAAGCATCTTTTACTAAGCAAATTGATAAGCCTTTTGACGAAGGCTACTTAATGGTGCTTGAAGACACCAAAACCAATGAAGTTGTTGGTACGTGTGGTGTTGAAGCTGCCGTCGGTATGCAAGATGCTTTTTATCATTACCGCTTAGGCACTGAGGTTTACCATTCTTCGCAAATTTCTGTGCGTAATGAAGTTGAGACCCTGACGTTGTGCCATGACTATACTGGCGCTGCAGAAGTATGCACCCTGTTTTTAAAAGATGCATATCGCAAAGGTAATAATGGTCGCATGTTGTCGCGTTCGCGTTTTCTGTTATTGGCTCAGCATCCACAACGTTTTGGCGACACCGTCATTGCAGAAATGCGTGGTGTCAGTGATGACCATGGTGATTCCCCCTTTTATGAATGGCTACAACATCACTTTTTAGGCATTGATTTTGTCGAAGCCGATTATTTGTCTGGCTTAGGCAAGAAAGCGTTTATGGCCGAAATGATGCCACGCAATCCGGTGTATGTTTGCATGTTGCCTAAAAAGGCACAAAAAGTGATTGGCGAAGTTCATAAGAATACCAAGCCAGCACTGCGATTATTACAAGCCGAAGGCTTTAAGTTCCGTAATTACGTCGATATTTTTGATGGTGGTCCAACCGTTGAGTGCGCTTTGAGCGAAATCCGCTCGGTTAAAAAAAGCCGCTTACTCACGGTGTCGATTGGCAAAATGCCACACGCAGATCATCATTTTATTTTTTCCAACACGTCGTTGGCTGATTATCGTGCATCAGCTGCCAAACTATTGGTCTCTGATGAACACGACGATGTTGTTCTTAGCCCTGAAATTGCAGCCGGTTTACTGGTTAGCGATGGCGAACAAATTCGTGTTTTAGCAATGTAGGAGTAAAAAATGACACAATATATTCAAGGTCAGTGGTTAGCTGGCGAAGGTCATGATGTTAACTCAAGCAACCCAGCAAACGGTGAAGTGATTTGGCAAGGTAAAACCGCCACACCAAGCCAGGTTAATTCTGCGGTTGATGCTGCTCGTGCAGCCCAGTTTGATTGGTTTATGTTGGGCTATGAAGCTCGCTTGGCCATTGTCGAAGCGTACCGTGCACAACTAGAAGCAAATAAAGACGAAATCGCTGAAACAATCGCCCAAGAAACCGGTAAGCCACAATGGGAAACGGCCACAGAAGTGGGCGCAATGATGGGTAAAATTGGTTTGTCTGCTAAAGCACATGACAAGCGTACAGGAACAGAAACAAACGACTTACCTGCAGGGCGTGCAGTATTACGTCACAAACCGCATGGTGTCGTGGCCGTATTTGGCCCTTATAACTTCCCTGGGCATTTGCCTAATGGCCACATTGTGCCAGCATTACTTGCGGGTAATACCGTGGTGTTTAAGCCGTCAGAGTTGACCCCCAAAGTCGCTGAGTTAATGCTGAAATGCTGGGATAAAGCTGGCTTGCCTCAAGGTGTTGTTAACCTTGTTCAAGGTGAAGTTGAAACCGGTAAAGCGCTGGCTTCGCATCCGCAAATTGATGGCTTATTCTTTACCGGTAGCTCGCGCACTGGACACATTTTACATCAGCAATATGCCGGTCACCCTGGCAAAATTTTAGCCTTAGAAATGGGCGGCAATAACCCGCTTATCGTTAAAGGTGTTACCGACACCAAAGCTGCAGTACATGACATCATTCAATCTGCTTATATTTCGTCTGGCCAGCGTTGTACCTGTGCCCGTCGTTTATACATAGAAGAAGGTGCACAGGGAGATGCGCTAATTGCTGAGCTTGTAACAGCGATTAAGCAAATCAAAGTGGGCGCTTGGAATGCTCAGCCGCAGCCATTCATGGGATCGATGATCTCTGAAACGGCCGCACGAGGCATGGTTGCAGCCCAAGCTACATTGCAATCGCTTGGTGGTGTATCGCTCATTGAGTTGACGCAAGTTGAAGCAGGAAAGGGGATTGTGACCCCTGGCTTGATTGACGTGACGCCAATTACAGAATTGCCAGATGAAGAATACTTTGGTCCATTACTGCAACTTGTACGCTACAGCGATTTTGACCAAGCCATTCATTTAGCCAATGCAACGCGTTATGGTTTATCTGCAGGTTTACTCGCTGACAGCCGTGAAGATTATGATTATTTCTTAGCACGTATTCGTGCGGGTATTGTTAACTGGAATAAGCAAATCACCGGCGCTTCAGGTGCTGCACCATTTGGCGGTGTGGGTGCATCGGGTAACCACCGTGCCAGTGCATTCTATGCTGCTGACTACTGTGCTTACCCTGTGGCTTCAATGGAAGCTGACTCTGTAAGCTTACCTGCCACTTTAAGCCCTGGTTTATCAATTTAAGTTGATAAGTCATCGCATGATTGGTGCTGGTGATATTGACATGATATCACCAGCCTTTTATAAGGATTTAACCATGCATACTGACGTTAATGCTTTGTTTGCCGCGTTATGGCAAGACTATATCAAGATGACACCTTCAGCGGCCAAAATTCATCAGCTGCTTGGCCACGGCGCAGCGATCATTAATGATCATATTGCCTTGCGTACGTTTAATATTGCCAAAGTTAATCTCAGCGTGTTGGCTGAGCATTTTACTTCAATTGGCTATGTTGACAGTGGCGACTACAAGTTTGAGCAAAAAAAGCTGGTGGCTAAGCATTTTGAGCATCCAGACCCAACTCAGCCTAAGGTCTTTATCTCTGAGTTGTTGGTAGAGGAGTTTAGCCCTGAACTGCAAAAAACTATTCATGGTTTAATTGAACAAGTTGATGTCGCTGCCACAACCGCAGATAACTTTATTTATTCGGGACGTCACTGGAACTTAGATAAAGCGACTTACAAAGCGCTGTTAGCTGAGAGTGAATATGCAGCTTGGGTTGCGGCTTTAGGTTATCGTGCTAACCATTTTACCGTATCGATTAACGATTTACCGCAATTTGAGCGCATTGAAGATGTTAACCAAGCACTAAAAGATGCAGGTTTTGTACTTAATGGATCAGGTGGCGAAATTAAAGGTACGCCAGAGGTGTTGTTAGAGCAATCTTCTACCATGGCCGATAAAGTGGTGGTTAACTTTACCGATGGCGATGCTGAAATTCCAAGTTGTTTCTATGAGTTTGCCCGTCGTTACCCAATGGACAACGGCAAGCTGTATACTGGCTTTGTTGCGGCATCAGCCGATAAGATTTTTGAAAGTACCAATACAATGATGTAATGTAATTTGCGTCAAAAAAAGACCTGTTTGATTGCTCAAGCAGGTCTTTTTTATGGATTAATAACATGGGTTTATATCGATTACTTCATGACGATTGGTCCAAGATTATTGGCCCATGACGATGGTGACATTCAGTCCGTTTAACGTCTCACTTCGGTTAAATTGCAAGGTAAAACCATATTGTTCGCAAATTTCTTTAACGATAGACAACCCTAGGCCATGGCCCATCGTCGCTTCATCTAAGCGAGTGCCTCTTGCTGTTAGCGATGCGATTTTATCTTGCTCCACGCCATTGCCGTCGTCTTCAATTTGTAGCGATATATCGCCATTTTGCATTTGATTAATGCGCACTATTACCTGCGTATTGGTCCATTTAAAAGCATTGTCGAGCAAGTTTCCAAATAGCTCCATACCATCTTCGCGGTGAATGGGGACCCTGCTAATGTTATCTGGATTAACAATCACACAGCTAATATCACGCTGACGATGCACCTTATGCAGGGTATTAACTAAACTGTCAAAATCTTTGGGCACGGCTAATTGCGCTGCTGGCAACATATCGCCAGTAATGCGTGCCGCTGCCAGCTTACGTTCAATCATCTTGTGCACTAAGTCTAATTGCTGCTGCATAGCCATGGCCGCTTCTGGGTGAGATAAGCCTAAGGCTTCAACTTGTTGCTGCATTACCGCCAGTGGTGTTTTTAAGCCATGGCTCAAATTGCCTAAGTTATTACGACTGCGCTCTATTTGTTTGGCGGTGTACTCTAATAATTGATTGTAGGTTTCAGCTAATGGGCGAATTTCTGCTGGAATTTGAGCTATTTCAAGTGAGGCAATCTCACCTTCGCGCAGTTTGGCAAGGGCTCCTTGGATTTGATTTACTGGTTTAAACGATTGACGCAAGATAATGAAAATCCCCGCAATCATCGCCAATAACATGCCGATATTGATTGCCAATTTAGTGCCAAATATCTCACTAAATACCCTGCGGCCAATACTCAGATCTTGCGCTACGGTAAGCGTTGCTGTGTTATCACTATCTGGAGCTCCGATACCAATTGATAATAATTGCATATCGTTATTTTTAGGCCCCTTTGCTTGCCAGACGCGCTTTTGCTGAGCCTCTAAATTAACAATGTGTAGCTCTGCATCCCATAATGAACGCGAGCGAATGGTGTGGTTAGGCAGGTTTAGCTGAAAGTAACGACCAGAATAGGCGGGGCGGTAAAAACTGGATAATTGAGTTTGGTCGATCACTAATTCGCCGTCTTGCAGGCGTGTGGCAATAATGATGTGTTCTAAATCTTCTTCTAGACGATTAATAATGGAGTCATGAAAGGCATCACGCAACATTGATTCGAACAGGAATAAGCCTATCAAGGTTGCAATGATAATCAGGCCACTCAGCCATAGACTGAGCTTAAAGCGAATCGACATCATTCCACTAAACCGTGAAAAATATACCCTTGTCCGCGACGAGTCTCGATGGTGGTTTTACCCAGTTTTTTACGTAAATGAGTGACGTAGACTTCCACGACATTACTCTCTTTTTCATCGTCAAATTGATAAAGTTTGTCGGTAAGCTGAGACTTTGACAACAGTTTTTTAGGTGACATTAAAAAAATCTTTAATAATCTAAACTCCATTGATGTTAACTCATATTCTTGCTCACCAACCGTCACCTTTTGTTCATTTTCATCTAAATTAACCCCGCCATAACAGAGTTGTTTAGAAGATGAATTTGCACGGCCATGAGCGCGATGAATTAATGCCTGTATACGAGCCAACAGTTCCTGTGCATGAAACGGTTTGCCTAAGTAATCATCTGCACCGGCGTTAAAGCCTTCTACTTTTTCATGCCATTGGCTACGAGCTGTGAGCATAATCACTGGCGTGTTAACACCACGTTCGCGCCATTGGGTGACCAACGATAAACCGTTACCGTCAGGTAAGCCAATGTCTAAAATAACACAGTCATATTCGGTTTCTTTCATTAGATAATCGGCTTCAACCGCTTTATCGGTAACGTCAGTAATATAACCTGCCTGCTTGAGTTGTTTTTCAAGCTCGGCAACGAGTAGTGGGTTATCTTCAACGAGTAACAGTTTCATGTTTGGTACATTCGCTCGGTAGTTGAGGTAATGGGTTTTGCATACCATTAACTGCATCCAGTTGCAGGTTAATGACATGTCCTTGGGCAAGTTTAAATTGTAAATCATAACGCCATTTATCTTGGTGTTGAAACAGTTGTGCATCCACCAATTGGCCATCACAATATTGCGCAACCCAAATTAAATAGTCATCTAATGGACGTATATTACCAGATGTCACTAACTTTTGGACTTTATCGTGATCGAGAGGAAATTCGTTAACAGGAATATGTTGTTGATTAGCGGTAATGGCCATTAAGCTGTTGATAGTGGCGATGAACAAGATATTCATGTTCGCTCCCAAATAAAAAAGTGGCGTTCAGAGTATGAACACCACTTTAAATATCTTGGCTTAAATCAAGCTGAAGCAGATATGATTAAAACTTAACTCATGTTTAGCGAGTACCGTAAACCACGATGGTTTTACCGTGTGCTTGGATTAAGTTTTGCTCTTCAAGCATTTTTAAAATACGGCCAACAGTTTCACGTGAGCAACCCACGATTTGACCGATTTCTTGACGAGTGATCTTAATCTGCATGCCGTCTGGGTGAGTCATTGCATCAGGCTGTTTTGCTAGATGCAATAATGTTTGTGCAATGCGACCAGCAACGTCTAAGAAGGCTAAATCACCCACTTTTTGACTTGTGCTTTGTAAGCGGTACGCCATTTGCGCAGAAAGCTTCATTAAGATTTCTGGGTTAACTTGAATCAATTGCTTAAATTTCTTATACGAAATCTCGGCAATTTCACACGCTTGTTTAGCGCGAACCCAAGCAGTACGTTCTGCTTGTTCTTCAAATAGGCCAAGTTCGCCGATGAAGTCACCTTGGTTAAGATACGAAAGGATCATTTCTTTACCTTCTTCATCTTTGATCAATACAGCAACAGAACCTTTTACGATGTAATATAAAGTGTCAGAGTCTTCACCAGCATGGATCAATGTGCTCTTTGCTGGGTACTTATGAATGTGACAATGTGAAAGAAACCATTCTAATGTTGGGTCAGGTTTTGGCTTACCAATCAGAGCCATACGATGTTCCTCGATTGATTAAAAATGAAAGTAAGTAATATCTAATTAAGCATTTTACGCTATTCGTGTCGTAAAAACCTTGATAGAGATCGTATTTAGAAATGTCAGTAGTGTATATTAACTTGTTAAATAATTGATTAAATTTCTTTTGTTTGTGATCAAAGTCAGCTTTTTATTTTATTTGCCTTATCTTATTCTATTTGGCTGATTGTTCAAGTCTATTGAATTATTTGCTTCAAGCATAGTCTATTGAATTGATTAGGCGAGTTAGATACTGTTATTAATATTACCCATTGTTGTAGAGGTGTGCGTGAAAAAACTGAGCCGAATAGGGACTGCTGCATGTCTACTGGCGTTTAGCGCATTGAGTTTACCGACTCAAGCATTTTATGTTCCGCCTACGGCGGAGTCTCTGGCTGCCAGTAAACTGGTGCATATTCAAATTAAAGCTAAGCAGGGTGATGCTGATGCGCAATTTTTATTGGGATTAATGTATTTTTCTGGCCGGTTTGTGAGCCAGGATGGCGAGGCTGGATTATCTTGGGTTATCCAAGCAGCAGGACAAAATCATGTCAAAGCTCAGCAAACGGTGGCCGATCTAGCGTTTGAAGGTAAATTATTTCCGCGTGACTTAGCATTAGCCGAGAAGTGGTATTTATCGATGGCTGAACAAGGTGATAAATGGGCGCATTTTCGCCTAGGGTTTATTTATTCGGCCGGCGGTGATGGTGTGATACGCAATTGTGGTAAGGCGATGGGACAATTTAATGCCGCCGGTGATGCGATATCGCTAGGGAATGTGGCGTGGATTTTGGCAACCTGTCCTGAAGCTGAGTACCGTGACGGTTCGCGTGCGATATTGATGTCGCTAAAACTGCTAGAAAAAAATCAAAATGACCCAACGGTATTGGATAATTTAGCGGCAGGGTATGCTGAAATAGGCGACTTTAATGCCGCCATAGACACTCAGAAAAAAGCCATTGATGCGCTTAAAAATAACCCTGAAATTGCCCGTAGTGATGAATTTATTTTACGCTTAAAACAATATCAAAATAATCAAGCTTATCGAGAAATTATTCCGTTGATGTAGTGATTGATGGCAGTGCATTAACGCACTGCAGAAGAGTATAACGCGGGGGAATGTCAATTCGCTGATGTGCTTAACACGCTAACAGAAAAAGGGGGAATTAGCGCCTAAGCACATCAACTGCCGTTATTTCGCTTGAAATCACGATAAAACAATTTTAGTGCTACTGACTTAAATCAAGCTTAATCGGGCTTGATATCATTGATGTTTTGCAATTCTATCCGTTTCTCTAGTAAGTCTTTAATTAGTGGCGTGAGGATCAATTCCATTGCCAGTGACATTTTGCCACCTGGCACGACTAATGTGTTGACTCGCGACATAAACGAGCCTTGGATCATATTAAGATAATAAGGGAAGTCGACGTTGTTAATGCCACGAAAACGAATCACCACAAAGCTTTCATCTAAGCTTGGAATATCTTTAGCGCTAAATGGATTAGAGGTATCAACTGTTGGTACTCGTTGGAAATTGATGTGAGTGCGTGAAAACTGTGGCGTCATATGATTAATGTAATCATCCATACTGCGCACAATCGAGCCCATGACTTTTTCACGGCTGTGACCACGCTCAGTGGTGTCTCTAATGATCTTTTGAATCCATTCCAAGTTAACAATCGGCACCATGCCAATCAATAAGTCGACGTGTTTTGCAACGTCGGCATCATCGGTAACCACTCCACCATGTAACCCTTCGTAATAAAGCATATCGGTGTTTTCAGGAAGATCACGCCATTGAGTGAAGGTGCCTGGCATTTGGTTAAAAGGTACTGCTTCATCAAAGGTATGTAAATAACTGCGGGTTTGACCATTGCCGGTTTCGCCGTAACTAATAAAACATTCTTCGAGTTTTTTGAAATTGTTGGCTTCAGGGCCAAAATAACTGATATTACGATTTTCTGCCTGCGACTTACGGATTAATACTTCCATTTCTGCGCGGGTGAAATGATGAAAGCTGTCGCCTTCCACAAATGCTGCGTTAATACCCAATTGCCTGAATATGTGAGTAAAAGCAGTTGTTGTGGTTGTTGTGCCAGCACCAGATGAACCGGTTACAGCAATAATAGGGTGTTTTGCTGACATATTGTTTGCCTACGTTTGTGATTCACCAAGAAAATCGAGTCACTAGTTATACGGTAATCATCACCTGTGGGTCAATTCTTCACAGCTGATAATACGCGTAATATTCATATTTATATAAAAAGAATGCTTAACCATGCACTTTAATCATTCACTCTCGCTGAAATGTGCTCTCGTTGACGGATCGCAATCGATTCATCGTCCTCGCTATATTCTACCACTAACTCGCCTTTTTTTAATGCGAGCTTGCAGCGTTCAGTCGCATTAACCAGTTGTTGCTCATCCACGTCACTAAAGCTGCCATCTTCAAGTTGCGACAGTAAATATTCTTTTATTATTGCTTGCAGTGTTTCCTGGGGTAATGACAATAACGCGTCGTATGGCACCAGCATGGTTATTCCTTGTGTGCTTCTTCGGTAATGTGTTGAGCTAATAGATTGTCGTTACTGGCTAATAAGAAGTTGATTATCCTATTTTCTAAATAGAATTTCGGTTTCCAAGGCCAGCCCCCTTCTACAAAACCCACATGTCCACCAAATCGATGTAACTCATATTCTACCATTGGCGATAACTGATCTTTGCTAGGGATCACATCGTCAGTCATAAAAGGATCATCTTGAGCATGAATGATTAACGTCGGTTTGGTGATATGTTGTAAATAGCTAATCCCACTCGATTTTTGATAATAATCATCGGCACCAGCAAAGCCGTGTAAAGGCGCTGTCACTTTGTCATCAAACAGGTAAAAGGTATTGAGCATGTTAAGTTGTTTTTTGGTGATGGGCATTTGCTCTGTGAGATCCGTTGTGTTGATTTTATCGAGCATTTTGCGCTGTAAACGCTTAATTAAAAAGCGCTGGTAAATCGTCGAAAACCCACTTTCTAAGCGTTTGGCGCAGGCGCCTAATGTCAGCGGTGCAGACACAACCACCGCACGGTCAAGTAAACTATGTTGTTGCCGGCTACCTTGGTATTTAGCCAGTACGTTACCACCTAAGCTGTAACCTACGGCATAAAGTGGCGAATCAGGATAGTACTGTTTTAACTGTGATAACGTATATGCTAAGTCTTCAACATCGCCACTATGATAACTACGGGCTAGACGATTAGGCTCACCTGAACATCCACGGTGATGATGTACTACCGCTGCGATTTTGGCTTTTTTCGCTTCGATAAGCATTCTGCGTGCGTAATGTGATTCTGTGTTACCTTCAAGACCATGAATAATGATTAGAATCGGTTCACCGTTTTGAGCTTGTCCTAACCAATCTAAATCGATGAAATCACCATCAGGCAACTCTTGTCTTTGCCTAAACGTTGCTGGTTTGGCTACTTTGAAAATAAACGGTAAAATCGTTTGTACGTGCGGGCTTGCAGCCCACCATGGCGGAGAGAATAACGTTTTCATAAAGGGATTTTTTCTACAATAGTTTGTGAATATTTAAACGTGTGTTTAAATGTTACTAGTGCCACTTTAACATATAAAAATTACCGGCAACAATAACTCAAAGGGGAAGTAAATGAAGCGACGTACCTTTATTACCGGTGCTTTTGCAGGAACCGCTGCACTGGCATTAGGCGTAAATCTGTATTCGCCTACATTAACCACCGCTTCCGATGATATTCATCACCGTGTGCTTTTTAGTGTATTTATTCCTATTTTTCTCGATGGCAGCTTACCTGAAGTAGCCAACCACCGAGAAATGGCCATTAATCGCACTTTAGATGCCATAGTGCTGTCTATCGACCATTTACCTCAAGCCAAGCAAGATGAATTGATGGAGCTATTAGACTTACTTGAAGGCCGTTTTGGCTTGTTGTTGCTCAGTGGCAGTATGACGCCGCTATTGGGGCGTGATCCGCAACAATTGATCGATATGCTAGAGTCTTGGCGTTACAACTTTCTCGATATGTTAAAAACAGCCTATTCAGGACTGCGTGAGCTTATTATGGCCAGTTATTATGCATGTCCTGAACATTGGGGTAACTTGCGTTATGCCAAACCCACTTTCTTGGTGAGTAATGCAAACTAATCCCTCAGGTGTAAAGGAGTATTCTCGTGGCTATTATTGATCCTATTATCACAGGACTGAATGCGGGTTGGCACCATATTGATGCCAGCACATTAGAGAAAGACCGTCATTTTGAGGCGGATGTCGTTATTGTCGGCACGGGTGCTGGTGGCGGAACAGCGGCTGAAATATTGTCTCAAGCTGGGCTTAAAGTCATTATGATTGAAGGCGGCGCGTTAAAGTCGTCAACGCATTTTGATATGGAAGAGCGCCATGCTTATCCTAATTTATACCAACAAGCCGCGGCATTAAAAACCGCAGATAAAGGCATTGGTATTTTTCAAGGCCGTACCGTTGGCGGCTCAACAACGGTTAACTGGACTACCTCGATACGCACACCGGAGCCAACATTAGATTTTTGGCAACAAGCTAAATCGGTTAAAGGGTTGTCGGCGACTGAGCTACAGCCCTGGTTTGAAAAAATGGAGCAGCGTCTCAATATCGAGCAATGGCAATACGAGGCAAACCGTAACAACGGTGCATTACGTGATGGTTGTGAAAAATTGGGGTGGGAATACACTGTCATAAAACGCAATGTTAAAGGCTGTTGGAACACTGGTTATTGCGGAATGGGTTGCCCAGTTAATGCTAAGCAATCGATGCTGGTAACCACTATACCCAGTGCGCTTGAGCATGGTGCGACATTAATCTCACGGGCCAAAGTCGTCAAGCTTGAACATAAAGGGGACAAGGTTGTTGGGCTTACTGCTCAAGCGATGACAGAAGGATTTAAACCCACAGCATTAACCATTACTTTCAGTGCCAAACACTATATTTTGAGTGCTGGTGCCATTCACACGCCAACCATTTTAATGCGTTCAAATACGCCCGATCCTCACAAGCAATTAGGCAAAACCTTTTTGCACCCTTCATTACTATCTGGCGCGATGTTTTCTGAGCAAATTAATGGCCATAGTGGTGCGCCACAATCGATTTATTCCGATGAGTTTGTCTGGCAAGACGGTGCAGCAGGTGAATTAGGTTACAAGTTAGAAGTCGCGCCGGTGCATCCGGTATTGATTGCCTCTAAAACGATTGGGTATGGGGTAAGCCATGCCCAATTAATGGCAAACTTTAATCAAATGCAGGTGACCATAGCGCTTATTCGTGACGGCTTTAATGAGCAAAGTCCGGGTGGACAAGTCAGGTTAACCGATGACAGTTTTGCGCTTGATTACCCGTTAACAGAAGGTTTTTGGCGTGGGGCAAAGCGCGCCTTTTTATCGATGGCAGAATTACAATTTGCAGCTGGTGCCAAAAAAGTGCTGCCAATGCATGATGGATTGAATTTCTTTGACTCTTGGAATGATGCTAAACAAAGTATTAATCAAGTTGATTTAGGGTTAATCAAAACCATTGTCGCCTCGGCGCATGTGATGGGTGGCTGTGCCATGGGTGAAGACAAAACCCAGGCGATGGTCGACAGTTATGGTAATTCACACTATTTTGAAAACTTATCAGTGATGGATGGATCAGTATTTCCAACCAGCCTAGGCGCTAACCCACAATTGACTATTTATGGCATTGTGGCCCGTAATGCGACAGTATTAGCGCAAAAGCTGACAGCGAAATAATTAGGCTTATATGATGAATGAGTGCCATTTTATGTCTCTATAGTGCGGTTAACGGTATAGAATAAAGCGTGCCTTTCATCATGGTCCATTATGTTATGGCTCGTTATCTGTTTACAACACGAGTGCTGAGGTCTACATGGATTTAAATAGACTAAAAATATTCTTCGTTTTATACCAAGAAAAGAACATGCGCCGTGCTGCAGAGCGATTACACAGCTCACAACCTTCTTTAAGTCAGCAGTTATCAAAGTTAAGGCATCAGTTTAATGATGAACTGTTTGTCAAAGTACCGCAGGGGCTTGAGCCAACGTCGTTTGCCGATAAACTGTATCAAAATTCATATGAAACCTTTCATCATCTTGAGCAGTCTGTCACCCAGACAAGCGACTTTAATCCTCAACATATTAATCAAACCATTTCATTAGCAGTATCGCCTTTACTTGCACCATTATTAGGGCATCGCTTTTTAAAAAAAATCAAAGAGGAAGCACCAAACTTAACAATACATATTCACCAATGGTCTCAACATACCTTAGAACTGATTAGGTCAGATCAAATCCAAATAGGTGTTCATTATCAAATAACCAGTCAGGACAAACAGATAAGAGAAGTGAGTATTGCAAAAGACAGTTTTCGTTGTTTAATCAGAAAAGATCACCCCATAAAAGCCAATGTAGTGAGTATGGCTGAAGCGGCAAAATACCCTTTTACTACGATTATTTCGAGTGATTGGAACTCGAAAATATCGTATGCAGAACAAGCGTTTGATGCTTTAGGTTTGGAAGTTGATGTACGTTATCGTTCAGAATTACCGGAAGGCATTTTGGATGTGGTACAAAATACCGATATGATTTTTCCTTGCTCGATGCTCTATCGATTTATGGACCCCGATGTATATCGATCCTTCACGCTTGAAGAGAAAATACCCACCTTAACACCTAATATATGTAGTTATTATCATTATAAAAATGATAAAGATCCCCTCACAATGTGGCTTATTAGCCTATTTAAAGAAGTGCTCACTTCACCTTAGCGTGATAATAAAATTGAATGATCGACATTAGTTATCATTAATATATTTAATCACCTCTAATTCTTATTATTGCCTCAACAAATAAACGAATAGTCGTTTATTAAATTGTAGAGGTAACAACATGAAAAAGAATTTACTAGCCGTAGCAATAGGTCTTGTTAGCTTAACCGCCAACGCGCAGCAGCATAATCATTTTACATTAGGTGAAACACTCCAGGTTAATGGTCATTCCCATGTAGAAGTTAAACATGACGATGATTCTATTGCCGGTTATATTGCGGCAACTCAAGTGCATAATCATGACACTCGAGGCTACCCAAAAGATCTCGACGTCTTTATTGCTGGCTCACCAGAAAACGCCTTAGTTAAAGTTGATTTTAAATCTGGCACGCATGCTAAAGATAACTACAAGGTGCTGAAAGATTTAAAAAGCACCGTTAATCTTCCTGAAGTGATATGGAGTGCTGACTACAACATATTTGAATCAGAAGATGAAGCAAAGCTGCGCAATAGCAATATCCAAGCGAGTGATTCAGTACATCCTGAACTAAAACGCATGCATGGCATCATGAAGCCCACCATTTATAAACTCTCTGATCGGGTATATCAGATATACGGGTTTGAAATGACCAACTCAACCATTGTTGTGGGTGACACAGGCTTAATCGCATTTGACACTCATTACTCTAACGAAATTGCAGAAGTGGCCATAGAGAAATTTCGTGAAGCAACGGGGATAGATCTACCGTTCCATACCATTATTTACTCTCATCACCACCCTGATCAATTGTCTGGTACCGGCGCTTATGTCACGCCAGAGCAAGTTACTGCTGGTGAAATCAATGTGATTGCACATGAAAAGCTGTTCGAGATGTTTGCCTTAGAATCTGGCTTCTTATCGCCATTGATGTCTCATCGCGGTATGTATGCTTTTGGTGCCCCATTAGAAGTGGGAGCTGAAGGTTATGTCGGTCAAGGCATTGGTTATGTGCCAAAAGAAGTTTATGACCCAAGAACCACGTTTACGGCAAAGCCTAATATCACAATTGATGATCAGCAAATCATGGTCATCGATGGGGTTGAAATGGAACTTTTCCATGTGCCGGGTGAGTCTAGCGATCATATCGCAATTTACATGCCTGAAAACGGCGAAATGTTATTAGGGGATTCTATTCAGGGAGAGACTATCCCTAATGTTTACACCATTCGAGGAGCACAATACCGTGATATGGAAGAATGGAAAGACAGTGTCGATCGCATGCGCTCATATCATGCGAAAAGCTTCACCAATCATCATGGACGCCCTGTAACCGGTGAAGACTATGTTGAATCTGTGTTCAGTGTATGGCGTGACTCTTTACAGTATCAATATGATGAAACGATCCGTTTGATGAACAAAGGCATGACTCGTGATGAGATAGAACTGCATATCACATTACCTGAACACATCAACGATCATGAATATCACCGACCATTACGGGGCTCTGTAGAGCAAAATGTTCGCAATATTTACAACGGTTATATGGGCTGGTATCAGGGCGACCCAACGGAGTTTGCAAAACCTAATTTTGAAGACCGAGCAGAGCTGTATGTTGAGGCGTTAGGCGGGCGAGACAATATCTATGAGACTGCTGAAAAAGCATTTAAAGCCGGTAATTACGGCTGGACGATGGATATTACGACCTGGGCTGTGCGGGCTAACCCTGAAGATCAACAAATGAAACAGCTTAAAGCAGATGCAATGAAACAGTGGGGCTATTCGCAGTCAACCCCTGGCTGGAGAAACTGGGCACTCACTGGTGCAATGGAGCTGGAAAATGGTGCATTTGTGATGTCAGATATGATGATAAACCTGTCCGAAAACACCATGGACGAGATGGAAATGGACGACTTATTTAAAATTCTTCGCACTAGGCTTAACTCTGAAAAACTCAGTAGTACGCCAGAAGATACCCTGTTGACTAACGTAATTCTCGATGGTGTTGATTATACGTTTGGCATTCGCTCTGGGGTAATGGTGCATGAGCTTGGTCATAGCGCGGGTAATTTGCCGAAGGTCATATCCCGTAAAGCGTTCTACGACTTATTTTTCTTTAACACACTAACAACAGAAGAGCCTGTTCTTAAGGTACTTATCGAGCACATCGAATCGCCGTATGGCAAGCAAGTACCGATAGTCACAAGGTAATTTATGTCATTTGAGGTAGCACCCAGCTTGTTTGGAGTGGGTGCTCTTATTCAGTTAGTGTTGGAGATTAAGTCATGCAAAAAAATATTTACTTAGCAATCGCAGTGCTTTTTTCGAGTCAGGTTGTGGCTGATGAAAACAGCGAAATCCAAGATATGTCAGATCCTTTGGCGGTTTATACACAAATGGGTGTCGGGACAACCGATAAAGGCGTCAATATTAAATTGGGTCAGTCTTTTGATACTGGAAGTGACACCACTATGGGCATGAATGTTTTCGAGTTTAAAGGCTTAATGGGAGAGACTTTCGGTTGGCGAGATGAGGCTAACAATAGTGTTGATAGTATGCGCTTTCGTAATTTTGGCGTTGATTTAACTAACGGAAGAGGCTCGCAACTCGATGTTAATTATGACTTTAACAATGAGAGTGGGGCCATTTCATATAGCTTGATCCAAGCGCTTCCTGCATATGGTCCTTTGCAGTTGTACCCGCTTGTTGGTGTGGGAGCCGCTTTTGGGAATAATGTTGTTGGAGATGACGATCAAATGACCAGTGGTTATTCGGTCCCTGGCACATTCGGTATGGTGGGTCTTTACAGTAAACTCGATATTACAGATAACGTTTGGTTAAACTACAATCCAATGTGGATGTCGAGCTTGTCTGGGTCAGATACCTATAAAGAACAGGGGGTTTCTGGGGAGTCTTCTGCCTTTGCTCATGAGTTTATTGTGTCTTACCAGTTGGCACCAAGATCAAATATTCGTTATTACGCGAATTGGACTGAACACGATAGCTTTAAAAGTGGTGATCACCGAATAGAGTTTAACTATCAATTTTAAGTACTCAATAAGGTTAAAAACTGCACTCATTTGAAACAATGTAGTGGGTGGGTGCTGTTTTAGCTTGTAATAAACTGTGTATAGCGTTTAGTTTACCGTTGCCATGACACTTTGGTCTAAACCCAATAAACTTAAATAATGTTGTGTATTTGAGTTATTAGTATGTTTTAAATTGAATGTCTCACCAACCAAGCTATTGAGCCGTTGTAATAACAAATGTTGCGACTTGCGCTCCATGATTAATTCAACATCGAGCATTTTTTGATATTCATCTTCTGCTAAGTGTTGTTTGGCAATACGACGTAACTTTCGGTATGGCTGCAATACGCTTTCTTCCCACTGCGCGGTGGTGCTGATGAGTATTTCCCATTGCGATTGAGTTAATAAATACGCTTTGTCATCAAGATATTGGGCTAACAATAATAAGTTAACATTTATCTTGTGACTGTCTTGTAATAGGATATAAGCGCGAGGATTTTGAGCATAAGCTTGTTCGCACTCGCGCCATAAGTTGGGCGTAAAAGTAGGACGATTTATTGGTGTTGGCATTGGTTTTTCCTAAGGCGTTTACGAATAAACGCCACAGTCAACATTTTATTGTTGGATCGTTTGTTCTATTGCTTCAATTTGTTCTTGTAGCTCTAACCAGTTCATTTCACTTTCGTCCATTTCCTGGGTTAGGCTGGTGCGCTCGTTAAGCACTTGAGTCATTTTGGCTTTGTTCTCGGCTTCGTATAAGCTGCCATCTGCCAGTTCTGTCTCTAATTCAGCCAATCGTTGTGAAATCTTTTGTTGTTGAGTTTCTAATTTGGCTTGTTGTTTTTTAAGCGGTGAGGTTTTTTGCCTTAGCTCTGCTTCAATGCGCTTTTGTTGCTTTTTATCAATTTGATCGCCACCCGCAGCTTGGGCCTCGTTCTTATTATTGGTTTGAGCGGCTTTGGCTGCATCGAGTAACCATTGATGGTAATCGTCTAAATCACCCTCAAATGACTTCACTACACCTTGGTCAACCAGGTAGTAATCACTGCAACTTAGACGAAGCAGGTGACGGTCATGCGATACAATGACCATTGCGCCCTCAAAGTTTTGTAATGCCATGGTTAATGCATGACGCATTTCTAAGTCTAAGTGGTTGGTCGGTTCATCGAGTAACAGCAGGTTAGGACGTTGCCACACCAATAATGCCAATACTAGACGTGCTTTCTCACCACCAGAAAAGGGTCTTACTGGGGCTAATGCCATATCGCCATTAAAGCCAAACCCCCCTAAAAAATTACGTAATTCTTGCTCGCGCGTACTGGCCGGAGCTAAGCGCACTAAATGCTGTAGCGGTGAGTCGTCTAGGCTTAAAAACTCGATTTGGTGCTGGGCAAAGTAACCAATATTGAGCCCAGGGTTAGGCTCGTACTTGCCGGTTTTAGCGTGGAGTTGCCCTGATAACAACTTAATTAAGGTCGATTTACCCGCGCCATTACGGCCTAATAAACCGATACGAGCACCAGGCACCAGATTAAGCTGTACTTTTTTAAGGATAGTTTTGTCGCCATAACCAATCGACACATCTTCCATTGCAACAAGTGGATTAGGCAGGGCTTCTGGCTCTCTAAATGCCATTTGAAAAGGGTTATCAACCTGTGATGGTAATAACTCTGCCATACGCTCAAGCGCTTTTAAACGGCTTTGTGCTTGTTTTGCTTTACTGGCTTTGTAACGGAAACGGTCAACAAACGATTGCATGTGCGATCGTTCTTTTTGTTGGCGTTCAAAGGCAACCTGTTGTTGCGCCATACGTTCAGCACGCACGCGTTCAAAGGCGCTGTAATTACCTTTGTAGAAGTTTAATTTATGGTTTTCAACATGAACAATTTCATCAACAATGCCATCAATAAAGTCGCGATCATGACTGATCAAAATTAACGTGCCTTGGTAAGATTTAATCCAACCTTCTAGCCAGTACATGGTGTCTAAATCTAAGTGGTTGGTTGGCTCATCGAGGAGTAATAAATCGGAACGACACAATAGCGCCTGGGCTAAGTTAAGGCGCATACGCCAGCCACCCGAGAAACTTTTAACTGGGTTACTTTGCTCTGCTTCACTAAAGCCTAAACCTGCAAGCAATGCTCCAGCGCGTGCGCGAATAGCATAACCACCAATGGCATCAATTTTACCGTGGATCAGGGCTATAGCATTACCGTCATTGTCATCCTGAGCTTGGTTAAGTTGGGCTTCGAGTTGCCGATACTCAACATCACCATCAAGCACGTATTCAAGAGCTGATACGTCAAGTGCTGGAGTTTCCTGGGCTACGGTGGCAATTTGCCAACCTGCAGGCAAGCTAAAGTCGCCTTTATCAAGGTGTAAATGACCCAATATTAGTGCAAGCAATGATGATTTACCGGTACCGTTGGCACCGACCAAGCCCACTTTGTGTCCAGGGTAGATAGTCAGTGAGGTTTCATCGAGAAGGGTTTTGCTGCCGCGAACTAATTGAGCTTGGCTAATGTTGATCATTAATTACAACTTGAATATTTAACAATAGAATAATGGCGTAGATGATATCGCATCTGCAATTTATTTCCCACAATCGCGGGACTCATGTGGATGAATAAGGCAAAATAGGCGTATAAATTAGAAGGTATCATTAAGAGTAAAAATTATGACCAAAATCAAAAAACGCTTTGTTGCCGGCGCTAAATGCCCTAAATGTGGCGCACAAGACAGTATTTTGTTGTTTAAAGAAAATGGTATCGAAACGGTAGAATGCACAGATTGTGATTACCGTGCCTTACAAACCGATATTGAAGTGCCGAAAAAAGCCAGCGGCAGTATGATTGGAGTATTTAAACCCGATTAATGGAGCCGTTAGGCGTTAAGCTTAATTGCTCATATATTCGTCAGGGGGCGTTTCAGCAGATATTTTCATTTTATGCTGATTCAATACCCTGATGACATTGATATTATTTTTGGTTAAATCATTAAAGCGATCGGTAATTTCTTGCAGCTCTAAACCGTAACTTGGGTCTTCTTTTGGCTTAGTTTGCCAATAACGTTTACGGTCTAGTTTTTGAATCTCGCTGGCGCGTAAAATTTCAAAATAGCTGTTTTCTTGCTTTAAGCGATAAATCTCACCGTCAAGTAGTTGCAAAAGCTTTTCTTTAGAAATGGTTTGCTTATTAAGTAGGGCTTTAAGCGGATCTTCTTTAATTTCACGTTTGTCAGAGTCAATTTCGGTAGTAATACCTAATTGGTATTCAATTTTGTGCTGGCGGAATTCTTGCGGGCATACAGTTTGACTGAAAACGACTTTGTCGTCTTTCATGCATTTGTAAATAGTATTAGCTTGAGCGCTAAATGCACTCAAAGCCAACAAAATGAATAACAGTCTTTTCGCCATGCGGCCACACATCCTTTTGCTGTACTTTTGACTTAATACCTGAGTTTGGTGCTTACGATATTGATACCACCATCATAGGCTTAGTTAGCTGACTACCGTGTCGACTCACATACCCTGTAACCGTGTTTACTCATGCCGGTATCGTTTTATACTTTGACTGTCTGCGGGAGCAATGTTAATCAACTTAATAATTGAGCAGGTTAACATAGTTTTACTTTACTAAAGTAAGACATTCGCCATTCGCGCTACCGGATATTGACTACATATCAATCGTATTCACGTAATTACCCAACGACAATGGTTTTTCTATGCCGTTGGATTGATTAAATATGGCTCAATTTTATCGATAAAACCAGTTTTTTGACAATGGATTTTTTATAAAAATGAATAATCTTTGTTTTTATTTTATTAACTTAGCGAAAAGGGTCGTCTATTTAACAATGATTATTATTTAGGGTGACGAGAAAATGACACATTATCAATCAAACGCGCTTTACCTAAGTATGCGGCAGCAATGACCACAAGATGGTTGTCATTTTCACTGGCTTGTCGGAGGGAGTCTGCGCTTCTGAGTTCAAAGTAATCAGGCGTAAAACCGGCAGCTTTAAGTTGTTGCTCTGCTTGGGCGATAGCTTGGTGGTGATCTTGGCCGTGTTGTACTGCTGTTATAACGCTATCGATAGCGCGCTTTAAGCTTGCAGCACGGTGTTTTTCATCGGCAGTGAGATAGCCGTTGCGAGAGCTCATTGCTAGTCCAGATGCTTCGCGAATGGTATCAACACCAATCACTTCGATTGGCATAGATAAGTCTTCAACCATGGTTTTGATAATCATTAATTGCTGAAAATCTTTACGTCCAAACAACGCCATATCGGGCTGCACAATATTAAACAGTTTAGCCACAATGGTTGCGACTCCACGAAAATGCCCAGGGCGACTTGCACCGCATAGTTCATCGCCAATATGGGGTACTTCAATAAAGGTTTGCTGCGCTAAGCCTTTAGGGTAAATAAGCTCGGGTGTGGGAGTAAATAATAGCTCAGCACCGGCGGCAACCAGTTTTTCGCTGTCTTGTTCTAGCGTGCGAGGATAACCGTCTAAATCTTCTTTAGGGCCAAATTGCATTGGATTGACAAAAATAGACACCACCACATGATCTGCACGGGTTTTGGCTTCCTTAACAAGGGTGATATGACCTTGATGTAAGTTACCCATGGTAGGCACAAAAGCCACGGTTTCGCCTCTGATGCGCCAGGCTTTGACATGTTCGCGAATGGTTGAAATGGCAGCGGTGGTAATCATATTATTGTCGAACCTTACTAAAATAAACGCGCTTGCGCGGCATTATTATGGCAGCACAAGCAGGTGAGTTTGTGGCTAGTTAAATGTGTGTTCTTCAGCAGGGAAAGTGCCATTAGCTACTTCGTCGATGTAGGCTCGAATGGCTGAACGGATCTCGCCAGTTTGCTTGAGATAGTTTTTAGAAAAACGTGGAATATAACCGCTGGAAATACCTAGTACATCGTGCATCACAAGGATTTGTCCGTCGGTATCTGCGCCTGCGCCAATGCCAATTACTGGAATGGTCAGGGCTTCAGTAATGGCTTTAGCTAATTGTGGTGGGATACATTCAAGCACGAGCAATTGTGCTCCCGCGGCTTGCAGTGCTTTGGCTTCGTCAAGAATTCGTTGGGCATTTTCTGCATCGCGACCTTGGACTTTAAAACCACCAAATACATTGACTGACTGCGGCGTTAAGCCTAAGTGAGCACATACTGGAATACCGCGTTCTGTTAGCATTTTTACGCTTTCAAGTAACCAATGTCCACCTTCTACTTTAACCATGCTAGCACCCGCTTGCATGAGTATTGCGGCATTTTCCATGGTTTGTTCTGGTGTGCTGTAGCTCATAAATGGCATGTCGGCGATTAATAACGCACGAGAAATACCGCGCTTAACACAAGCGGTATGATAAGCGATATCTGCAATGGTGACCGGTAAAGTGTCGTCATGCCCTTGCAGCACCATGCCCAGTGAGTCGCCCACGAGCAATACATCAACACCTTCGCTGTCAAATGCGCCGGCAAAGCTAGCGTCATAAGCTGTTAATGCGGTGAACTTTTTGCCTTCTTTTTTGAACTTGATTAGGGTCGAACTGGTGACTTTTGACATAGTAGACTCTTAAAAATTGAAATACTAAAAAGCTGAGCTTAATGTGCAGCCGGTTAAGATCAACTCTACTCGATAAGCTTTTGCAGTTCATCGCGCATTGTCACACTAATCAGGCTTTCAAGGCTGGTATTGCAGGGTAGTGTGAGGGTTGGCGCAATGTCTGCTAAGGGTATTAATACAAAGCTACGTTGTTTCATGCCGTAATGTGGCACTGTGAGTCGTGGCAATGATATTTGCTGTTGGCCGTAAAGGAGTAAGTCTAAATCGAGAGTGCGTGGCCCCCAATGTTGCAGTCTTACACGCCCTTGTTGTTGTTCTATGTGTTGTAATGCGTCGAGTAAGTCGATGGGCGGTAATGATGTCATAAAACCTGCGACTGCATTAACGTAGTCAGGTTGTACAACATCTCCCATTGGCGCTGAGCCATAATAACTCGACACAAGCAATGAGCCGTTTTCTGCTAATGCTTTTAGCGCTTCCACGGCATCATCTAATTGTTGTGTTGGCTTGGCTAAATTTGCCCCCAACGCGACATAAACTTGTACAGCCATGGCTACTCAGCTGTTGGCTTAGGTTTGGCCGCAGGTTTACGACGGCGTTTGCGTTGCGGCGCATTACGGTTGCGGCTGTTACTGCTTTTATTGACACTTTTGGCAATATCACCACGTTCAGCTTCATCAGCTTCGACAAAGGATTGCCACCAGGCTGCAATTTTAGCTGTGTTGCCTGCTTCAGCTTCACCTCTCAATAGCAGTAGATCGTAAGCGGCTCTAAACTTGGGGTTTTCTAGTAGTTTAAAAGCGCGAGAGCCTTGGCTGCGTTCTAAGCGTAACTGCAACTGCCAAATATCTTTGGCTGGTGTACTAAAGCGGCGCGGAATGCTAATGGTGCGACATTGTTGCTCCATGACATCACCCATAGCGGCTACGTGTGCATCGTAATGGGTTAAGCCACTTTCAATGGCGATATCATCGGCACGCTGTTTCAATGGGTACCATAAAATAGCCGCATAAAAGAATGCCGGTGTGACAGGCTTTTCTTGGCTTACGCGTAAATCAGTATTACGCATCACGGCGTCAAGCATTTTGGCGGTATGGCCTTTTGGCGATTCGCTAATTAATGCGCTCACTTGCGGAAACAACGGTGCAAATAATCCAAAATCTTGCATCATTTGATAGTTGGCTTGTGCTTTACCGGCAAAGAAAAGTTTTAGCACTTCTTCGTACATTCGCGCAGCAGGTATGTCACTTAATAATGGCGCTAATGCATTGATTGGCTCAGCCGTGGTGGCGTCGATCTGCATATCCAGTTTAGTAGCAAAGCGAACGGCACGTAACATACGCACTGGGTCTTCACGATAACGTGTTTCAGGATCGCCAATCAGTTTGATAGTACGCGAGTTAAGATCGCTAATACCACCGCCGTAACTGCGAATAGAATAGTCACTGATATCGTAATAAAGTGCGTTGATGGTAAAGTCACGACGTTCTGCATCTTCGTCAATTTCGCCGTAAACATTGTCGCGTAATAAGCGACCTTCAGCGTTTGACTTAGATATTTTGTCGTCAGTTTCACCATGGTGACCGCGAAACGTTGCCACTTCGATAACATCGCGACCGAATACAATGTGAGCCAGCCTGAATCTACGTCCTACTAGACGACAATTGCGGAATAACTTTTTAATGTCTTCTGGGGTGGCGTTGGTCACTACGTCAAAGTCTTTTGGTTGCAGACCGAGTAGAATATCGCGCACACCGCCACCGACCAAATAGGCTTTGTAGCCAGATTTATTCAGGCGATAAAGCACTTTTAGCGCGTTTTCACTAATTTGGCGACGTGAAATAGAGTGACCATCTCTGGAGATAATATCCAGACGTAAGCCATCTTCTTGAACGGGCTCTTCAAGTGCTGGAGCTACTTTGTTGTCTTCAAATAGCTGTTTACAGAATTGGCTAATACGGCGAAAAATAATACACCTCGTGATACTCGAATAAATTGATTAAAAATCTGGCGGGTATAATACATTAAATGTGATGCAATGAGTATATGTGCAAAGGGGCTAAAACCGCTTAATGCACAACCACGACTGCATTTATTCACTATGTTGCCAGGTTTGTTGCTGCTAATACGATTTCTTTGTGTTTTGGGATCCGATCTAGGCTAAATTGTGCCACCGCTTGTTGTAGCATCACCTCGACCGCATCTACATCGACCTCTGGCTGGCCTAAAAAGCTCAACGCAGCATTGATACTGGCTTGTGGTTGCTTGGTGTCTATTGCAGGGGCGTGGTTTTGTTTCGATAATTTAAAGCCTTTTTGGGCGCATGCTAATGGTAAATGTAACCATTGTGGGGCATCTAAGCCTAATAATGAAAATAAACTAATTTGCCGGCAGCTGGCTTCGAGTAAATCACAACCCCTAACGACCTCAGTAATACCTTGGTAAGCATCATCTAGCACTACGGCTAATTGGTAGGCATATAAACCATCACTGCGTTTAATGATAAAGTCTTCTGCTGCAAAGCGCTTATCTACCGTCACTTCACCTTGAACTAAGTCGTTGAAATTATCAGCGTTAGCCTGATTGCGTATGCGAATAGCCCCTTGAGTTAAGCGTGGCTGACGTAAACCGCAGCGACCATCATATATGCCACCATGTGCTTGAATGATTTTACGAGTACATTGACAAAAGTAGGCTTGATCATGACGAATTAACTCATCAATTTGCTGTTGATAAGCATCATAACGTTGTTGTTGGTACAACACTGAGCCATGCCAATGTAATCCGTAGGCGTCGAGCGTACGCAAAATGTCGTCACTGGCACCTATTATTTCACGAGGGGGATCGATATCTTCAATTCGAACAAGCCATTGGCCTTGTTGACTGTGTGCACGAAGGTAACTGCCTAAAGCAGCAATTAGCGAGCCAAAGTGTAACGGCCCAGAGGGAGATGGCGCAAAACGTCCAATGTAGTGAGGTGTGCTCATGAGGATGAATTTTTTGGTCGATAAATTCGCATAGGCGTAATCCATTGTGTGGTTACGCTACTACGCGGTTTATTTTTAGATTAAAGCAATCAAAAGGGCGAGATAATCTCGCCCTAATAAATAACAGACTAACCCGCCATTTGTTTTTCTTTAATCTCAGCGAGCGTCTTACAATCGATACACTGATCGGCAGTAGGGCGTGCTTCAAGACGACGGATACCAATTTCGATACCACAAGAATCACAGAAACCGAAATCGTCTTCTTCGATTTTCTGTAATGTCTTTTCAATCTTCTTGATCAGCTTACGTTCTCTGTCACGAGCACGGAGTTCTAAGCTGAATTCTTCTTCTTGTGCTGCACGGTCAACAGGATCAGGAAAGTTTGCTGCTTCATCTTGCATGTGAGTTAACGTACGGTCGACTTCTTCACGCAATTGGTTACGCCATGCTTCGAGGATCAGTTTAAAGTGACCACGTTGCTTGGTATTCATATACTCTTCACCAGCTGACTCCTGGTAAGGAGCTACACCAGCAATAGCGAGTACGCCAAGTGTTTTAGTGCCTTCAGGCATAACGCATCTCCTGTAATCATTTGCGTTTTAAGGGCGTCTTAACTTATCGGCCGCTATGTCTTATTTTTACGGCCGCTATCTATAGCAGAAACTCTATAGCTAGGCAAATTTTTTACTCAGTATTTCAGTGTTTTTTGATCACAGCATCACATTACAAGGTCCAATTATTTGGCTTCCTTGTGGTGACAGTTCTGTTTTATAAGCTAACACTTCAACACCCTTAGCAACGGCTTGTTCAAGTAAGTCTGCGTATTGTGGGTCTATATGTCGCGCGGGTTTTACGGTCGATATGCCACTGTGCTGTACCACAAACAATAATACTGCTCGGTGGCCCATTGTGACCATATGAATAAGTTCGCGTAGATGCTTTTGTCCCCGCGTAGTGACGGCATCAGGAAAATATCCCACTTGGTCTTCTAGCAAAGTACAACTTTTCACTTCAATATAGCACTCTGGTAGGGTTTGGCTAGTGAGCAAGATATCGATTCTGCTATTTTCACTGCCATATTTTACTTCGCGCTTTAACGTGTCATAGCCGAGAAGTTCAGTAATAACATGTTGATTGATGGCTTCTTCTGCGAGGGCGTTTGCGCGTCCGGTATTAATACCGATTAAATGCTGTTGATCCGTCTGCATTAGCTCCCATGTATGAGGGTATTTACGCTTGGGGTTATCTGAGGTTGAAAACCAAACCGGTTCACCAGGAAATAGGCAGTTTTTCATCGAACCCGTGTTAGGACAATGAATCGTGATGACTTGCCCATCGGGTAAGGCTACGTCGGCCAAAAAGCGTTTATAACGTTTGAGTAAAACACCCGTTTCTAATTTGGGTTCAAATTGCATGCGTATCAATATGCCATAGGTTCATTTACAACAATACTAACAAATTTTAGCTTGGTTTATCGATTATGTTTTGTCTACACTACTGCCATTAGCTCGTATAAACGTTTGCTCGGTAGACTAAGATATTTGCGCCGTTTGGCGCACAACAAGGAATCATTATGGATATTATGACAGTAACGCTCACCATTGAAGCTCCTGCTGCCCATTGGGGCAAGGCTGATGTGACGTATCAAGGTGCTCAAGCTTTGATTCATTTATCTGGCTCGGAAGAATTGCGCCAGGTTCAGATGGCAGCAAGAAAAATACGCAATCAAGGCGTCAATGTTGTGCAATTAGCCGGTGATTTGTGGAGTGTTCACACTCAATGGGCATTTGCACAAGGTTTTGCCACTGCAAAAGCGGGTTATCAAGTGCTGTGGTGTGGCAGTGATGCTGATCAAGCGACCTTAACTCAGCGCGCTGAAGCAGCACAATTTGCTCGTAAATTAATTAACGACACCCCAGAAGATTTATCACCTGTAAGCTTGGCAACACAGGCTGCAGCATGGCTTAAAGACATTGGTGGCGACAAAGTCAGCTTTAACATTGTTGAAGGCCAGGAATTATTAGAAAAAAAATGGGTCGGCATTCATGCTGTTGGCCGTGGCAGTGAACGTCCACCTGCTTTACTTGAGCTTGATTTCAACCCACTAGCTGCAGATGCACCTGTTTCAGTAGCATTGGTCGGTAAAGGGATTACCTTTGACTCAGGTGGTTATAGCTTAAAATCATCTGAAGGTATGCTCGCCATGAAGTGCGATATGGGCGGCGCTGCAACTGTCACTGCAGCATTAGGCTTGGCGATGAAAGCTGGATTAAATAAACGAGTCAAACTGTTTTTATGTTGCGCAGAAAACTTAGTCAGTGGCCGTGCATTTAAGTTAGGTGATGTCTTGACCTATAAAAATGGCACTACAGTTGAAATCGTTAATACTGACGCCGAAGGTCGTTTAGTGTTAGCCGATGGACTACAAGCCGCATCAGATACTGGCGCACCATTAATTATTGATGCCGCCACTCTGACTGGCGCCGCAGTTATGGCTGTGGGTTCTAACTACAATGCGATTTTCTCGCCGCAAACAGCCACGTTACAACTTGCACAAAAGCGTGCTGCTGCTGTGTCTGAAAACGTATGGCCTTTACCGTTAGACCCTTGGCACAAAGATATGTGCCCATCGGCTTATGCTGACACGGCAAACAGCCGTCCTGCAAAAGGGGGCGGCGCTGGCGGAGCATCAAATGCCGCAGGTTTCTTATGGCGTTTTGTGTCACCAGAGGCAAACTGGTTACACGTTGACTTAGCTGGCGCATTTGAGTCTTCAGCTTCGGCATTGTGGGCCGCGGGTGCAACCACTCACGGCGTATTGACCATTGCTGAGCTATTAAAAGATTAGCAACACAAGCCTTTTAACAAAAGACAGCTAAAATCGTGCTGTTAAAGATGACCACTGATAATGAACCTCTATTATCAGTGGTTTTTTATTGCGTTAAAGGCCAAGAGGCTAAAATTGAATAATTAACTTGGTGCGAATGGTTGCTCGATTGATACAAATGTAAATGTGTTGGTTCGAGCTGTAATTTTGTTGTGCATCGCAATTTGGCTAATGGCGGCATGTTAACATGACGAAATACACTCACATGGGGTGTATATTTTTTTTGGCTAATATAAAAGTTGTTGCGTTCGGCTATTTCAATTATTGTGCGTGCCATTGTCGTTAAGGGTTCTGTTGCTTGGCCTGCTAAGCAAACTAACTTAGCCTGTGGCCAAAATGTGTGGCAGGTTAAATTTTGGCTAAACTGGATTTTAGGCATGGCTTCAATTTCATTGAGTAATTGGAGGTAACTGGTCGGATCTACTTGACCCAAAAAGCCGAGAGTCATGTGTAAATTGTGTAGGTTAACCGGCCTAGCAGTAGTATTTAAAAATGGCGCAAGCTCAAGCTGTATCATGGATATTTGTTTTATTTGCGGTTTCGCTAAACTAAAACCGACAAATAATCGTTGCGGTAAAGTAATATGCATAAGCGTTGCCTTTATTAGTAATGAGTTGAAACCCAAACACGAATAGATTATTAATACAGTATGATACAAAACTAATGTCGTTATTGTTGAATGTCTAAACTACACTTAGTTGAAACGTCACGATAAAATAGCGCACGTTTTTATCCCTGAGCAAATTGAATTGCAAACCTTGACTGAGTTGATGAATGGCAGATAGCACCCAGCAACTATTGAAAAGTGTGTTCACAAATGGACCTATTGAAGGGAATAATACCTCTGTATTAGAACTGCTCAATCGGGCACTAAAACTCGTCTGTAGTCGACTAGATTGTAGTGCTGCCTTTATCATCACAAGCCAGTTTGATAAAGTATTTGCCGTAGACAGTGATATTATTGATACGACAGAACAGCAATGTGTAAGCTATTTTGGTCAGTCGCCAGATGTGCAGGTATTATTTAATCAAAGCGTCAATAACAATCTTCGCTTGTGTGAAGCCTTGTTTACTCATGTACATCCCATCATTTATTCCGCAGTCGATAATAAGCCCGCCGCTACCACAGAGCCAATAATTCTTGAGCATTTGCTGCAAACGTTTTCGTCACTGAAAATTGATTGTCAGCAGCTTGCGATAAGCCCTGTGATCAGTGTAGGTAATGTTAAGGTTGTATTAGCCACCTTATGTGTAGCAGATCAAACAACGATTGCAGAGCAACAACCTGACCCCGCCGCGTTTATCAATAAGCTCCTTGATGACACAGCTTATCAGTTAGCGTCATCGCTGGAGTTACGCCGTTTAGCGGTGGTGCTTGATAGCAAAGATAAGCAATACCAAGAGTTATTTCAATTATTGCCGATGGCATCTTCGTTAGTTGATTTACATAACAATGTCGTGCTGCTAAATGATGTGTGGCAGAGCACACTATCAATTAAGGTTAATGATAATTTATTTGACCTTTTACGCCCAGAGGACCATCCGTTACTTAACGATACACTGCATATCGTTAGGGAAGGTATTTTGCGTCAGGCCTGGTGTGAAATTCCGCTTAAAAATGGCATTAAAAATCATTGGTACAAATTCAGTTTTTGTCATGCATTAAATCGCCAGCAACAATTACTGTTAATTGTTGAAGATGTGAGTGAACGGTACCGATTAGCTGATGAACTGTCGTTTCATTCTAATCATGATGTGTTAACCGGATTACCTAACCGATTGCAGTTTGAAAACATGCTTGATGAACTGCAAAAAGAAGATGACCATGCGCCTGCTTGTATTGCGTTTCTCGACCTTGATCAATTTCAAGTGGTTAACGATCTTAGCGGCCATCAGGCTGGCGATCTGTTATTGCAGCAAGTGGCTACTCGACTCAAACAATTACTACGTAAAGGTGATGTCGTTGCGCGTTTAGGCGGCGATGAGTTTGGTTTGTTAATGCATTATTCAGATGCGACCTCGGCGCAATTGGTGGCAAAACGTATTTGCCAGCAGCTGTTTGGTCATGAGTTTACTTGGAAAGGCATTAAGCATAATGTCAGTGCCAGTATTGGTCTTGCTCAGGTAGATTATGACGATCCAGATATTTATGGCGTAATGAGTAAAGCGGATGCAGCCTGCCGCTTAGCAAAAGAGGAAGGTCGAAACCGTTGGCATTTTTATAATCCAGACGACCCACAAATGCACACTATGTATAACCAAATGTTGGCCTCGGTAGACATTACTGGTGCGCTAGCCTTAAATCAATTTGAATTGTTTTATCAATTAATTGAACCGCTTGATAAAAAAGAAAGCGGTATTCACATGGAAATCCTGCTGCGTATGGTGCAAAGCGACGGCACCTATGTGTCTCCTGGGATATTTTTACCCGCCGCAGAGCGTTATAACTTAGCCTCGCGAGTTGATAGCTGGGTTATCGATAATTTACTCAAATGGGGCAGTGACAATCTCGACACTTGGCGAGAATTATCTATGGTGTCCGTTAACTTATCAGCAATGTCATTAGCCGACCAAAAATTCATGAGTTGGCTCGAAATGCGTTTGATGGTTGAGCCAGAGTTAGTCGATAAACTGTGTTTTGAAATTACTGAAACCGCAGCGGTAAGTCAGTTAGATCAAGCCACAGGCTTAATTGATTTGCTTAAACCTTTTGGTTGTAAATTGGCTCTGGATGATTTTGGCTCAGGCTTTTCAAGTTTTGCTTATTTAAAATGTCTCAATGTCGATTACGTTAAAATTGACGGACAATTTGTGGTGAACTTATGCAGTAATCGCAGCGACAAAGCCATTGTGGCGGCCATTTGCCAATTAGGCAAAGACATGAACTTTGAAGTGATTGCCGAATTTGTTGAAAATACCGATATTGGCGAGTATTTAAGAAATATCGGCGTAGATTACGCCCAGGGCTACGCCATTAATAAACCAACCCGACTAGCCGAATTAACCAATGGTATCCGAACACCATGGTTAACCGACTCGATCAGCATTGTCACCACAGAAGAAAGACAAGCATTAGGACTAAGCGTTGCCGATTAGTGCATGTATCCTTGCGACGTATTAGTATAAAATACGTCGTAAATAGCGATAAAAAAGTAAATGCCGTTGACCTCATCACACCCTTCATCTGCCACATTGCCAATCCATGCCGTGTTAGCCGACATGCGCACAGCATTTAATGAGCAATCACAGCTCATTCTTGAAGCGCCAACAGGTGCGGGCAAATCGACAGCCTTGCCGTTAGCCATGTTAGCCTGGCCAGAAATTAACGGCAAAATCATCATGCTTGAACCACGGCGAGTTGCCGCGCGTAATGTGGCGCAATTTATTGCAAAACAATTAGGACAAGCTGTCGGACAGGATGTGGGTTATCGGGTTAGGGGCGACACGAAAGTGAGCAAAAATACCCGGCTCGAAATCGTCACCGAAGGTATTTTAACCCGGATGATCCAGCATGACCCTGAGCTTGCTGGAGTAGCTGTCATCATTTTTGATGAAATCCACGAGCGCCATTTACCTACCGATCTCGGCTTTGCGCTCGCGCTTGAGGTACAACAATCATTACGTGATGACTTAACGATAATTGCCATGTCGGCCACGTTATCGGGCTTACCACTGAGCAACTTAATGCCCGAGGCACGGCAAATTAGCAGTCAAGGGCGTAGCTTTGATGTGCAGCATCACTATCAACCTTGCCCTGCCCAGCAACCCTGGTTAATGCATATGGCAAAGGTGATTAACGACACCGTTAATGATGCCAGTTTAAGTGAATATCAACTCGGCAGCGTATTAGCGTTTTTACCCGGTAAAGGTGAAATTAATAAGTTGGCCCGCTTGCTTCGTGAACGTTTAGAGCCAACATGGCTTATTTGCCCTTTGTATGGTGATTTAAGCCCAGCAGAGCAAGATCGGGCTATTGGGTTAACCGAACCTGGTAAGCGTAAAATTGTACTTGCGACCAACGTGGCTGAGTCCAGTCTCACTATTGAAGGGATAACAATTGTTATCGACAGTGGTTATCGGCGTGAAGCCAGCTTTAATCCTAAAACCGGCGTGACGCGTTTAGGGCTTAAGCGTATTAGTCAAGCATCTGCTGTGCAGCGAAGTGGCCGGGCAGGGCGTTTAGCGCCGGGTTATTGCGTGCGTTTATGGAGCCAGGAAGAGCATGGGCGTTTACGCAAAGTTGATGAGCCAGAAATTAGCCTCAGCGAGCTCACATCAATGGCATTAGATTGTGCCAGCTGGGGCGCAAAAACATTCTCCGAGTTGTCATTACTGACAGCACCGCCAGCCATTCATGAACAAGTTGCATGGCAGTTATTGCAGCAGTTAGCGTTAACTGACCCACAGCGAAAGTTAACCGCACTCGGGCGCCAGGCTTATGCCTTAGGGTGTCATCCGCGTTTGGCGCATATGCTGCTCAAGGCTAAACAGGTTGCTAGTGAACAATCTTTGCCGCAATTGTGCGTCTTAGCCTGTATATTGGCGGGTATTATTGAAGCGCGCGGTTTACCTAAAAAAGGCGCCGACATTCATCATTACTTAACCGAAGCTTTGCACGGGCAAATTAAACAGCAAGTGCGTCAATGGCAGCAATCGTTAGCCATATCAGGCCAGTTACAAGATGCCATAAGCCAAGCATCAACTCGAGACATCAGTTATTTGTTAGCACTCGCTTACCCCGACCGTATTGGCAAAGCACGAGGACAAGATGGTTTTTTACTCAGTAACGGTACCGGCGTGGTGATTGCCGCTGATGACAGCCTGGCACACGAGCCTTGGTTAGTGGTTGCTGATTTTCAAGAAACTCAAGGCCGTAATGCTGGGCAAGTGTATTTAGCCGCCCGACTTGACGAGCGTTTATTTGACCATGAGCTGAGCGATCTAGTCACCCGCGAAGTGCAAGGTGGCTGGGATGAAGCGAAAGGGCGATTTTTTGCCGAAAAACACACTAAAATCGGCCAGATTATTATTAAAGTCGATACTGGTATTGCTCCGCAGCGTGCTGACATTACCGCTGCATTATTAGCACAAGTTCGTTTAAAAGGGTTAACAATCCTTAATCGTGACGCGGCATTAATCCAGTTACAATACCGAGTCGAGTTAGCGCGATTTTATGCTTCAGAACATGATTGGCCGTGCTTGACTGACACCCATTTAATGGCCACCTTGACTGATTGGTTAGGGCCATATATTGAACAGGTTAACTCGCTGGCCGCATTAGCTAAAGTCGATGCGTATGGGTTAGTGAAAAACCGCTTAAGCTGGCAGCAACAAACGTTACTTGATCAATTAGTACCAACACATTGGCCTATGGCAACAGGTACCAGAGCGCCAATAAGATACCAAATGCCACTAGACGCCAATGGCGATTTTTACCACAGTGAGGTAGATCAAGGCCGAGCGGTCTTAAGCGTGCGTTTACAAGAAGCGTTAGGTTTAGCGCAAAGCCCGAGTATATTGCATGGCAAAATGATTGTGACGATGGAGTTATTGTCTCCGGCGCAACGCCCGCTTGCGGTGACTGCTGATTTAGCCAGTTTTTGGCAAGGGCCGTATGTAGAGGTTAAAAAAGAAATGCGTGGTCGTTATCCTCGCCATTTATGGCCCGATGACCCAGTGAATACCGTCGCCACTAAATTTACTAAAAAGAAAACGCCCGGTTTATAAGCAAACCGCATGTGAGTTAAGGCGAATCGATTACTGTGCAACATTAAACGAATGAAGATTTATGACAAAAAAAACGCCTAAAAAAACTAACACTAAAAAGTCAAAAGCTAAACAGTCGACCACATCATGGTGGCGTCCACTGTGGTCATTTACGTGGAAACTGTTGCTTGTTGGCCTTGCTGTCGTCACTTTTTATGCGATCTATTTAGACCAAATTATTGCCCAAAAATTTGAGGGGCAAAAATGGCATTTGCCTGCGCAAGTCTTTAGCCGCCCAATGGCGTTATATCCTGGTGCTGCGGTTAACCACCCTCAATTAATGGCCGAACTCAAATTATTAGGCTATCGCAAAGTGGCTAATCCGCGCCAAGTGGGTGAGTTTTCTGCCTCAAGTACCAAGATTGAATTATGGCGTCGCCCATTTTTGCACCCTGAGGGTAATCAAGCTGAACAACGGGTGATGATAAGCTTTGATTCAAACGGTGTGAGCTCGGTAAAGCGAATGTCTGACAAACGCGAATTGGCCGTGTTTCATTTAGAGCCGGTATTGCTTGACCGGATTATTGCTGGCGATGGCGAAGACAGATTATTTGTGCCAACAGCCGAAATGCCTTCGAGTATTGTTGATGCCCTTATTTTGGTTGAAGACCGCAGTTTTTATGATCACTACGGTGTAAACCCGTTGGCTATTGCCCGTGCAGCGCTGGTAAATATATCAGCAGGTCGTACCGTACAAGGAGGCTCGACGTTAACCCAACAGTTAGCTAAAAACTTCTTTTTAAGCAGCGAGCGCTCTATTGTGCGTAAAGTGCGTGAAGCCCTAATGGCGCTGATTATTGATTTTCGCTACAGCAAAGATGAAATTTTAGAAGCATATCTCAACGAAGTGTACATGGGGCAAGACAAGGCGCGTGGTGTTCACGGTATGGGGTTAGCCTCGCAGTTTTATTTTGGGCGTCCTGTCGGTGAGCTGACATTGTCGCAACAAGCCTTTTTAGTTGCGGTCATTAAAGGGCCGTCATACTACAACCCTTGGCGTTACCCTGAGCGGGCTCAGGATCGTCGCGACTTAGTATTGCGCTTATTGATGGAAAACGACAAACTGACCGTCGCCCAATACAAAGCTGCTGCAGAGTCGCCACTGGGTTTACGCAGTGCTAAAAAGTCAGTGCATCAAAAATTACCGGCATTTTTTGCTGTGGTAAAACAAGAGCTACGTGACCGTTATGGTGATTCATTGCTGCAACAATCAGGGGTAAAAGTGTATACCACCCTTGACCCTATGGCCCAAGAGGCGGCTGAAAAGGCAGTGTCGTCGACTATGGCGTCATTGAATAAGCGTGCTAAAAATATCCAAGTGGGCATGGTGGTTACCGACAAATACAGTGGCGGTATTGCGGCAATGGTTGGCGATAAGGTACCGGGTTATCAGGGTTTTAACCGCGCCGTTGAAATTCGACGCCCTATTGGCTCACTCATTAAACCTTTTGTGTATGCCACTGCATTAAATCAAAGCAATAAGTTTTCTTTGGCTACACCGATTGACGATAAACCGATTACCTTGAAAAACGAGCAAGGTAACACCTGGTCGCCTAAAAACTTTGGTAAAAAGTTCAGTGGGCAAGTGCCATTACTCACAGCGATTAAAGACTCAATGAACGTGCCCACAGTGAATGTCGGCTTGGCCGTTGGCGTTGATAGTGTGGTTAACACCTTACAAAAGGCTGGGTGGAGTGAGTCAGTATCGCCTTACCCATCAATGTTATTAGGCGCTGTCAATGGCTCACCCTTAATGGTGGCACAGGTTTATCAAACCTTGGCAGATGAGGGGCGTTATCGTAAGTTGACGTCGATTACCGCAGTGTTAGACAGTCAAAACCAGGCATTAGATGTTAGCCGGGCGCCAAGTTCGCAAGCAATCGCGCCAGCTACCGATTATTTAGTGCAATATGCAATGAATCATGTGGTGCGCTCTGGTACGGCTAAACGATTAGGCGCGGCCTTCCCGGGTGTGCGTTTAGCGGGTAAAACCGGTACCAGTAATGACAGTCGTGATTCTTGGTTTGCAGGCTTTGACGAGCGAAATGTAGCGGCTATTTGGGTTGGTCAAGACGACAACAGCAAAACAGGCTTATATGGCAGTAGCGGCGCAATGGCGGTCTATCAGGCATTCTTACAACAACGTCCACCGATGAGTTTGCGAATGATCCCTGTCAATGGGGTGATTAATGGCTATTTTGATCGTACCACCGGCATGGCTAAACAAGGTAATTGCGACAATATTGTGGGTTTACCAGCATTAGAAGCCAGCTATCGCCCTGCAGAGAATTGCGGTGAGCCATTATCCTGGTGGCAAAAGCTGGTGGGTGGCTAGCAAACGGCTATGCCATTAAAAGCCCAAGGTCTTGTTGACGTTGGGCTTTTTTTATATATTTGCTGCGTGGTAAGGGTGTTGCTAGGGCTTATCGAGTTGTTGCCTTAGCTTGGTAATTTCAGTAAGCATCTCTTGCTGATTTTGTTCCATCTGTAATTGATTCTGCTGCATTTGTTCAAGCGCCGCTTCAAGTTTGCTATTGATTTGTTCTTTGTGGGCTTCTTTTGCATCTTGCTCTTCTTGACGCTCGGTTTCATCCGGGGCGACAAATACCGATGCCATATAACCTGAGATGACCCCGAAAAAGCTCACGCCACTGATTATCACTAACCCACCAATCACATGACCTATGGTACTCACCGGATAAAAGTCGCCATAACCCACAGTCGAAATCGTCACTAATGCCCACCAAATGGCTTGTTCTGCAGTTTGAATATTGGCATTAGGTTCGGCGCTTTCCACCAGTAAAATGAGTACAGAAGCCGTGGCTAAAATTAACACCATGGCCACTAATAAGCTGGCTAATGTGGTTTGTTTGCGTTGGCGCAGTAACGGAATAAGCAGTGAACGGCTCATGCGGATTAAACGGATTACCCGTAAAATTTGAAATATACGTGCAAACCGTAGCGCTTCAATGGCAGGAATACTGGCAACAAAATCTATCCAGTGGTGGCGCAGGTAGTAGGTTTTATTGCGGGCTTTGAATAAACCATAAAAAAACTTACTCAAAAAAATCACACAAATGCTGCTGTCGATATACAGCAGCACTTTATTGGTTTCGGTATCTAAACGGCCAAAAGTAATGGTCAGTACGATGACTACCGACACCAATGACAACACCATCATGGCTAACTCAAATGGACTGGGACCATCTATATTTTTAAGTGTCCAGCGTTTAGATTCAAACATGAATTAAGCCTGTTTAATTAATTGTTAAGCATGAGTGGTTATCATAACAAAAAACGCACAAGGCGCGAGCCTAGTGCGTTGTTTAAATCAGCTTTAAGTAGAGTTAAGTCGACGAGGTTTTATCAACAAAGTGAACTAGATCATCAAGTACGCGTTTTTTGATCTCTAACTGAGCATCACTATCTAAGCCATATTTTTGTGCCAATAGCACGTAGTCTTCACCACTTAACGATACGGTTAGTCTAGGGCGTTTAGGTCGTTTAGAGACCGATAATCCGAGGATGGTGCGTATTTGATCAGACGGACTTACGCCTTTATCTAAAGCGGCTTTACGGATGGAGTATTGAAACTTTTCATCTAGATCAAAAGCCACTTGCGTGGCTTTTGCGGCTTGTTGGTTTTTAAGCCATTTATCCGGTAACGGTTTACCTGAACTCATAACAAGGTTATCTCCTACTTGTATCAGCTTGCCGGCCAGTAGTCTCTAATATCGGATAGTGGGCGATATAAGGTCAACATAACTTCGGTGTCGCCGCCTTCGTATACTTCAATATCAACAGCATGAGTGTCTTGATTATTGACTAGACTATAGCCTTCAAAACCTTCACCTCGGTTGCCATTGTCGTCTTGTGGAGGGGTTAAACCACGATAATCCTGGCGATGGAAATAACCAAATCCTGCAAATTCAACTTGATGGTATTCATCACTTAACCATTGGCCAAACTCAGCGTCAAGCTCTGCAGATAAGGTGTTTGTCACCAAAGTGGCTTTACCGGGTTCTTCAAAGATTTCAGCAAAGGCATCAAGGTCAAATATCTGCTCTACATCTGCGCGGTTGATTTTGATTGAAATACTGAGGTAAGACTCGTCTTCTTGAATGTAAGACAGAAAGATTGCGGTGCCGCTATGGCCACGTAATAAGAATTCACAAACCTGCGAGCGCTGGTATTCATAGGTATGAATGGCTTCAACCTTTAGCTGTTGCCCGCGCAGTTGCGCGGGCAAAGCAAAACTGTCATCAAGGGTTAACATATCACCCTTGAGCAGTTTATTTGGGGGGTCAAGCTGACGCTTCGGGGCTTCTTTTTTGCCAAAAAGGCCGCTAAGAAATCCCATAACCCTTAACCTTTACGTGCTTTAATGCGGTCTAAAACTGCATTGGCGTTCGACTTTTGCTCACCAATACCGGCTTCAGCCAATTTAGCGTGTAAAGACTTGTCGCTGTTTTCGTCTGCTAAGGTTTCAGATGCTTTTAAGCGGTCATCAAACTGTTGCTGACGCGCCTTGATGCGCTCTAAAGAATCTTTAGCATTAAGCAGTTTTGAGTTGCTAGACGCAAATGAGTCGGTAATGGTTGCGGTGGCTTTTTGTACGCTTTCAGTGGTTTTAACCATGGTTAATTGACGTTGATAATCAGACAATTGACGCTCGGTCTTTTTCACTAAATCTTTTAAACGTACCGCGTGAGCACTAAAGCTGTCGTTGGCCGTTTGTTGCTCTGCAAGCTCTTGGTCTAGCTGAGCAATTTTTTCTGCAACTTCAATGGCTAATGCTTCATTGCCTTTGTCTAGCGCCTGGGTAACATAACCTTCGTGTTCAGCAACACTGCGCTTTAGACGATCAATTTCGCGGCTAGCTTGCATTTCTTTGGCCATCACGTCAGTTAGCTCACGTTTAGCTTTAGTTAAATGCTTTTCTGCATCACGGATTTCTTGTTCAAAAATACGGGTTGAGTTAGCGTCAACGATAGTCTGGCCAACTTCAGTTGCACCACCACGAAACGCTGTAAGAATCTTGTTTAGAATGCCCATAGTTGGCTCCTTAGTTTAAAAATTCGACGAGTTCGTCGATGACTTCCAGACAGTTGTCTGACAGTACTGCTAATTCTTGTTCAATTTCTTCCATGCTTGATTGCACAGATAACGCACCATACACAACGTACTTATCATCAATTTTGGCAAATGAAGATAATGGCATTGGAATGTTGAGCTCTAACATGGTCTCAAACATTTCAGCGCGGCGGGCTTGGTTAACTTCGTTTTCGCCCCACAGATAACTGATACACAATATTTGGTTGTCAGTTACTGATACAAACACCGGAATTTCTTCACGGCCTACAACATTAACTTGTAACACTTCAACATCACCATCAATGGGATAGCAGTCAAACTGAAAGCCGGTTTGGCTTTGGTCGCATAGTCCGTTTAGGTGACTCGCAATAGTATGGATGTTCATATTCGTCCTTAATTGACATATTATGTCTGTAAGTAAAGATAACACTCAGACATAATATGTCAAGTGCTATCTAGTCCAATTAAAAAAGATTAATTACTTCGTTCTCTGACCAAGCTGCTAAGTGGTAATGATACAACTGTAAAGAACCAATATCGTTTATCTTGATCTTATCTATATCGTCGTAAAAATGTTTTGGAAATTCAAATGATGCATGGATAAGGCCTGGCGTTAGCCAGTCCTCTGGCACCGGGATTTCATCAATGGCGGCTAATCTTTGTTGTGGATTTTTGCCCATCTTACTGCCAATACTCCAGCCCCATTCACCAAAACTTGGCACATTATGATGATATTGTTTGACGTTAAAGCCCGCTGCACTGAGGGTTTTACCCACAGAGATAAAGGCGTTGGGCGCATGATAAGGTGAGGTTGATTGCACCGTGATCACGCCATCTGCACTAAGTAACTCGTTGAGTTTGCGGTAAAATAAATCAGAGTAAAGTTTATTTAAGTCAGGGTGACTTGGATCGGGCAAGTCAACAATAATCGCATCAAAGAGTTGGCCGTTTTTCAGCAATTTATCAACGCCATTAAAGGCATCGTCAACCATTAAGGTTAAACGAGGATCGTTGAGCGCATCACCATTAAGCGCTAATAATGCATTGCTGAGATCCGTCGGCATGTCAGCTGGTGGATTTTTAAATATCGCTAATAAGTCTTGGTCTAAATCCATCAGAGTAACAGCCTTGGGTTGCCATTTTAGTACTTGCTTAAGCCCAAGACCGTCGCCCCCACCAATAATTAATACATTGTCATGACGGGCACTTGCGGCCAAGGTTGGGTGCACTAAAAAGCTATGGTAGATGTGTTCATCGCTGCTGGAAAACTGTAAACGGCCATTGATGTACAAATTGTACACGGGCGCAAGGCCACCACCGCGAAGCCGCTCTGTAAAGTTAAGTTGCTGAAAACGAGTGGCCTTGGCATAAACCACTTTATCTTTGTACAACAAATTATTAAAGTGCTGTTCCCATGCTGGACCTTTAATGGCTAATAAACCTATCACCACACTGGCAATAATATGGCCAATGAGCAGCCATTTTGCATGACGAATTTGTGCCCAAAAACGCCATATAAACGCAAGACCCGCCAGTAAGTTCACACTGGCCGTTAATGCCGCAGCAAGTTGAATATCGATGGCAAGCATAAAGCCAACCCAAATAGCAGCACCAATACCCGCACCAATGTAATCGGCACCATATATGGTGCCGGCGTTATGCAGTAAGTGTGCTTCAGATAATGATTGCCGTACTCGGGCAATTAATGGGATTTCCATACCAATCATTAACCCCAGCAATACGCCCCAAACGTAAGGTAAGTATTCGCTTAAGGTTTGCAAGCTGGCAATAAAACCGCCGTTAGGTAAATGGTCGGGTGGTAAGCCAAGGGTATTGGCAATGGTGAGGGGTAATTGCTGACCAAAGCCAATTACCGCTGCGGTAATGATAATGGCAAATGAGCCACACAATGCCACGGTGAGTTCGAGCATAGCAAAACCGGTAAAAGCGCATTTGATTTTACGGGCAGCAAATGCACCAACACCCATCGACACAATCATTAAGCCAATCATGGTGTAAATGGCCGCTTCTAACGCACCTAAAATGCGCCCGGCATAGTGTGACAATAGGTATTCGTAAATCAGGCCGCATCCCGCTAGCGCAGCCATGATGCCCAGTAATAGGGCATCATCGAACCACGACACATTGCGAGAGACTGGAGGGCTTTGCTCTTTGCCCCCTTGTGGTAATGCTTCGGGACTAGGGTTAAGCAAAGGGGTTGTCATAAATTACGCCATCAACGCCGTTAAAATAAGCGCAACTGCAATACTGATTGCCATTTCTACTGCGGCAATACCGATGTTGTGTTGCTTTTCAACTTCTTCTGCCAGGTTGATGCCCGCTAAAACCAGCTTTTTCACAAGTGCAATTAGCAATGACAAGGCCACTAACATAATTAACGAGAACACAAACCAACCGATAATATTGGTTACGTAAGCTGTTGGCTGATAAATAATAAAGTGACTGGCTGCATTAAAGCTTAATGCCATGGCTATCATGTAACCGCTGTGACGCAGTGCTAAAGCGGTTTGGCCTTGTACTAATGCGTGTTGCATGGAGGCGTTTTGATTGCGTTTTGCGTAACGACGTTCACGTAAACGCGTTAATAATACCAACATTAATTGTGAGATTAAAAATGCGCTAAAAATAGCGATAAAGGTGTTTACGGTAATATCTTCTGCCCACATCAACACAGCACGAATGATAATGGCGGTGGCAATGGCTGCAGAAGCATCAACCACGGCAACGGATACATTGCCTTTCAAAATTTCGGCATTTTTAGCAAATTCGTTTAAAGCGATTTTGTCATGTAAAAAGCGGCCAAGTTTAATCAGCACTAAACCAAATAAACCATAAGCTGACATGCCAATGGCTTCGGTTAAATACGATGGAGCAGCTTCGCCGGTAATCGCACCCGTTAGCACAATACCTAATGCGGCTATCGCCCCCGCGGTACTAATACCAAAGGCAAAATTATCACGTTCAGCCAGTTCGGCACTGCTGTTAACTTTAATGCTCCAGCCTTGTAAGTAACGCATCAATGCCAGCAACACAATCGCGATACTTAAGTCGATTGCTAAGATGATCGCCAGAGGTTGAGTTAAGCCATATTCTTGAAAAAATGTCATGGGGAGTCCTTACCTATTTACCACGGCTAACACCGCGACTAGTGCGGCTGCTTGAGTTGCGGAAACTGCTGTCTTTAGAGTAATTCGAACGAAACTTGCTGCTAGAGCTTGCCGTGCGAGTCGTGCTGCTGGGTTTTGGTGCACTGGTGCTTTGGCGTGACAAGGTTGTTGAGCCTGTGCGAGTTTTAGCATATGGGCTATCAAATCGTTTACCCTGGCTGTCAAAACGTTTTTTGGTTTGTTCAAATGTTTTGGCTTGAGAGGTGGCCTGTTTTGGCGATGTGTAGCGATAACGGCCGACATCGTTGTAGTAGCTATAACCACGACGGCTCGACCAATTGTCGTAATAAATGGGGCGGGTAAAGTTAGAAAACATCGCGTACATGCCATACCAAGCCCAAAAAGACGTGCCATTTGAGCCAGTTTGCCAGCTACCATAAGCCGGGTTACCTACTAATTGGCTGCCAGGTTCAGTGCCATCAGTGCCGTTTGCTAAGGCTTCTGCTTCACGGCTAATGGCATTGACTCGGGCCAATTGACCTTGAGACATGTCGGCGACCACGTTTACTGGATCCGATAACATATCGTTGTATAAGCTGGTGTCTGCAGCTTGATATACGTTTTGAGCTTCAGCGAGTTGTTGGTCTAAATCAACAAAATTTGCGCTGTTGCTCAAATCCTTATATCTGCGAGTTAGCGACTGAAACATAGGCCCGTCGGTGCCCGCATCTTTGGCTAATTCATTTAACAAAGGGGCTAAATCAGGCTGACGCTTAGCTAAAATACTGGTGTATTGCTTCAATAAATTGGCATTGCGCAATTGATCGCCATCGAGCGATGTTGATAATAATTTCAGACGCTGTTGCGTTAATTGCTGGTACTTGGCAATTTGCTCAGGCCTTTCATCGCCACAAGCACTGAGCGTTAGCGCGACAATCATCACGGTTATCAATGTGAGTACACGGGGGAGGTGACCTACCATGTTTTCTCCAAAATGTAGATTTTTCATGTGCTAATTCAATATGACACAGGTTATAGTAATCTTGATGTCAATGATATTAATCTGCATCAATAGACAGATCATTAGATATAGCATTCACGACATAATATGTCCAACATTCATTTTCTTTAGGGATATTAATTGCCATGCAAAACCAAAGTAACAAGGTGTTATCTGCGGCGCTAGTCGAAACAGCAGATCGTTACTGGTTAAGACTCTGTGAAGTTTGGCCTGAAGCGACAACCGAGTTGTCCAAAGTTCAACAACAAGAGTTAATGTCGGTGTTTGCTTTAAGTGACTATATCGCTGAGCAATTATGTCGCCGTCCTGAATGGATAGTGCAACTGTTTGATGGCCTATTAGATGACATTGACCGAAGCCAATTTGACAGCGAGTTACATGTTCAATTAGCAGATGTAACTCAAGAAGAACAGGCTAAATCAGTGTTACGTCGTTATCGAAACTTACAAATGGTGCGCTTAGCATGGCGCGACTTTTTAAATTACACCCCAGTAGAAGAGTCACTTCTTGACTTGTCATCGCTTGCAGAAGCCCTTGTTATTGCAGGTCGCGATTGGGTTTATCAAGACATGTGCAAGCAATTTGGTACGCCAACGAGCGCCGAAGGTAAACCGCAACCATTATTAATTTTAGGCATGGGCAAGTTGGGTGGCCGTGAGCTCAATTTTTCATCTGACATCGATTTAATTTTTACCTTTCCTGAGCATGGTGAAACGGTTGGCGGTCGCCGCGCACAAGCTAATCAACAATTTTTTATCAAAATGGGTCAGCGCCTAGTCAATATTCTTGATCAAGTGACGGTTGATGGTTTTGTATTTCGTGTCGACATGCGCCTGCGTCCATATGGTGAAAGTGGCCCGTTAGTAGTTAGCTTTAGCGGATTAGAAGATTATTACCAAGAGCAAGGCCGTGATTGGGAGCGTTATGCCATGGTGAAAGCCCGCGTATTGGGCCCGTGGAGCGGCTATTGCGATGAACTGCACGACTTATTACGCCCATTTGTGTATCGCCGGTATATCGACTTCTCGGCAATTGAGTCATTACGTAAAATGAAGCAATTAATTGCCCAAGAAGTCAGACGCAGGCAATTAACCGACAATATTAAATTGGGTGCAGGCGGGATCCGTGAAGTGGAATTCGTGGTGCAAAGCTTTCAGTTAATTCGCGGAGGACGCGAGCCTGCGTTGCGCCAACAAAGCTTATTTGGTGCCATAGATACGTTATACAGTTTGGGACAGTTAGAATATTTAGCCGTTGATGAGCTTAAACACAGTTACATTTTACTGCGCCGAGTGGAGAATCTACTTCAAGCCATTGATGACAAGCAAACGCAAACCTTGCCCAATAACGATCTTGATTGGCAACGATTGTGTGTACCGCTAGAGCTTAATGACGAAACACAGTTGCGCGAACAAATTCATCATGCAATGGCTACCATTCATGGCCACTTTAATGCCACTGTGGGTGGTAGTGATAACCATGAATATAACGATCATTGGTCATCGCTAGTCTGGAATATTCAGCAAGATGAAGATGCGTTAGCTCTACTGCAAGAGCAGCAGATTGAAGACGAAGCACTGTGGCCGATGTTAAGTGATTGGCGTCAAACGGTGTCTAAACGCTCTATTGGTCCTCGTGGTCGTGAAACGTTAGACAAACTGATGCCAAAACTGCTTGAAGAGTTATTTAATCAATCGACTCCCAGCTTGGCATTTAAGCCGGTGTCTAACGTGTTGGACAAAATCTTAACTCGTACCACTTACCTTGAGTTGTTATGTGAAAACCCAGGAGCAAGGCAGCAATTAGTGAGCTTATGTTGTGCCAGTCCTTGGATTGCACGAGAACTGGCTAACTTTCCCATGCTGCTTGATGAGCTCATTGACCCATCGCAGTTATACGATATTACCTCCATTGATGATTATCCAAGTGAGTTACGCCAATATTTACTGCGCGTGCCAGAAGATGACATGGAGCAGCAAATGGAAGCGCTGCGACAATTTAAGTTGTCGCAGCAGTTAAAAATTGCTGCTGCTGATGTCACCGGGGTATTGCCGGTTATGCAAGTAAGCGATCATTTAACTTTTTTAGCTGAAGCGATTATTGAGCAAGTGGTGTTGCAAGCCTGGCATCAAGTGTCTGAACGCCATGGCGTTCCTGAAGGAACTAGCCCAAGCAATATGGGCTTTGCGGTCATTGGTTATGGCAAATTAGGCGGTCTAGAACTGGGTTATGGTTCCGATTTAGATTTAGTCTTTTTACATGGCCATAGTGGCGCAGGCAGCACTAATGGGCCTCGCTCAATTGATAACAGCCACTTTTATTTAAAACTGGCTCAGCGGATTGTGCATTTATTTGCAACTCGCACTACCTCTGGTGAGCTATACGAAGTTGATATGCGTTTGCGTCCATCGGGTGCATCGGGTTTGTTGGTCAGCGAAATTGAACAGTTTGGCCAATATCAGTTAACTGAAGCCTGGACCTGGGAGCATCAAGCATTGGTTAGAGCGCGATTTGTTTTTGGTGATTACACCCTGGCAGGGCGCTTTAGTGACTTACGTGGGCAAATATTGCAACAAGCGCGCAATCAAACCGACCTTGCCAAAGCGGTGCGCGATATGCGGATAAAAATGCGCGATCATTTGTTGCACGTTGAACCTGGACAGTTTGATCTTAAACAAAGTGCCGGCGGCATCGCCGACATTGAGTTTATTGCCCAATACTTAGTGCTTGCTTATGCGCATCAACATCAAGAGTTGACCATTTGGTCTGACAATGTGCGGATTTTTGAAGTACTTGCTGACCTAGAGTTGCTGCCCGTGATGCATGCACAGCACCTAACGCAAACGTATTGTTGGCTACGCGATGAAAACCATGAACTAACATTGCAACAATTGCCCGGTAAGTTGCCTCACCATACAGTCGAGCAAAAAACAGATGCCGTGATTGAAATTTATAATGAAATTTTACAGCCTTAATCTATTTTAAATTTGAAATAGCAACACTTTACTGCTTTATTTATATCAGGTAAATCAACTAAAAGGTTGCGTTAATGCTGCTTGCTCCGATACCCGAAAATGAGCACACACGCCTCGAAACACTTCGAGGCTTGAACGTGTTAGATACTGAAACAGAAGAGCGCTTTGATCGTATTACTCGCTTAGCCAGACGCTTGTTTTCAGTATCGATCAGCGTGGTGAGTTTAATTGACAGTGACCGACAATGGTTTAAATCAGTGCAAGGCCTCGATGTATGTGAAACCAGCCGCGATATTTCATTTTGCGCCCATGCGATTAATCAGTCTGATGTTATGGTGGTGCCCGATGCGCTGCAAGACTCGCGCTTTTTCGACAATCCATTAGTGCTCGCCACGCCCAATATTCGTTTTTATGCTGGGTTTCCGTTGACCATGCCTAATGGTATGCGAGTCGGCACCTTATGCATTATTGACAATAATCCCAGAACCTTTGATAAACAAGATATCCAAGCCTTAGAAGACCTAGGTAAGCTTGTTGAAGCTGAGTTGATATCGATTCAACAAAACACCCTCGACCCGTTAACTGGCATCACTAATCGCCGTGGCTTTGAATTACTGGCAGCAAAAACCATTGCCAATAGCGATAGGTTATCACTCAGTACGAGCTTGGTTTTTTTTGATTTAGATTATTTTAAAGCCATTAATGATGATTATGGTCATGAAGAAGGTGATGTTGCACTCACCACATTTGCAAAATTATTAATTGAATGTTTTAGGGAATCAGACGTTATCGCTCGCTTTGGCGGTGACGAATTTGTGGTGTTGCTAAGCCAAAGAGAACAAACCAGTGTCGATGTAGTGCTCAAACGGTTTAGCGAATTAATTGTCCAACATAATCAACAATCAAACAAACCGTATCGACTGGCTTACAGTCAGGGTATTGTGAGCCGAAGTGCAAAACAAGATTTAGATCTTTGTGAGTATTTAACCTTGGCCGACAAAGCAATGTTTGTTGATAAAGCAAAACACCATAAGCGTGACTAATTGCTAGGCTAAGATAACAAAAAGCCAACGTCACTATCGCGTTGGCTTTTGTTCAATGTAGATTGGTATTACATCATCAATTGCTCAATCCACAACTGGTAAATCGGTAAACCGATTAGTACGTTTACGGGGAAGGTTATTCCTAATGACGCCAACATAGCCAGACCAATATTGGCATCTGGAATCGCGGCTTTAATCGCCGCAGGTGCTGCAATGTATGATGCACTGGCACTGAGGGCTGCTAATACTAAAATACTGCCAGAGGGTAAATCCAGAGCCATACCTAAGCCAATCCCCGCCCACGCCAACACAAACGGTATTACAGCAGCAAAAATTAATAATCGCCATTGTTTGTATGGAATGGGAAAGCACACTTTAGCTGTGCTAATGCCCATTTCTAATAAAAATAACGCTAATAAGGTTTTAAACCCGGCAAGCAGCATCGGTGTTAATGGCGCCATACCCGTAGTGCCGTACATCCAACCGATAGCCACGCCACCGCACAGTAATACTACGCCGCGGCTTGTTAGTGCTTCATGCAAAATACTAACCGCAGAGGAATGCACTTCATTACCAGCCGTTTTAGCTTGCAGGTAACGGTGTAACCACAACATGATAATAATGGCGGGCAGCTCAAGCAGCACTAAATATAACGTGGTTTCAGGGCGTAAAGGCCATTGTGACTTATCAACCATCGCCATCACGACAGCAAAGGTACCCGCACTCACAGAACCATAATGAGCGGCAATGCTAATGGCTTCTTTTTGCGGTAATTTAATGAGTTTTCGTAAAAGCGGGTACAAACTCAGTGGGGTGATAAAACCTAAAGCAATGACCGCTAGTAATTCTGATATTGCTAGATTGGCTGTTTCACCGTGTAATGCCATACCGCCTTTAAGGCCAAGGGTTAGCATCAGTAAAATAGACAAGGTTTCGTAGGTGGCTTTGGGAACTTTTAAATCTGACTTTATCAGCCCAGCAATCAAGCCAAGGGCAAAAAAAGCTATCACAATATCAGGCATCGTCTTGGCTTCTGTCTGTTATTCTGCAGGTTATAGAGTAGGGCGATTTTGCCTTGTTGTTTGGCGAAAGGGAAATGATTTAACTTTATTTATAACAATATTGGACAGTATTAATATTGCAGGCGTATTGTAGAGAGTGTGTTGTCCATAGGATGATTATTATGAAAAATGAAATTGATATTCAACGTGCGCTCAAGGTGTTTAATAAAGTCACCCAATACGGTGAAAAACGCGTAACGAGCCACGAGGAAGGCAGTAACAGTATTTATGGTGATGGTTACCATTTGTGTGGCATCAACGCCCAAACCGATCACGATGGCTACACCATTGTCTTATCTGACGTTCAAGTGAGTTTAACGGTGTTTTTTCACAATAAATACCAATTCGAATACCCAACACTCGATGCATTAGACAATTTTTTACGTCGTTTTACCGACGTTGAAAGTTACCAGGTTGCCAAGGCTATTTGATTGCTGCGCTTAATGCCCATTGTTGCATTTCTATTAGGCGGCTATAAGTACGCCTAAATTCAAATGTCAGTGCACCAGTGGGGTAAAGGTCTTCTAATGCCCATTGACTGTGTATGATCAAAATGACTTTTTGATCATACATTTCGTCCACCAAACTAATAAAACGTCGAGCGGGGTCGTCTTCGCTGGCATACGCCAATTGTCGCTCTCCAGTCGCCGTCGCTTGTGCACCATCTTCTGTACCTCTTGCCCTAATCCAGCTGCGTACTTGTCCACCCAGCAGCGGCACATCACTGAGTAAAATATGGCTAAACTGGCCGGCAATCTCAATGTAATCTAATGTCGATCTTGGCCCTTGGCACAATGCGGAAAACTCAAACCAAGCATAGTCTCCGTGCTGAGCTTGTATGGCAATGTCACGTTGACAAATGCGCAATGTATGTTTGGCTTTTGGTGCAAGATGATGTTGTTCAATTGGGCTGTTTTCATCAACTCCTTGATTGCATAATTGAGCAAACATGTTTTCGGGAGTCAGGGCTGATGGTAGCTCCAACCATTCCGGCTTAGAGCTGCTTTGCGGCCTAGCCTGATGATTGAGCCGATGATCTTTATCTCCACTTAGATGGATCTCATGAGTGTATTGATGTAATAGGTCAATAGTAGGTAAAAACCTGTCTCTCTGTAAACCGTTTTTATATAAGTCGACAACCGGAATATTAGAGGTGGCGACTAAGGTGACTCCTGATTGGAACAAGGTTTCAAATAATCTCGCCAGCAAAATGGCATCACCAATGTCTGACACAAAAAACTCATCAAAACAGATTATTTGATACTGCGCCGCTATTTGTTTAGCAATATGGGTGAGTGGGTCACGGATCCCTGAGGTTTGGTTAAGCTGCTGGTGGAGCATGGCCATAAAACGATGAAAATGCAGCCGCAATACGGTGTTTTGTGCTTGTTTAGGATGTTGGCTTAGGCACTGACAAAATAAATCCATTAAAAATGTTTTACCTCTCCCAACATCTCCCCACATATATAAGCCTTTATTGATGGAGGATGAATGAATAAATTGTTGGTATAGCGCATCTAATGCTAACAAGGCCTCTTGCTGGGCAGGGTCGGTTGTTATTACTGTTTTTTCAATGCGTTGTGAGCTAGTACTTATTGCTCGTTGGTAAGCCTGTAATGGCGACATTGCCTGAACGGTAGGGGAGTTAGGGCTTGCAAATGGCGCAAGAGCATCTACCGATGAATACATGGCTAAACTTTGTTTGATTGATGGTTTTTGTGAATGATTAGCCCCTTTATTAAGGGGGTCTTTTGCTGCGTATGTAGGCTTATGCTTGGGATCAGTCGTTGGCATAACAGTTCGGGCTATTTATTGATCTAGGTACTATAGCATGAATAGTAAGCTTTATTGTGTAGCCCATTTACTTTAAGATTTGTCACTACCTGTAACAATTTATACAAATTATATTAACTATCTGAGCAGGTTAGATAATTAATGTGATAGGTATTAAACCCTAATAAGGACAGCAAGTGAATAATAACAATAAGGGGATAACCTACATTGGCGCTGACATGTCACTCGAAGGTGACATGACCATTCAAGGTCCAGCGATGATTGCTGGTAAGACAATGGGCACGATTCGTTCAAGCAGTCAAATCAATATCGCAGTCGGTGGTGAGGTTGAAGGTGAGGTCTATTGCCAGGAGATGCGTGTATCGGGCGTCTTTAAAGGTAAGTTGCATTGCAACAAACTGATCATTGTCAGTTCGGGTGTGGTCGACGGTGAAGTATCTAGCCACCAAATGGAAATATACGACGGTGGCCAATTTGTAGGTATGCGGAGTAAAGGCCCTGACGAATCAGTTTTGCCACCTGCCACATCATCAACAATAAAAATGCCAACAATGCAGGACAGCCACAGCAAAACATCTTCTGGTAAGTTGGCTTATGCCGCCGTTGCTGCGGCGGTGATTATTGGCGGCGTGTTACTGCAGCCTACTATTAGTTCAGTATTAAATAATGATCAAGAACTGCCGTTACAAGCGAGTGTGAATACTGATGCATCAGAGAGCGACATTGCGCAAAATGCTGCATTACTATTGCAAGACGTTGAGCAGCAAAATGCGTTTATAGAACAACAAGAAGAGTTAATCGGCGCAGGCCAATCTGATATCAACACCGCAATGGAAGACTTGCATGCATTAGAGCAAACCAGTCAAGAGCTCGGCGACACCTTACACGATGATGAGCAACAATTTGAAGACAGTGAGGCCGAGTTATCACTGCCGACAACATCCAATAAACCTTGATAAAAAATGGCCTGGTCAACTCAGTTAACCAGGCCATTTTTTCGTCTTCGATGTGCTTACGGGTTAATACGAGTAGGCATACCGCTACGATTTTCTAATAATCGTTTTAACACAGTTGAGTCGGTTTCTGGATGAGCCAGAAAACGGGTTAACTCTTTGTCCAAGGTTAATGACACAGGCTCTTTAGAGTCAAACTCTTCTTGAGTTTTCGATAAAGGCTCGTGCACTTCAATATAACGGCTACCATCAGGCTCTGCTGTGGCTTTAATCGGTTTATTTATAAACTCAACACGAGTACCAACTGGCACAGTTTCAAATAAGTGTTTAATGTCTTCGTCGCGTAAACGGATACAACCAGAGCTAACACGTAAACCTATACCAAATGTGGCGTTAGTGCCATGAACTGCAAACAAGTTACCAACATACAGCGCATATAACCCCATTGGGTTATCTGGGCCTGCTGGCCATACTGCGGGTAACGTAATGCCATTGGCTGCATAAATACGGCGGATATTGGCTGTAGGTGTCCAGGTTGGTCTCTCACGTTTGCGATGTACTTTAGTCACCCAGTTTTCTGGGGTATCACGGCCTATTTGGCCAATACCAATCGGTAACACTTCAACGATATTTTTACCCTTTGGATAATAATATAGGCGCATTTCAGCAGAGTTAATCACAATGCCTTCTTGCTTAGTGTCTGGCAGAATTAACTGGTGCGGAATGATTAAGGTGCTACCAGGCTTAGGTAAGAATGGGTCAACACCAGGGTTTGCTTCAATAAGGTTCGTTAGCCCTAGTTGAAATTCTGCCGCAATTTGCTCTAGTGTTAATTTACCTTCTTCAGGTACCACATAATATTGGTTTTGACCGACCAATTTGCTGCCGTTTGTGGGTAAACGGTATTCAACAGCAGCACTTGAAAAACTTAACATTATGGTAGACGCGGCAACGAATGCGGTGCGTAACGAATTCATCATAAGGGTTATATCATTCCTAAAAATAGACGTTATAAAAGTCAGACTACAATATCTTTCAAAGCTTGACCATTGAATAGCGCGCATCCTCACTTATTACGTCTAATAATTCAACTGATTTTTTTGCTGTTGACTCATTTTAATTTTAAGCGTTTTGCTAGGCGGTGTAAGTTGCCAGAATCAAGCTGTAAACTACGTGCTGTGGCGGCCCAGTTTCCTTCGTGTTGCCCCAGCACTTGTTGAATAAACTGACCTTGGAACTGGTCGGTTGCATCACGTAAGCTCATTTGCGCAAAAGATGTTACTGATTGTTTAACGGCTACCTTTTTTGGGGCTGTTGCGACATGTTCTGTAGATGTCGCAAACTCAAAATGATGCGGTTGTATGGTGCACATGCCATCGTGAACCCCAGCCGATTTCGCCAATACTGCCGCGCGATGAATGGCATGTTCAAGTTCACGAATGTTACCGGGCCAATCGTAATGGTTGAGTAACGCTAGGGCATCGTGACTTAATCCTAAATGAGCCAACAGCAATTGCTGGCGATAGCGTTCAATAAAAAAACCAGCCAATAAATGAATGTCTCTAGGTCGCTCTCGTAGCGCCGGCACCACAATGGGGAACACACTTAAACGATGATATAAATCGGCCCTAAAACGCCCCGCCAGTACTTCACTTTTTAAGTCTTTATTGGTGGCCGCTATAATCCGCACATCCACTTTTAAACTGCGGTCATCGCCCACTTTTTGCAAATCACCATACTGCAATACCCGCAGTAATTTAGCTTGTAAATTAAGTGGCAACTCACCAATTTCATCTAAAAATAACGTGCCTTTGTCAGCCACTTCAAATTTACCGCTGCGGTGGCTAATGGCGCCGGTAAAGGCCCCTTTTACATGGCCAAATAGTTCACTTTCAGCAACCGACTCAGCCAAGGCGGCGCAGTTTAAATACACTAGCGGTTTATCGGCACGAGGAGAATGCTGATGTACCGCTTTTGCTATGAGTTCTTTACCTGTACCTGTTTCACCTAAAATCAGCACATTTAATTCTGTGGCAGCGACCACATTCACTTCATTGAGCAAGGCCATAAAGCTGTCATCTTGGCCAATGATCTCTGTTGCAGTATCGAGCTGCCCAGTGGGTTTACTGCTGCTAATGGTAAAGTTACTCGCTTGTTTTTCGAGTTTATCAATCAGCAAGGCATTATTGAGTGAAGCGGCAGTAATGGCGCTAATGCTGCGTAATTCATTATTGGTGAACTGGTCAAACTTATTGGGGTCGAGTGCATCGATGGTTAATGCCCCAATCAGCTGCTCGTTGGCAAACAAGGGTAATCCCACACAGGCATGCACTTTTAAATCGCCATCCACATTAGGAATTAAGCCGTCATAAGGGTCGGGCAATTGACTGTCGGCAGGAAAGCGCACCACATCACCGGCTCGCGCTATGGCCTCAAGCCTTGGGTGCTCATTAACAATAAAACGCCTGCCCAATACATCAGCACTAAGACCATCAATTGCGAGTGGGGTAAATTGATGACCTTGAAACGACAATAGCGCCGCGGCATCACAGTCTAGGGTGTCTCTGAGCGTGGTGAGTAAACGTGAAAAGCGATCGCGAGTTGATAAATTTGCGGTGATATCAAGCGCAATACGGGTTAAGTCGGTTTGACTTAATGCCATGGTAAACTCCAATGATGTTGCGGTGCTGTCATTATGACAAGTGTAAATATAACAACAAGTGTTAAAGGTGCCATTATGATCACAAAAGGGCCACTATGATCATAGCGGCCCCTTTGTGAGTTGAGTTATCTTATGTTGCTCAAACCTAGTGTTATGCCAATGCGACGGTTTGCTTCGCTTTAGCGCTCTTGCTGCTAATGGCTTTTTTGATCAGGTCAAATAAGAACGCTGCCATCAATAATCCGCCTACACTAAAGATAATGTCGCCGAACATTCTCATCCACACTAGATTTTCAACCAACTCGCTGTGGATCACCGCAGGTGAGCGAGCATACCAGTAACCGTGATCGATAGCGGCAAAGAACTGCACAATACCCACAGGCAATAGCGACATAAATACCATACCCGCTAAACCGATATTTAAGGTCCAAAAGGCCCCTTTAAGGTATTTTTCGTTCCACTTCATATTGCCGGTTAAGCCACGTAAACAGAACAGCATCAGCCCCATACCTAACATTCCGTATACACCCATGAATGCTGCGTGAGCATGAGTTGCCGTCGTGTTTAATCCTTGGATAAAGTAAAGTGAAATCGGTGGGTTGATTAAGAATCCTAATACCCCTGCGCCCACTAAATTCCAAAATGAGGTGGCGACAAAGAACATAATTGCCCAGTGATAACGCTCCATCCAGGGACTGGCTTTACGTAAGCGATAGGTCTCCATGGCTTCAAAACCAATAAGTGCTAATGGGACAACTTCAAGTGCTGAGAATATTGCGCCCCATGCAATGACTGAGGTTTGAGTGCCAGTAAAATACAAGTGGTGTAGGGTACCGATTAAACCACCGGTTAAAAAGATAACCGTAGAGAACAATACCGCACCGTTGGCACTGCGAGCACGGATTAAGCCTAAGCGGACTAACATCAAGGCAATAACTGAAGTGGCAAAGGTTTCAAAGAAGCCTTCTACCCATAAATGTACTACCCACCAGCGCCAGTACTCAGCAATCGCAAGGTTTGAGTGTTTGCCCATAAATAGGCCGGCACCATAAAACAACCCAATGGCAACACACGAAGCATACAGCACCCAAATAACCGGTTGCATGTCGCTACTGACTTTTAACGCTGGGCGCATTGATGCGGTCACTAATGCTAACCAAATCAATAAACCACCCAGTAATAGGATTTGCCACACCCGGCCTAAATCAATGTATTCATAGCCCTGGTGACCAAATAAAAAGTTCATGTCGAGATCAAAATATTGTTGTACGCCTAACCATTCACCTGCCATAGAACCCAGCACGACAACGACTAGAGCCACCCACAATACGTTAACGCCAAGGCGCTGATATTTAGGCTCATAGCCAGATAGTGCTGGCGCAATGTAAAGGCCAGTGCCTAACCATGCCGTGGCAATCCAAAATACGGCCAGTTGAGTGTGCCAGGTACGCGTAACCGAATAAGGTAAGATTTCTGAGATGGCGATACCGTAAAACTCTTGGCCTTCTACTGCGTAATGCGCGGTCACGCCGCCCAGTAATATTTGCAGCAAAAACAGACCAATAGCGGTAATGAAGTATTTGCCTACTGCCTTTTGCGATGCCGTTGGTTTAGTGTGAAATAGCGGATCTTCTTTGGCGGGTTCTGGCAATGCTTCTTCTTTGCAACAGGCGTGATGCCAAATCAACATGGCAATACCAAGAATCAATGTCACTACACTTAACACTGACCAAACAATATTGTCTGACGTTGGTAAATTGCCTATCTGCGGATCATACGGCCAGTTGTTGGTGTAGGTGTAATCATAACCAGGGCGCTCAGTTACCGCGGCCCATGCGCCCCAAAAGAGGAAAGCATTTAATAATTCACGATGCCCGACATCGGTAATCGTGCCTTCTTTCATGGCGTATTGTTCACGTAGTGATCTTAACTCAGGGTCGTCACCAAATAATGATAGATAATGTTGAGTGACTTCGTTTATCGCCGCGATACGGGTCGTTGAAAGCGCAACATAGGTCTTGTCTTCTGCTCCTTCAATTACCGTGTTATGACGAATGTCATTTCTAAGGGCTTTTTCTAACCCTGCTTGTTGCTCAGTATCAAGTTCGGCAAAATCGCGGTTAAAACGCTGCTTTGCGGTTATTGATAACCAAGCTTGTGCTTCACGGTGTAGCCAGTCTGCAGTCCAGTCAGGTGCCACGTATGAGCCATGACCCCATATCGATCCTAACTGATGCCCGCCCATTGAACGCCAAACGAGTTGACCTTGTTCAATATCATTTTGGGTAAATACAGGCTGACCACTGGTGTCGGTAAACGCCGTTGGGATCGGCGGTTTTTCTCGGTATATACCGCTGCCTAAACTAAGTAATACAGTGAAAGAAGCCACAAGCACGATTAATAGTGCAATGCCGGTGAGTTTGTTTTTGCTCATAAGTCCTCTTAGCGCAAAGTCATTTTTATACAGATGACCTGACATTACACAAGACGTGCCAACTTTTTAATTTAATTCAAAGCATTGAATTTATGAGATTTTTAATTTAATCATTGATGTTGCAATTGTCTAAAAGACAGTTCTGATGAGTGTCATATAGACTTCTAGGTGTCAAATTGACATCTAATTTATGTGTTAATGACTTAGTTTGTGATGATGTAACTTATTTCAAAACGTTATTTACTTAGCATGCTAACTAGTTATAATGCTTAGCACGCTAACTAAGTGGGTGTTACTCATGTCTCCAGAATTAGAAAGATTAAAAGAACTGTCTCTTGCTGAAAATTTAGGTCGATTGCACCGTTTATGGCGAACGGCTGCGGATGCTGAATTAATCCCGTTAGGCCTAACTCATCCGCGCTGGACCGCATTATGGAAGCTATTGCGCTTAGGCGACAACGTTAGTCAAAAGGTGCTTGCAGATGCGTTGGAAATTGAATTGCCATCATTAATGCGCACCCTTAATCAATTAGAAGATCAGGGCTATGTGCAGCGCCGTTGTTGCGAAAAAGATAAACGGGCACGCATTGTTAGCTTAACCCCAGATGGGATTGAGATGCTTAAACAGATGGAAAGTAAAATCATGTTAGTGCGACGTAATTTATTAGCAGGCATTAGCCAGCAACAACTCAATGACTTTGAAAATATTATGAGTAAAATCAGCGAGAACGCACTGGCCACATTAGATAAAAGCTCTGCGTAATGGCATAGTCAAAAGTGAGTAATGAGAAGGTATATGACCCCAGATCAACAATTTGCACGACTCGTTAAAATATCCATATTTCTGTTTATATCAGTGTTTGGCTATTTTATGTTTGCCGACGCCATGATGCCAATGACCCCACAGGCAATGGCCACACGTATGGTGACCAAAGTCACCCCGCAAGTCAGCGGTAAAATTGCCTCGATAGCCGTGGCAAACAATCAAGTGGTCGCTAAAGGTGATGTGTTATTTAGTATCGACTCCGCGCCATTTGAACTGGCTGTTGAGCAAGCCAATTTAGCCTTAGAGCAAGCCAAACAAGACAATGCAGAGCTTGATGCTGAGATATTAGCCGCTCAAGCCGATGTTAACGCTAAGCAAAGTAGCGCACAGCAAAAACGCAGTGAGGCAAAACGGCTTGATGCACTTTATGCAAGCCGTGGTGTATCGCAGCAATTAGCCGATCAAGCACAAAGTGACGCCTCAACAGCAGAAGCTAACTTAATGGCAGCCAATGCGCGTCTAAGTCAATTGGTGGTGAGTCGTGGGCGTGATGGTGCAGAGAATCTAAAAATGCGCCAAGCTCGAAATCGCCTCGCTCAGGCCGAGTTAAATCTGTCATACACCCAGGTGCGCGCCGAGCAAAATGGGGTTGTGACTAATCTACAACTAGAAGTCGGCAGTTTTGCCACTGTTGGTCAGCCATTGCTCGCTGTGGTATCTGAAAAAGTGGATATTATTGCCGACTTTAGAGAAAAAAGTTTAAGAGGAATAGAGTCACAATCTACCGCTTATATTACTTTTGACGGTCAACCAGGGCGTTTATATCAAGCTAAAGTCAGCAATGTCGATGCTGGTGTGAGTGCAGGGCAGTTTGATGCGAATGGGCGTTTAGCCACGCCAGAGGCGTCGGCGCGCTGGGTGCGTGATGCTCAGCGGTTACGTTTGCATTTGGCTCTGGATCATCAAGTGGTTAATACCTTACCCGCCGGTGCGCGCGCTACTGTGCAATTAGTCCCTAATAATGCGGTGCTAGGTTTTTTAGCCAAAGTACAGATTAAGCTGATTAGCGTGCTGCACTATATATATTAATCCCGATCAAAATATCGATGTTGTTACTCGCCTTATTGCGCCACTAAAGGCCCTAGGGCCTGCCGTGACATATCCTGAAGGTATGCCGATGTTATTACGTCATAGTCCGTTAACTACCAATGATTTACACCAATGTTTGCGCATTGCTACTGGTGCCACACTGGGGTTTGCGATTTGTAAATTATTCGACCTAAATTATGGGGTGTTTTTTACCGTCACGCCGATGTTATTACTTGGATTAGTTCCGGTGATGAACGCTCATGCCATGCGACAACTGCTGGCTTCGTCGGTTATGGCTGGGCTTGAAGTCGGTATTCTCGGTGGCTTATTTGGCGGTCATCCTGGGGTTATGTTACCCATCGTTTTTTTATTGTTTTTGTATCGTTTTGCCGCCATGTCACGTGGCAGTTTATTTTTGTTCGGTGCCAATGGCGTGATTAGCTTAAGCATTATGCTGCATTTTGCCAGTTATCCGGGCATGGACATCAACAACCTCATTTTCAGCAACTTTTGGGCGACACTCGCCTCGGTGATTATCGCCTATGCGATGACAGCATTATGGCCAGACGTTGCCCCAAGGCCGCCAATGGCCGGTGTGGTAAAAGCGCCTAATCGTATGCGCCACGAAACATTATTGGGTGCCTCTATCGCTACCGCGTCATTTATTGTGTTTCAGATGTTTAATTTAAAAGATTCAATGTCAGCCCAAGCCACCACGTTATTACTGTTATTTCCCATGCATTGGAATGGGGCACTGGGCTATGCCAGAAAGCGTGCAATAGGGACCTTATTTGGCGTAATTTTTGGCTTAGTCGGCCAGGCAGTGCTTTATGATTGGTCTGGCATGCTACTTTTTGTCGTGCCACTTTTGTGGATAGGCTTGATGTTATTTAGCCAGGTGCACGTTAAAGAGGCCAGCGGCTCAGGAGTCGGCTTTGGCGCCATGACCACCTTAGGAATATTATTTGGCCAGTATCTTACGCCAAATAATGATCTCGTTTTTAGTGCCTTATACCGTATAAGCAGCATTTTAGTCGCCATCGTCGCCACTTTATTACTGTGTTATCTCGTGCATCGGCTATTAAATCGTTTTGAAGCAACACGATTTGGCGTGTGATTGAAAATAATTACTATCGCTTAATTATCTGAAGGCCCTAGTGACACTAGTATTATGTTAAACAGTCGTTTGTTCTGTTTATTTTTTAATCCATTCTTACTATAGACAAGTTAAGCTTCAGCGCTAATAGTATAAAAACATTCATTAAATGGAATTAGCATGATGCAACATAAAATAATTATTTTTAGCCTCTTGGCCAGCTTTCTGATTTTTGCTCCAACAAAAAGTGAAGCAAGTCAGCTGCCAGAGTGTCAAACATCAGAATGTGTTGAATACTTTAAAGCTTATCGTATTTTAACTAAACGAGGTCACTCATCTGCAATGGCAATGTTAGGTGAGTTTTATTATGCCGGTTATGGCACGGATAAAAACTTAGACAAGGCGTTAAAGTGGTATCGCCGTGCAGGTAAATACGTGTTAGATGCTAAATACAAAGCAGGGGTATTGTATTTACAAGATACTCACTTAAAAGATGTTGAAGAAGGCCTTGACTATTTGGGGTACGCGTCAAGAATGGGTCACTCCCAATCATCATACCTACTTGGTAAGTTGTATTTAGGTGGCGGTATGGTAGATGAAGACATGGCAAAAGCTGACAAATACCTGACTCTTGCCTACGAGCAAAATAATTATGCCGCAAGACATTATGGTCAGACACTCTATTTACATGAGACCACTAAAGATTTGCCCTTGAATGCACTATATGGGCTAGTTTCTAAAGATGTTGTGACCTTGAAGCAAGAACAAAACGTTTCAGGAGAACAAACCGCCGCAGTTACTTTTCCTGAAGGTGAGATGGAAACCCTAGATGTTACAATGGATACCTTTGAGGGCATGTTTGGCTCTCATATAGCCCAATTGAATCACATGATCCCAGATACTTCAAAAGGCACGGGCTCAAATATTCCTGGGCAAACTTGCGCTAAAATGTGGGGCTGTAGCAGTGAAGGCGATAGCTTGCGCATAGGTGATGTTATGCTATCTGACTGGGGCTTAGAGACTATTCCTTTCAGGATTGAAGGTTCGGTATTCAATATTAGATAATCTAGAGTCAAATATCACTAAGTAGGCTTTTGTGTTTAAAAAAGTGACTCATGGCGAGTCACTTTTTTATTGCCAGCCTATTTTCCACTGCAGCGGGTCTTTTAAATCGCGCCATTCTATAGCAAATTCAGCGGCATTCATCTCTGCGCGAATAATGCATTCAATGACATTTTGTTGCTCATCATATTCCACTTTAATAACGCTAAAATGTTTGAGTTTATTAACCACTTCAACTTTGGTCCACTTGCTGTGAAGTAATTTTTTAGGGTGAATTCGATTCATAGGATTCTCACATTGACTTGTTAATGACTAGGCCGTTAGCGCCAGGTTACTGGATAAATGGCAGTAATTGGTTGAGCTCATCAATGACGACATCGGCAAGGTCTTGATAGCGCTTTTCAACCCCGTGAGTAATTAAACAGGCGACCATCCCAGCATTATTGGCGGCTTGAATGTCATATAAATAATCACCAACATACATAATGTGTTCAGGGGCTATTTGCCATTGGTTTGCAATTGCTAATAGTGCATCTGGAGCCGGTTTTGCGGGGTAGTCTTCACGGGTTATCACATGATCAATCGCGATGGCATTTTGCTTCACTTTCATTGTGCTGGCAGCCAGACTGTTGCGGGTGACAATCGCCGTAGGCATTTTTGCAGCTTCAATGGCACTAATTAATTCGGCCATACCTTTGATGGGCCTTGCGGTTATTGCATCTTGGTATTCATGCTCAATAATAATGTCATTGGCATGAGCCTGACTGTTTTGACAGCTTAGGTCGTCGACATACTTGAGCAGGTCGATATCCTCTGGGCAGCCGATTTGTTGGCGAATTAACTCAAAGTCTAAACTCGACTCAACAAGAGTACCGTCTAAGTCGAAAATAATGCCTTTAATTTGCACAGGTAATTTCAATGTTTAGCCTTTAAATTCAGCGATACGTGGGTGATTATTTTTTATTTTCAAACTCAATAGAATGTAACTCAATTGCAAATGGTCCTTGCTGTTTTTGTGCCACAAGAAACCCAACCCGCTCGATGTCTAGCAAGTTTAATTCTGGCGCGTTGCTTACAACCCGTCCTCTAAAACTGACAGTAAAATCTGCGGCAGTAAAAGTGTGCTCAGTTAATGTATCTGCTTGAGTGGTAAAGTTAGCCACGTACGCTTCACCATAAGACAGTTGAGGTGTTTTTAAACGCAGCTGATAAACCTTACCGTCACCTTTAACCGCAATGGTGAGTGATGATGCGGCAGATATTTGATGGGTAAAACGCGACTCTGTCGATGCAAATCCACCGTTATTGTCTAACGATACATTGCCGGTAAACAGCAGGTCTTGCTGTTTATTCTGTTTAATCTGGCTTTGTGATACGCCGCCCATCACGGTGTCATTATTGATCTGCCAACCTTCAAAATGATCCTCATTTGCAAAACGAAATAACATATTGTCCTCACTCGCACTGTAAGCTGGGTTGATTAATAATGCAGCGACAATCACGCCGTTAATCAAGCCGAACTTAAGTAGTTTATCAGTGTTAAAGGCTAACATCATTGATCTCCTATCAGTATTGCTTGGTTTTGGTTGGGCAAATTTCGCCGTAAAAAAAATGGCTTATCAGGGTGAGGGATAAGCCAAAGGGTCTTACGGAGGTTGTTGGCTCTTTCATACATAGAGTTAAATCGGGTCAGATTTAATGGCAACGAATGTCTTGGTGATTAATCACTGGGGCTAATCACTGTTGGTTAATTAAGAACGCTTAATTCATTCATTGGTAAGTTTTACGTGGGCGATTTGGATTCGGTTCAATTTATTGTAGATTAAAATCTACAAGGCTCGCGATAAGGGCTTAATAAGCTAAATCGAGTTTTGTTACTCATGGTGTTCTCACTCGCAAATCAGTATCCTAGTAATAAGTTTTATTAGGATTAACATATGTTAAACGTAAACGACGCATCATCGCCTACTGCATCTGAGCTTAGCTTTAATGTGGTGAGTATTAACTTATTTAACTTTATTGAACCGCCATATGCGTTTTATGATTTTGAAAATATTTACAGCGACAAGCAATGGCAAAAAAAGTGTGCCTGGTTAAGTGATTTTATTAATCAAAGCCAGCCAGATATTATCGGTTTTCAAGAAGTATTTAGCCCAGATGCCTTGGCCAAATTGACCCAATCATTGGGTTATGAGTACTTTGTGGCCTTAGATGAGCCTGAAGTGATCAGCGATTATGTTTATCGCAGTCCTGTGGTGGCCATTGCTTCTAAATATCCGATTGTGGATTCAGTTAATGTCAGCCCTGATCCGCAATGGATTACTCAATTAGGTTTAGCCGATACCTTTGCTTTTAGCCGCAAACCGCTTCGTGCCACCATTCAATTACCGGTATTTGGGCCGTGCGATTGTTACGTTATTCACCTTAAATCAAAACGCAGTGGTGTAAGCCGTGATGATATTAGCGAGAGCGGTTTACAAGGCGGACCGGACTTTGTTGCACGCCAGGTGCTTGGGCGTTGGGCCTCAAGTTTACAACGCGGCAGTGAGTCAGCATTGTTATGCCATCAAATGCTCATGAGGCGCCAACAAGCCCAGCAACCTTTTATGTTAATGGGCGACTTTAATGACACCTTAGGCAGCGAGCTGTTAGCGGCCTTTAATAATCAACTGCGGGTGTTTCGCAGTGACATTGAAGACCCGCAATTAGCCAAGCTTGGCGAAACCTCATTAATGGCAGAATTACATCAAAGCAGTTTGTACGACAGTTATGAGTTGTTTATTGCGGCAACTAAATGCAATGCCACTTTGGCGCAAGATGAGTTTGAATCCGCTTCATTGCTTGATGACGAACCACATGCTGTAAGACAAGCTACGCATTATTATGGCAACACAGGATCGGTGCTTGATTACATTTTAGTCTCAAGCGAGTTTAACCCGACTCAACAGCAAAATTTAGCCCATATTATTGATTATCAAACCTTCGACAGACATCTTGTTCGCCCAGATTATGAGCGCGACAGTGACAGTACCGACCACGCACCAGTGATGATGCGCTTTAGCGTCAGAACTTAAATTCAATCTAGGTAACCTGAGAGCGGGTTAGGTAGACAACATAACCGCCGGTTAAGTGCTGACTTTGCAGGTGGTTAGATAGGGATTTCAACCGTTTTACTTGGTATTTTCTTCATACATCAAATAATGGCTTTGCTGCATGCCCAAAGACTCATAGGTTTTTTGAGCAACGGCGTTGTCATGTTCTACATATAATCTGAAGCTAGCTGTACCACCATTGGCGGCGGCAAAGTCTTTAACCGCCTGGTAGAGCTTGCCATAAATACCCTGGCGACGATTTTGTGGGCGAACATAGACACTTTGGATCCAGTAATAATTACTGGCGCGCCAATCGCTCCACTCGTAAGTCACCATCAGCGACCCGACAATTTCGCCATCTACTTCTGCAACTAAATAAACACCGCGCTCAGGATGAGTTAACAACCCTTCAACCCCTTGAGTGAGTTTGTCTGCATCTAGGGTAAGGTTTTCGGTTTCCATTGCCATGGCTTGATTAAAATTAACTAAGGCGTGTAAATCGGCGTGTTGGCCAGCTCTTATTATCATGAAATTCTCGTAAGTAATTGGATATTGAGGAATGCAGCAGTGGCTATTGAATTTTTTATTTATTCGCCCCCGGCAGCTTTAGTGTACGCCAAAATGACATTGTTTAGTAAGAGGGTATGGCCAAACACGCGGTATAACATGCGCGTTAACGGGGGGATTGCGTCAGTAAGTAAACATGGCGCTGGCAATAATGGCTTACCGCGCCTTTGTTTTAAGCTTAAATCGAACAGCTGGTGCATATTTATACATATAAAATGACTGACAGTTGCCAACAAAAGTAGTGATATTGATAAGGGATTTCGCTCCATAATGAGGATAACGTTGAGCATAATTCATGCACAAACTTCAGCTTAAACCTTATTAGCGCTCACTTATTTACCACTGTCCACTAACGTATAATTGAAATTATTGTGACGATGCAGTAATGTGACGCCACGACAATTTAGATCAATGTCACAAACTGCATAAATTGATGGAGATAATTATGAAAGTTGCTGTATTAGGTGCTGCTGGTGGTATCGGCCAGGCGCTAGCTTTACTGTTAAAAACTCAACTGCCTGCGGGCTCAAAGTTGTCTCTATATGACATCGCTCCTGTTACTCCTGGTGTTGCGGTTGACTTAAGTCACATCCCAACAGACGTAGAAGTAAAAGGTTTTGCTGGTGAAGATCCAACGGCAGCATTAGTTGATGCTGACGTCGTATTAATGTCTGCTGGTGTCGCGCGTAAGCCTGGTATGGATCGTTCAGATCTATTCAACATCAACGCTGGCATCGTACGTAACCTAATGGAAAAAGTGGCTGTAACTTGCCCTAAAGCATTAGTGGGTATTATTACTAACCCAGTTAACACCACGGTAGCGATTGCTGCTGAAGTATTGAAAAATGCTGGTGTGTATGACAAAAACCGTTTATTCGGTATCACTACGCTTGACGTTATCCGCAGCGAAACCTTTATCGCTGAGCTTAAAGGCTTAAACGTTGCTGACGTTAAAGTTAACGTTATCGGCGGTCACAGCGGCGTGACTATTCTGCCACTACTTTCTCAGGTTGAGGGTGTAACTTTCACTGATGAAGAAGTTGCCGCAATGACAACTCGCATTCAAAACGCAGGTACTGAAGTTGTTGAAGCTAAAGCCGGTGGCGGTAGCGCAACATTATCAATGGGCCAAGCAGCATGTCGCTTCGGTTTATCATTGGTACGTGGTCTACAAGGCGAAGCCAATGTGGTTGAATGTGCCTATGTTGACGGCGGCAGTGAGCACGCTGAATTCTTCGCACAGCCAGTAGTACTTGGCAAAAACGGCGTAGAAAAAGTATTACCTTACGGTGACATCAGCGCATTTGAAGCTAACGCTCGCGATGCAATGCTAGACACTCTTAAAGGTGACATTAAATTAGGCGTTGAATTTGTTAAGTAATTAACAAATCGAAGCACTAAAACGCGAAGCTAATGGCTTCGCGTTTTTTTTGGTTTTTTACATATCTCGTTAACCAAAATTACCAGTTAATCGGCTCGCCTTGCCAGTCGAGGTAGCTGGCTTCGCCGTTGGGCTCACTGTTATCCATAATTTGCTGTAACTGGCTGGCGACAAAGGCAGGGGTAAAGAGTTTGCCTTGAGTCACATTGGCTTGAAAGGGTTTTGATAATGGCGTGTCGGTGGTGCCGGGGTGAAACGCAATCAGCTTCACGCGTTTAAGGCGTCTGGCATATTCCACTGCCGTGGTTTTAATGAGCATGTTTAATGCCGCTTTTGAGGCGCGATAACCATACCAACCGCCGAGGCGATTATCTGAAATACTTCCGACTCTGGCACTTAATATACTGATAACACATTTTTGCTCAGCGCTGACTTTATGACGAGGTTGCGACAACAATGGGGTGAGAGCGCTTAGCCATAACATGGGTACAATACTGTTGGCATAAAACAGCTGTTCTAACGAATGTGCATCAATATCTTCAATGCGTTTCTCGGGCATTAAGCCTGGTTCGTTTGTGCTGATGTGCTGGTTTTTACTGTGCAAAATGCCATTACACATCACTATGCGAGTCACTGTGCCTGCAATCTTCGCAATATCGCTAACACATTGTTCTATTGAGGCTTGTTGATAATCACAGCTAAAGTGCTGGTGGTTAATACGTCCCGCTAGTTCACTGTCCGTTAATTCGCGGCCCATTAATACAGGCAACTTAATGCTGGCCTGACGGCTAACCGTGATGATTTGTAACGGCTCTGCGACAGGTGAGTTTGGCTGCAGTTGCTTTGCGTGTTGATGACAAGCTTGCTCGATAAAGCCTTGGGCAATAAAAGATGACGCCCCAATTACAATAATGGTTTCAGTAGTCGTTGGATCGCTCATGCGCTTTGCCTTTATTTAATGTTACAACTGCCTGTGTCGCACCGTTTTTTGCCGGTCAGTAAATACGATATCCGGTAGCGATTTCGCGCAAATGCCAAATACGCGAGGTCTGCCACAGGTTTAATCACGGGCAGGCGCAGCATTTTTATCCAACCGTGTTTACCTGTTAATCCCCATGCCTTAGCTGTCACGTCTAAACCATAAAGCCAGGTGCCATCGGCTTGCAGGCCATGCAATATGGTATTGGCTTGCACGACATCTAAATCAGGGAATCGCTGATTAATATCTGCAGCGTTAATGTCTTCAAGCCCGATGCGGTTTAAGCTGTCGTAGCGTTTTAATTGCTGCATTTCATTGAGGCACAGCGGGCAAGTGCCATCGTAAAATATTGTCAGTTCCATTATTCACCTCGTATCGCTTGTATTGAGATTGTACGCACCAGCTCCCAAGCTAGTTTACCTTTATTGTGATTAGCATTGATCATTTAACGATCCGCATGATCGTTTTAGATTTATGATCTTTTTATTTCAGCCTGGCGTATAGATTAAAAACAATCCACTAGGGCTAAATAATGCCATTAAGCCAAGCTATTATTAACGTCACCAATTTACGTTTACGCACCTTTATTGGGTTTAATCAAGACGAACGCGAAAAACAGCAAGATGTGGTGATCAACATTGAGATCCATTATCCAGCGGATCGATCGTTCCAAACCGATGATGTTGCCGATGCACTAAACTACAAGATAATCACTAAAAAAGTGATTCAGCATGTAGAAGAAGGACGGTTCTTATTACTCGAAAAACTGGTGGCCGACGTGCTCGACATTTGTCGTGAGCATCCAAGCGTAACCCTAGCTCGAGTGACTATTGATAAACCCCATGCACTGCGTTTTGCCGACTCTGTTTCTTTGTCTTTAGAGTATCAAGCCTAACCTATTATTAAGGATGTTATTATGACCACCATTAATGACATAACTCGCGCTGAGTTGTCAGCCGAAGCATTAAAAGTTCAACAGGCGTTAGTTGACCATGGCCTTGAAACGCCATTAATTCCAAGTGACATGACCAGCGAGCAAAAGTATCAGCGTATTAAAGGCTTAATGACTGAAGTTGTGTCGACACTTGGCTTAGATTTAACCGACGACAGCTTAGCTGAAACCCCGCATCGTATTGCTAAAATGTACGTTAACGAGATTTTCTCAGGCCTTGATTACGCTAACTTCCCTAAAATTACTCAAATTGACAATAAAATGGGTGTTGAAGAGATGGTGAAAATTAGCAACATCAGTGTCGTGAGTACCTGCGAGCATCATTTTATTACCATCGATGGTTTGGCCAAAGTGGCTTACATTCCTAAAGGCAACATTATTGGCTTATCTAAAATTAACCGTATTGTGCGCTTTTTTGCTCAACGTCCACAGGTGCAAGAGCGTCTCACACAACAAATTTTAGTGGCGCTGCAAACCTTGCTCGAAACCGACGATGTTGCAGTTAGCATAAACGCGACTCATTACTGTGTTAAATCTCGCGGCATTATGGACACCTCATCAAGCACCCAAACCACGGCGCTTGGCGGTTGCTTTAAAGCAAATCCAGCCAGTCGTGCTGAATTTTTAGCGTAACGTTATACGGTTTACTTCCATTTATTTAATGGCTTCAACCTTCCCCGAGTTGAGGCCATTTTTTTAGGCTGCAAACCTTGTATTAAAAGTTTAATCCTTAACGTTTATTATAAATGCTTATCATAAGCACCTAATTTGCTTATGATAAGTTTAGGGTAAGTCATTAACCAAACATAAAGAGAGCACTATGGAACGCACAATACTGATCACCGGCGTAGGTAAGCGCATTGGTTATGCACTAGCTAAGTATTATTTGGCCCAGGGTCATCATGTTATTGGCACTTATCGTACTCATTACGACAGTATTGAGCAGTTAGGCAAGCTTGGAGCCAGTTTACATTCGTGCGACTTAACCGACCCCGCGGCAATTGATGAGCTTATTGCTCACATCAATGAACATCATGATCGCCTCGACACTATTATCCATAACGCCTCAGACTGGCTGCCAGACAATAATGGTTTAAGCCCAAGTGACACTATGGCCAGAATGTTGAAAATTCATGTGTCTGCGCCTTATCAAATCAACTTTGCATTAGCGCCATTGTTGGTTGCTGCCGCTAAAATCAATGACGACAGCATAGGTGCCAGCAACATTATTCATATCACAGATTATGTCGCCGAAAAGGGCAGTAAAAAACACATTGCTTACGCGGCCAGTAAAGCGGCATTGCATAATATGACCTTGTCATTTGCCAGCTTATTTGCGCCACACGTTAAAGTGAACTCGATTGCCCCCGCGATGATTTTATTTAACCAAGATGACGATGATGCTTATAAAGTCAAAGCATTAGCGAAAGCGATTTTGCCTAAAGAGGCCGGCAATAATGAAATTATTAACCTTATCGATTATCTACAAAGCAGCCATTACGTCACTGGCCGCAGTTATGCTGTAGATGGTGGCAGGCAGTTAAAATAGGCTTCAACAATCCCCAGAAACTTAAGTGACAATGTTGCCGCGATATGCAAATCAACATTTCGCTGTAACTTACTATAGACTTCTAGATGGCTAATTGCTAGTGTAGATATTAATCAACATTTACACTAGCAATTATCGAAAGGAAGTCACTATGTCTGCAGAAAACATGAAGCTGGAATCACTGGCATTACATTATGGCTACGAGTCTGAAGCTACGACTAAAGCTGCGGCAGTGCCGATTTACCAAACCACCTCTTACACCTTTGACGATACCCAGCATGGCGCAGACCTATTCGACCTCAAAGTCGCAGGTAATATTTATACCCGTATCATGAACCCAACCACCAGTGTATTAGAGCAACGCTTAGCCGCTATCGAAGGCGGTATTGGTGCACTTGCTGTTGCATCGGGTATGGCGGCGATCACCTATGCGATTCAAGCACTCACTCAAGTCGGCGATAACATTGTTAGCACTAGCCAACTGTATGGCGGCACCTATAACTTATTTGCTCATACTCTGCCGCGCCAGGGCGTTGAAGTGCGCATGGCCGCGTTTGATGACTTTGACGGTTTAGATGCATTAATTGACGATAAAACCAAAGCACTATTCTGCGAATCGATTGGTAACCCAGCTGGTAACATCGTCGATTTACAGCGTTTGGCCGATATTGCCCATAAACATGGGGTGCCACTAATTGTTGATAATACCGTGGCGACACCGGTATTGTGCCGCGCGTTTGATCACGGCGCCGACATTGTTATCCATTCATTGACCAAATACATTGGCGGTCACGGCACCACTATTGGTGGGGTGATTATTGACTCAGGTAAGTTTGATTGGGTTGCTAATAAAGAACGTTTTGCAATTCTCAATGAGCCCGATCCGTCTTATCACGGCGTGGTATACACCGATGCCTTTGGCCCAGCAGCCTATATTGGCCGTTGCCGTGTAGTACCACTGCGTAATACTGGTGCAGCCTTGTCGCCACAAAGTGCATTTTTGCTACTACAAGGGCTCGAAACCCTTAGCCTACGTATGGAGCGCCATTGCAGTAATGCCCTTGCGCTGGCTGAGTTTTTACAAAAACACCCAAGTGTTAGCTGGGTCAATTACGCAGCGCTGCCAGACAGCCCGCATCATGCAACTTGTCAAAAAATCACTGGCGGTAAAGCTTCAGGTATTATTAGTTTTGGGATTAAATCTGCTGATGCAGAAGCAGGTAAAATTGCTGGTGGTAAGTTTATTGATGCGCTGCAAATGGTGCTGCGTTTAGTCAACATCGGCGATGCTAAATCGCTAGCTTGTCACCCTGCTAGTACCACTCACCGCCAACTCAGCGGTGCAGAGCTTGCCAAGGCCGGTGTATCAGAAGACTTAGTGCGTATTTCAGTAGGTATTGAGCATATCGACGATATTATTGCTGATGTAAGCCAGGCATTAGATAAGGCGATTGTATAAGCTCACTTTTAGTCTAATCATTTAACTAAAAAGCCCCATCAATAACGTGTATTGATGGGGCTTTTTATTAAGAAACGATTTTAAATAGCTAATCTTCTCGTTGGGGTAATTATCACTGGCAACGGCACATCCCAAAAGTCGGTTGGTACCTGGCTCACTTCCTGACAGTCGTGAGCAAAACCAACGGCCAAAGGTTTGTTATTAACGACTTGGGCTAAGGTGCGATCGTAGTAACCGCCACCCATGCCCATTCGATTACCGTGTTCATCAAATGCCACCATAGGAGTGATAATCATATCGAGTTGCTCAACGGTGATGACATGCTGCACATTGAGTTTAGGTTCGCTAATACCGTATTGGTTTTTAACCATCACCGAGTCACGATCGTAACGTACAAATAACAAGTGACCTTTGCAAAATGGATGGATAAGCGGCAAGTAAACATTAATGTTTAACTCCCATAGCGCATCAATCAATTTTTGTGTCGCTAACTCGCCGTCATGGGTTAAATACACGGCCACATGTTGTGCTGATTGCGCCTGAATTTCTGCAAGCATATGTCTGCTGGCTATTAATGCCAATTGGCTTTGCTCTTCTGTTGATAAGCTGTTGCGCTCTTGCCTAACGTGACGACGAATATTATCACGGCTCATGCCTGAGCTATCAAACAAAGGCTCTTGTAATTCAGTAGGGGTGGCAAAATAACTAATGCGTGCAGAAGAGGTTGACGTAACAGGGCGATTGTCGGTGTTCGTCATAAAACGCATGATACTCATAGGTAGGGAGCACTCCATCACTTACAAATGCAATTAATAACAAAATATTCTGGCTAGACTATCGCGTTCTGAATAGATATGAAAGCATAGGTTTACTTAGTGCTAATGTATGCTTCATATCCATTCAAAACGCATTAGTTTATTTATCCATATTCATTGATTTTAACAATACTGGGCTATCGTAATCAGCCACCATGGTTTTGGCTTTTAACCAAAAGCGTCTTCGAGTTAAAAAGTATGTAAAGCTAATGGATAATAAGCTCCACTCAACAATATTTATCTGCATAAAATGTACGCCAGAGGTCAATAACTTGTTCACTTCTCGGTTGTAATGGGCATGATCGGCAATAAACGCATAAGTTGGGTTGATTGCATAAAACCCATATTGAATAGCGCAATAAATACCTACAGCGGCCACTAATCCCAGCAATTTGCTATACCACTTTTGTGGCCACTTAACCCCAATGACCATCAAGTAGATACCCACTAATAGTGAACCGCAGACAAGAGTGCTGGCAATGGCAGGGGAGTCATTAAGCAGTGCTAACGTATTGTAATAAATTGACAATGCAATGTGGGGGAACAATAAGGTAATAGTGATAGCTAATAGCCAAATCTTGGTGTTACTGATGTTTTTCCAATACCACTTTTTAACGCCTTGGTAGCTTAACCACAGCAAACCGAATACAAAAGCATAGTTAGCCAAGGCGGGCAGTCCAAATAATCCAAATTTCATTGTTAATAGGGCAAGCATCCATTCTGGCACTTGTGTAACGCTCATACGGTAGCCAGATTCGGCTGCAAAAGAGGGGAATAACAACGCGATTAACATGCCCAAAACAAAGAACAGATAAGTGTATTTAATCAAACTTAACAACATGTTGGGTGCAATACCCTTAACACTTTGTTTTTTTAATGTGCTGACCAAGTTTTGGTAATTCGATATAACCGCATCTTTAATGTCTGTTGATACCCAATTTTCGGTTAATAAGGCAATTTGGGTGTTGGTGGCATCGGCTTCGATAATGTCTTTTATTGCAGGCGTTGCTAACACGGCTTTGTCATCTGCCTGGCTTTTGCCTGTCATTTTTTGCGCCACACGCCATACCGCAGGATCATAAACACCACCTGCATTATGGGTGGTGTCTTTTTTGCCGGCAAAACACATTTTTGTGTCGGTGTTATCAATGGTCGCGGTAAATTGTAAGGTTGGCAGTTTAGCGGTAAAAGCATAGATAAACGTACAACCATCTAAAGCGCCGTCAACATCGACCTCAGTAATATCGGTTAAATGGTAAACCAAGTTTAAGCCGTTATTTTTAACAAACTCAGAGGTCCATTCGTGGTAATCATTGCTGTTATAAGCCCACTTCGTACTGCGCTTGGCATCACCATCAATGGTGTAACTGTAATAAAGGTAACCGCCACCGCTACAAGTGCTACACGTTACAGAACCAGAACCACCACAGCTATTGCAGGTTTTTTTACCGCTGCCCCAACAAGATGTGCATGACTCTGTTGTATAAACAGTACGATTATTGTGACTATCGTAACGCGATGTACTGACGCGCCCTGTACCACTACAACCATGGCAGCTGTTTTTGCCAGAACCATAACAGCCGGAACAGCTTTGACTGCCTGAGCCGCTACAGTTGTAGCAAATCTTACTGCCTACATAGGTCTCTGGCGCAGATTTAAGCCCTCTGTTGCGGATTAAAAAATTGCTGGTAATATCTGGGCCTAAAATGTTTAAAAACCGTTCATTAAACAGCGCATTTTGTCCGCTAGCGTATTCTTTGGCTTTGTCATGAGCATAGTCTCGTGCATTTGCTGCACTGCCAGATTTAATCCCTGAAGGACAATGACCACCATGTTGATGTTCACTCACTCCGACTTCAATCGTCCAGCCAAAAGTAAACTTAAGTTGCGGCAGTTTGACTTGTTCATGACTTAATTTTACTGGCACATCGACACCAGTGAGTACTTTACCGTTGCTACGAATAAAACTCTGAAATTGTTCTAATTTACTCACGTAATACATCCTATAATCTTTGCGTGAATGCTTGCTGCTTTGTGCTTTTATTTACAACACCGCGACTTAAAAATTGAATTCAAACTCAGTCTCATCAGCCTTGAGGTAAACCCACTTTCTAATGGTCGTTTGTCCTGGTGCTGAAACTTTAATGTCATAACTGCCCGCGGGTAGCATCATGCCGGGTTGGTATTTGGGTTTGATGCTCATCACTGAAATGCTGGCATTAGCAATATTGGTCTTAATGGTCAGCGGCAGTAATGCCGAGCTTTTAGCTGATGATTTGCGTGGTTTACTCACGTCATGTGCTGGCATTACCGCTAAATCAAAACGGTTAATTGGCTCGCTAATGGCATCAAACCCATTGGTAATCAATAAGTGTTGATCAATCGATGAGCCAACGGGTTGCACCATAGGTAGAGTCACTAATAGCCATTTAAGGGTGTATGAAATCGTCGCAGAGTCATTCTTTTCCATTTGATCAAAAAAGTAATGCAATGACGAGCCCGGCATAGTGTATTGGTTGCCGCCCATGGATAAAGGCACCACAAAAATTGATGCCAGTAAAAGGGTCGATATTGCTGGTTTGATTAAGCGATTCGGTTTAGCGATTGGTGTTGTCGACGACCTTTTTGCTTGCACAAGCTCTACAGCTTTCATCGGTAATTTCAATACCGTTAGCAGTACGAGCGCTAAGCTAATCGACATCGATATCGGTGGGATAATCGTTGACCTTAATGCCGATTTACCCGTTGATTCAAATACTCCGCCATCGGCAAATTCAACTTGTTGAGCCTCAAGTACATTAAGGTATTCAAGGGTTTTACGTTTAATGTTTGGTTCAATAATATGTTGTTTAAATTCGCGATTGTTCCAGTCGGCCAGTGTTGGGTTTACATAAAGCTCTTTCATTTCAGTTTCAATACGTTGTTGAATATCGCTCTGCTTTTGAAAGGCTTGCCAGCTCAAATTTGGTGGCATATCGCTGCCTTTGGCTTTCATGCTTGAACGCCACTTTGCATCGGCTTGCTGGCGGACTTTTTTGGCGACGGCAATATCAAAGCTGTTGCGGTCGGTGATTGACCAAGATGGCGATAAAGTTAAGCCTTTTTGCTTTAGTTGTTTATTCACTTTTACGCTGGTGAGTTCATGGACTCTAAAGTCATGGATGGAGTTAATTCCTAATGGGTAACCGCCAGACTCTTTTATAAAGTCTGGCGCCATTTTTACCATCAATACCTTTTTATAATGGTTAACGTCGTTGGTATACACCATACGATGATCTTTAAAGCCAGCATCGCCACCGGTAATCGCATCGGCCGCCTGCATTGCTGTATATAGGCCTAGGGTCATAATCCCTGAGAGAATAGAGTTGCCGACGTTTTCAGAGGTTGAAATCTCCTCGCGAATAAGCCAATCGTCAGGCGGTATATAAGGGATACTGTATTTGGCGATTTCTTTGTCGTAACCTTGTTGGAGTCGCTCAAAGCAGCGGTCTTTACTACTGCCACTCTTCTTTTCGGCACATTTATTACGGCGTTCAAAATAGTCATACAGTTTTGGCGCAATTTTTTGTGCTCGAGACTCTACCCGAGCTTCATAAGCCTTGGTCCCTTGCTGGTATTTCTCCCAGCCTTGTTTAACTTGGTTTTGCGTATCAAGCCAGTACTCATCAGAGCGAGTTTGTACACTGGCAAGCGCTTGGTTGTATTGATTAGAACCTGAGGCGTACTCAGTGTATTTATCACGCAGAGTTTGGCGAAAATTATCGTATTGACCATAATGCTCATCAAAGCGAGACATCGCGCGATCGCGAACAAGCTTCTCCATGATCAAGCGTTTCTTTTGTTTTAAGTCTGCTACCAATTGGTCGTCAGCGTAAACTAAACCACCAAAAACCGATAAAAAGGTTTTCTCAGTCGCGTTGTGAGTTTTATTGGGGTCGTATTCTATGCCTTCAAACTTAATTGAGTTTTCAATCAATGCACTGCGCAGTATTTGAGACAAGTACGCTTGTTGGCGCTCTTCAGGAGTAGATGCATCAATAATAAAATGATCCACTAACCACTTTTGGCCAAAAAATACCGTTGGCCATACCATCACCGCAATCAACGCAAAATACCCTAACGCGCGGGTGACATTAGCCAGCTTTTTACCTTTTAATAATAAATCTGCCAGCAGTAAGGTTACCCCAATACCGCTGATGGTTCGGCCAAATAATTCCACCACACGTAGGTCTTCAAAGGTGGCATTACGTCCACCCGCAACGTCGGTTAACGCTGCATTAAACACCGCCTCAGGAAACAAATACACTAGCGAGCAGATAAACATTAACAACATCCACCAAAAGGGTTTACCTGTCTGGGATATTTGGAGCTCTACCGTTTGTTTTTTGGCGGCTTTTGCTGCACTTGATTGTTGATGTTTTTGAACTTTCTTTAGCTCTTTTGCCGCAGATTCCATTTTTTGCTGTGTAGGGGCGCTGTTAAGCAGGTTTGTTGCAAATGGACTTTTGTTATGCTCAGTCATAGTCGTATTTATCAGCCATTATTTTTAATTTTTATGTAACCTGAACTCAGGTTATGTATTACTGCGAACGTGTCGGCAATCTCAAAATAATTGTTTCGCCGGTGTCGTTATCAATCTTTTCATCGGTAATCGTCGGAAATCCATGTTCTAACAATGGCGTCGGTATATTGTTAGCCACAGGGGCAACTGGCGCGCTATTGATGGCCTTAAGGCCTGCGTTTAGCGACAAGTAGTAACCTTCGTGTTGATAGCCGCGCATTTCGTTAAAACGGTCAAAGTCGGCATCTTGGGGTAAAGACGTAATGTAACGACCCACAGGGCTTATTGCCTGGTATTGCTTAGCCGGTATTGCGGCATTAAATAATCGTTGGCAAATGTTGTAAGGCGTTGCATCGACAATCGCCCCATCTGGCAACGTTGATGGGGATAATTTAACTAACTGAGATTGATGATATTCGCTGCCATTTAGGGAGTAGGTATAAACCTTCATTCCCAGTTGATGAGCGTCATGTTTAACGTTTGAATGCTGCATAAAACTGCGTATATCCAAGTGGATCCCTGAATTATTTCCGAGCTTTCTGTGCAATGCCGACAGTGATGATTTTGAGGTGTAGTCTTTATAACGAGAGCGATAACGTTTAGTGCCATAGCGACCGGCTAGCTCGAGGTTATTTTGATTGTCTAAATAGTAAGCATCGTTTTTGACGCCTTTACGCAAATCGGCCGCTAATTTTTCAACACTGGTAGGGTGACCACCTTGAATAAACCCTAAATAGACTGACGGATTAATGCCTCGTAGTTTATAGAGTACCTCTTGATTGGTTGAAGAATAATAAAACCCACCTAAGCCAATGTATCTTCGCAACATATTATCAAGCTCAACTAACTTTTGACCGTTGGTGTCGGATTTAATCTCTACATTGAGTTGTTGATTGTTATGGCGATATGCGGCAAAGGTTTTAAAGGCTTCAACAGCGGCAATAGGGCGTTGATTGAGTAAATTGTTACTGTGCTTGTCTCGCAGCTTAAGGTTAGAGAACTCTTTAAAGCTCATGCGGTTTAGCTTGAACCGTTCGCCGGTGTAATACACGGTTGCACGGCCTGTTTGGCTATCGTGATGATTAACCCAGGTGCCGTCTTTTAACAACATCACGTCAATTTCAACACTGTTAAAGTTGTCGTTTAATGCAGACGCGATGGCATTGGCGCTGCTCTCAGGTTGGCGAAAATCGCCGCGGTGGGCTGATATTTCTAACTGACATTGATCCGTAGACAACATTTTAATATTGCCGCTGTTAGCCAGATATAAATTTCGGTCAGCTAAACTCAATTGAGTATCAATAATATTTGCGCCCTGAGTGAGTGCATCCGTAGGGAAATGGGATAGCTCAGCAGGCGTAGTATTAATGGGTTTAGCTGGAGTAGGAGTGGATTTACAACCGGTTAAAGTGAACAGTAGAACAACAATAATGGTGCAGTAAACCTTAATGATAACGCCACGACTTATCATAAAGCATGTTTACAAGTTATTAATATTTAATGTTTTATACATTAACAACTGCGTTAAAACAACCGTGTAAGGCTAAGTAATTAGTCTTACACGTTAAAGTGTGAAGGTAATCTGTTTTGCTTATTTTGAAATGAAGCTAACGACAACCATTATTAGTGGCCCATTCATTAACGGGTTACAGAGTGATTAGCGTCAGGAGGTGTTGCTTAATCAGCGCAAAAGAGTGGTACAAAAAATTAGGATGCTCCCCAAAATACCGCTGCCGGCGTAGCCCTTGAACCGTAGGTTCAAGGCGGGTAAATGTTCATTTCCTAAGGCTTCTCGGTACGAGCCGAGCATGCACAATGTCAACAAAAGCATTCACCCTGGGTTTGTAAGTATCGGCACAGGGACATAGCCAACTCGCGCATATCCCAGGGAGCAAAACAGGGTAGAATTAAATCATGTTTAACTTAACTCTGAATTCTTAGTTTAGTCATCCTTGCGGCTTCGTTCAACCAACGATGTTTCTAATGTTGCTTGTAATAACGAAATACGCTCATCCATTTGCGCCATATATTGTTTATTTTTTTGTTTTTCTTCAAACAATTCATTGCCAATGTTCAGTGCAGCCATAATGGCTAATTCTTCACGGCTTAAATTGTTCGTACGCGACTTTAAGGTGGTCAGTTGACTTTCAACTTCTCTGGCCACAGTCCGTAGGGCATCTTCTCGTCCTTTTGGACATGCGATAGAGTAGGTGCGTCCCAAAAGGGTAATTTCAACAGCACTGTTACTCATAATGTCGCCTCAGATCCCTTAGTCAGTTCGCGAACTATATAGGGCTGAATTTAAAAGAGCAAGGCAACAGCAACGGTTTTTAACTAATTGCTGTTTGAGTGAACAAATCGCCTGCAATCATTGTATTACTATTCACAAATTTGAGCACAACTCGCGCTAGTATTTGGAGCATCATAGTAACTCTGCTAGCATTGAGACTGATATCGCGCTATTAGGAAAAAACCATGGCAACCCCACCTTCGTTATGTATCGAAAAACTTAAACAAGCCTTAGATGCGGCCGAAATTGGCCAGCACCCAGTAGAAGTGCACGGCGCACTTGTTGGGCTAATTTGTGGTGGCGTAAAACAAGACCATATGGCGTGGCTAAAACCATTGGTTGAGCTAATGAACGACGGCCAAGCCTTAGAGCATAATTTACAGCATTTAATTACTGAGCTTTATCAAGACACCGTAGCCCGTTTGGCTGATTTTGAATTTGGCTTTACTTTATTACTGCCAGAAGAAGAAGTCTCGCTTAGCCAACGCGTTGAAGCGTTAGCACTGTGGACTCAAAGCTTTTTAACTGGCATTGCGATTATTCAGCCTGAATTGGCTAAAGCATCACCGGACGTGCGTGAAGTGATTAAAGACTTAGCTGAAATCGCCCAGGTTGAATTTGATGTCGGTGATGATGATGAATCAGAAACCGCCTACGTTGAATTACAAGAATTTGTCAGAATGTCGGCCATTTTATGTTACTCAGAGTTTGGCCTAGACATGCCGTTAAATGACACCGATAAGTCATCGACTATCCATTAATCTTTAACAGTATCAGCAGCGGCGCAACGTATGACCACAGTACATCATTCAACTTCACCTCAAGCTGTCGACATTGCCATTGTAGGTGGCGCGATGGCTGGGGCAACATTAGCCTTAGGGTTAGCCAGGTTATCTGCATCACTTACGCGTCCGCTGCGTATCGCCCTAATTGAAGCCCACGTGGCTGACAATAAACACCCAGGATTCGATGCTCGCTCCATTGCCATTGCTCATGGTTCTATTTTTGAACTGACCCGTCTAGGCATTTGGCCAAAACTCAAGCATTTAGGCACACCGATTGAAAACATCCATGTGTCTGATCGCGGCCACTTTGGCATGACTGAGCTTAACGCTAAACCGCTAGGCTTAGATGCGCTAGGGCAGGTGGTTGAGCTGACTAAAGTCGGTAGCATACTGTTTGATGAACTGACTAAGTCGTCTGTACAGGTATATTGCCCCGCTAAAGTCACCGCTTTACAGGCCCAGCAGGATGGCCATGTGTTGTCGTTAGATGACGGCAGTCAGCTGCATTGCCAATTGCTGGTGGCCGCAGACGGTGCGCACTCAGTGGTGCGCCAGTATTTAGGCCAAACAACTGAACAAGTTGATTTTCAGCAAACGGCCATCGTTGCCAATGTCACCACCAATCAACCGCATCAACATTGGGCTTATGAGCGCTTTACCCAAACCGGCCCGCTTGCCTTATTGCCTATGCAAAACATGACCGCTTTTTCAGCGCAATTAAAAGAGTCCTCAACCCAATTAAAACAGTCCTCAGCGCAATTAATTGCCAAAGGACAATCGCGCTATTCGTTAGTGTGGGCATTGCCGCCAACGCAAGCTGATGACTTAAAAAATGCCGATAAAAGCGAATTTTTAGCCGCATTACAACATGCCTTTGGTAACCGTGTCGGCCAGTTTGTCGACGTTGGTCAGCGTGTCAGCTATCCGCTTACCTTGTCATACATGCCAAGGCCGATATATCACCGCTGTGTGTTTGTTGGTAATGCCGCGCAAACCTTACACCCCATAGCAGGGCAAGGCTTTAACCTTGGCCTGCGCGATGTGGTGGGCTTGTTAGATGTCATAGAACAGGCTATTGCTCAAACTCATGGTGAAGTCGATCTTGGCAGCAGCAACATCGTGCATCAATATTTGGCCGCACGCCAACAAGACCGCGACAACACTTTACGTAACATCGAATTTTTAGTCCGTGGCTTTTCCAATCAATATTGGCCATTAGTGGCTGGGCGTAATATTGGCCTGCGTTTATTGTCTTGGCTACCGCCGTTAAAACGCCCTGTAGCACAAACTGCCATGGGCTGGCGTTAACTCATTTTAAGGTAAGGATTGACCATGTTTTCAACCAAAACATATGATGTAGCCATCGTCGGCGGTGGTATGGTCGGGCTCGCAACGGCTATCGGTTTAGCCAATGCCGATCTGAATGTCGTGGTAATAGATGCAGGTACAACTCAGGCCGTCAGTGGCGAACCTAAATTACGCGTTAGCGCCATTAACAAAGCCAGTCAGCAACTGCTTGAAAATCTTGGTGCATGGCAATATCTCGACGACAGCCGCATTACTCCATATCAAAAAATGTCAGTGTGGGACAAAGACGGCCTAGGCAAAATTGAATTTGATGCCCACAGCATTAGCGAAACCTACCTAGGCTCGATAATTGAAAACGATGCTATTAGTCATGCCCTTGCCAAACGTGCCAACGAAATCACTAACCTTACCCACATAGAAGAACAGCGCCTTGAGCGTGTAGCCTTTGGTGAGCGCGAGGCCTGGCTTACGCTCGCTAATGGCGACAACGTCAGCGCTGCGGTTGTGGTTGCTGCAGACGGTGCCAACTCGTGGGTGCGTCAGCAGTGCAGTATTCCATTAACTTTTTGGGACTACGGCCACCACGCCATAGTGGCAACCGTGCGCACCGAACTCGCTCATGATGCAACCGCCAGACAAGCCTTTTTACCCGGCGGTCCATTAGCCATGTTGCCACTGTACGAAGATAACTTATGCTCCATCGTGTGGTCGGTATCGCCCGAGCAAGCCGAACACCTACAAGCCTTAGATGATATTGAATTTGGAAAAGCGTTAACCGCTGCCTTAGATGGCCGATTAGGAGTGTGTAGCGTTGAAAGCGAGCGGCAATCATTCCCACTGCGTATGCGTTATGCGCGTCATTTTGCTCGCCATCGTTTGGTGCTAGCAGGTGACGCAGCCCATACTATTCATCCGCTAGCAGGTCAGGGCGTAAACCTTGGGTTTTTAGACGCCGCCAGCATTGTCGACACCTTTACCGACCTGCACCAGCAAGGCAAAGACTTAGGCGAATATAGCCATTTACGTGCTCTAGAACGCTGGCGTAAAGCCGATGCTATGGAAATGATTGCCACCATGGAAGGTTTTAAAAGACTGTTTGCCGGCAGTAATCCCCTTAAAAAAGCCATTCGTGATATCGGTCTAACCCTGGTCGATAATGTCGCTGGGCTGAAAACAGTGTTCATCAGACAGGCTATGGGCAACAAAATGACATTACCTAAACTTTGTCGCGAACCAATTTCATCTTAGCTAATGTAGAAAGTTGTTTAATATCAGGCAATACAGCCAAATCAGTCATTTTATTGTAAAAAGTTATGTAAAAAAAATCACAGCAATGGATTAGCTAAACTAATGCGATAAACCTCGGATTAGAAAATTTTTTTGTATACAAAACAAGTCTGCGGAGTATAATTTTCAGCGCATTTTATCAAAGACCTACATAAGAAAGGCCTCAAAAAAAGGGATAATAATGGCTAGCAAAACTGTACTTTTTAACAAGCATTTAGAATCGAAAGCCAAAATGGTTGATTTTCATGGTTGGGAAATGCCGATTAATTACGGCTCTCAAATCGAAGAACACCATGCAGTGCGTCAAGATGCGGGCATGTTCGACGTATCGCACATGACAGTCGTTGACGTAACCGGTAGTGAAGCTTGTGCCTTTTTACGTAAGTTACTTGCTAACGATGTTGCCAAACTCACCGTACCAGGCAAAGCCCTATATGGCGGCATGCTAGACGAAACTGCTGGCATTATCGACGACCTTATTACCTATTACCTTACCGACACCCATTACCGTGTGGTGGTTAACTCAGCTACCCGCGACAAAGACTTAGCGTGGATCAACAAGCAAGCCGCCGCGTTTGATGTTGTGGTTACCGAGCGTCCAGAGCTAGCGATGATTGCTGTACAAGGTCCTAACGCTAAAGCCAAAGCTGCGCAGGTGTTCAATGCCGATCAAAACGCAGCCGTAGACGGCATGAAGCCATTTTTTGGTGTGCAATCAGGCAACCTATTTATTGCCACAACCGGTTACACCGGCGAAGCTGGCTACGAAATCATTGTTCCAGAAACCGAAGCAGAAGCCTTATGGCAAGCATTATTAGACACAGGCGTTAAGCCGTGTGGCCTAGGTGCGCGCGACACCCTACGTTTAGAAGCGGGCATGAACCTATACGGTCAAGACATGGACGAGTCAATTAACCCATTAGCCGCCAACATGGGCTGGACAGTCGCGTGGGAGCCAAGCGATCGAGACTTTATTGGCCGCGACGCACTGACTGCCATTAAAGCTGCAGGCACTGAAAAATTAGTCGGTTTAGTCATGGAAGAAAAGGGCGTTTTACGCCATGATATGGCTGTGTTCTTTACCGACGCAGACGGTGTAGAACATCAAGGTGTGATCACCAGCGGTTCGTTTTCGCCAACGTTAGGTTACTCTATTGCTATGGCCCGCGTGCCTAATGGTATTGGCGCTACCGCTGAAGTTGAAATGCGTAAAAAGCGCGTCACGGTCAACGTGATTGCACCCAGCTTTGTGCGCAACGGTAAACAAGCCTTTTAAGTGTGAGTAAACCACAGCTGCGCTAGGATGTTAGGGTGTATTGGGCATCAGCAACAACATGGCATTCACTCAAGTCGGGTCGTGGTTTACCCCAACAAATTAATTGATTAAGAATTAGAACATCAGATAAAGGAACAACAACAATGAGCACTATTCCAGCAGACTTGAAATATGCATCTTCACACGAATGGATCCGTAAAGAAGCAGACGGTAGCTACACCGTAGGTATCACTGAGCATGCTCAAGAGCTTCTAGGCGACATGGTATTCGTAGAATTACCAGAAGTAGGCGACACAGTAACTGCTGGTGAAGACTGCGCAGTAGCTGAGTCAGTTAAAGCTGCGTCAGACATTTACGCGCCAATTTCTGGTGACGTGATTGCCGTTAACGAAGCATTAGAAGACTCGCCAGAGTTAGTGAACAGCGACGCTTACGGCGACGGTTGGTTCTTCCGCGTAATGCCATCTGATGAGTCAGACGTTGATGCATTACTTGATGCAGACGGTTATCAAGAAGTGATTGACGAAGAATAATCGCCAACCACAGGAAGCTCCCTAGGGAGCTTCTTTGCTATATCACTTCTGCGCTTAGCTAAAGAGATAAGCAGCTGCAGCGTAATTGCACCTTTGGCAGCGATAAGCCAAGGGCAAATGCGCTGCATATAAACCCTTAACGGGTTAGACACGTATTACACGTTTTCACCCTTTTCCAGTTCTGTGCCCTACCGCCTTAACTGGTCGATTTGGAACAAGGTTTATCATGACCAAGCAAACCCTGACACAATTAGAACAGCACGAACTTTTCCTCACTCGTCATATCGGCCCAAATGCAGAACAACAACAAGACATGTTGAACTTCATTGGCGCAGAATCATTAGACGATTTAACCGCACAAACGGTTCCGGGTAAAATTCGCCTACCACAAGATCTCACCATTGGTGATTCATGTGGCGAAGCCGAAGGTATCGCTTATATCCGCGACATAGCAGACAAAAACACTGTGTTTAAAAGCTATATCGGTATGGGTTACTACGGCGTACAAGTGCCAAATGTCATTTTGCGTAACGTGTTTGAAAACCCAGGTTGGTACACAGCGTACACGCCATACCAGCCTGAAATCGCTCAAGGCCGTCTTGAAGCGATTTTAAACTTCCAACAAGTATCAATGGATCTTACCGGTCTTGACCTTGCTTCTGCATCATTACTCGACGAAGCCACCGCTGCAGCAGAAGCCATGGCGCTAGCTAAGCGTGTGTCTAAAGCTAAAAAAGCTAACATCTTCTTTGTGGCTGACGATGTGTTCCCGCAAACGTTAGACGTTATCAAAACGCGCGCAGAATGTTTTGGTTTTGAAGTGATCGTCGGCCCCGCAAAGGATGCTGCAAATTACGAACTGTTTGGTGCCTTGTTCCAATACACTAACCGCCACGGCCAAATTACTGACTACACTGAGTTATTTACACAGTTACGTGACAAAAAGGTCGTTGTGACCGTAGCAGCCGACATCATGTCGTTAATGCTACTTAAATCACCAGGCGCCATGGGCGCAGACGTGGTATTTGGTAGCGCGCAACGTTTTGGCGTACCAATGGGATACGGCGGACCACATGCAGCCTTCTTTGTTGCCCGTGACGAGCACAAACGTTCAATGCCTGGGCGTATTATTGGTGTGTCAAAAGACACCCGTGGCAACAGCGCATTACGTATGGCCATGCAAACGCGCGAGCAACATATTCGCCGCGAAAAAGCCAACTCAAATATTTGTACCGCGCAAATTTTACTTGCCAACATGGCCTCGTTTTATGCCGTGTTCCATGGCCCACATGGTTTAAAAACCATAGCATCACGCATTAACCGCTTAACCGACATTTTAGCTGCAGGCTTACAAGCTAAAGGCGTTAACCTGGTTAACAACACCTGGTTTGACACCATCAGCCTTAAAGATGTTGATGTTGCAGCTATTAATGCGCGCGCTATTGCCGCACAAGTTAACTTACGTATCGATGCCGATGGCATTGTGGGCATCAGTCTAGATGAAACCACTATCCGTAAAGACATCGCAGTATTGTTTGAGGTGATTTTAGGCGCAGACCACGGCCTAGATGTTGCCGCACTCGATAGCGACATCGTAGCCAATGGTAGCCAGTCAATTCCTGAAGCACTTGTGCGTCAAGATGCGGTGTTAACTCACCCAACGTTTAACCGCTACCAAAGCGAAACCGAGATGATGCGTTACATCAAGCGTCTCGAGAACAAAGATTTAGCCTTAAACCACTCTATGATTTCGTTAGGTTCGTGCACCATGAAGCTTAACGCCGCCGTAGAAATGCTGCCGGTCAGCTGGCCAGAATTTGCCAACATGCACCCATTCTGCCCGCTAGATCAGGCCCAAGGTTACACGCAGTTAATCGATGAGCTGTCTGAGTTTTTAGTTAAAATCACCGGTTACGATGCCGTGTGTATTCAACCAAACTCAGGCGCACAAGGCGAATACGCAGGCTTGTTAGCCATTAAGAAGTACCATGAGTCTCGCGGCGACGCGCACCGTGACATTTGCTTAATTCCGCAATCAGCGCACGGTACCAACCCAGCATCGGCGCAACTTGCCGGTATGAAAGTGGTTGTCACCGCCTGTGACAAGCAAGGTAACGTTGATTTAGAAGACTTACGTGCAAAAGCATCTGAGTTAGCCGACAGCTTATCGTGCATCATGGTTACGTACCCGTCTACTCACGGTGTATACGAAGAATCAATTCGTGAAATATGCGAAATCGTTCATCAATATGGCGGTCAAGTTTACTTAGACGGTGCCAACATGAACGCACAAGTTGGCGTAACATCACCTGGCTTTATCGGCGCAGACGTATCGCACTTAAACTTGCACAAGACCTTTGCTATCCCGCATGGCGGCGGTGGTCCTGGTATGGGCCCAATCGGCATTAAAAAGCACCTTGCGCCATTTGTTGCCGGCCATGTTGTGGTTAAGCCAGGCCGCGAAAGCGACCATAACGGCGCAGTATCTGCCGCACCATATGGCAGCGCCAGCATCCTGCCAATCAGCTGGATGTACATCAAGCTGTTAGGCACTAAAGGCATTAAGCAATCAACCCAAACGGCATTGTTAAACGCTAACTACATCATGAAAAAGCTATCAACACATTACCCTGTGTTGTTCACCGGCCGTAATGACCGCGTAGCGCATGAATGTATTATCGATTTACGTCCATTAAAAGAAACCTCAGGCGTGACCGAAATGGACATCGCTAAGCGTCTTAACGATTACGGATTCCATTCTCCAACCATGAGTTTCCCAGTAGCGGGTACCTTAATGATTGAGCCTACGGAATCAGAGTCTAAAGTTGAGTTAGATCGTTTCGTTGAAGCCATGATTTCTATTCGCGGCGAAATCGCCAAAGTAGAAGCTGGCGAGTGGCCAGTAGACAACAACCCACTGCACAATGCACCGCATACACTAGCAGACATTATGGACACCGAGTTTGACTCACGTCCGTACAGCCGCGAAGTAGCCGTGTTCCCAACCGCAGCGGTTAAGGCGAATAAGTTTTGGCCAACGGTTAATCGTATTGATGATGTTTATGGCGATCGCAACCTTATGTGTTCTTGCGTACCACTCAGTGACTACGAATAAATGATAATGACTACTTGGCCTCGATAATACGGCGTCAGCCGACACTTTTCTCTTCTCATTGACACCAGTCAACTCCGAGGAGAAAAGCATCGGCTTCCTTGTCTTCTCATCGGCAGTAACGCCATTATCGTGGTAGTAGACTTTATTTGAAGTTTTAGTATTTAAAGCGACCGCAAGGTCGCTTTTTGGTGCCTGTCATTCTGGTCAATCCCGAACAAACGTTATTTCGGCAATGCTTATATTTACGTCAGTCCGGTAATGCTTATATTTACGTCAGTCCAGTAATGTTTATATTTACGTCTTTCCGGCAATGCTTTTTAGCCGGAATCCAGGTGTTTGCTTATGCTTTCTAATAAGTAGGTTTCGTCCAACATACTGAGTAAGCTCATTAAAAAGTGAACCTTCGGTTCGCCTGCCGCAGAGCTGTATTTGTAAAGAGCGGCTTCACCAGCGACGCCATTATTGTGGTAGTGGGCTTCAATTGAAGTTGTAGTATTTAAAAGCGACCGCAAGGTCACTTTTTTGTGTTCGAGATATCAGAAATGTTTATATTTACGTCTTTCCGGCAATGGTTTTTAGCCGGAATCCAGGCGTTTGCTTATGCTTTTTTGCACCTATGGCCTATGGCTTGTGGCACTAAAAGCGTGGCCAATTTTACCTGGTCACTACAGTCAGTATTAATCAGGTGACTCAACACTCTGAAGCATAAGGGCTTTTAATCGTTCATTCATTTCAGAAAGATCTTGCTTCTGTTTGTCAGTCTCTGCTTGCGTCGGGGCGAAAGCGTTATTTTGAGCAACTAATTGAGCCGTATATGCACCTATGTTTGCTTCAAGTTGTTTTTTCTTGAGTAAAACCTCTTGAGTCGACAATTTTCGTTGTTCCAAAGCCTTAGTTATTTCAACTAACCCGGCCATCAATGAGCATTGCGAATGATATCTTTGAATATCGACTAAAGCATTTTCAGTCGTATAAATTTTTGCACTGTCTGTGGTTTCAGTTAATATTTTCTGGTCAATAATCGCTAATGATTTAGCTCTGCTTACATCCATCGCTCTGATGATGGCGGTTCCCATTGCATTGGCATAAATTTCTTCATTTGCCATTGATTGAATACCGGTAACAGCGGTAGCTGCCGCGGCTAACTCTGCTGCAGTTTGGGCATGGCTAATAACGGCAGCAGTGCCTGTTAATAGCATAGATAAACTCCCCATACCTACATTCCAAGAGTTGGCATTGCTGATAATGTTTGCCTGATGTTGAGTACACTTTTTGTCTGAACTTAATATTGCTTGAGCTATAAATGCTTTACGTTTAGTACTATTACTATTGAGAGTCGCTATGTCGTTAACGCTTAAGATTATTTCGCTATTATCATTAAAATAGGGAATATCCTCATCGTTATCCGCCATCACAGCATCTGGGAGATAAGTATTTGCGAGTGAACCGCATCCTTGTATTAACGTTATCAATATTATAAACAGTATCTTACGCATAACTATATCCTTATATTAAATGTGCGGAGGTTGTTGGTGTGTTGTTTAGAAAAACCTTATGATTAAAAGTTAGCCTAAAAATATTGAATAGAGTTATCACCGATTAGTATTAATTTTGTACTGCTTAATTAACCCTTTTGGGTAAAGTGAGTAGTGTCGCAATCTTACCGAAATCATTCTGATCTCATGCATCAAACCATTCGATTGTCTTATGGCGTATTGCGGAAGGTCATGCCGATAAAATACAGTTTGCATGTTTGGGATCCCTCACGCTCTGTCTCCCACTTATTAGCCCCATTTATGACTTATTCGCGCCTTTATTGCCGGTTTTATTATTCAAAACAATTAATTTGTAAACAGCTGCTACAGTCCGTTGTTATTCGTATCTTTTAACGGGCTTTGCTCGCTATACTGGGGTGTCAGTATGTGCTGGTTTTTGAATGGGAACAAACGGTTGTCCCCCAGCCAAAGGCTGTTACACATCAACTCATAAAATGAATACGAACTCATTCTGAATGAAGGAGAGGCTCTCGTGAAAAAAGTAGGGATTTTAATACTGTGTTTGTTGATGCCAATGGCATCAGCTTTTGCAGAGCAAACCAAAACATTATCGGCAGAGGTGCTTTGGCAACTCAAGCGTATCGGTAGTCCGATTGTTTCACCCCAAGGTGATCATATTATTGCTGCCGTCACTGAGTACGACATACCAGAAGATAAAGGCACGACTCAACTATGGTCGTTTGCAAAAGATGGCTCAGGTCAGTATGCACTTACTGCAAAAGGTCTACGCGCGAGTGAACCTGTGTTTTCTCCAGACGGAAAAACCTTAGCTTTTGTCAGTAAACGCGACAAAGATGAAGCAGGGCAAATCTACTTATTACCAATGAATGGACCGGGCGAAGCGCAACGCTTAACTGAGGTTCCCGGTGGCGTGCATGGTATTAAGTGGGTTGGTGAGAACATTTACTTCATTAGCCGTATTTTCCCAGGCAAAGACTGGGAACAAATGACCGAGCAGCTCAAAGCTGATAAAGACGATAAGGTCTCTGCCCACCAGTGGAACGCACTGCCTTATTCACATTTTGACCATTGGATAGATGAAGAAAGAGAAGCACATGTTTTTCGTATTTCAGCCAAAGGTGGAGACGTTGAAGCCATCACCCAACCACTGAAAAAGCAATTGCCACGTTCTACACAAAACGCTGGCAGCTACGATATCGACCCAAGCGAACGTTGGATTGCTTTTAACTCGAACGGCTCCGCTAACCAAGTTGACCCTAAAATTGATGTATTTCTTGCTAAAATCGGTAGCGGAAAATATGAAAATTTAACTCCGAACAATCAAGCACCTGATAGTGGACCTAAATTTAGTCCAGATGGTAAAACACTTGCCTTCACCCGCCAATTAATTCATGGCTTCTACGGTGACACTTCACACTTGGTGTTGTTCGATATGGACAAACGTAGCGAACGTGTAGTGACCAAAGATTGGGACCGATCTGTTTCTAAATATCTCTGGACGCCAGATAGTAAGGGATTTTATGCATCAATAGCCGATGCAGCCACAAACCGCATTTACTACATCAATGCTAAAAATGGCCAAGTGAGACAAGTTACCAACAATACCGATTTTGGCAAACCCTCTATCGCCAAAGACGGTACTTTGGTTGCTGCCAATCAAAGTTTTTTACATCCCGCACGCGTGGTGAAGATTAACTCTCGCAATGGAAAAATAACGCGTTTAGATAGCTTTAACGATGATGTATTGGCCAATGTGGATATGGGTACTTATGAGTCGGTGACTTATAAAGGTTATAACGGTGATGATATCCAGATGTGGGTGCACTACCCACCGGGATTTGATAAAACCAAAAAATACCCACTGATGATGTTGATCCACGGTGGTCCTCACGGTGCGATTTCAAACAGCTTCCATTACCGTTGGAATGCGCAAACGTTCGCTTCTTGGGGGTACGTGACCGCTTGGCCCAATTTCCACGGATCAGGCAGTTTTGGCCAGAAATTTACTGACAGTATTAACCCTGATTGGAAGAACAAGTCGCTCGAGGATATCTACAAAGCAACGGATTGGTTTAAGAGCAAAGATTGGATTGATAGCGAACGTTTAGTCGCTGGTGGTGGCAGTTATGGTGGTTACTTAAGCTCAATTATTTTGGGGCAAAAAGATAACCCGTTCAATGCACTGTTTATCCATGCTGCGGTGTATAACATGTACTCCCAAATGGCGGCGGATTTCGCGGTACACAGTACACGTTTTGGTAGTTTTTGGGAAAACCCTGAAATTTATAAATCTATATCACCTCACTATGGCGCAGCCAATTTTGATACGCCAACCTTGGTTATTCACGGTCAGTTAGACCAACGAGTGCCCGTAGGACAAGGATTTGAGTTATTCCGCACATTGCAAACCAAAGGTGTCGAGTCGCGGATGATTTACTTCCCTGATGAGAATCACTGGGTGCTGAAGCCAAATAACTCGATTTATTGGTACGGCCAAGTGAAAGATTGGATGACTCGTTTTGCAGAGCCCGGTGGTAAGTAGTAAGTAGTAAATAAAACCGTTCGCACTTAACATCGCGGGTGCATCTATGCACAAGGCAGCCAAGAGAGCCAGTATCTCTTGGGCTTTTGGATAAGTGGGGGGGATTCGTCAGACTCTGACCCCACTTATTAAATTATAGGGCCTTTCATTGCTTCAATCATTATCGGTGGAACTAGTTTACTAATTTCCTCATCTTGGGATAAGTGGGGTCAGAGTAAACTTTATTCTTTTACCTTTACCTTAAAAGGGCGTCCCATTTTCTTTGGATGCATACTGTTACCTGTTAGTTTTTCTATTTGGTCTTTAAATTTGTCGCTGCCGATTACCATGCCTTTGTTGGTTGCTTGACGAATATCGTTAATCATTTTTGCATCTAATTGATGTTGAAATAGGGCTCGATAAGATGATTGCCTTGCTTGAGGGTCGTTGCTTATTGAAAGGTAAACCTGATGTGGAGTACAAAGCTGAGAGGCTTTACCTAGGGCGTTGATTTGATAGCTCGACCAGACATATTCGGCAGGGTCATTAACCATATTAGCTCTTACAGGGTTGAGTTCAATATAACGATATAGTTGGATTAAGTATTCTTCGGTTTGCACTAAACAAGATTTGAAACGACCTTCCCAAAGTGTTCCGGTGCGTTTGTATGTGTAATTAAAATATCTAACATATTGTCTACCAAGTGATTGCATCATAAGGCTAACAGCATTGGCTTTTTGAGGAGTACAAAGCAAATGAACATGATTTGTCATCAATACCCATGCGTGAATTTCAACATGAAATTTACGTGAATACTCTTTTAGCCATCCAGCATAGGTTTTAAAGTCTTGTTCAGACGTGAAGCAAACGTGGCGATTATTCCCTCGTTGAATTACGTGTTGAGGAATACCGATAGGGCAAATTCTTGGGGATCTTGGCATGTACAACTTCCCTGTTCAAAGTGACTTGAACTAGAGAGTATAGCTAAGAAATTTAAGTTTACTCTGACCCCACTTATGACCCCACTTATGCCACTTATGCGATAAGGGCTAACGTTATCGTCACAGCTACCATTTACCCTGACATTTACCCTATTGTGACACATAAAAAGGCCTGCTTATTTTAAGCAGGCCTTTTGGGTTTAGTTTTCGCTGTTAGTTATGTTCACTTCAAAAACATCGCTTAAGCTAATCACTATTTGGGTAAGTCACTTTCTACACAAGCAGTTTATAAGTTCAGACAATAAAAGCTGTCTTAGAACTGGTTCATTGTGTTGTCTTTACCAGACGCTTTAAGCGCTTGGTCACCAGAGAAGTACTCTTTATGTGCATCACCCATATCAGAACCTGCCATGTTTTGATGTTTAACACAGGCGATACCTTCACGGATTTCCTTACGTTGAACATTGGCAACATAACCCAACATACCTTGGTCACCGAAGTACTCTTTAGCCAAGTTATCGGTAGATAATGCTGCAGTATGGTAAGTCGGTAGTGTAATAAGGTGATGGAAAATACCTGCTTCACGTGACGAGTCAGCTTGGAAGGTACGAATCTTTTCATCAGCTTGGATAGCAAGCTCAGTGCCATCGTAGTCAACATTCATTAATTGCGCACGGTCGTAAGCTGATACGTCTTGTCCTGCTTCTTGCATCGCATCATATACTTGCTGACGGAAGTTAAGCGTCCAGTTAAACGATGGTGAGTTGTTATACACAAGCTTGGCATTAGGAACAACTTTACGGATTTCGTTAACCATGCCACCGATTTGAGATACATGAGGCTTTTCAGTTTCAATCCACAATAAATCAGCGCCATTTTGCAATGAGGTAATACAGTCAAGTACACAACGCTCTTCACCGGTACCAGAACGGAACTTAAATAAGCCATTTGGTAGACGAGCTGGTTTGACTAATTGCCCACCTTGCTTGAATACCACATCACCGTTTTCAAGTTTTGCTGCATCAACGGCTTCAACTTCAAGGAAGCTATTGTATAAATCGCCTAGATCGCCTTCTTCTTTAGTGACAGCAATTTTTTGCGTTAAGCCTGCACCTAATGAATCGGTACGCGCAACAATGACACCGTCATCGATACCTAGCTCTAAAAATGCATAACGAACCGCATTAATTTTTGCTAAAAATTCAACATGTGGCACGGTGACTTTACCGTCCTGGTGGCCACACTGTTTTACGTCTGACACTTGGTTTTCTAATTGAATACAACAAGCACCAGCTTCAATCATTTGTTTTGCCATTAAGTAAGTGGCTTCTTCGTTACCAAAACCAGCATCAATGTCGGCAATAATAGGCACAACATGGGTTTCGAAGTTTTCAATTTTTTGTTGAATCGCGGCTTTATCTGATTCTTTAGCATTATCTAATTGGCGGAAAAGCCCATCTAGTTCACGAGCATCAGCTTGACGTAAGAAGGTGTAAAGCTCTTTAATCAACGCAGCAACAGAGGTTTTTTCATGCATAGATTGGTCAGGTAATGGACCAAACTCACTACGCAGTGCGGCTACCATCCAACCTGAAAGATATAAGTAACGACGCTTGGTCGTTAAAAGGTGTTTTTTAATCGCGATCAATTTTTGTTGGCCGATAAAACCATGCCAGCAACCTAAAGATTGAGTGTACTGCGATGAGTCCTTGTCGTAGTTGTCCATGTCTTCACGCATGATCTTGGCAGTGTATTTTGCAATGTCTAACCCAGTTTTAAAGCGATTTTGTAGACGCATACGAGCGACTGACTCTGGGTTAATGGCATTCCATGCACTACCTTCCGAATTAATCAAGGTGGCAGCTTCATCGATAATATTTTTGTAGTGAGTCATGTGTTTATTCCTTAACAAATAGATTAGCGGCAATTGATTACGTTGAAAATAATAGCTAGATTTGGTTAAATAAACCTAATTTATGCTTACTATCTTCGGTATTCACCATATGAATGTATCTCGTATCGACTTGAACCTCCTTGTTTATTTAGATGTTTTACTGCGTGAAAGAAATGTTACTAAAGCGGCAGACCAGCTTGGGATCAGCCAACCTGCAATGAGTAACGGCCTAAAACGCTTACGAAACTTGTTTGATGATCCTTTACTTATTCGCACGAGTCAGGGGATGACGCCGACCGAACGCGCAAATGAATTACAACCCATTATTAGTGAGTTGATTATTGGGCTGGAAAAAGCCATGCAACCGCGTGCCCATTTTGATCCACTCGAAAGCGATAAAGTCTTTCGTGTTATGGCAAGTGATTATGCTGAGGCGACGTTAATTCCACCGCTTATTGCCAAGCTTCGTACTCAAGCACCCAACATTATTTTAGATATCATGACCCCAAGTGATGTCAGTTTCCCTGATGTAGAACAAGGAAGAGTCGATATGGTGATCAACCGTTTCGACAGTATTCCACAATCATTTCATCAAAAAGTATTGTGGAGCGATGATTTTAGCTGCTTGATTAGTAAGGGTAATCCGGTTTTAAAGAAGTTTTCTTTAGACAGTTATTTAAAAGCTAAGCATGTGTGGGTGAGTAAAACCGGTATGGGCGTTGGGGTAGGGATGAACCCCGATGATGTTCAGCGTTTGGGCTGGGTAGATGAAGCATTAACGCGAATGGGTGTAAAACGCCAGATCACCGTTTTTACTCGCCATTATCAAGCCGCCTGTTTGTTGGCTGAGCAACAAGATTTGATCGCAACCATACCAAGTAAGATGGCACGTCATCATATCAATAATGAACGGGTGAGCATTATTCCGCCGCCTTTTATTATCCAACCCATTGCCTTAACTATGGCCTGGAGCCCTTTACTTCAGCACAATCCCGCGCATCAATGGATGCGTCAACTTATCACTAAAACCGCAGAAGAGATAAACAGAGGTGATGTGTAATCTTACTGTTATTGTGAACTTTAGTTACATATATGTTGCAAATTAACCAAAAAACGCCATTTTGTCATATCTTTGGTGAATAGTGGTGATAACAGGTATAAATTGGATAAATAAGATAACTTTGATATAGAGTAAAGAATTACTGCGTATGAACAGTATGCTGTTAACAGTGGAATGAGTTTGCGCTAGTGATTTGGGGCTAATGACTTATGGCTAATGATTGAAGGCATATGATTTAGGACTGGTTTACGGTCAACGCACAGAAATTAAGGTAGGGATTAAACATGACAGCACGTATTCAAGAAGGTGGATTACAAATAGCGCAAGCATTGTGGCAATTGGTCGACAGTGACATTTGCCCAGGTACTGGTATTGATTCAGCAACCTTTTGGGCAAAATTTGAGGAGATTATTAATGAATTTTCTCCGGTTAATGTGAAGCTGTTAGAAAAAAGACAACAACTACAACAGCAAATAGATCAATGGCATATTGACAATCCCACCAAAGATTTTGACCCTGCAAAATATAAAGCTTTTCTATTTGAAATAGGTTACCTGGTGCCTGAGGGTGAGGCTTTTCAAATTAGCACTGAAAACGTTGACCATGAAATTGCCGCACAAGCGGGACCACAACTTGTAGTGCCAGTTAAAAATGCACGCTTTGCGCTTAACGCTGCCAATGCGCGCTGGGGCAGCCTGTATGATGCGCTATATGGCACTGACGCGATATCTGAAGAAGATGGCGCGGAAATCACTAAACAGTACAACCCAGTACGCGGCAATAAAGTTATCGCTTTTGCCAAACAACACTTAGATACCGCTGCGCCTTTAGCACAAGGCAGCCACGCCGATGTGACCCGTTATTACATCGACGCGGGTGTGTTGCGGATGCTATTAACTGACGGCTCGACTACCACTTTAGCCCAAACCGATAAGTGTGTGGGTTACCAGGGTAGTGCCGATGCACCCAGTGCTATTTTGTTAGTGAATAATGGTCTGCATATCGAAATTCAAATAGACCCAAACAGTGTTATTGGCGGCAGTGATCGCGCTGGTGTTAAAGACTTACTGGTTGAAGCCGCTGTTACCACTATTATGGACTGTGAGGACTCTGTCGCAGCAGTAGATGCAGAAGATAAGGTTGAAGTTTATCGCAATTGGTTAGGTTTGATGCAAGGTAACTTATCTGCCTCGTTGACTAAAAATGGTAAAGAGATCGTGAGAGAACTTAACGACGATCGCGTATATACCGCTGCTAATGCCCAGAGTGCCAAAACCGTTACGTTACCCGGCAGAAGTTTGTTATTTGTGCGTAATGTGGGTCACTTGATGACCATTGATGCTGTGCTGGATAAAAATGGCAACGAAATACCTGAAGGAATACTTGATGGCATGCTCACTGTGCTTGCAGCAATGCACGACCTTAAAGGTAACAATAATGGTCGTAGTAATAGTCGCAAAGGTTCGGTGAATATTGTAAAACCTAAAATGCATGGCCCTGAAGAAGTGCAATTTACCTGTGACCTGTTTACTAAGATAGAAGATGCGCTCAAGCTTCCGCGTAATACTATTAAAGTAGGCATTATGGATGAAGAGCGCAGAACGACACTGAATTTAAAAGAGTGCATTAGGGCTGCGAAAGAGCGCGTGGTGTTTATTAATACTGGCTTTCTTGACCGTACGGGTGATGAGCTGCATACCTCAATGTTAGCAGGCCCGTTTGTGCCTAAATCGGTGATGAAACAGCAAAAATGGATTAGTGCTTACGAAGATTGGAATGTTGATATTGGGCTTGAATGTGGCTTACAAGGTCGTGCTCAAATCGGTAAAGGCATGTGGCCAATGCCAGATGAAATGGCAGCGATGCTTGAGCAAAAATCGGCTCATCCTAAAGCGGGTGCAAACACTGCGTGGGTGCCGTCGCCAAATGGTGCCGTGCTGCATTCTATTCATTATCATCAAATTAATGTGGCAGATGTTCAGCAACAAATTAAGCAACGCCCACGTGCTAGCATTGACAGTTTGTTGACCATTCCTCTACTTGCTGAAGGGGTAACACTCACCAATGAACAAATTACTTTTGAACTAGAAAATAATGCCCAGGGTATTTTAGGGTATGTTGTGCGCTGGATTGATCAAGGTGTGGGTTGTTCAAAAGTGCCTGATATTAATAATGTCGGCTTGATGGAAGACAGAGCAACCTTACGAATTTCATCGCAATATTTAGCTAATTGGCTTGAACATGACCTATGCAGTGAAGCGCAAGTGATGGCGGCGTTGAAAAAAATGGCCGCTGTGGTCGATACTCAAAATGCCGGTGATCCGCTGTACACGAATATGGCACCTCACTTTGACGGCATCGCCTTTAAAGCGGCATGCGATTTGATTTTTAAAGGTAAATCTCAGCCTTCTGGTTACACAGAGCCGTTGCTACATGCTTATCGAATTCAAGCAAAAGCAAAAGCTAAAGCAGGTTAATCTTTATCGGTAATATTGGCTTTAAGTCTATGTAGTCACACAATTAATAAGCCCTGTTCTTGCAAAGATTAGGGCTTTTTTTGTGGTCATTTTATCAGTGAATCTACTGGTGAGCTTATAGGCATGTTGACACATAAAAAGATGATTGCCACTGTATTACCATGCTCAATAAATCTGGCCAAGGAGCGCTTGATAGAAAAGAGCGTTACACCACAATTGCTGAGGTGATGGACACTCAGGTGAAAAAGCTTGGTTTAGATGAACCGTTAACCATTGTGGTGCAATAATTTATCGACAATAAACATGCCCTAGGTTGTTTGCCTGTGGTCGATGAGTAAGACCAGGTATTAGGGATTGTCACCTCGTCTGATTTTGTCAAACTGTGGCAGCGTTTACTGCTACAACCATAAACGTCAGTTAGCTTTGATTTGGTGATAATTATTATAGGTATTGAGTGTAATACCAGATTAAGCCACTACTGATTACATTGTTTCGTTGTTATGTGTTTCCATTGTATTGAGTAGCTTTTTCAATAGCATATCAAGTTGAGTTTTTTCTTGTTCAGAAAAGCTTGCGTTCATTAACCTGTGACTTTCTTGTGCTTTAACAGCAATCTCTTCGATCACCTGTTTACCTTTTGCGGTTAACTGTACACGCTTTACTCGGCCGTCTTCTGAAGAGGGGCTTCTGGATATTAGGGCTTTTTGTTCAAGTCGGTATAGCGCTTTGGTTAAACCACCGGAACTAATCAACATGTAGTCCATAATCTGTGTGGGCATCAGTAGGTGCGGAGCGGGGGTTCTTCTTAATGCTGTGAGCAGCCCAAAATCAGAGGTCTGCAAACCATACTCAGCCATTATCTTGCTGCGTTTTGCTTCATTAATAGATTGAATTTTATCAATTAATGGCATTGAGGGCATCATGCTCTCATAGGCTTCTGGCCAGTTTTCTTTCATTAAAGAAAGGAAGGTTTCAAACTTCTCTATCATCGCTGTCGCTTCATTCAGTATACGATTGAATAGCAATTGTATCTTGCCAGAAAGGTAATTTCAAACTAATATATCTTCCTGGGAAGATAATGGGTGATGTTGGTGAGGTGTTATGTCCAAAGGGCATTTTGTTTTTTTAATGGCTTTAATTATGGCGGCTGGCCCATTTGCGGTTGATGCTTATTTGCCGGGTATTCCCTCCATGGCTGAGTATTTGGGCGTGGGTATTGATTCTGTCGCCACGACGGTCAGTTTTTATTTTGTTGGCATGGCGCTGGGGCAGCTCATTGGTGGCCCGCTTGCTGATCGCTTTGAAAAACGTACCATCATTATGAGTGGATTATTGTTGTATGCCTTGAGCTCGGTGGTTATTGCCTCTGCAAGTGATCTTAATGTGATTCAAATTTCGCGGATATTTCAAGCGATAGGTGGGGGATTTGCAGGTGTTTGTGTTGCGCCGTTAGTTAGGATGAGAGAGAGCGGAAATGCCGCTGCAAAACTGTTTGGTTTAATTGCTCTTATTATGGTGCTTGCTCCTGCCATTGCCCCGAGTATTGGTGCGCTAATTCTATTAACGGGCCAATGGCAGAATATTTTCTATTTTACCGCGGGATATGCATTGTTTGTCGCAATATTAGTGGCTAAGTCTTTACCTAGATGCCCTGCTAAAACTGAACAGGCGAAAGTCTCTGCCTATCGGCGTTATATGTTGGTGATGAAAAACACCACTGCCATGCGCTACTTGCTGGTACAGGCATGCGGTTACAGTGTCATGATGGTGTTTATCACTAATGCCTCATTTATTTATCAGGTTCAGTTTGGCTTGAGCGAACAAATATTCGGATTGGTGTTTGCGGCTAATACGGTAATGAACATTTTAGTGAATCGAAGTAATTCAACATTACTTAACCGTAAGCCTGCACATAAATTGTTGCGAGTAGCTATTCTGTTTCAGGCTTTTTTTGTGTTGCTGTTGATCTGTTTTGCTGCGTTTGATGCCTCATTGTATTGGTTTGTGTTTGGTATTATGGGAACGGTGGGTATGCTTGGTGCTATTATGCCAAATGCCAGTGCGTTATACATGAGCCTGTTTAAAGAGAATACTGGCGCTGCATCGGCATTATTGGGGGCGGGACAGTTTACTGGCGGCGCATTAATGGGAGGGCTGACGACCCAAATCTATAACGGCACTTTATGGCCTGTGGTTTTGGTGATGGTGATGTTAGTTATCGCGGCCAATATTTTGCTGCCAAAAGGCAAAAAGGCACCTGCTTTAGATTGCGCCGAACACCAAGGCTAAGGTGTTTACTTAACAAAAGGTAAGTCAATCGCAGCGACATTCAATTGAGTTGGGTGTTGCTGAGCGGCCTTATTGCCTCACACATTAACGAGCTAGCAAGTTAGCTTGTTAACGTGTGGGTGTTGCGGTGTAGTCAATGCTCTTTATTGTAATGACGCGACGATTTCGCGGAAAAACGCGATGGTTTCATGCTTTGATATTAACTCGTCTTGAAAGCCTAAATCGGCGCTGTTTTTTACAATAACCACATTGTGTTGTTGATTCACATAGATATATTGTCCATATACGCCCACGCAAAAAAACTCACCTTGCTGTGCTTGTGGCGGTAACCAAATTTGGTAGCCGTAGCCGAGCTTGTCTGTTTGCGGTTTAAGGTAGTCGGCTTGCGGTGTAGTGGCGGCTTTTATCCACTCTGCCGAGACAATTTGCTTGCCGTTAAACTCGCCATTATTAAGTAATAAACGGCCAAAGCGGGCGTAGTCGCGGGTGGTGACATTTAGGCCGCCTAATGCAAATTCAGCCCCTTGAGAGTCGGTTAGCCAAAACGCATCGCTTTCCATGCCGATGGTATTCCACAGGTTTTGTTGGATCAGTTCAACTAACGATTTTCCGCTCACTCGCCTGAGAATCATGCTAATTACGTGGGTGTCCATGCTGACATAGTGGAAAGCTTTACCTGGCTCAGATTCATTCACCAGTTCACTGGTCATGTCGTCTAACGAGCCACCAATGGCCAGCACTCGGCCCATTTTGTTAATGTCAGAATTAAAATCTAGATAGTCTTCGTTCCACTTAACCCCAGACGACATTTGCAGTACGTGTTCAACTTTAACGTTGCCATACCCAGAGCTAGCAAGTTCAGGCAGATAAAAGCCAACGGTTTTGTTGATATCAATATTGCCGGCATCGACTTGCATACCAAACAAGATAGACACAAACGATTTGGCCATCGACCACGAAATCCGTTTGTCGTCACTTTGGGTGCCTAAATAGTATTGCTCAAAGGTTATTTGATCGTCTTTGATAACCAATAATGCCGTGGTGGCTCGGCGTGCTAAAAACGCCTCGCTATTGGTGACTTGGTCTCGGTAGGTAAATGATGCAGGTAATGGTTTAGGCGACTCTGTGAAGGTATATGGCTTGCCTTTTGCAACGATTTTTTTGTTAAAAAACACATCTTTCATATGAGAAAAATTGTTCACGATGAGTGCTTTATCAAACAGGCTAATGACGCTGTATAAGCGGTTAGCGCTTTGCCAATTGAGCGCCACAACAATGACGGCAATGGTGACAAGCGCTAAAACTGTCCCTTTAATGTACTTTGACAACGTCGACATGAATTCCTCCAAATTGCTTTACACTAACCTAAAGCTATCGTGGCTATAAATCAAACAGTTAACGCGTATATCTTTGCTGCGGTATCGATGACATATTTAAACCGCTCACATTTATGATTGTCGCTATTGAGCATCTTGCAGCTATTGCCTACAATGACGCACGTTTTATTAATTACAGAATATGACCATGAACGACACTACAGCTAAACCCGCTTTACCCGATCGTCTTAGCGTTAATCCACGTAGCCCGCATTTTGTGGAAGCCATTTTTGAACACGAAATTGGCATTATGTTTAACGGCAAAGAGCGTAATGATGTTGAAGAATACTGCATCAGTGAAGGCTGGGTAAAAGTTGCGTCGCATAAAGCATTAGATCGTCGCGGACAACCGCTAACGATGACAGTTAAAGGTAAAGTTGAAGCATTTTATAAGTAATACACTTCAGCAGACCGACGTATAAAATCAAAGGCTAACCAATGAGGTTAGCCTTTTTTATTGTTTGATTTATTTAAAATAATTAGGGGTTGCTTGATGTTTGTTCAATAACGTTATATTCGTAAACAATCTCTGCCAGTGCTATTCACCGTTAAAAGCCTAATAGCTGCCATCATGACTTTCATTCATGTTCAATCGCTGTAGAATCCGCGCCGTGTTTTACCATTCTTAGATTTGTGTATTTATGATGATTGATTTGGCATTACTGCCTGTTTATTTAACGACAGTAGTGGCGTTACTGTTAATTCCTGGCCCTGACATGTTATTGATTGCGAGTTCTAGCTTGAGCTATGGCCGCAAAGTGGGCGTGTATGCCAGTTTTGGTAATGCCACATCTGGGCTTATTTTAACCTTGCTTGCAGCGATGGGCGTGTCGGCACTGGTGGCCATGAACCCAATGGCATTAGAATTATTGCGAGTTTTAGGTGGCGCTTACTTACTTAAAATGGCGTGGGATTGTATCCGCAGTGATTCGGTTGATGCGCCTGAAATTGCAGCGCAACATAACCTGGCAAAACTGTTGTATCGCCGTGCGGTGATGAGTAATTTACTGAATCCGAAAGCACTGATTTTCTTTGTGTTATTTTTACCGCAATTTGTGTCGACTCAACTCAGTGCCAGCTCTGGCGAGCAAATGTTAGCGTTAGGCTTATTACTCAATGTGATGGGGTTAGCATTTAACTTATTGCTGGTGGCCTTGGTTGGTAGTTTAGGTAAACCATTATTAAACAATGAAAAATTTCGTGCTTATCAAAACAAATTTATGGGATTAGTGTTTTTTGCCTTAGCGATTTGGATATTGGCCTCGCAAGTGCAAAGTTAAATGTTGAGTTGAGCAAAACATAAAAACCACGGCTAATTACCGTGGTTTTTTTGTTTTAAGCTTAATGCGTTTTAGGTTGCTGTATTGCGACTATCTCTTGCTCTACTGCGGCTACAACATAAGGTATTGAGAGTGATCAATAAAGATCGCGTTGTCGTTCACTGTCATCACTAATACCGGAAAACTTGTTGTGCCAAGCATTTGTTGTATTTCGGCAATGGCTTCTAAAATGTTTTCTGCATCGACACTCAGCTCATCTTTAAACACTTTATTGCTTGGCGACAGCTTTAACTTTTCAACGATGGCAGTAAAGTCATGTTTAGTGTTGAGTGGATTACCTTCAACAAAGTGAGCCGTTTGCAACGCATTGAGCAGTGACAATTGTTTGTTGGCTTGCTTGTCTTGCATCCAGGCCATAAAGTTTGCTGTTTTTATAGAGTTTTTTGGACTATTAACATAACGAATATGTTCACGACCAAATTTAACGCCACTGGCTTTAGCTGCTGCTTGCATTTGTTCTTCGCCTGCGCTGTCTGTACCGATGTAATGTGCACTGTGTAGCAGATGTATTGTCATGTCTGGATAAGCTTGTTGTAGTGCATTCACTAACGGAGTGGTGGCATAGCTCCAGGGGCAGTGCGAGTCATAGATAAAATATAGCTCAGTGGTCATGGTGTTGATTCTTATTGGCGATCGATGGGCTGATCCTAATGAGTTTAATGGCAATATTCAATCATTGTCGTCGTGCTGCTTTAATGGTCTGTTCTGTATCGCTTAGTTGAATGCTAGACCATTATTGCTCAGTCACAATCAAAGGTATAATTTTAGGCTGCTGTAAACGGTCGCCTAAATTAAGGCGTAATCAATGCACAGCAGGCCCTAATGATTATTTTTGAGTGGGCTCTTGTATTTGGTATAGGGGTTTATGTTCTTCGCAGGTGACTTCACAATCACAGCTCTTTTCTATTCCTACATTCGCAAGCCCTGCACAGCTGCCTTGAATGGGTTTTCGTCCTAAAAAAACACCTAAAGCCATCACTGCAAAAAACACTAAAAACACCGTAAAAGTTATTATAAATTGCATGCCGATTTCCTTTGTTGTAATGATTGGCTTAAACATCACGTTTTAGCACGGATCAAGTTACTCAAATTGATATTGATGTGGTATTCTAAAATAATTAATAGCATATGCCAATAATGGTTTTGTATTTTTTATTTTGTGAGGTTTTATGAGTCAGCAGCATCAATCTGAAAAAACGTTATTAATTGAAAGCTTAAGCCTGGTTTCTCCTGAAACATCAGCAGATGATTTATGCGCAGTCGTTAAGCCATCGAGTCATCAATATTGTATGTTGTGCGGTACGCAGAATTTATTAGGGCTTCATTTGCATTTTTTTAGTACGGCAGACCAACAAGTATGGGCGCGCGCTAAAGGGTCGATTCATCAACAGGGTTATCAGGGGATTTTACACGGCGGTTTTTTATCGGCGTTACTCGATAGCGGTATGTGTCAGGCGTTGTTTCAGCAAAACATAGAAGCGGTCACTGCCGATATGAGTATCCGCTACTTACATGAAGTGCCGGTAAATAGTGATATTCTAATTAAAGGTAAGATTATCTCTTCTCGTTACCCACTTTATAAAGTGGAGGGTGAGTTATATGTTGCTGGCCAATTGGTGGTTAAAAGCAGTGCACGCTTTATGGCGAAGGGGTTTGGTAAAAAATAAAGTAACTAGCACTGCATATTTTGTCAATGTGCTTGATGCTGGCATTGCTTGAGGGTTTGTAGAGCAATGCCAGACTGGAGGTATTGTGGATAAGCGATTTAAGTTATTTGTTCTGTGAGAGCTTGTGGGTCTGGGGCGCGCATTCTGTCCCACCAGTCTTTGTCGGCAACAATTTGGCCTTGCTCATCAATGGCTGGGTAGGGGATTTGTTTGCGACGACAGGCTTTGGCATAAACTGGATGGCCTTGTTCAAACAGCATTTTTTGGCAGTAGGCGTAGTCTAGTTTGCGGGTACCGTACATATTAGCTTGTTCGCGCTGGCGCTGGGCTTCATACATCACTAAGGCCGAAGCCACAGACACATTGAGCGATTGCACCATACCGCGCATCGGGATAATAATGTGTTGATCTGCTGCTGCAATGGCTTCATCACTCACGCCATCACGCTCATTACCCATCACAATTACGGTGGGGCGAGTGTAATCAATGTCGCGAAAATCAACCGCGGTGTCTGAAAAGGTGGTCGTGAGTATTTGCATGTTTTGCGCTTTAAAAGCTTGATGCGCCTCTGCAAAATTATAGTGTTTTACTGTGCTAACCCATTGTTGGCTGCCAGAGGCGGTATTACCCGATACGCGCATTTCAATGTCGGGCCATACGGCATGAATTTGATGAATGCCCACACAATCAGCCGAACGAATCACCGCGGCGATGTTGTTGGTCATATGCACTTTATCAAGACATACTGTGAGATCGACTTGGCGGTTATCAAGCATTTGGTTTATGCGGGCAAAACGTTCTGGGCTCATGGGGCAATTCTACTTAGTTTTATGCAAGGTTATTGATTACACTTACGTATAATCGTGCTAACGCTTGACTGATTCTTTACCGGGTTATCATTATTCGAGCGGTATTATAACTCAAAACGGGATTCAATAACCTCAAGTTGAGATATTAAACGCCTTTCAAACAATCTTCTGTCTTGCTAGCTGTGCTGAATCGACGTGTCAATTCGCCTTGTTAGAAACACAAATGATAAGCTTGAAAGTGAGGTGGGTTAACATGCTGATTTCAAATAGTATCAGTTCACCCTTTGTCTCGACTTAAGGTTAAATAGATGATGTTTTGTGTGTCCAAGCTTGCTGTCGATTACATTATTTAGAGATACTGACTCGATATGAATGAACCTATCACTGTGCGCTTGCCGTCGCTTATCCACCGTATCGGCAGTGATAAAGCCAAACAAGCTAAAGCAATTGCGGTGCAATATGACTGTGAGCTTAAGCGTGTGCGTCGCTCTCGACATTGGGCGCTTGTAGGGAATGCGTTACGTGTTCAAGACTTTGTGGCGGGCATGCAAGCCCAAGGCGATGAAGGATTACGTTATCTGGTGAGTAAAGTCTCCACAGCATTACTAGAGCATGCCGATAAGTTAGAACCGTTAGACGCTAAGCTAAATCGATTAATTATACAAAACCCTGGAGTGACATTAGCTGAATTAATGCAGTTAACCCAATGCTCGCTTGTTGATGCTCGGTTGGCACGCTTTAATGCTGATTTATAAGGTGTTGTTGTTAATCTGTTGCGGCCTTTATCTCTGGTGTAAGCTTATAACAATGTAATCTACTGCTTTGCCCTAAAAGAAATCCTTTACAATATTCAAAACTAATGTAATATCAGCCTCGCTCTGACATTCAGAGTTATTAATGAACATCAAGTAAAAGAAAAGCCTTAGAATCTTCGTTATCGTTGTTATCCTCTGTGTTTCCCTTAGCTTCATCGTGCCATTCAATAATTCAAGCTTGAGCGCATCGCATTTTCGCGACAGATTGATTAATTTAACTATATAAGGGACATAACATGTCTAAAACTACTGGTTTAGTAAAATGGTTCAACGAAGATAAAGGTTTTGGTTTTATCACTCCTGATAACGGCGGCGCTGACGTGTTCGTTCACTTCCGTTCAATCACTTCAGAAGGTTTCAAAACTTTAGCTGAAGGCCAAAAAGTATCTTTCGAAGTTGAGCAAGGCCAAAAAGGCCCTCAAGCTGCTAACGTAGTAGCTGAGTAACTCTTACTTTGTAAGATAGCGCAAATAGTCTCGCGACTGTTTGCGCTTTTTTTTGCCTATTAGATGCCTCTAGTTTACTGATTATTTACTGCGTTGACCCTAGCCGTTTTGGCTTTCTGCTTATTCATTCCCTCATTGACTCACTTATCTTTTTCGCTGCTTTATCCTCTTTTTATTTAGCTTTTTATTTAGCTTTTTATTTAGCTTAACTCCCTGTTATATATGGCCTAATTTCTAGGTTTTTCTATTGTCCTGTATTAAAGCTTTGTATTGCAATTGCTTGGTAGCGGCGTCTGTTTGAGCAGTGCAGAATGCTGAATAAAAAATGCCAATGTTCTCAATTTTACTGATGCAACAAGGATATTATTTAGCATGATGACTTATATTGTTGATTCTTATCTTGTTAAATGTTCATTAAATAAAACTATCAATCAATCTTAATGGGCTGTTATTGATGTTTTTATGTGATTTTTACATTGTTTTGGTCGATTTGTGAGTGACATTCCATTTTGGATCCGTTATTACTATTTTTGCACTTATAAACAAATGACATTTAAGGGAAAAACATGAGTCCATGGTTTACTAATGTTCAGCTTGGTTTTGATATGGCGACAAGTCTTACGATTGTTGGCGCAGCAATTACTTGGGTGATACGTGAAAAGAAGCAAGCAGAAGCAGAAAAAGCACGTGGTATTAACCAACAAGTACGTTCGACCAGTCTGAAAAAAGTGCAAGATGTACTGTTTGAGATGGAAGATAAGTTTTCAGTGTTGATTAATGAAACTCAAGCATATGAAAACATGATTGATAACCGAGTGCGTAAAGTTAATGACCAATTAGACTTTACTCGTTTAAATGCGGCACTTAAACGAGACGAGAACTTTTTAGTTAAAGCCATCGACCGCCTACAAGCCATTCGTTTAGAGCTAGGTCAATTTTATGAGCTCATCCAGGTGAGACGTTATAGCTTAATACCGTTGCTTGATGCGATTGAAGAAGGCGATAAATACATTGGTGTGTTCCAACGTAACATCGATGAAGTGGGTGATGCATACAATCAAATGACATCGGGTAATGTGTCACTGCTTAAAGAGTTACAAGCGGTTGTCACCTTACTTAACAATGAATTTGGTGATGAGCTAATAGATATCTCTGATGACGATAAGAAAGCGCTGTTTCAGAAGATCTCGAGTGACGAAAAGTTCATGAAACCGATTCAGTCAATCATTTATGACGAAGATTATTTTTATTGGGTGCAACGTTTTGTTCCTGCTGGCAGAGAAGAAGACTACTTAGAAAAAGTCGTTAGACCGAGTAAAATTGAAGATAAAGATTTATGCTCAGAAGTGATGATTCACTTTATCTTAGCCTTGATTGGTAAAAACCATGAATTGCTTTCTCAAGTACTTAGAACAGCGTCTGGTTCGGTAATGAAAGCGCGGATCGAGTGTAAGGATATCTTGATTGCCTTGAGTGCGATTTCGCATAAATTGGTGATGGATAATAACAGCGATACGCTAGAAAAAGTGATTGAAAAATATGAGGCTGAAGAATACTTCGGCAGAAATATTACTATTCGCTAAGTTCGTTGGTTTTTAGGCGCTTGCTTGCGCCTATTGAGCTTATTTATCTAGGGGGCAGGCATGCCCCTAATTATTCCCTATCTTCTGGTACTTAGGCTAACTTAGCCTCAATTTTGCTAGTAACCAATAGGCTAATTGCGCACTTTTAGGCAATTAACCCAAGACTATTGCGGCAAAAACACCGATAATTCCCCCTAATTTAGACAAGCTGGCCGTTTGGCTGTGCACGACTGTGGAAATATTCAATGGAAATCAAAGTAAATTTTCTCGACAATTTGAGACTCGAAGCCAAATTTGACGACTTTACCGTTACGGCCGACCAACCTATTCGCTACAAAGGTGATGGCTCAGCCCCAAGTCCTTTTGATTATTTTTTAGCATCGTCTGCATTGTGTGCGGCTTACTTTATCAAGGTGTACTGTAAGGCTCGTGATATTTCTACTGAGCACATCAGACTGTCGCAAAACAACATTGTTGACCCTGAAGATCGCTATAACCAAATTTTCCAAATTCAGGTTGAGCTACCAGATGATATTTCGGCTAAAGACCGTGAAGGTATTTTACGCTCTATTGACCGTTGTACCGTTAAAAAAGTGGTGCAAACTGGCCCTGAATTTAAAATCGAAACCGTTGAAAACCTAGATTCTGACGCCAATGCGATGTTGATGGGTCAACCTGATGGTGACAGCAATACCTTTATTTTAGGTAAAGACTTACCGCTGGAACAAACCATTCAAAACATGACGGGTTTATTGGCTGATCTTGGGATGAAGATTGAGATTTCATCATGGCGCAATATTGTGCCTAACGTATGGTCTTTGCACATTCGAGATGCCGCATCGCCTATGTGTTTTACCAACGGTAAAGGTGCGACCAAAGAAAGCGCATTATGCTCGGCTTTAGGTGAGTTTATTGAGCGTTTAAACAATAACTTTTTCTATAATGATCAATTCTTTGGTGACGAGATTGCCAATAGCGAATTTGTCCATTACCCGAACGAAAAATGGTTTGCGCTTGAAGACGATGACGCGCTTCCTACAGGCTTACTTGATGAATATTGCCTAGACATTTATAACCCTGATGAAGAGCTATGCGGCTCGCACTTAATTGATACTAACTCGGGCAATAAAGCTCGCGGTATTTGTGCTATTCCGTACACGCGTCAATCTGACGGTGAAACTGTGTACTTCCCGTCTAACTTGATTGAAAACTTGTTCTTAAGCAATGGCATGAGTGCGGGTAATAACCTGCAAGAAGCCCATGTTCAGTGTTTGTCTGAAATTTTTGAGCGTGCAGTAAAACGTCAAATTATTGAGCAAGAAATTGTGCTGCCAGACGTGCCAATGGCGGTGTTAGAAAAATACCCAAGTATTTTAGCGGGTATTAAAGGCTTAGAAGAGCAGGGCTTCCCTGTTGTGGTGAAAGACGCGTCATTAGGCGGGCAGTTCCCGGTAATGTGCGTCACCTTAATGAACCCTCGTACGGGCGGTGTATTTGCGTCATTTGGTGCTCACCCAAGCTTTGAAGTTGCATTAGAGCGTAGCTTAACTGAGTTATTACAAGGTCGCAGTTTTGAAGGCTTAAATGATGTGCCAAAGCCGACCTTTAATAGTATGGCCGTGACCGAACCTGAAAACTTTGTTGAGCACTTTATTGATTCTACTGGGGTTATCTCTTGGCGTTTCTTTAGCAACAAATTTGATTATGAATTTTGTGAATGGGACTTTAGCGGCACTAACGAGCAAGAAGCTAACGCACTGTTTGGCATTTTAGAAGACATGGGCCGTGAAGTGTACATTGCAGAGTTTACTGATTTAGGTGCATCGGCGTGCCGTATTTTAGTGCCTGACTACTCTGAAGTGTATCCGGTTGATGATTTGATTTGGGATAACACCAACAAATCACTTAACTACCGCGAAGACATTTTAAATCTGCATTCGTTAAGCACTAAAGCCTTGTCTAAGCTTGTTAATCGTTTAGAAGAAAGCCAATTAGATAATCAAACCGATATCCCAACTTTGATTGGCATCGTGTTTGATGAAAACACCGTTTGGGGCCAGTTAACCATTATCGAATTAAAGATTTTGATTTATCTTGCGCTCGGTGAGCATGAAGATGCGTTAGAACTTGTAGAAGAGTTTTTACAGTTTAACGACAACACAGTACAGCGTCGTTTGTTTTATCAAGCAGTCAACGCCGTGCTTGAAGTGACCCTAGATGAAGACTTAGAGCTTGAGCACTTTATCGGTAACTTTACCCGCATGTTTGGTCAGGAAGTAATAGACAATGTGGTGGGCTCGGTCAATGGCACAGTACGTTTTTATGGCCTAACGAAAACCAGCATTAAACTTGAAGGTATTGAGCCTCATTTACGTTTAATTGAAAGCTACAAAAAACTGCACCAGGCTCGCAAAATTAAAGCGGGTTTGTAAAGTTCTGAACAAGTCCTAATGCGCTGATATTAAATGTTTATTTTTATCTAATATCTTGAGTTCAGGTTAGGCTAACGTTTATTTGAATCAAGAGCCCGTCTAGATATTGACGGGCTTTTTCGTTTTAAGCGAGGGCTATATTCGCTGTATTTGCTCGGTTCCAATCCGTTGTTATCAACTCCTGTTTACATGTCATGTGGATTACCGCTTTCTTGCTGTGTTTGGGCTCATTAAGTTTTAACTTGTTTAAGGCATTAAGTATTAACTTGTTTAAGGCATTAACTATTAATCTTAGCTTTAAACATCATAAAGGTTGAATTGTTACCGCTTTAGGCAGTTTTTTTGCAATGTGGCTAAGGTTAACGGTTTGTCAAAGTAGAAGCCTTGAATTAAATGACAGCCAAGCGTTCGTAGTACAGTGAGTTGCTCTTTTCTTTCTACACCCTCTGCTACCGTTATCATTCCGTATGCATCGCTTATGGCTAGAATGGATTTGATCAGCGCTTTACTTTGCTCATTTACGGTAATGTTATTAACAAAACAGCTGTCTATTTTGATTTCATCAAATGGCAGCATATTTAAGTAACTGAGTGATGAAAACCCAGTACCAAAGTCATCGAGTGAAATACAAAAGTCGCGCTTTTTCAATTCGGTTAAAATGTTATAAGTTTTTCCTAGTTCATTAAGCATGACATTTTCGGTTATTTCTAAGGTTATCCTGCTTCGTTTAAGGCCTATTTCATCAGCGATTTGAGTCATTGATTCAATAAAGTCGGGTGACATTAGCTGGTTTGGCGAAATATTAATTGAAACTTTAAGCGCATTTTTGCCGTTAGGAGAAACACTTAATATGTCTTTGCAGGCCTGACTAAATACAAATAAACCAATTTGTTTAATCAGTCCTATTTCTTCAGCGATAGCGATAAACTCATTAGGTGAAATGGTGCCAAGTTTTGGATGTTCCCATCTTGCGAGGGTTTCGACTGCGACTATCTGTTCCGTTTTAGTGTCGATTTGTGGCTGATAAAGCACAAAAATTTCATTATTGCTAAGTGCTCCCCTTAGCTCGTTTTCGAGTAAATATTTGTATTGCAGTTCTTCATTCAAGCGATGATGATAAAAGGTGGCACTGCCTTTAAGTTCCGTTTTAGATTTATAGAGTACGATATCAGCTTTGCGGATAAGCCCTTCGGCTTGATGGTCATCAGATGGGTACATGCTGGCGCCAATACTGCATTGGGCTTTTATTTCGTGTCCATGGACAATAAATTTATCTTCAAATAACTGCTGTATTTTCTCTATTTTTAAATAGGCTTCATTAATCGTATTGAGTTGTGGGAAACAAAATACAAATTCATCGCCACCAAAGCGTGAGACGGTGTCTTTTGCCTCGAATGCATGCTTAAACCTTTGCCCAATGGATTTTAATAACTCGTCACCCGCGGTATGTCCATTACAGTCGTTCACTTTTTTAAAGTCATCAAGATCGATAAATACTACGGCAACGAGTTGATGGTGTTTTTTTGCAGATTCAATTGCTTCATTAATTTTATCCATCAGTAACATGCGGTTTGCTAAACCCGTTAATGCATCATGCAAAGCGATGAAGTGCAGTTTTTTCTTTGAGGTTTCTAAGGCATTAATATTTTGTTCAATACGTTGCTGAAAGCGATTAAAGCGTCGGGTAATTAAGTTGCTGACGATGAGTGAGGCCCCCACCATAAATAGTGTAGAAAATACACTTAATATTATGATGTTAAATAATTTTTTTTGGTTTAGAACCTGTGCTTCTTGTTGCTTGATTGCGATGTATTTATTGACATTACTTGAGTTGAAATATGATCCAATGACCCAATCCCAACCTTCAATTTTTTTGAGGTAGCCTATTTCTGTTTTGTTTTTATTGGTTTTGTTAGCATCCAGTTTATCTAAAGTCATAAAGCTGCCTGCTGTGTGCGCTTCAGAGGCAATTTTTTTGGTGAGTGTTGCGTTGGAGTGGGTTAACAATGCGAGATCACTTTCTTTGGCTTCATTCGCCAGTATGTTGCCTTGATTGTCGATGATAAATAAGCTTTGATTTTCAGTGTGTTCAAAGCCAATAACTGATTTTAGCAATGATTCTTTTAGATCGTTTTCAATATCGGCAATATATTCTCCCGTACCGATAAACCAGTCATAGGGGGCGAAATATTTTCCAAATCCAATTTTTTGATATTCTTTTTGTAAAGGCTCCCCTGGTTTTTGGTACCACCAATGATAGAAAGCCTCGCCATCTTGTTGTTTTATTAAATTGATATGCTCTCTGAGGATATATGCTCCGCGAAGGTCTTGAGCATCCCAGGCTGACACACCTTCAAGATAAGGTTTAAGCCCATGCAAGATGTTAATGCCATCCATTTGAAAGATAAAAAAGTAACCTCTGCCTTGGTAAAATCTGATTGGGCGCAATGCATCAGTGATTAACTTACTGACTGTGGTTTTGGGTTTGTTTTGGTTGTTGTGATAGACGCTCATGGCTATTGCGTATGCTTCATTTACGCGTTGTTGAGACAGCGTTTTAAGTTCATCGATGACTCTTTTTTTCTTATACAGAATGTAATTAGCCGCTTTGTCGGTTGATAGTTTGATGGCGCTTTTATTATTTTCGAGGATGTCTTCACGAAGGGATTCGATACTTGCATTGGCTTTATCTTGATTGTCTTTAATGATAATTACATTGACCGTGATAGCGAAAAAACCAACGATAATACTTGGGGTATATTTTATGAGGTTAACTAATTTTTTATCATTTAAGATCATCATGGAAGCTTAGTAAATTCCTTTTTACTGTTGATTGGATATCGATATAACAGATGAGTATAGCTGGTTGTTTTTTAACCTGCAGCATTTATGTGTTTTATTGATGTTATACCATTGCGCGTTAGTAAGTGATCTCTCCGCGAGAATTTAAAAGGGTTTAAACCCGAACTAAAAAGGATTGAGGGAGAGGCGATACCTGTAAACTGGCTTAGATAAATGTTGCTTAGCTATTAATAGCTTAGTGGCAGGGAGAGTTTTTATAGCCTGATTAAAACCAGTATAAAGCGCGTAACATTAAGGCTGGCTGGTAAGCAGTTTTAACGTAGTGGGTGAATATAAAGCCCATCATGATGTTAATGGGCTTTTCGATTTTGATCTTACCGAATCAGTTAAAACGATTTGGTGATGGTCAATGTGATACTGTCGCCTTCTGAGGTATTTTCAGCATCAAATTCCGTTAAGTAGCGTAAATCTGCTTGCAATAACCAAGGCAAGTACATCATGTTGATTTCAGCACCAATACCATAAACTTGCTTACGTTCGCTGGCTAAGGTGCCTTCACCGTCTTTACTATCGTCACTGATTTGCCAGGACGCAGCATAGTTGATACCAGGACGCACGATCCACTGTCCGTCGAACATCATGTTTTTGCCAATACCGCCTTCAACCATAAACTCTGAACCAGGGCGTATCCCTGTGTCATCTTGATGGCCGTGCCATAAGGTACGGGTTAACGCGCTAAAGCTCCAGCTGCGGTCTTCATCAAAATAGTATGTTCCCCCAGCGGTTATCAAGCCTGACCAATACCCTAGGCCGACAGACTCCGGCTTATCGGAAGAGTAATCACCTGTTGGCGCAACCGCTGCGATAGCTAATATGCCGTCAAATTGTTTGTTGTACCAAAATAACCCTAATGGTTCGAGAATAATATCACTGACTTCAAAATCTGAAGAACGGTCGAAAGCACCACTAATAGAGATGTCTTTTTTGACTAATGGAACAATTATGTTGTAAGAAACGTTGGCTCCCAATAGCTTCGCATCGGTGACGTTTACAAACCTGTGGGCTTGTGCAACGACACTAAGGTCAAAGTCTACCGGAACGGCGTTACCATCATTATCCGTTAATTTATCCGTGTCATAATAGCTGTTATACACACGATAGTGCATACCCGGTGGTGGCGGAGATCCCGCTTCAACCCCCTCTGTACCGATAGAATAATGAGATCCAGAAGTTGCAGCTAGTGCATTAGCGCTGAATGTTAATGCGCAAGCTAGAGCTATTGTTGAAACTGTTTGAGTTAATTTAGTGTCCATGATGTTGTTCTCCTACATAGTAGGCACCGCTTAAGTGATTACTACGCGATAAAGAGTCGTTAATACCAACTCATTTTTTATGATTAAGTTGTTATATTTTTTATGGGATATTATTTGAGCTCCCATCCTTCAGGCATTCGTTTGTCCCATTCGCCCATATGACATTCGGCACAAACAACAGTAGAAGATTGATGGGATTTATGGCATTGATAACATTCAGGATCTAGATGAGATTCATGAGGATTTATTCCCCATTCCTCTTCTAGATGTTTAGTTTTTTCAGCAAGCACTTCATAATCTTCGTGGCAACGTAAGCAGAAATCATTTTCAAATTCTCTGGTATACATTGGGTCATCATATTCACCGTTTGCGTAAGCTTCAGCTTCCATCTTGCGCGTTTCATCATCTTGTTCATGACAATCAATACAAGTAATGCCATTGGCGATATGTTTTGATGAAAGTAAGTTAGCGTTGCTTATCCCGTCCTCGTAAGGCTTGATAATGTGGCACCCTTGTGCACAGGAGTCATCGGCATGTGCAGACATAGACAGTAGCAGCCAAATAGGCAGTAACACTTTGCCGAGCAGAGTTAGTTTTTTCACAAATACAACCTTAAACTCAATACGTTACCCAGCACTGTTGGGCTGCTGAGTAACGTATAGATGAGTTAAACTTAGATTTCGATAGCAGGTAAAAGTTTATCTACGTCACCGCCAGCGGCTAAAATACCCGCCATGCGACCGTAGGTAAGACAGCGGCCATGGCCAATGCCAGGACACAGAGTTGGATAGTCATTAGAGAAGAAATCACCTTGAGCAGCACCAACTACATACAGACCAGGAATCGAGTTGTTGTTTTTGTCTTTAACGAGCAGGCTAGAGTCGGTGCCTAAACCACCACACACAGTCAGTAGTGTGCTGTAAAGTTTACCGGCATAGAATGGCGCTTTAAGAATTGGGGTGAGCAATTCTTTACGCTTGCCAAAATCAGTGTCATTTTGTTGCTGATAAAGTTCGTTGTAACGGGCAATCGTTTTCTCAAGGTCTGCGACGGGAACTTCCATTTTTTGAGCTAGTTCTGCAACAGAGTTAGCAACCACAACCTTGCCATCTTTGATGTGTGCTTCTTGAGTCATTTGTTCAATTTCTTTGTTCCAGCCTTTGCCCCATGGTTGCCACATTTGACCATAGAACAAACCACCCGCTAGATCGCCATCAACTTGAGCTTTGACTTGATCAGCCCAGTCTTTGTCATAAACAGTCCAAGCAACGCCATCAGGCTGTAGTTCTTTAGTGCAGCTTTTAGATTGAGTATTTACATCTTCGTTCTTGAAACGCTTACCGTTAGTGTTAACGTGTAAGAAACCATAACTCGCCGCCCCGGCTTCAAGATGGATAACAGCGCCATGTGGTTCATGTTGCTGCATCACTGCGCCAGCTTGTAACGCTTGGGTGATGCCTTCGCCAGTATTACACTTATTAGGGAAATAGATTTGTGCATCAGCTTTTAAAGAAAATGGAGAGTAACGCTGTAACATTTCAGTGTTTGAAGCGTAATCGCCTGTCGCTATAATGACATTTTTGGCGTTAAACTGGGTGTAATTACCTCGTTTACCAGCAATGACTCCCATCGCATTGCCTTCAGCATCACGAAGAATTTGAACAGACGGTGTTTTGTAATTAATATTAACACCGTTCGCAACCGCTTCTTTTTCTAAAACAGGTACAATTGTTGCGTTACCAATACCGTTTGATTGGCCGTAAACATAAGATAAATCGGCATCTTTTTCGTGGAAGAAATGAGTTACTGGGTATTCTGTATAATCAGGACCTTTATAATATCCTTCCCACATAGTGACTTCTAAACCATGCTTTCTGCCAATGTCTGTCGCCCAATCCATTGCTGAACCACTACGACTGAAAAATTCTTTAATTAATGTCTCATCAACACGACCAAGGTTCCATGCAACAATTTCACGGAGGATTTGACGAGCATCATTATTGATCCCCATGGCTTGTTGAATTTTACTGTTTACGGCTGTGATATGACCACCGCGGAAAGCTGGCACTTTGTTTTTTTCAATGATTTCTACTTTCGCACCTAATTGAGCGGCAGAAAGGGCAGCAGAAAGACCTGAAAGACCAGCACCAATAACCACGATATCTGTATCAACAACATTTTTGATATGACGCTTAGCAATGGGTTCTGCTGGTTCTTCCCAGCTCCATTTATGCTCATCCTTAACATTTTTCCCAATTGACATGCTACTTGCCATTGCTGCGCCTGGCACTGTGGTGCCGACAACGGCTACAGCACTCGCTACTGCAGTGCCTTTTAAGAAACCACGACGAGATTCATTGGTCAGTTCAGTTTTGTCTTCAAATTTCATTGCAACATTCTCCATTTTTGTTGGCGGCCGAGTGAAGTGGCCTTAACCCTATATCGCAAAGAGCGTGCCAAAAAAAAGTGGCGATTATTTTTGAACCCCGTCTCAAATAAGACAATTTTATGAAGCTGTAATTATCACTTTGGTAGTAGTGTTATCAAATTGATAATGGATTTGGTGCTGCTTGATGAAAGCAAAGGAATTAGCGTTAAAAGAGTTACTGACGATTTCGCCAACGGACTCACTTGTTCGTTTTATGCAACGTAGGGTATTGATTTTTGATGCTTTAGCATTAGGTTTATTAAGAAAAGAAATTATTGAAACCCTAGGTCAACATGGCGCAAGAAAGATTTTAACGCGCTTTGGTTATGCTCATGGATGGCGCACAGCTGAAATGCTGCATAAGGAGTTTCCGGAGATCGTAGCCGAGGGTTTTGGCGGTGAACACTTACATCGGTTGTTTGGTTTAGTGAATACCATCGACATCAAGATTAGTGATGGTGAAGGTGATTTACCCATCATTGAATCCACTATCGTTAACTCTTATGAGGCTGAACAGCACCTAGACCTCATTGGTGAGTCCGAAACTGGAGTCTGTTGGACACTTGTTGGATTTGCCAGTGGTTATGAGAGTTATCGTACTGGCCGTGAGGTGTATTTTATCGAAGACAGTTGTTGTGCTAGCGGCTCAAAGACTTGTCATGTTGTTGGTCGTTTTAAAGAGAATTGGGACGAAAAACTAACCCCTCATTTACCTTACTTTGAAATCGCGGACAGTAATCAGATATTGGTTAAATTGACTGAAGATTTTCAAAAGCTAGAAGAGAAATTTGCCCGTAAAAAGCAGCAATTAGCCTTTATTAATGGCGATATTGAGCCTACGCCGGGTTTTGTGGTACGCAGCTCATCAATGCTAAAACTGATGGATATGGCACGGCGAGTCGCTAAAGTGGACTCGTCTATTTTAGTTACAGGTGACAGTGGTGTCGGTAAAGAGTATGTGAGCCGATATGTTCATCTATGCTCTAAGCGAAAACACAAACCCTTTATTACGGTTAATTGTGGCGCATTAAGTGAAACCTTACTTGAGTCTGAGTTATTCGGCCATGTTAAAGGAGCATTTACTGGCGCAGACCGTGCCCGTGCGGGGTTATTTGAAGAAGCTGAAGGTGGCACATTATTTTTAGATGAAATTGGTGAAACCAGTTTAAATATGCAAGTTAAGCTGCTTCGAGCAATCCAAGAGCGAGAAGTAAAGCGTGTAGGAGAAAACCTCTCTCGGCCATTTGATGTTCGGATCATTGCCGCAACCAACCGCAATTTAGAGCAAGAAGTGGAAGTAGGGCATTTTAGGCTTGATTTGCTGTACCGCATTAAGGTGATTGAGCTTGATATTCCGTCTTTGTCTCATCGTGGCGAAGATATATTGCCGTTAGCGAATAAGTTTTTGTATAAATTTTGCGAACAAATGGATCGCACCATTACCGGCTTATCGCGAGCAACAGTACAAAAGCTAATGAATTATGCTTGGCCTGGAAATGTGCGTGAATTACAAAATGCCATGGAGCGGGCAGTGGCACTTTGTCAGGGGGAATGGATTGAACCGATTGATTTGCCTTACGAAGTTTCGACCGCCTCGGTGGCGGTTAAGTTTAAAGATCAAATTCAGCCGATGAAAGATGTCGAGCGCGACTATATTTTGTCGGCGATTGAGTTGTGTGATAACGATAAACATAAAGCTGCTGAAGCCCTCCAAATAGGCATCGCCACACTATACCGAAAGGTACATGAATATAACGCTCCCGCTGAATCTTAAGCCAAAGCCTTATATTTTCAGACTAAAATGACAAAGCGAACCAAGCAGAAATAGCTCTGCTTGGTTCGCTTTTTTAATTGATAAATATTGTCATTACTGGGTATCTAAGTATTTATCTACTGCAGTTGCTCTATCTTCTGCGTGTTCTAACAACTTATCGACGGCATTATAAAAGTCGTTGGTACTTTCTAAGAAGGTGTAGCCAGATATTTCTGTTGTGGCATAAGGTGCAACCAGTGCTGAAGAAGCGTTATAGTTGGCTTGCATCTTATTGGTTTCAAATGCATCGCTAATCACCTCAAGTATATATTCGTTATATTGCTCACGATAGACATCATCTGCGTACAGTTTTGCGATGAGCGGCCAGCTGCTTGAATTCAAGTCTGAGAAATCTAACGCCAATGCACCACCCATATTACCGTCTTGTAACGCTTCGTTGTTGTCCCATGGGATCCAGGTTAACTTTGAGGTGTCAGGGTTGTTATACAAGTAATAGTTGTGTGGCATAAGACCATAAGTATCCCAATTTTGAATAATGCCATTGACCGCTAAGTATTTTAAAAATACATCAACATCAAATACCGCTTCAAGATTGGTGCGCCAGGTTGCACGATCGCTAGTATAAGTGTCGTCATGTAATGCACTAAATAGGGCTTCAATATCAGACCAGTCTTCATCATCTTCGTTAGTTTTTTTCTCAAAATCGTCTTGGTTAAACGACCCTTCAACAAACATGGCGCCATCATCTTCGGGCTTGTATAAATTGCCATCGTCGCTTGAAAATTGCGTGTCGATTACGGTGTCATCGACTTCTTCTACTAGGGTGTATAAACCAAAGTATTCTGGGCCGTCGCCATGGTCGACGTATAAGGTATAAAAACCGGTGTGTGATACAGCTAATCCTGCGTCTTTAAATACGTCGGCGGCGACTTTGTCGCGAAGCATTGATTCGTCGTTATAGTTATTTTTTAAACTAAACTTTTTAAACCCATAAAAACGTTGGTTTTTAATTTGTGGGTAATCATCTTCATATTCGTCAAAGTCGAGTTTAAAGGCAAGCTTTAAAATACCTTGCTGCCAACTGGTTTGCAGTGATGAGTTACCTTTAAAGCGGATCCCAACGCGATACCATTGGGTGCCGTTATAAAACACTTCAGCGGGCACAAAAATAGGGTCTTCATCGGTATCGCTTAAGCTATTTGATGAGTTTCTACCAAACTCGCCATAGAGCTCAGCCATGTCATCTAACATACTTTGCCAGCGCGCTTCGGTGACGACAATGTCAAAGCGTTTAACTTCGGTGTCGCTAAACACTTCATCAAAATTAGGCTCGGCATCTTTGCTGTGGGTTTCATCTGTCCAATCAGTGGCTTCAAAGTCAGCATCAGTGACTTCAGTATCAGTATCTGTGTCTGTATCCATGCTGGTATCGGTGTCTGTTATGCTTGCGACTTCACTCGTGTCTGTGGTGCTATCGCTTGCGCCACTGTCGCAACCGGTAAGCACTAACATGCTAGCCAGCATGATGATTAGCAATAACATCATCGGCTGATTTAATCGTCGATTGTTGTTATTTAATTTATTGATAGTAAGCATCAAATTCTCCTAAGTCTTATCTTTTACGTAGTGAGGTTTCGGTTGATTCACTGAAATAAAATCGTTAATAAGATGTTACTGCTCAAAGGTGTAAAAATTGTGCAGAGAAAAAGGATATATAGGGCAAGTTGATAGAAATGATGAAATAGTAGTAGGTGTCTTATTTATTCATTTTTACATTATCTTCCTAGGCACCAATAACGCCGATGAGTTTACTGTCATCGTATTTCACATTAGGGTAGAGTCACTTATAAGTGTTATCACAATATAAAAACACGGATTTAACTCAAGGAAGATTCATGAAATTTTCACATTACATTGTTTGCTTAGCGGCTTTTAGTCCTGCCACATTTGCCAATGAATTACCGCCTATTTTAGATTTTTATCCCCTTTGTAGCCCGCAAACTATCAATACCGCCAATGATAAAATGGTTTACGATATTGACCCTGACTTACTGAAATCCTCTAATGGTGACGTATTGTCACATCGTGATGCGTATGTGCAGCAAGCCTTGGTGGAAATACAACGCAAAGCCTCAGCTGCTGGCGCGGATGCGGTGATTGTTGATAGGTTAACGGTAGGCGGAATTGATCGAAGTATTGATCTGCAAGATGGCAGTAACCGAGCTCAGTCGAGCACCCAACAAATCCATGTTATTACCACAGTGCAATACGTTAACTTGTGTGACGATACACAGCTTAGCAGCGACCCCACACCTTATAACAGTAAGGGTAAAGCTGTTTCGTATACCCAAACCACCGTTAAGTTGACGATGCCAAATGAAGGCAATTTGTTAAAACAAGCGCAAAAACACCAAGCACCTGATGCGCTTATTACTACCGACAGTGCCTATGGCATACACATTGGTGACTCAGTTGATGATTTATTACCTGCATTAGGCCCTCATAGTATTCAATTGCAACTCGACAATGGTGCCACCGTTTATGGTTATGGGCGCAGTTTATGGTTTGTGATTAAAGACAGTCGTGTCGCAATGATTACTCAAGATTTAGGGCTATTAAATGGTCATGGTCAAAATCAAATCCCTTTAAGTGAAAACTATGACAGCGATAATTGGGTGATTGCAAACAAGGTGCATCAAGGTGATGAACTCAATAGTGTTAAGGCGCATTTAGCGCTTAAAAAGCAAGGTGATGTTTACAGTGTTGCAGGTAAAAATAGCCGCTTGTTATTAACTTTTGAAGACTACAATGAAAGCATGTCTCAAGAGGCGGTTTCTCGGCTAAACAGCTTTGCTATTTTACCGTTAACAACAATCGATGAGCATCAGGTTAACTTTGGCAATTTTGATAATATTGATATCGCAACACTACTGACATTAACATCACCACAAGCTTATACCTTGCAACCACAACAGCTCAGTAACCAAATTCAATTAACTGAAAGTGGTGCAAAAGTGTTGGTCAATAGTAATGTGTTATTAGGGTTTGATCGCCAAGGCGTGGTTAATTCGATCAACATTACTGAGTCGATGTTTGGCGCGCAAACGATGAGTGAATTTAAAGCAGTGCTTGCCCGTTACAACTTGCCTGCAATTAAGTCTGAATTGTTAGCGCGATACCCTATCGCAGAAGATAATTTTGATAACATTATGCTGACTGAAGGGGGGGTAATGTTGTCGATTAATTTTGATTCATACGATGATGATGCACAGTTAATTGATCTCACGTTACACTTTTAACTTAGAAATTCATGAAAGAGAAAGTGACGTTAAGGGTGAAACTGCCACGGATAAAGAGAAGATTATTGTGGTTTAATGCGCTAAAGTAGCGCCCAAGTTCTGATATAAAGTGGTTAGGAAGTATATGAATATTGAAAATGATGTGATTGATAATTTAGCCGATTTAGAACGCTTTTTAGTGTTAGTTGAAAAGGGCGGTTTAGGTTTAGAAGGTGTTGCTGGCGTGGGCATGGCAACCAGTAATGCTGATGGTCGTCATTTTGTTGCGGTATTTGGTGATAACCATAAGCTTTTACTTGGTCGCTGGGTGACACCTGAAATTTTTGAAACGGGTCAAGATATGGTTAAGAATGGGGTTAAGCCTAAGCACTGATCACCCTAGGTCAATCCAAGATGAATACCGTTTAAACAAAAAAGGCAGAATCGATATTCTGCCTTTTTTAAGAGGGTGTAACAGATTCTGTGTAACTGCAATTTAGTTAATATGTTTCACAATTCTATCT